>NZ_KB898991.1:241623-488815 GCF_000377965.1 Streptomyces sp. CNB091
CCCCCGCTCCCGCTCCGTCCCCCGCTCCCGCTCCGTCCCCCGCTCCCGCTCCGTCCCCCGCTCCCGCCCCATCCGCCGCTTACGGCCCCGGTGTCCTCGCCCCCCTGGTCACCGTGGCCGCCTGTGTCGCGCTCGCCGCCGCCACCGGGGCCAGGCCCGAGCTCGTCGGATGGCTGGCGCTGACCCCCGTCGCCGTGCTCCTCGCCGTCGTCGACCGGCGAGTCCACCGGCTGCCCGACCCGCTGACGCTGCCCCTGGCTGCCGCGGCCGTCCTGCTGCTCGGCGGCGCCGCGCTGCTTCCCGGGCACGCGGGGTCCTGGACCTCCGGCCTGCTGGGCGGCCTGGCGCTCGGCGGCTTCTACTTCCTGCTCTTCCTGATCAACCCGAACGGCATGGGCTTCGGCGACGTGAAGCTCGCCCTCGCCCTGGGCATGGCACTCGGCTGGTACGGCTGGACCGTGCTGTTCGTGGGCGGGTTCGCCGGGTTCCTGTTCGGGGCGGCGTACGGACTCGCCCTGGTGCTCCTGCGCCGGGCGGGGCGCAGGACCGGCATCCCGTTCGGCCCGTTCATGATCGGCGGGGCGCTGACCGGCCTGCTGCTGGGGGCCCTGGCCGGGTGAGAACGGGGCCCCTCGCGCGGGCGCCCGCACGGGCGCGGAATCCGTTCGCGTGCTCCGGGTCCGCCTGACACGATTCCCGTATGTCCGAACCATCCGAAGCCGTCCCCGGCCCTGCCCCCGCTCCCGCTTCCGTCCCGGCCTCCCTCCCCTTCGACTCCGCGGCCTCCCGTGACCGGTTCGAGGCCCTCGTCGCCGAGGCCGACGCCGTGTCCGTGGACGGCTGGGACTTCTCCTGGCTGGAGGGCCGGGCCACCGAGGAGCGCCCCTCCTGGGGGTACTCCCGCGCGATGGCCGACCGCCTCGGCCGGGCCCACGCCGCGCTCGACCTCCAGACCGGGGGCGGCGAGGTCCTGGCCGCCGCGCCGAAGCTCCCTCCGGTCACCGTGGCCACGGAGGCCTGGCCGCCCAACATCGCCCGCGCCACCGCCCTCCTGCACCCGCTCGGGGCGGTCGTCGTCGCCGACGCGGACGAGCCGCCGCTCCCCTTCGGGGACGCCGCCTTCGATCTCGTGGTCAGCCGCCATCCGGTCACCACGTGGTGGGAGGAGATCGCGCGGGTCCTCGCACCCGGCGGCACGTACTTCTCGCAGCAGGTCGGCCCGGCCAGCGTCTTCGAACTCGTCGAGTACTTCCTCGGCCCCCAGCCGCCCGAGGTCCGCCGCGGCCGGCACCCGGAGGACGCGCGGGCCGCCGCGACGGCGGCCGGACTCGACGTGGTCGACCTGCGTTCCGAGACCCTGCGCACCGAGTTCCACGACATCGGCGCGGTGGTCTACTTCCTGCGCAAGGTGATCTGGATGGTCCCCGGGTTCACCGTCGAGCGGTACCGGCCCCAACTGGCCGCACTCCACCGGCAGATCGAGGCGGAAGGACCGTTCCGCGCCCGCACCGCCCGCTTCCTGATCGAGGCCCGCAAGCCCCGGTGACGGCGGCAGGGACCCGTCTGCCGGTCAACCCGCCTACCCCGTACGCCAGTTCAGCCTTGCCCCGGAGGCAACGGGATCGTGCGGGCGGCCGTCCTACTCGACGGGACGCACGCACAGCGAAGGGCACAGCGAAGGAGGGGGAGCGGTCATGACCCTGGAGAGGGAAGACTGCGCGGCGCCTGCCGGGCGCGCGCGGCACGGCAACGCCGACTGGCTCACGGGGGCGAGGATCACCGCGGTCCTCGGGGTCTACTACCGGCCCGAGGGTAGGGCGGGTGAGCCGGAGGCCGTCGAGTTCGTCCTCTCGGACGACCAGTCCGTCCTGCTGACCTGCGCCTCCGACCGGACGCTGCACGTCACCCCGGGTGCCTGGCCGAGGCTGCCCGACTGGTGCGTACCGGCGAACCGGTGGCAGCACACCCCGCCCGCCGTCCTCCCGCCGGTGCCGCCCGGGGGAGCGTGGACGGTCGTGGGCACCCAGGAGCTGAGGGACGCCGGCGGGGAGGTGCTCCAGGCCGTCATCCGGTGCGCGGAAGGGGACTTCGTGGTGGTCGCCGGGGACACGATGGCCATCCGTTTCGAGCCCCACCCCTGATCCGCGAGCCGCGCTCTTGACTCGTGAGCCCTGCCCTGACCCGCGAGTCCCCCCTGACCCGCGAGCCGCGCCCTTGGCCCGCACGCGCCACGCACCCCCGCACACCCCGAGTGGACCCCGCCCCCGGCGCCTACGCGTGCGGCCCCACCGTCACCGGGCCGACCGTCAGTTCCGCCGTTCCCTCCATGATCGCGGCGACCCGCTCCACCTGCTCCTCCAGCGCGCGCAGCCCGGCCGGCGGCAGGGGCTCCAGCGGTTCCACCGTCACCGCGATCCGGCGGCCCGAGCGGCGCAGGTGCCAGACGCCGGCCACCGTGCCGTCCACCAGCAGCACCGGGAAGTTTCCCGCCTGCCCGCCCGCGAGAGCCCGCTCGTACGCCGTCCCCGGGAACAGCCGCTCACGGGGCTGGGAGGCGATGGTGAACGCGTCGAAGTACGGGAGCAGGTGTACGCCGCGCACCGGTGACGTCGGGAAGTCCGTGTCGCCCGCGACCACCCACGCCGGACCCGCGTCCGCGAACGTCACCTCCTCGATCGCCCCTGCCGCCGCCAGCGCGGCAAACTGGTCGGCCGCCCAGGGCTTCGGCGCGGCGAGCCAGCGGGCGAAGTGGGCGGAGGTGGCCGGCCCGTACGCGCGCAGATACCGTTCGATCAGGGCGGCCGGCGCCCCGGGGCCGGGCAGCGGGGTGCACCCGGGGTTGGTGTACGTCGCCTTCCGCCCCCGGTTCGGGGCGTAGACGAGGGCGCCGCGGTGGCCGGCCAGGTGCAGGACCTGCCGCCAGCGCGGCCACATCGTCTGGAATCCGGGCATCACCAGGTCCCCGGCCCACGGCCCGGTCCGCGCGACGACCTCCTCGGAGAGCTCGTCGATCGTGAGCTCCGCCCCGGTCAGCGCCTCCGCGACGGCCGCGACGACCGCCTCCACCTGGTCCGGGGTCATCCGGGCGTCCTTGGAGAAGGGGTTCTTGCCCGCTGGCACGGCGGACAGGGCCCCGGTCCACAGCGGCAGGTCCGCCGCGGGCAGCAAGTGGACCGTGCCGCGCGGTCCGAACGTCTTGACCAGGGTCCGGTCGGTCCACAGGGCCGTACGGACGTCCGTGCGGGTCAGCCCGTCCCCGCGCAGCCCCACGGACAGCTCGGCCGCCGACAGCACCTGGGCGTGCGCGCCGAGCATCGAGGCCACCGCCGCGACGGGGGTGGTGGCACCGGGCGACGTGGTGGCGGCGGCATCCGGGTGGAGGTGCTGGCGGGCCAGCCTCCGGGCGTTCGCCCCGGTCCAGCTCACGGTCGCCGTCGCCGCCGTCGCCGCCGTCGATGTCGCGCGGGATCGTGTCATCATGCCGTCGAACCTAGAGCCCTTATAGGTCAGGTTCCGTCCTCTACGGCCCTGGCGGCGTCAAGCCGACGCCCGTACCGCGCCCCCTCGACACCGGGGCCGACACGGGGGCCGACACCGAGGCCGACACCGGGGCCGACACCGGGGCCGACACTGGGGCCGTACCGGACCGCGCTCCAGGGCCCGACGGGCGTCCGCCGCCCCGCCCGGAGCGCAATCCGGTGAATCCGGAGAGTAATGGTGGAGTGGCGCGGCACGCGACAGTACTTACGAAGGGTTATGGTGGAAACCCCCCCTCGGGCCGGTCCGTATCCCCCCCACGGACCGGCCCGTTTTTTACGGGCCGACTGCGGCGCCGCCGCGCGGCCCCGGGGCGCTCCCCTTCCTCCCGGCGCGCAGGCCCCGTTGAGCCGACGTCAGCTGCGACCGGCCCAGATGTTCGTGCCCGCCGTGTCCACGGCGAAGGCGTCGATCTCCTTCAGCTCGTCGGCGGTCAGCGCCGGGCCCGCGAGGGCCGCCACGTTCTCCTCCAGCTGCTGCACGCTCGACGCGCCGATCAGCGCCGAGGTCATCCGGCTGTCGCGCAGCACCCACGCGATGGCGAGCTGGGCGAGCGACTGGCCGCGGCCGCGCGCGATGTCGTTGAGCCCGTTGAGCCGGCGGACCACCTCGTCGGAGAGCAGGCTCGGGTCGAGGGACTTGCCCTGGGTGGCGCGCGAGCCCTCCGGAATGCCCTTCAGGTACTTGTTCGTGAGCAGGCCCTGGGCGAGCGGCACGAAGGAGATGCAGCCCATCCCGGCCGCCTCCAGGGTGTCGAGCAGCCCGTCGTCCTCGATCCAGCGGTTGATCATGGAGTAGGAGGGCTGGTGGATCAGCGCCGGCACGCCCATCTCCCTGAGCAGCCCGGCCGCCTCGGCGGTCTGCTCCGCGTTGTACGAGGAGACGCCCACGTACAGCGCCTTGCCCTGCCGCACGGCGGACGCCAGGGCGCCCATCGTCTCCTCCAGCGGGGTGTGCGGGTCGAAGCGGTGCGAGTAGAAGACGTCGACGTAGTCGAGGCCCATCCGCTTCAGGGAGGCGTCGAGCGAGGACAGCAGATACTTCCGGGAGCCCCACTCGCCGTACGGGCCGGGGTGCATCAGATAGCCGGCCTTGGTGGAAATGACCAGTTCGTCACGGTACGGGGTGAAGTCCTGGGCGAAGAGCTTGCCGAAGTTCAGCTCGGCCGAACCGGGCGGCGGGCCGTAGTTGTTGGCCAGGTCGAAATGGGTGACCCCGAGATCGAAGGCGCGGCGCAGGATCGCCCGCTGGGAGTCCAGGGCCCGGTCGTCGCCGAAGTTGTGCCACAGGCCGAGTGAGAGGGCGGGCAGCTTGAGGCCACTGCGCCCGGTCCGGCGGTACTCCATGGAGTCGTAGCGCGAACCGGCGGCGCGGTAGGAGAGGTCGGGGGAAAGGTAATCAGTCACGTTTCATTCCTTATCACGGAGTTGTGACAGACCGGGTTGGGCCCTCGTGACCCGATCGCAGTAATGTGGCGGCTTCGGGGAATGCCGATGTGCGGCGCGGCGAAGGCCCGCGCGGCCGTGCCAGTGGTAGGGGCGCGGACCGCCGAGGGATCGTGCGGGCGGCGCAGACCGCACGGCGATCCCCTGCGGGGGACGGCCCCCGGACCCCCGGCGACGGGGAGGGCGGGCCCCGGGCCCGTACGGAACCGAGAGGGTGAACGCAGTGAACTTCCGCGACCTGGTGTACAGGCTCTACGCGCGCCGGGTGGGAGGCCGCCTGGACCACGACCAGGTGCCGAAGCACATCGGGGTCATCCTCGACGGCAACCGGCGCTGGGCCAAGGCGTCCGGCGGATCGGCCGTACAGGGCCACCAGGCCGGTGCGGACAAGATCTCCGAGCTGCTCGGCTGGTGCAGCGAGACCGATGTCGAGGTCGTCACCCTCTGGATGCTGTCCACGGACAACTTCGACCGCCCCGAGCACGAGCTGAAGCCGCTGCTCGGCATCATCGAGAACACCGTGCGCAACCTCGCCGCGGACGGGCGCTGGCGTGTCCACCACGTCGGCACACTCGACCTGCTTCCGCCGGAGACGCAGTTGGTGCTCAAGGAAGCGCAGGAGGCGACGTCCGACATCGACGGAATAATCGTCAATGTCGCGGTCGGCTACGGCGGCCGCCAGGAGATCGCGGACGCCGTGCGCTCCCTGCTCCTGGAACACTCGGAGAAGGGCACGACCTTCGAGGAGCTGGCCGAGGTCGTCTCCACCGACCTGATCTCCGAGCACCTCTACACCCGGGGCCAGCCCGACCCCGACCTGGTGATCCGGACGAGCGGCGAGCAGCGCCTCTCGGGCTTCATGCTCTGGCAGAGCGCCCACTCGGAGTACTACTTCTGCGAGGTGTTCTGGCCGGCCTTCCGCAAGGTCGACTTCCTCCGGGCGCTGCGCGACTACGCCGCCCGCCACCGCCGCTACGGCGCCTGAGAGGTCCTGAAACACCCCTCGCGCCCGCGCCTCCGTCGATGGCTCCCCTATATAGGGCCTGTACAGGCCCTATATAGGGGAGCCATCGCGTATGTACGGGGGTCACCGCGCGTCCACCGGGACTTCTCCACACCGTGTCATATGCGGCGGCATGGCTTCGCCGCGAAAAGGGAATACCCCTGTCAGGTCGACGTCCGGTCATCAACCAGGCGGATGTCGCATCCAAGTGAGCGGTGCCAAGGCCGCTCGCCCGGGAGGCCCTTTGCACACGAAGGACCGTAGACAGTCTGCGGCCGACGCGGTGGCCGTGGTCCGGCCCGCGCACAGGGGCCCGATCCCGGTCCGTCCTCTCCCTTCGGGAAGCTCCGCGACCGTCCGTCGCACTCCCCGACCTCGTCCGAGGGGGTACGTCCTTCCGTGGTGACCAGTAGCAAGCGCCGCATGCCCGACCGGCGCACATACGTTCTCGACACCAGCGTCCTGCTGGCCGATCCCGGTGCCATGGCCCGCTTCGACGAGCACGAAGTCGTGCTCCCGATCGTGGTGGTCACGGAACTGGAGGCCAAACGGCACCACCCCGAGCTCGGATACTTCGCCCGGCAGGCCCTGCGCCTGCTGGACGACTTCCGGGTCCGGTACGGCCGGCTGGACGCCCCGATCCCGCTCGGGGATCTGGGCGGGACGCTCCGCGTCGAGCTCAACCACTCCGATCCCGGTGTCCTGCCCGCCGGCTACCGGTTGGGGGACAACGACTCACGGATCCTCGCGGTCGCACGCAACCTCCAGGCCGAGGGGTACGACGTCACGGTCGTCTCCAAGGACCTGCCGCTCCGTATCAAGGCCTCCTCCGTGGGCCTCCTCGCCGAGGAGTACCGCGCGGAGCTCGCCATCACGGACTCCGGCTGGACCGGCATGAGCGAACTGTCCCTCGCCGGGGAACAGATCGACCTGCTGTTCAGCGAGGAGACGCTGTACGTCCCCGAGGCCGCCGAACTGCCCGTGCACACCGGTCTGGTCCTCCAGTCCGAGCGCGGCAAGGCGCTCGGCCGGGTGACGGCCGAGGGCAACGTACGGCTCGTGCGGGGCGACCGGGAGGCGTTCGGCATCCACGGGCGCAGCGCCGAGCAGCGGATCGCCCTCGACCTCCTCCTCGACGCCGACGTCGGCATCGTGTCGCTGGGCGGCCGGGCCGGCACCGGCAAGTCGGCGCTGGCCCTCTGCGCGGGCCTGGAGGCGGTGCTGGAGCGCCAACAGCACAAGAAGGTGATGGTCTTCCGCCCGTTGTACGCGGTGGGCGGGCAGGAGCTCGGCTATCTCCCCGGCAGCGAGGCCGAGAAGATGAGCCCCTGGGCGCAGGCGGTCTTCGACACGCTCTCGGCGGTCGCCGGGCGCGAGGTCATCGAGGAGGTGCTCGGGCGCGGGATGCTGGAGGTCCTGCCGCTCACCCACATCCGCGGCCGGTCCCTGCACGACGCGTTCGTGATCGTCGACGAGGCGCAGTCGCTGGAGCGGAACGTCCTGCTGACCGTGTTGTCCCGCATCGGGGCGAATTCGCGTGTCGTGCTCACCCACGACGTGGCCCAGCGGGACAACCTCCGGGTCGGCCGGTACGACGGAGTCGTCGCCGTCGTCGAGAAGCTGAAGGGCCATCCGCTGTTCGCCCACGTCACGCTCACGCGGTCGGAGCGTTCGCGGATCGCCGCGCTGGTGACCGAAATGCTGGAGGAAGGCCACATCTGACACGCATGTCTCTTTGATGCCGCCCGGCGAGCCAAGGAGCTTAGCCGGGCGGCATTGTGCTGCGCCGTCATTTCCGAAAAACCGAGGGGCCAAACGGGGTGTGACCTTTCCCACGCGAGACAGAATTGCCTCCCGGCGCTCCCGTCCGGCAGAGTCTTGCTTCCGTCAGGCCCCGCATACGGCACTTGGGCACCTCCAGAGGCGCCACGCACCACACAACTCAACACGAGACGTCCGTATGCCGCCCGCGAGCACCACGCGGCAGCCCCCTCACCGGGGTTGCCCATCGGGCCCGCGCCTCCCGTGACCCACGCAGTAGGGAGGCCAGTGTCAGGGGCACGAACGCGCCCGCGAGGTCACCTAAGCGGGCGATGCTGGAAGGACACCATGTGAGCCGGATCTCGGTCCGGGGGTTCGCCGTGGCATCCGCCACCGCGGTCACCACCGTTGGCGCCGTCGTAGGCGTTGCTGCGGGCGGCACACCTGCCGCCGACGACAACAACAACTTCGAGGCGGCCGCAGCCGACACCACGCTGCTCGCAGACATCCCCGCGGGCCAGCAGGCCCAGGTCCAGACCGCTTCGCTGACGCAGCAGGCCGATGCCCAGGCCTCCGCCGCCGACGCCGCCGCGAAGAAGTCGGCCGAGGAATCGGCCCGCATCCAGGCCGCCAAGGACGCCAAGTCCAAGAAGCAGGCGGCCGAGGACCGGCTAGAGGCCGAGCGTGCGGCGGAGAAGAAGAAGGCGAAGGAGAAGGAAGACGCCGAGCGCGCCAGCCGTTCTTCCGTCCGCGACGCCGCCTCGTTCTCCTCGCAGGGCTCCTACAGCGTGGCCGACGTCAAGGCGATGGCCCGTCAGATGGTCCCCGCGGACCAGTTCCAGTGCTTCAGCAACATCGTGAACCACGAGTCGACCTGGAACTACCGCGCGGTCAACCAGTCCTCCGGGGCGTACGGGCTCATGCAGGCGCTCCCGGGTCACAAGATGTCGTCCGCCGGCGCCGACTGGCAGACCAACCCGGCCACCCAGATCAAGTGGGGCCTCAGCTACATGGACGGCCGTTACGGCAGCCCGTGCGGCGCCTGGTCCTTCTGGCAGGCCAACAACTGGTATTAGACGGAGCGGGCGAAGTCCACGGACCGCCCTCTCAACCTCGCGAGGCCCCCCACCGTCCAGACGGTGGGGGGCCTCGCGCGTGTACGGTCGCATCCTGGCGGTCCCGGGGAGCGTTGGGGAAAACGCTGCGGAGCGCTGGGTGGCGAAGATGGGGGAAGGAAAGCAAGCATGTCGAAACTACCGGGCTGGCTGGGCCGCTTCGGGTCCGAACTGACGGAGCTGGGCGCGCGACTGGACGAGCGGCGGGCGCGCGCCGCCGCCGAGGACGAGGACCCCCTCGTGGCGCGGGCCCCCGCCGTCCCGGAGGACGACGACGCCGGGCAGGTGCCCGCCCCGCCCTCGTACGCCCCCTCGGTCGCCGCCAAGCCCGATCCGGTGGCGGCGATCCCGTGGGGGATGCGGGTCGCCGCCGAGGCCGGCTGGCGCCTCCTCGTCCTCGCGGGGACCCTCTGGGTGCTGATGCGGGTGATCAGCGCGGTCCAGCTCGTGGTGCTGGCCTTCGCCGCCGCGCTGCTCGTCACCGCGATGCTCCAGCCGACCGTGGTCCGGCTCAAGCGGTTCGGGCTGCCCCACGGGCTCGCCACCGCCGTGACCGCCGTGCTCGGGTTCGTCATCATCGGACTGGTCGGCTGGTTCGTGGTGTGGCAGGTGATGGAGAACCTCGACACGCTCTCCGACCGGGTCCGCGACGGCATCGACGAGTTGAAGCGCTGGGCGCTCGACAGCCCCTTCCACGTCACCGAGTCGCAGATCAACGACCTCGCCAAGAACCTCAACGACACCATCGGCACCAACACCGAGGAGATCACCTCCGCCGGGCTCCAGGGCGTCACCGTGATGGTGGAGTTCCTCACCGGGCTGCTGCTGGCGATGTTCTCCACGCTGTTCCTGCTCTACGACGGCCGGCGCATCTGGGAGTGGTCGCTCAGACTGGTGCCCGCCGCGGCCCGCCCCGGGGTCGCCGGCGCCGGGCCGCGCGCCTGGCGCACCCTGACCGCGTATGTGCGCGGCACGGTGCTGGTCGCCCTGATCGACGCCATCTTCATCGGCTTCGGCCTCTACGTCCTCAACGTACCGCTCGCCGTGCCCCTGGCCGTCTTCATCTTCCTGTTCGCCTTCATCCCGCTCGTCGGCGCCGTGGTCTCCGGGGCACTCGCGGTGGTCGTCGCCCTGGTCACCGAGGGAGTGTGGACCGCGCTGTGGGCGCTGGTGGTGGTCCTGGCGGTGCAGCAGATCGAGGGCCACATCCTGCAGCCGTTCATCCTCGGCCGCGCCGTCCGGGTGCATCCGCTCGCGGTCGTCCTCGCCGTGGCGACCGGCGGGCTGGTCGCGGGCATCGGCGGCGCGGTGGTCGCCGTACCGCTGGTCGCCGTGGTCAACACGGTGGTCGGCTATCTGCGTTCGTACGGGGAACCGGGCGAGCGGGGCGGCCACCACGGGGCCACCGCCCTCTCGATGAGCCCGGCGCACGCCGCGCCCGCGCCCCCGGGTCCGCAGGAACCGCCGGGCGAACCCGCGAGGGAGAACAAGCCTCCGCAGGAGTAGGGACACGAAAAGAAGAGCCCCGGGGACGGTCGGTCGTCCTCGGGGCCCTTCTCGTATCAGGGGTGGTGCGGTGTCACTACTCGGCGAGTACGGCCTCGGCGTCGAGGGTCACACCGACCGCCTGGATCACCGAAGCGACCTTGACGGCTTCCTGAATGGTCTCACGGTCCACGCCGGCCTTGCGCAGCACCTGCTCGTGGGAGTCCAGGCACTGGCCGCAGCCGTTGATCGCGGAGACGGCGAGCGACCACAGCTCGAAGTCGACCTTCTCCACGCCCGGGTTGCCGATGACGTTCATCCGCAGGCCCGCGCGGAGCGTGCCGTACTCCGGGTCCGACAGCAGGTGCCGGGTCCGGTAGAAGACGTTGTTCATCGCCATGATCGCGGCCGCCGACTTCGCCGCGGTGTACGCCTCGGCGGAGAGGTTGGCCTTCGCCTCGGGCTCCAGCTCGCGCAGCACCTTCGGCGAACGCGAGGCGATCGCGCAGGCCAGCACGGTGCCCCACAGCTGCTGCTGCGGGAGGTCGCTGTTGCCGATGACCGAGCCGAGGTTCAGCTTCAGGTCCTTGGCGAAGTCCGGTATGGCGGACTTCAGTTCGTCGAGAGCCATGTCGGTATCAGCTCACTCGCCCGAGAGGAGCGCGACCGGGTCGAGGGTGTTCTCGCCCTTGGTCCAGTTGCACGGGCACAGCTCGTCGGTCTGCAGGGCGTCGAGGACCCGCAGGACCTCCTTGGGGTTACGGCCCACGGAACCGGCGGTCACCATCGTGAACTGGATCTCGTTGTTCTGGTCGACGATGAAGACGGCGCGCTGCGCGAAGCCGTCCTCGCCCTCGATGCCGAGGTCACGCATGAGCTCGTGCTTCGAGTCGGCCAGCATCGGGAAGGGCAGGTCGGTCAGGTCCGGGTGGTCCTTGCGCCAGGCGTGGTGCACGAACTCGGAGTCACCGGAGAAGCCGAGGACCTGGGCGTCGCGGTCCGCGAACTCCTCGTTCAGCTTGCCGAAGGCGGCGATCTCGGTGGGGCACACGAAGGTGAAGTCCTTCGGCCACGCGAAGACGATCTTCCACTTGCCCTCGTAGGTCTTGTGGTTGATCTGCTCGAACTCCTTGCCGCTCTCCAGCGAAACACAAGCAGTCAGGTCGAACTCGGGGAACTTGTCACCGACAGTGAGCACGCGCTCTCCTTGCAACGTCTGGAATTCCCCTTTTGGGGGCGTTCCTGAGGGTTGGACGAACTCCACCTTGGCACAGAGTGCATTGATCACGGAAATAGCTACACTCGGTCGAGATGATCGGAGGTGCCTATCAGTGGGCCAGGGTAATCAGGGCATACGTCCCAAGCAGTCCGGTAAGCCGGCCGGTAAGCAGCCCAGCCTGTCGCAGCTGCGTGCCTTCACGGCGGTGGCGGAGCATCTGCACTTCCGGGACGCGGCGGCAGCAATCGGGATGAGTCAGCCCGCACTCTCCGGAGCGGTGTCCACCCTGGAGGAGGCACTGGGTGTCCAGCTCATCGAGCGTACGACGCGCAAGGTGCTGCTCTCGCCCGCGGGAGAGCGGCTCGCGGCGCGGGCCGGGGCGGTGCTGGAGGCCGTCGCCGCGCTGATGGAGGAGGCGGAGGCGGTCCGGGCCCCGTTCACCGGAGTGCTCCGGCTCGGCGTGATCCCGACCGTCGCCCCGTATCTGCTGCCCACCGTGCTCCGCCTCGTCCACGAGCGTTACGTGGACCTCGACCTCCAGGTCCACGAGGAACAGACCTCCTCACTGCTGGAGGGCCTGGCCGCCGGGCGGCTGGACCTGCTGCTGCTCGCCGTGCCGCTCGGCGTGCCGGGAGTCACCGAGATCCCGCTGTTCGACGAGGACTTCGTGCTGGTCATGGAGCAGGACCACTGGCTCGGCGGCCGGGCGGACATCCCGCGCGACGCGCTGCGCGCACTGCCGCTGCTGCTCCTGGACGAGGGGCACTGCCTGCGCGACCAGGCCCTGGACATCTGCCGGGAGGCGGGCCGCACCGAGGGCGCGCCGGTGACCACGACCGCCGCCGGGCTCTCCACCCTGGTCCAGCTGGTGGCCGGCGGGCTCGGGGTGACGCTGCTGCCCCGGACCGCGGTGACGGTGGAGACCGGCCGCAACGAGGCGCTGGCCACCGGGTACTTCGCGGATCCGGCGCCCACCCGGCGGGTGGCGCTGGCGATGCGGACCGGGTCGGCGCGGGGCGGCGAGTTCGAGGAGTTCGCCGCGGCCCTGCGCGAGGCGATGGAGCCCCTGCCGGTGCGGCTGGTGGCGGAAGACGCTTGAGAGCGGACGTCTTGAGAGGGGACGTCTTGAGAGCGGGCGTCTTGCGAGCGCGCGTACGGCCGGGGTCCTGTCTCCAGGAGCCCCGGCCTTAGGTGGATCAGGCGGGTGTCACTCGGTGCGCAGTCCGTCCGGGCGCATCATGCGCCACAGCGGCGGCAGCGACAACAGGGTGACCAGCAGGATCAGCGCGCCCCCGACCCCCGCCATCGGCAGGAACAGCCACCAGTCGGAGACCTCCTTCTCGATCAGGTGGACGAGCATCGCCCCAAGGCCCAGACCGCCCGCGACCGCGACCGCCAGACCGAGCACCACCGGCACGGCGGTCTGCCACAGCACCGACCAGCCGAGCGTGGAGCGCCGGGTGCCGAAGGCCACCAGCACCGACAGCAGCCGCCTGCGCTCCCGCAACTGCTCCAGCTGGGAGACCAGCATGGACAGGGCGATCAGCAGCAGCACCGCGCTCGCGCCCACCTGGAGCCCGGTCTGGATGCTGGCGTACTGGCGGTCTCGTTCCACCGAGTCGATCGTGACGAAGCGCATCCCGGGGTCGACCTTCGCCGCCGTGTTGCGTACGTACTCGGCGACGTCCGGCACGCTCCGGTCGACGCGGATCTGGACGGTGATCGTCGCGTCGGGCAGCTTGCCCGCGTCGACCGCGCCGATGGTGGCCATGATTCCCCAGTGGGGGTCGCCCATCGGGTCGGTGCGGCCCGTCACGGTCCGGGAGTCGGCGGGCAGCGTCCACCGCATCGGCTTCTTCCCGTAGCCGATCTCGACCTCCTCGCCCTTGCGGGCGGTCTCGTCGACCCAGGCGGTCATGTCCTTGTCGTCCTTCGGGTGGGCGACGAACGTGTCGCCGTCCTCGCAGGCGCCGATCCGGGCCAGCTCGCGCAGGGTCTCGCAGGTGCCGACGGTCAGCGAGGTGGTGGGCTGGATGTCGTCCTCGGCGTAGTCGCCGGGCTTGCTCGCGAACGCTTCCACCGAGCCGATGACCACCTCCACACCCTTGGTGGCGCGGAACTGCTCGATGGCCGCGGTGGCGCCCTCGCCCGTGACGTTCTCGGAGTACCCCGCGAACTGGGCCCGGGTGGGGTCCGCACCCGTCATCCGGTTGAAGTCGGCGTTCATCGAGGCGAACAGCATCTGGAGGGCGATCGCCCCCGCCACCGCCACGGTGACCCCGCTGACCGCGCGGGACGCGGCCCCGCTGCTCAACTGGAGCCTGCGGGTGGCGAGCTGCCAGGGCACCGGGCCGCCGCGCAGCCGGTGCACGCACGCCTCGACCAGCCAGGGCAGCAGCAGGGCCAGCCCGAACAGCACCAGCACGGCGCCCGTGGTGATCGGGAACGGGTTCACCGGGGCGTACTCCTCGACCCGGCCCCAGAGCGCGAGCACCACGAGACCCGCCAGCGGCACCGGCAGCCGCCACCACAGACGGCGTCCCCGGTCGCGCCCCCGGCGCACGACGCCGAGCGGCTCGATCACCACGGACCGCATCGCCGCCAGGGTGACGACGACGGCCGTCAGCGGCACGGCCAACGAGATCAGCGACGCCAGCCGGAGGTCCGGCGCCAGGTCGGCCGGGAACGCGCTGACGTCCCAGATCTCCACCGCGCCGACGAACTGCCGGCCCACCAGGAAGAACGCCAGGCCGAACAGCAGCCCGAGCAGCGCGCCGAACAGCGCCTCCCCGGCGGCGATCCGCCGGGTCGTCCGGATGTCCGCGCCGACCAGGCGCAGGGCGGCCAGCCGCCGGTCGCGCCGGTCGCCGCCGAAGCGCACGGCGGTGGCGATGAAGATCGCGACCGGGGCCAGCAGCACGACGCAGACCATGATGACGAGCACGATCAGCAGGGGCGGGAGGGCGTCGCCCTGGCGCTCGTCGCCGTACGCGGCGATCCGGTGGCCGCCGTTGGCCGGCGTCAGGGTGTCGCTGCCCGCGTAGTAGAGGAGTTCACCGGGGGAGCGCAGCCCGGCATCGCCGATCGTGCCGGTGATCTCGTACGGGAGCCGCTCCCGCAGCAGCTCGTTGCCGGGATCGTCGAGCAGCTCCCGCAGGGCGGGGGAGACGACCATCGTGTCCGGCGCGGGGAAGCGGTCGATGCCCGGCGGCAGGACGGGCTTCGAGCCGTCGGGGCGCATCAGATAGCCCTCGACGGTCCGGTCGTGGTACTCGGTGGTCGTGTTGACCCGCAGCACCGAGCTGTCCGACTTCTTGGCGTTCGCGTCGGGCGAGTCGGAGATCCGGGCCTCGCTGCGGGCCTGCTCGCGCGCGTTCCGCTCGTCGAGCAGATGCGGCACGGAGGAGGCGAGCAGCAGGAGGGCGACGCCGAGGCCGACGCCGACGGCGGTCAGCAGCGTACGGATCCAGCCCTCGCGGCCCCCGGCGGCGGCGAACCGGATGCCGAGGCCGAGGTCGCGGAGGGTCATCGAGCCCCGGGAGGGCGCTGCCGGACGCGATGGCGCGACGGGCCGCTTCTCTTCGAGCAGGGTCATACGGCGTGCTCCATGTCGCGGGCCCGGCCGTCGCGCACGGTGATGTCACGGTCCGAGTAGGCGGCGACGCGGGCCTCGTGGGTCACCAGGACCACGGCGACGTTGGCGGAGCGGGCGGCCTCGGTGAGCAGCTCCATCACCCGCTCGCCGTTGAGGGAGTCCAGCGCACCGGTCGGCTCGTCGGCGAAGATCACCTTCGGTGACGCGGCCAGCGCACGGGCCACGGCGACCCGCTGGCCCTGTCCGCCGGAGACCTCGCCGGGACGTTTGGCGCCGAGGTCGTCGACCTCCAGGCGCTCCATCCACTCCAGGGCGGTGCGCTCGGCGGCCTTGCGCCTGACGCCGTTCAGCCGCAGCGGCAGGGCGACGTTCTCCACACACGTCAGCTCCGGAACGAGCTGGCCGAACTGGAAGACGAAGCCGAAGTCGCTGCGCCGCAGGGCGCTGCGCTCGGCGTCCGACATCGCGGACAGCTCGCGGCCCGCGTAGGTGATGGTGCCGGAGTCGGGCGTGATGATCCCGGCCAGGCAGTGCAGCAGGGTCGACTTGCCGGAGCCGGAGGGGCCCATCACGGCGACGACCTCGCCGGGGTGCACGGAGAACGACGCCCCGTCCAGGGCGGGCGTCGAACCGTAGGTCTTGCGCAGATCGTGCGCGGCGAGCAGGGAGCCTTCGGGAATCACGGAGCCACCACCTTGGCGAGCTGGTCGAGACGGGCAGAGGTCAGTTCCAGCCAGCGCAGATCGGCTTCCAGGTGGAACAGGGCGTGGTCGCAGATCAACTGGTCGGCGAGGTCGCCCTTGCGTTTGCGGTCGGTGAGGACGCGCATCATCCGCAGGTGCGCCGAGCGCTGGGTGTCCAGCAGATCGGCCGCGCTGCGGCCGGTCAGGAGCGCCAGGACGACCTTGGTGTAGAGCGTCGACTGGAGGTAGGGCTCCGGCTTCTCCGGCTGGGCCAGCCAGTGCGAGACATCGGTGATCCCGGCGTCGGTGATGGCGTACCGCTTGCGCTCGGGGCCTCCTTCGCTCTCGACGCCGTCGACCTCGACGAGTCCGTTCTTCAGGAGCCGGGACATCGTCGAATAGACCTGGCCGTAGTGGAGCGGGCGGTCCTGGCCGAACTTCTCGTCGAAGGTCCGCTTCAGGTCGTAGCCGTGTCGGGGGCCGGACTCCAGGAGCCCGAGGAGGGTGTGACCGATAGACATGAGCGGAACTCTACACGGTGTGTATACCTGCGGTGTATACGCGTCTGGAAAGCGACCCCGGCCCTTGGGGTGGGCCGGGGTCGCGGTGCTGCCGAGGTCCTACGGGGTGCCCTGGGTGGTCGCTCCGGGCGGGGGCTGTGGCGTGCTCGCCCCCGGCAGCGGCGTGCCGGCCCCGGCTACGGCGCGCTCGCCCCGCGCTACGGTGTGCTCACCCCGGGCTCCGGCGGGGTTTCTGGCCCCTCCGGCCCCTCCGGCCCCTCCGGCGGCTGTTTGGGCGGCCGCCCCCGGCGCGCGATCGGACGCGCCGCCCCCGGCAGCCGGCCCGCCTCCGCGAGTGCCCGCCGCAGCAGGAACTCGATCTGCGCGTTGGCGCTGCGCAGTTCGTCGGAGGCCCAGCGGGCGAGTGCGTCGTGCACCGCGGGGTCCAGCCGCAGCAGCATCTGCTTGCGCTGCCGCGACCGGGACGCCGGTGTCCGCCGGGGAGGCGTCTGGTCGGTCACTGGTAGAGGGAGCCCGTGTTGAGGACCGGCTGGGCCGCGCGGTCACCGCACAGCACCACCATCAGGTTGCTGACCATGGCCGCCTTCCGCTCGGAGTCCAGCTCCACGATGTCCTGCTCGGCGATCCGGGCCAGGGCCATCTCGACCATGCCCACCGCGCCCTCGACGATCTGCTGGCGGGCCGCGACGACCGCGCCGGCCTGCTGGCGCTGGAGCATGGCGGAGGCGATCTCGGGGGCGTACGCGAGGTGGCTGAAGCGCGACTCGATGATCAGGACGCCCGCGGCCTTCACCCGGGCGGTCAGCTCGACGGCCAGCTTCTCGGTGATCTCCTCCGCGTTGCCCCGCAGCGAGAGGCCGTCCTCCTCATGGGCGTCGTACGGGTACTCGATGGCGATGTGCCGCACCGCCGCCTCGGTCTGGGTGGCGACGAACTCCCGGAAGTCGTCGACCTCGAAGAGCGCCTGGGCGGTGTCCTCGACCTTCCACACGACGATCGAGGCCAGCTCGATCGGGTTGCCGTACGCGTCGTTGACCTTGAGGACGGCGGTCTCGTGGTTGCGGACGCGGGTGGAGATCTTGCGGCTGGAGGTCAGCGGGTTGATCCAGCGGAGCCCGTCGGCGCGGATGGTGCCGACGTACCGGCCGAAGAGCTGGATCACCCGCGCCTCGCCCGGAGCGACCATCTTCACACCGCTCATGCAGAAGAACGATACGAGCGCGAGGAGGGGGCCGAGGATGAGGAGCGTGACGCCGAGAGGGCGGGCGCCGCTCCCGTTCAGCACGCCGCCGACGATGACGAGGCCGATGCCCGCGATCACCCCGAGGATCGTCAGCAGCAAACCGATCCCACCCCCGATGGAGTGCGCGGTGACCTCCCTGACCTGGGGTGCGGGCATGTCGGGGGCGTCGATCGAGAGATCGTCGGCCGGTGCGCCCGGGCGCTGCTCGTCGTGCTGTGCGGTCATGGGGTCCCCCGTTCGGCGCGGCCTCGTGCCGCGCTATCAATGTGATTACACATTAATGGTTCTCGCAACCTTGTCCACCTCTGGGGAGTCGGTTCCTAGGGAACGGGTGCTGATTCTCACGTCCGTAAAAGACCGGATCGCTTGTCTTTTGTCCCCGTCGGCGGTGTTAGCTGGCAGGTCTGAGCGAACTGAGGAAACCGAGCGAGCCGGTCGAGCAGAGAAGCGGGAGCAACACACCAATGGGTCGAGCGGATGCGCGACGAGCCCAGGCGCGGGAGTCGCGCCGGGCCCCGAAGAGCGGCGGCATACGCAGACTCTTCACGTGGAAGAAGCTGCTGGGCGCGTTCTTCGGGATCGTCCTGCTGGGCATGGGAGCCTTCGGGGCGCTCTACGTGTACGTCGACATCCCCGCGGCCAACGCCATGGCGGAGCGGCAGAGCAACGTCTACAAGTACAGCGACGGCACGGTCCTCGCCCGGACCGGCAAGGGCGTCAACCGCCAGATCGTCGACCTGGACGAGGTGCCCAAGAAGGTCCAGCACGCCTTCGTCGCCGCCGAGAACAAGTCCTTCTACAAGGACCAGGGCGTCGACCTGAAGGGCACCACCCGCGCCCTCCTCAACACCGTCAGCGGCAAGGGCAAGCAGGGTGGCTCGACCATCACCCAGCAGTACGTCAAGAACTTCTACCTGACGCAGGACCCCACCGTGAGCCGCAAGCTCAAGGAACTGGTGATCTCGCTCAAGATCGACCAGGAGAAGTCCAAGGACGAGATCCTCGCCGGGTACATCAACACCGCCTACTACGGACGCGGCGCCAGCGGCATCCAGGCCGCAGCCCAGGCGTACTACGGCATCGACGCCAAGGACCTGGACGCCTCCCAGGGCGCCTACCTCGCCTCCGTCCTCCAGGCCCCCAGCCAGTACGACTGGAACTCCGCCACCGACACCGGCAAGAAGCTGGTCAAGGAGCGCTGGGCCTACACCCTGCGCAACATGGTCGAGATGAAGTGGCTGACCGAGTCCGAGAGGGCCGGCCTGGAGTTCCCCGTCCCCCAGAAGCCCAAGCCCGCCCAGGGCATGGAAGGACAGGCCGGCTACCTCGTCGAGGCCGCCAACAAGGAGCTGGACAAGCAGGGCGTCTCCGCCGCGGACCGCGACGCGGGGGGCTGGACCTTCACCCTCACCGTCGACAAGAAGCGCCAGAAGGCGCTGGAGAAGGCGGTGGACGACCAGCTGGAGTCCAAGCTCGACCGCGAGGGCAACAAGGTCGACGCCACCGTCCAGGCCGGCGCCACCTCCGTCGACCCGAAGACCGGCAAGGTCGTCGCCCTGTACGGCGGCGAGGACTACATCAAGCACTACATCAGCAACGCCACCCGCCAGGACTACCAGCCCGCCTCCACCTTCAAGCCGCTGGTGCTCGCCTCCGCCCTGGAGAACGAGTCGAAGACGCAGGACGGCAGCCTGATCGGGCTCAACACGATGTACGACGGCACCAGCAAGCGGCCCGTCGTCGGCAGCGACACCCCGTTCGCCCCGCAGAACCAGGACGACCGCAGTTACGGTCAGGTCTCCGTCCAGAAGGCCCTGAACAGCTCGGTCAACTCCGTCTTCGCGCAGATGATCGTCGACGTGACGCCCGCCGCCGTGAAGGAGACCGCGCTCGCCCTCGGCGTACCCGACAAGAACTTCCCCGAGCGCCCCGCCGTCACCCTCGGCACCATGAACGCCTCGACCTGGGACATGGCCGGCGTGTACGCCACGCTCGACAACCACGGCCGGAAGGTCACCCCGCACATCCTCCAGTCCGCCGAGCACCGCGACCGCACGGTGAACGCCGAGAAGCCCAAGCGGGAGCAGGCCATCAGCCGCGCCTCGGCCGACACCGTGACCAAGGGGCTCACCGGGGTCGTCGACGCCGGTTCCGGGGGCGCCGCCAACAGCCCCGCCTACGACGCGGCGGCCAAGACCGGCACCTCCGAGGACAACAAGTCGGCCTGGTTCGCCGGGTACACCCCGGAACTGACCACGGTCGTGGCCCTCTTCGGCGAGGGCGACGGCGGCCGCAAGCAGGTCTCCCTGACCGGTACGGCCAACTCCGGCCGCGCCAGCGGCAGCGGCTTCCCGGCCAGGATCTGGGCCGACTACACCCTCGGCGCCCTCGGCGGCGGGTCCGACAAGACGTTCGACCTCCAGGACGTGGAGCGCGGCGAGGTGCCCGCCCCGCCGACGCCGTCCGACACTCCCTCCGAGGACCCCACCCCGTCCGAGGACCCGACCCCGTCGGACAGGCCCTCCGAGGAGACGCCCAGCGAGACGCCGAGCGACACCCCGTCGTCGTCGTCGACGCCGCCGCCTCCGCCCAGCAGCACGCCCCCCACCGCGCCCTCCACGAGCCCGGAGGTGCCGCCCCAGCCCGGGGAGGACGACGGGCAGCCGGGCGAACGGCCGGGCGGCAACGGACTGCTCGGCGAGTGAGCCACTGACGGCAGGACGGCATGACGATATGCGTGTGGGGCGGGCCCGGAGGCCCGCCCCACACGCATGACGTCGGTCGACTCGCGACGGAGGGGGTTAATGCCCCCGGGTCGCCATCTCGAACCAGACGACCTTGCCCGTCGAGAGACGCGTCGCCCCCCACCGCCGGGCCAGCCGGTTGACCAGGAACAGCCCGCGTCCGCCCTCGTCCGTCTCCCGCGCCCGGCGCTGCCGGGGCAGCTGCGGCGAGTCGTCGCCGACCTCGCAGCGCAGGACGTCGGTCCGCAGCAGCCGCAGCGTCACCGGACGCTCCGCATAGCGCACCGCGTTGGTGACGACCTCGCTGACCAGCAGCTCCACCTCGTCGGCCAGGTCGTCAAGACCCCAGCGGCTCAGCGCCCGCCGGGCCAGCCTGCGGGCCCGGCCCGGAGCCGCGTCCTCCGGCTCCAGGTACCAGTACGCCACGTCGCTCGGCGCGATCCCGTCGAAGCGGGCGGCGAGCAGCGCGATGTCGTCGTCCCGGTCACCCGGTCCGAGCATGTCCAGCACGTCGTCGCAGAGGGCCTCCAGCGGCGGCGAGTGGTCCGGGCCGGTGAGCTGCGCGGTCGCCGCGAGGCGCTCCCGCAGCTGCTCGATGCCCGTCCACACGTCCCGCAGCCGCGACTCCACCAGACCGTCGGTGTAGAGGAGCAGCGTGGCGCCGGCCGGGGCGTCCAGCTCGACGGCCTCGAAGTCGACGCCGCCCACCCCGATCGGGGCGCCCGGCGGCACCACCAGCACCTCGGCCCGCCCGCCCAGGTGCAGCAGCACGGGCGGCGGGTGTCCGGCGTTGGCGATGGTGATCCGGTGCGCGACCGGATCGTAGACCGCGTACAGGCAGGTCGCCATCCGGTCGCTGCCCAGGCGCTGTGCCTGCTCGTCCAGGTGGTGCAGGACCTCCTGCGGCGGCAGGTCGAGCTGCGCCAGGGTCTGCGCCGTCGTCCGGAGCTGGCCCATGATCGCCGCCGACGTCATGGAGTGGCCCATCACATCGCCGACGACCAGCGCGACCCGGCTGCCGGGCAGCGGGATCGCGTCGTACCAGTCGCCGCCGACCCGGGCCGTCTCGGCTGCCGGGAGGTAGCGCGAGGCGAGCCGGACGCCGGTGGGCTGGGGGAGCGAGTCGGGCAGCATCGTGCGCTGCAGCTCGTCGGCGATGTAGGCCTCGCGCCCGTACAGCACGGCCTTGTCGATGCCGAGCGCGGTGTGCGTCGCCAACTGCGCCGCGACCAGCAGATCACTGGCCTCGAACGGGGTGCGCTCGGTGCCGCGCACGAACACCGCGGCCCCGATGACCCGGCGCCGGCCGCGCAGCGGGGCGAGGATCGCCCGGTGCCCGGTGGGGACGGACCGGCCGGGGCCCAGCAGCTCCGGCAGGGCGGCCCGGGCCGCCGCGGAGTCGCCGAAGACCGGCCGCACCCCGCGCAGCACCTCGGCCAGCGCGCCGCCTGCCCGCACCTCGCACAGCTCGGCGGCGGGCATCAGGTCGGCCTGCGGGTCGAGGATCAGCGGGCGCAGCCGCTCGGTCTCGGAGCCGGCCGTCTCGCCGCCCTCCTCACCGCTGACGCGCAGCCGGTCGCTGCGGCGCAGTCGCAGGACGAACGGGCTCACCGGGCGCTCGTCGCCCACCGGCAGCGGGTCGCGCAGATAGACCAGGATCGCGTCGGAGAACGTCGGCACGCTGGCCCGGCACAGCCCGAGGACGATCTCGTCCAGGTCTATGCCCCGGGCGATCCGCCGGGTCGCCGCGCCGACGAAGCGCAGCCGGTCGCCCTCGCGGCGGGTGGCCGCCTGCGCCTCGGAGACGGCGGCCGCTCCTGGACCCGGGTTCGGCGCGGCGGCCGGAGCCGGGACGCCCGCAGCGGCGGCCGCGGCCGCGGCGTCCTGCTGCCGGGGCCGGGTGCGCTCCTGCTGCCGGGCCGCCAGAGGCTGCCGGCCTTCGTGGGAGGTGGGGTGCTCCGTCACGCGTGGGATTCCGTCCGTCCGGGCCGGTTGTATGAGGCAGTCACCTCGTGGGGCGCTACTGTGCCCCGGCAAGCGCGGGAAGAACAACGGCTGTCACCGGATGCCCCCGATGAAGGGGCCGAAACCGAGCGCCCCGGAGATGGCCGACGGGCGACCCCTCCGGCGGCGGACGCGGCGAGAGGGCAGCGGACAGCGTGCACGTCTCCACCCCCTCGTAGTGGCTCCCGCGACCGAGCGGAACGTCCGGGTCCGTGGCCCGTCCCTCCGCACGACCGGTGTGGTGACTTGTGGTCAGTTCCGGTGTGGCGCCCGCTGGTTGCGGCGATCATCCCTCCGTGCGCCCGGACCTGCCGACCGGACCGCCCGAAGGGTCTCTCCAGGGTCTCACGACGGCATACGGGCAGGGGTGCGGTCCCAGTCATCCGGCAGCGGCGGCACCTGCCACCGCGGATCGGGCCGCCAGTGCTCCCAGCCGTCCCGGAACGGAGCCCCCCACCCGGTGATCACCTCGACCGCCGCGCGGCCCGCCTCCCGGACCCGGGCCGCGGTCTCCGGGGCCATCAGACCGACGCGCTGAGCCTGGGCGAACTCGTCCTCGTCGAGCCATTTCCAGCTCCGGTCGGGGTTCACGGAGATGTCGAGAAAATGATCCTCGGAATCCACCCCTCCGGACCACCGGGTCCGGGGCTCCTCCAGGTTCACGTACCAGTTGCGGAACATCCAGCCCCGGTCCCAGAACAGCCACACCGACCACGGGTCTCCGGGCCTGGCCAGCTTCAGCACCCCGGAGCCGAACCAGGTCGAGCGGGCCGTGGTGCGCGGCGCGGTGTAGCGGGTGGCCAGCGGTTCGGCGTGCACCTGGGTGCCGTCGGCCAGCACCGGCCGCACGCATTCGGTGCCGGGCGCCATCCAGACGGCGAGCAGCTCGTCGGTGTCCTGGACGACGGTCACCGGGCGGCAGATGTGCACGGGCGGGACGCCGGCCGTCCGGTGGGCCCGGCCGTTGTCGCGGTAGCGCCAGAGGATCTGGTCCCCCGGCGCCCAGCGTGCGCACTCTCCCGTACCTGTCATGGATAGATCTTACGGAGCGCTCCCACTGGCCCGCTGCGACTCGGATCACCCGGCCCCGATCCGCCGGACGCCCTCGGGCCTCACGGGGCGCTCCCGGGCGGCACCGGGACCCCCGGGTGCCACCGGGACCCTCGGGACCCCCGGGGCCCCGGGTGCCACCGGGAGCCCCGGGCGTCCCGGGTGTCACCGGGCGTCCCGCCCCCGCTCACGGACGTGTCATCCGCAGCACGTCCAGCGCCTCGTCGAGCTGCTCCATCGTCAGGTCGCCGCGCTCGACGTAGCCCGAGGCCAGGACCGTCTCGCGGATCGTCGTCCCGTCCTTGAGGGACTTCTTGGCGACCTTCGCCGCCTCCTCGTAGCCGATGTACTTGTTGAGCGGGGTCACCACGGACGGCGAGGACTCGGCGTAGGCGCGGGCCCGCTCCACGTCGGCGGTGATGCCGTCGACCGTACGGTCCGCGAGCAGTCGGGAGGCGCCTGCCAGCAGCCGTACGGACTCCAGCAGGTTCTTCGCGATGACCGGGAGCATCACGTTCAGCTCGAAGTTGCCCGCCGCGCCGGCCGTGGCGACCGTCGCGTCGTTGCCCGTGACCTGTGCGGCGACCATCAGGACCGCCTCGGGGATCACCGGGTTGACCTTGCCCGGCATGATCGACGAGCCGGGCTGGAGGTCGGGCAGCGCGATCTCGGCGAGGCCGGTGCGCGGCCCCGACGCCATCCACCGCAGATCGTTGCAGATCTTGGTCAGGGAGACGGCGATGGTCCGCAGCTGGCCGGAGGTCTCCACGAGCCCGTCCCGCGCGCCCTGCGCCTCGAAGTGGTCGCGGGCCTCGGTGAGCGGCAGCCCCGTGGCGTCCGCGACCTCCGCGATCACGGCGGCGGAGAAGCCGGGCGGGGTGTTGATGCCGGTGCCCACCGCCGTCCCGCCGAGCGGCAGTTCGGCGAGCCGGGGGAGGGAGGCGCGCAGCCGCTCCACGCCGTAGCGGATCTGGGCCGCGTAGCCGCCGAACTCCTGGCCGAGGGTGACCGGGGTGGCGTCCATCAGATGCGTACGGCCGGACTTCACGACCTCCGCGAATTCGGCTGATTTCCGCCCCAGGGATTCCGCCAGGTGGTCCAGGGCGGGGATCAGGTCGGCGGTGACGGCGGCGGTGGCGGCGATGTGGATGGAGGACGGGAAGACGTCATTGGACGACTGGGAGGCGTTCACATGGTCGTTGGGGTGGACCTCGCGGCCGAGGCGCTCGGTGGCGAGGGTGGCGATCACCTCGTTGGTGTTCATGTTCGACGAGGTGCCCGAACCCGTCTGGAACACGTCGACCGGGAAGTGCTCGTCCCAGCGGCCCGAAGCGACCTCGGCGGCGGCCTCCTGGATCGCGGCGGAGATGGCCGGATCCAGTACCTTCAGCTCGGCGTTGACCTTGGCCGCCGCGCCCTTGATCCGGGCCAGCGCCTCGATGTGCGCCCGCTCCAGACGCTGCCCGGAGATGGGGAAGTTCTCCACCGCCCGCTGGGTCTGGGCGCGCCACTTGGCGTCCGCGGGGACCTTCACCTCACCCATCGAGTCGTGCTCGATCCGGAACCCGCTGCCACCGGGCATGTCACCTGACGTGTCGACCATGGTGTTCAAACCTCCTGAAAAAGATGAGCACTTCTCTTGTTCCATGTATTCCCAAGTCGCCTACCGACCAGTAAATACCGGGGGTAACCACTACCGGGAGGCGCAATGAGGCGTACCAGCACCAGACTTCGAGGGCTCGGAAGCCTTCGCCGGCTCCGCTGTACGGTCGCGGCCGCCGTCGCTCTCGCGGCCGCCGTCGGCGGTATGGCCGCCGCCGGACCCGCGGGCGCGACGGAGTCGGGTACCAGCTCTATCGCATCCACTCCTCTCCCGCCCGCGCTGGAAGCCGTCCGGGCCGCCGAGGCCACCCAGCTGTACGGCAGCCCCGCCGAACGGCCGCTCGGCGACCGCAGGACCGGGCTGATCTCGCTCGGCGACAGCGAGATCTCCGGCGAGGGCGTCGGCACCTACGACCCCGGCACCAACGGGCCGGACAACTGGTGCCACCGCTCACCGGACGCCGCCATCCACCGCACGGGCATCGCGGCGGACGTCACGTACAACGTCTCGTGTTCCGGCGCCTATACCGGAAACATCAGAATCGGCGGAAACAAGCAGTACGCCGACGAGCTCGTGCAGAGCGACAGCCTCGCGATCAAGGCCCGCAACACCCGGATCAAGATGATCGTCCTGGTCGCCGGGGCCAACGACGACCTCCAGTTCGGCCCGGTCATGACCGACTGCGTGGTCCGCTACATCAGCCTCCAGGGCCCCTGCGAGCCGAAGTACGCGGGCGGCTGGCAGGCCCGCGTCGACGCCCTGGTCCCCAAGGTCGAGCAGACCGTGCGCGACCTGCGCACCGTCATGACGGACGCCGGGTACGGAGACGACGACTACAAGCTCGTCCTGATGGGCTACCCGAGCCCGATCGGCCCGGACTTCCGCGACAACCCGAAGTTCCCCGGCAAGCTCGTCTGCGGCGGACTCGGCTACGACTCCGACACCGTCTGGGGCCGCGACACCGCCGTGCCCGCCTTCCAGGTCGGCATGCGCAAGGCCGCCGCCGCCACCGGAGCCACCTACCTCGACAACTCGCGGCTCTTCCACGGCCACGAGGTCTGCACCGAGAACACCTGGGCGCGCGGCCTCTTCATCGACGTGAGCAAGCCGGGCCTGCCCGACGAGAACTCCGTCCGGCAGTCCTTCCACCCCAACGCGGCAGGACACCGGGCCTTCGCCTCCTGCCTCACCCAGCTGTACGACTCCGGGCTGCGCGAGGCGAGCTGCGCCGACCCGGCGAGCACGGGGAACCCGGTCCTGACGGGAGCGGCCTTCGACGACCTGTTCGCCCCGCTGAGGAACGAGGCGACCGGGGCCTGTGTGGACGTGCCCGCCTCGGTCACCCGTAACGGCACGGCGATCGGCGGCTGGGACTGCCACGGCGGGCGCAACCAGAGCTGGTGGTACGACGCCGGTACGCAGACGGCTCGCACCGCGCTCAGCCACGACCGCTGCCTGGACGTGCCGGGCGCGAAGTACGACACCGGCGCCACGCTCGTCGTGTGGGACTGCTCGGGCGCGGCCAACCAGAAGTTCGTCCGGCAGGCGGGCACCGTCCGCCCGGCCGCCGCGACCGGTCTGTGTCTGACGCTGGCGGGGGCCAAGGACCCGCTCAGGCTCCAGACGTGCGACGGCGGCGCGAACCAGCGTTTCGTGTAGCCACTGTGCGCGAGGGGGCTACCGGCGCGGTGCGGTCGCCCCCTCGTCATGGCTGCCTCGCCATGCCTTGCCCGCCTTGCCTTCCTCGTCATGCCCCCGTCATGCCCTTCGTGATTTCCCCTCTCACGCCTCCCGGGCCAGCGCTTCGGACAGCGCTCCCAGCGTCGGCGTCAGATACAGCTGCCGCAGCGGGATGCCGGGCAGCCCGCGTTCCCGGGCGAGCGTGCCGATCCGGATCGCGTACAGCGAATTGCCGCCCAGGTCCCAGAAGTCGTCGTCCGGGCCGATCTCCTCGACGCCGAGGACGTCCCGCCAGATACCGGCGAGGACGCCGGCCGGGGTGGGCGCGGTCTCGCGGGGCGGTGCGGCAGGGGTCCGGCGCGCTCCGGGCGGGGGCAGCCGGGCCGGGTCCAGCTTGCCGTTCGCGGTGAGGGGGAGGGCCGGCAGCACGGTCACCGTCGCGGGCACCATGTGCGGGGGTAGGAGCCGGGCCGCCCGTTCCCGTACGGGCCCGGCGTCCTCGTCCGCTCCCGGGGCCGGGACCACGTACGCGTCGATCCGCACGGCCGCCGCGTCCCCGCCCCCGCCGCCCGTCACGGTGACCGCGGCCGCCGACACCGCCGGGTCCTCCAGCAGGACGTGCCGGATCTCGACCGGCTCGATCCGGAAGCCCCGCACCTTCACCTGGTCGTCGATCCGGCCCAGGTGCTCCAGCGTGCCGTCGGGCAGTAGCCGCCCCAGGTCGCCGCTGCGGTAGAGCCGCCCGGCCGGGTCCACGGGGTCCGGCACGAAGCGTTCGGCGGTCAGGGCGGGCCGGCCCAGATAGCCCAGGGCCACGCCCGCCCCGCCCACATGGATCTCGCCGGGCGCACCCGGCGGCACCGGCCGCCCGTACGCGTCCAGGACCCGGACCGTCCAGCCCGGCAGGGGCCGCCCCACCGACCGGGAGCCGGCGAGCGCCTCGCGGCGGGTCACCGTGGCCGCCGTGACATGGACGGTGGTCTCGGTGATCCCGTACATGTTGACCAGCCGGCAGCGGTCCTCCGGGTGCCGGTCGAACCAGCCCAGCAGCGGGCGGGTGTCCAGCGGCTCGCCGCCCAGCACCACCAGCCGCAGGGCGGACAGGTCACCGCCCGTTCGGTCGGCGGCGGCGAGCTGGCTGAACGCCGACGGGGTCTGGCTCAGCACGCTCACCCGCTCCCGTACCAGCAGCGCGTGGAAGTCCTCCGGCGAGCGCGAGGTCCAGTGGTCCACGAGGACCAGCCGCCCGCCCGTCAGCAGCGCCCCCCAGATCTCCCACACCGAGAAGTCGAACGCCGCCGAGTGGAAGCACGTCCAGGTGTCGTCGGGGGAGAGGCCGAAGTCGTCGCGGACGGCGTCGACCAGGGCCGTGACGTTGGCGTGCGGGACGAGAACCCCCTTGGGGCGGCCGGTCGAGCCCGAGGTGTGGATGACGTACGCGGGGGCGCCGGCCTCCCGCCGTTCCGCGGCGGGGCGGGGCGGGTGGCCGGTCAGGGCGGCCGGGTCCTCGACGGTCAGCCGGACCCCGGCGTCTTTCGCGGTGCGCTCCCGCCGGCCCGCCGGATGCTCCGGATCCAGCGGTACGTAGACCGCGTCCGCCTTCAGGACGCCGAGCATCACCGCCACCAGGTCGGCTCCGCGGGGGAGGCAGAGCCCCACGAGATCGCCCGGGCGGACACCGTGGGCGTACAGCCCGTCGGCGAACTCCTCGGCCCAGGAGTCCAGTTCGGCGTACGAGAGGGTGGCGGCCCCGGCGGTGAGCGCGAGGGCGTCCGGGCGGGCTGCCGCCTGGGCGGCGAAGGCCTCGTCGACGCGGAGGGCGGCGAAGGCCTCGTCGAGGCCGAAGGCGGCGAAGGCCTCGTCGAGGCCGAAGGCGGCGGGGGTCCTTCGCGGTGAGCCGGCGGTCAGTTGTGCCGCCGACTCCGCCCTGCTCAGCGGATCCAGGAGCCAGAGTGGGGTGTTGGGCGAGCTGCTCGCCAACTCCCGTCGTACGCGTTTCACTTGGCTCGCCGGTACGGGGAGCGCGTCCGGGCCGGTCGGCAGCGTGGCGGGCCCGTCCCCGTCGCCCGCCACCAGCATCAGCGCGGGGGGACCGTCGCCCTCGGCCGGGGAGGCCGGCTCCGTGGCGAGCAGGTCCGCGACCGTGCGCCCCGGGGACAGGTCCGCCGTGAACACCGCGTACCCGTCGAGCGCCCCCAGCGCGTAGGGGGGCCGGCCCCGGGCCGGTACGGGGACGGCGACGCGCACCGAGGCCGCGCCCGTGTACCGGCCGGCGGTGAGCGCGAGCGCGGCGGCGAGGCTCCGGGTCTCCCCGTCCATGCGCAGGTCCGGGGGGAGCGGCGGTCCGTCGTGCGGCGCCACCGGGTCCGGGGCCACCTCGCCCAGCAGCACCCGGGCGATGATCCGCAACGAGTGGGCGTCCAGCGCGGCTCCGTCGGCGGTCAGGACGAGGTCGGCGGGGTGCTCGCCCGCGTACCGCAGCAGCACCGCGCGCAGCCGGTGTCCGGGCGCGACCGGACGGCGGGCCTCGGCCGCGCGCCGCCGGGCGGCGGCGTCGGAGCCGGCCGGGGCGGGCATGGTCTCCGTCCACAGCCGGGGGCGGCGCTCCCCGGGCCACCACAGCTCCGCCGCCGTAGCGAGGGCGGCGGCGAGCGCGGTGTCGGTGAGGGGCGGCGGCAGGCGGACCGTCAGGGTGTGATGGGCAGGCGGCACGTGCACAACTCCTTGTCCAGGGAGGGGGATACGGTGATGTGGGCGGTCAGCGGGCGTCAGCGGGCGGTGAAACCGCCGTCCACGGTCACCACGCTGCCGGTCACCTGCCGGGACTCGTCCGAGGCCAGCCAGAGCACCGCGTTCGCCACATCGTCCGGCTCCACCAGCGCGTTCATCGGCTGGTCCCGGACGAACGCGGCCCCGTGCTCCGCGACCGGGACCTCCAGCGAGCGGGCGATCTCGGCCAGCATCCGGCCCTCCATCGCCTCGTCGTCCCGCACCGAGCCCGGACACACCGCGTTGACCCGGACCTTCCGGGGCGCGTAGTCCAGGGCCACCGCCTTCGTCAGGCCGACGAGGCCGTGCTTGGCCGCGACGTACCCCGCGAAGTGCCGGTAGCCCACCAGGCCCGCCGTCGAGGCGATGTTGACGATCGAACCGGACCCCTGAGCGACCATCCGGCCGCCGACCGCGCGGATCGCCCGCCACGCACCGCCCAGATCCACATCGATCATCAGCTGCCACTCGGCCTCGGTGATCTCGTGCGCCGGGCGGCCCGAAGGGGCGGCGATGCCCGCGTTGTTGACCAGGACGTCGATCCGCCCGAAGCGCTCCTCGGCCGCCTCCGCCGCCGACTCCAGCGCCGCCAGGTCCCGGACGTCGGCCTGCCGGGTCAGCACGGCGGACCCCGCCTCGCGGCAGAGCCGCCCGGTGTGCGCGAGCTGCGAGGCGGAACCGAGCGGATACGGCACCCCGGGCAGCTCGCCCGCCACGTCCAGCAGCACCAGGTCCGCACCCTCGCGGGCGAAGGCCAGCGCACAGGCCCGGCCGAGACCGCGCGCCGCTCCCGTGATCAGCGCCGTCCGCCCGGCGAGCCGGACCCCGCCCCCGGCCGCAGGCCCCGCACCACCGCCGTCGGCCGCACGCGCCGCACCAAAGCTGCCCGCCGCAGGCCCCGCACCACCGCCGTCGGCCGCACGCGCCGTACCACCGCCGTGGGCCGCAGGCCCCGCACCACCGCCGTCGGCCGCACGCGCCGCACCAAAGCTGCCCGCCGCAGGCCCCGCACCAGCACCGCCGTCGGCAACCGGCCCCGGGCGGCCGCCACCGGCGTCGTCGCCGCCCGTCACCGGCCCCTCGCCGCCCGCACCTCGGCGGCCACCAGCTCCAGCAGCTCGCCCGGCCGCTCGGTGAGATACATGTGCCCGCCGGCCGGCTCGGCCACCGTCAGCTTCCCCGTCGTCACCCGGCCCCACTCGGCCGCCTCCCCCGCCCCGACCAGGGTGTCCTCCCGCCCCCGGACGGAGATGACCGGGACACCCAACGGCCGTTCCGTGGACGGCACATACGTCTCGTGGAGCCGGACGTCCGCCCGCAGCGTCGGCAGCAACAGCTCCCGCATCTCCGGGTCGGCCAGCGCCGGGTGGTCGTACCCGGCGAACGCCCGGACCCGGGCGGCGAACTCCTCGTCCGGCAGCCCGTCCGCCCGGTCCGTGCGCGGCGTCCAGGGGCCGGGCGCACCGCTGACCACGAGCGCGGCCAGGCGGATCGGCCCGCCCGACCGCTCGATCCGGTGCGCCAGTTCGTACGCGAGGACGGCACCCATGCTGTGCCCGAACAGGACGACCGGGCCACGGCGCCCGTCCCCTTCACCGAGGACCGCCGTCACCTGCGCGTACGCGTCGTCGACGGCCGGGGCCGCCGAGGTGTGGGCGGGCTCGGGGAACCGCTTCTCGCGCCCCGGCAGCGACACCGGGAGGATCCGCAGACCCTCCGGGGCCAGCTTCTGCCAGGGCGTGAAGAAGGAGGGACCCGCCCCGGCGAAGGGCAGGCAGATGAGGACGGTCTCGTCGTCGGCCACGGTCGTTCCTGTTCTCTTCTCTTCTGTTCTTCTCTGCTGTTCTTCCGGATGCCGCGTTCTTCCGGATGCCGCGCCCGTCGGCGGGGCCGGGCGGGTCCGTCAGTCCCCGAAGTCCCCGACCATGATCGTGGTGAGGATCGCGGCGAGATAGCCCGGGTCGCGCACCCCGCACAGCTCGCGCGCCGAGTGCATCGACAGGCCGGGCACTCCGACGTCCACCGTGGTGACGCCGAGGCGGGCCGCCGTGAGCGGGCCGATCGACGTACCGCAGGGCATCGCGTTGTTGGAGACGAACGGCTGCCAGGGGGCCCCGGCCCGCTCGGCCGCCGCCGTGAACACCGCGAAACCGGTGGAGTCGGTGGCGTACCGCTGGTTGACGTTCACCTTGACCGTCGGGCCGCCGTTGGGGGCCGGGCGGTGGTCGGGATCGTGCCGCTCCGCGTAGTTGGGGTGGACCGCGTGCGCCATGTCGGCGGAGACGCAGAACGCGCCCGCCAGCGCCCGCGACCAGTCCTCGTCGCTGCCGCCGCGCGCCGACACGGACCGCGACAGGATCCGCTCCAGCAGCGGGCTCTGCGCACCCGTCTCGGAACCGCTGCCGACCTCCTCGTGGTCGAAGGCGGCCAGCACCGGCACGAAGGAGGGCTGCGTGGCCCCCGTCGCCGCGTCCACCAGGGCGGTCACCCCGGCGTGCACCGAGACCTGGTTGTCCAGCCGGGACGCCACCAGGAACTCCTGGTCCGCGCCGAGGTATCCGGGCGGCTGGACGTCGTGCAGCATCAGGTCCCAGCCCAGCACGTCCGCCGGGTCCTCCCCGGCGGCCGAGGCGACCCGGCGCAGCAGCTCGCCCTCCCGCGGGTCGCCCAGCGCCCAGATCGGCGCGATGTGCCGCTGCCGGTCCAGGGCCACGCCCTCGTTCACCGAACGGTCCAGGTGAATGGCCAACTGGGGCACTCGCAGCAGGGGTTCGTCGATCTGTACGAGCCGGCTGCGCGGGGCGCCGTCGGGGCCGCGCAGGGCGAGGCGGCCGGAGACGCCCAGGTCCCGGTCGAGCCAGGTGTTCAGCGGGACCCCGCCGTAGATCTCGACCCCGATCTGCCGCCACCCCGAGGACCCGGTGTCCGGTGACGGTTTGATCCGCAGGTTCGGGGAGTCGGTGTGGGTGCCGACGATCCGGAACGGCGTGTGGGCGGGCGCGTCCTCGGGGACGTACCAGGCGATCAGCGCACCGGCGCGGCTGACGAAGCAGCCGCCGGTCGCCCCCGTCCAGTCGTCCGTGCCGCGCAGTTCGCGGAATCCGGCCTTCTCCAGACGCTGGGCCGCGCTGGCCACCACGTGGTACGGGGAAGGGCTGGCGGCGATGAAGGAGAGCAGGTCGTCGGTGTGGCTGCGGTGGGGGGCCGGAGTCATACGGCGTCCGCCTTTCCGGTGTTCGGCAGTGACTGGGAGGGTGACGGTCCGCCGGGCCGGTCGGGCCCGGCGCTGGCGTCCCCGGCTGAGCCTCCGGAGCCTCGGCCCGGGGGCCCCTGCCGGGGGCGCGCCCCGAGGAGTTCCCGCACCGGCCGGTCGGGCCGGGCGCTGAACTCCGCGAGCAGGTCGGTGTACGACGCGAGAAGGTCGTGGGCGGTCGTGTGGTCCCACAGGTCGGTGGAGAATTCCAGGAACGTTCGATAACCCTTCGCGGGGTCCCGGCGCGGCGCAAGTCCGAAGCACAGTTCGGTGCGGGAAAGCGGTGGTGCCAGATCGGCCACCTCGACCCGGAGCCCGGGGATCTCGATGTCCGTGTCGACGGAGTTCTGGAACGCCAGGACGTGCGGCACCCGGTCGGGGACGCTGACAGCGCCAGCGTCCCGCATCGCCTGCATGATGCGCGCGGTGGGCAGCACATGCGCCATGGCACCGAGCGCGCCCGCGCCCGTACGGACCGCGAGCTCCGCGCAGGTCTCGTCAAGATTGGCTGAATCCAGTCGTACGCGGACCATCACCGCGGTGGACGTCATCGCCACGAGCGACTCCGAAGCGGTGTCCTCGCGGTTGGCGTACGGCACGCTCAGCAAGGTGTCCTCCTCTCCCGACAGCCGGGCCAGGAACACCCCGAGGGCCGCCGCCGCGACCGCGAACGGGGTGGTGCGCCGCTCGGCCGCCAGCTTCTCCACCGCCGCCCGCACCTGACCCGTCGCGACCCCGCGCACTGTGTCCCCGTGACCGCTCAGCTTCTGCGGGCGCGGCCGGTCCGTCGGTACGGGGACGGCGGACGGCACCCCGTCCAGGTAGCGGGCGCAGAACGCGGCCCGCTCCGCCTCGGCGCCGGGGTCGTGCCGCTCCCGCTGCCACCGGGCGTACCCGGGCGCCTGCATCGCCGGTTCGGGCAGGCCGTGCGGGATGCCCGCGGCGGCCGCCGTGTAGAGCGCGGCGATCTCCGCGAGCAGCACGGACAGCGACCAGCCGTCGGCGCAGATGTGGTGCAGGACGAACATCAGCTCCCAGCGGTCCTCCTCGACCCGCAGCAGCCGCGTCCGGGGCTGGAGCGACCGCCCCAGGTCGAAGGGGGCCACCGCGTCGGCCCGGCACAGGGCGTCCGCCCGGGGCCGCCGCTCGGCGGCGGGCAGCCCGGTCAGATCCTCCACCGGCAGTGCCACCGGCTCCGCCGCCAGCACCTCCTGCCACCACAGCCCGTCCGGCGCCCCCTCCTGCGCGAACCTGGTCCGCAGCCCGTCGTGCCGGGCGACCAGCTCGGTCACGGCGGACCGCAGGGCCGCCGGGTCCAGCGCCCCGGTGAACGTGATGCGCGTCGGCACGTTCCACACGGCGGGGTCGGGCATGGCGTGGTGCCCGGCGATCATCCGGGCCTGCTGGTCGCTGACGTGGGCGCGGTCGACGACGGCCACGACGTCCGTCCCGGGCGCGTGCGTGTCCGGCCCGTCCGTCCCGGGCGCGTGCGTGTTCGGCCCGTCTGTCCCGGGCCCGCCCGTGCTCGGCCCGTCCGGCTCGGTCCCGTCCGTGTCCGGCGGGCCCGGCTCCTGGCCGCCCGCCAACTGCTCGGTCATGGCTCGCAGGGTGGCGTCGGCGAAGAAGTCCGCCAGCGGGTACTCGACGCCGAGCGTGTCCCGGACCCGGTTCACCAGGCGGATCGCGGCGATCGAATTGCCGCCCAGGTCGAAGAAGTTGCCGTCGGCGGCGAAGCCCGGCCGGCCGAGGACGGACTCCCAGACCTCGCGGAGGAGCACGGCGGTGCCGGAGGCCGTCCGAGTGCCCGGCTCCGTCTTGTCCGGCTCCGTCTTGTCCGGCTCCGTCTTGTCTGGCTCCGTCCTGTCCTGCTTCACCGCGTCCGGCTCCACCGCGTCCGGCTCCGTCATCGTGTCCAACCGCTCGTCCAGCTCGGCGAGATACCCCTCCGCGGTCGCCGCGTCGAACAGATCCGCGTCGTAGCGCAGCCGCAGCCGCAAGCCCCCGCCCTGGACGTGGGTGGCCATCAGAGCCAGCTCCAGCGGTGCCGACTCCGTCCCGGCCGCCACGCCCTCGGCCCGCAGCCCGGGCAGGTCGATTCCGGCCAGCGCCGCCCGGTCGAGATCGACCGAAACGGTCACCAGCGGGCGCGGGTTCCCCGGGTCGGGATGAACGGCCGCCAGGAGCGCGTCCAGGTCCACCCCACTGTGCTCGTCCGCCGCGAACAGCGCCTGCCCGGTGGCCCGTACGGCCTCCGGCGGCGAGGTCGCGGCGGTGGCGGACAGCGGCAACGGCAGCAGCGCCACATGGAACCCGACCGTGTCCGCCGTCGCGGGCGGCCGCCGCCCGAACGTCGTGCCGAGCAGGAACGCGTCCTGCCCCGACCGCCGCCGCAGCACCAGCTGCCACGCGGTGCACAGCGTGGCGAAGAGGGTCACGCCCTGCTGCCCGCTCCACTCCCGCAGCCGGTCGGCCCGCTCCCGCCCCACGGTCCGGGCCACCGCCCCGCCGCGCCCCGCCACCCGGCGACCGCGCGGCCGGTCCGTGGGCAGGACCAGCACCGGCGGCCGGTCGCCCAACAGCTCGCGCCACCAGGCCAGGTCGGCCGCGTCGGCCGGAGGCTCGGGAGCTCCGACGGTCGTCCCGGCGGGACGGTCGAAGACCGGCGTCCGTCCGGCGCGGGCCGCCGTGTACAGCTCCTGGAGGTCCCCGGCGATCAGCGCCGCCGAGTGCGCGTCCGTGATGATGTGGTGCGTACCGAGCACCAGGACGTGGTCGTCCTCGGCCAGCCGCAACAGCCGGGGCGTGAACAGCGGCCCCCCGGCCAGGTCGTAGGCCCGGCCGCTCTCCTCGGCGAGCAGTGCCCCGATCGCCCGCTCGGCGTCCTGCCCCCGGGCGTCGGTCACCGCCAGGGGGATACGGAGCCGGTTCCGCACGACCTGGACGACGCCCGTCTCCTCCTCGGCCCGGAACACCGTGCGGAGCCCCGCGTGCCGCTCGACCAGGCCGTCCACCGCCGCCCGCAGCGCCGCCACGTCCAGCGGACCGCGCAGCCGTACGGCCCCCGTCTCGTTGTACGCCGCCGGGTTCTCCATCAGCTGCGCGGCCAGCCACAGCCGCCGCTGCGCCGAGGTGGCGGGCGCGACGGTGTCCTCGGGCAGCGCGTCCCGCTCCCGCTCCCGCTCCTGCGCCCGCTCCTTCGTCCGGCGGCGCAGCACGTCCAGGCGCTCCAGCCCCGACCGCAGCCGGCCCCGGTCCATTCCGAAGTCGACCAGCGCGGCGATCTCGTCCACCCCGGCCCCGTGCAGCGCGTCGACGAACGGGGCGACGCTCGTCGGCGTGCCGATCAGGGCCCGCCGGTCGCAGTAGCGGTCGTACGCGCGGCGGAACAGATAGTCCAGGTCCTCCTCGCCCGCCGCCGCCACGTCCTCGCGCCGGGACCCCGCGGCGGTCGCCGCCGAGCGCATCAGCAGCGAGGACCGCAGATACCGCACCATCGGCTCCAGCGCCTCGGCCCGGGCGGTGGCGTGGCCGTCGCCGAGATACGTGTGCACCAGCACCGTCACCCGCCCGGCCGCCGGGTCGAGCCCGCACTCCGCGCGCGTACGCCGGTAGTGCGCGATGTTCGCGGCCAGTTCGTCCACGGTCTGGCTCATCAGGTTGGTGACGACCCCGAGGCCGCGCCGGGCCGCCTCCTCGTACGACGCCCGCTGGCCGGAGGTGGCCAGGAAGAACGGCGGCTCCTGCTGCACCGGGCGCGGCCGGATCCGGATCTCCGCCTCCGCGCCCTCGCCCGTGCGCCGCCGCACCGCCTCCCCGCGCCACAGCCGGCGCACCTCGTCGAGGTGGTCGAAGGCGATCCGCCGCCGGTCCGTGAACCGGTCCGGGTGCAGGGCGAAGTCGCGGGCGTGCCAGCCGGTCGCGCAGCCGATGCCGACCCGGCCGCCGGAGAGGTTGTCCACCACCGACCACTCCTCGGCGACCCGCACCGGATCGTGCAGCGGCAGCACGACCGAGCCCGCGTTGATCCGGACGCTCCCGGTCTCCCGGGCCACGGCGGCGGCGAGCACGGCGGGGTTCGGGAAGATCCCGCCGAAGGAGTCGAAGTGCCGCTCGGGCAGCCAGACGGAGGAGAAGCCGTGCTCGTCGGCGAAGCGCGCGGTCTCCAGCACGGTGTCGTACGCCTCAGGGACGCCGCTCCCGCCAGCCTCGCCGCTCCCGCCAGCCTCGCCGCTCCCGTCGGACTCACCGGTCTCCGGATAGTCGCCGAAGAAGTAGACGCCGAAGTCGGGTGCGGGACGCCGTACTTCGGCGCGCGGCACGGCGCTGGGCCGGGTGGGCCGGGTGGACCGGGGGAAGAATCCGCCGTCGCGCAGTTCGCGCAGCGATCCCTCCACCGCCTCCGCGACCCGGTTCACGTCCTCCTCCGTGTGGGCGGTGGAGAGGTAGAAGCTGCGCCACTCCCACACGTAGACGCCGCGCAGTTGGAGGTGGTGGTAGAGCAGCTCCAGGTCGGCGCGGTGCCTGAAGCGGAACATCGACCCGAAGTGGGCCAGCTCCAGCGGGAATTCCTCGTCGCGGAAGAAGGCGTTGAGCCGGTCCGCGAGCGCTTGGGTGCGGGCGTTCAGCCCGCTCTGGAGCCCGGGCCCCCGCTCGGTGAGATGGGTGAGCACCGCGCGGGCCGCCGCCATCGACAGCGGGTGCTGCATGTACGTTCCGCCGATGAACGTGGTCTCGCGCGAGGGGCCGCCGGGCTCCCCGTACCGCCAGAACCCGCCGTCCACCCCGTCGAGCAGATCCGCCCGCCCCGCCACCGCGCCGATCGGGAAGCCGGCCCCTAGCGCCTTGCCGTACGTGGCGAGGTCCGGCACCACCCCGAAGTGCTCCTGTGCGCCGCGCGGGTGGGGGCGGAGCCCCGTCAGCATCTCGTCGAAGAGCAGCACGATGCCCCGGCGGGTGGTGAGTTCGCGCAGCGCGCGGACGAACTCCACCGGCCGCAGGCCCGGGTTGCGGCACTGCACGGGCTCGACGAGGACGGCCGCGATGTCGTCCCCGAGGGCGTCGATCGTCTCCAGGGACTCCTGGGCCCCGTACTCCAGCACGATCAGCTCCGCGACCGCGCTGGCCGGGATGCCCCGGGAGACGGGCACGGCGTGCTGCCCGGGCCCGCCCGGCCGGCCGAGGACGGAGTCGATGTGTCCGTGGTACGAGCCCCGGAACATGACGACCTTGTCGCGCCCGGTGGCGGCGCGGGCCAGCCGGATCGCGGCCGAGTTCGCCTCCGTACCGGACGAGGCGAAGGCGACCCGGTCCAGGCCGGTCAGCGAGGCGAGCAGCGCCGCGGCCTCCCCGGTGTCGGGGGACCGGGGGCCGAAGCGCAGCCCGTCCGAGAGGTGGCGGCGCACGGCCTCGGTGACGGGCTCCGCCTCGTGGCCGAGGAGGAGAGCGCCGAACCCCATGGTGATGTCGGTGTAGGTGTTGCCGTCCACGTCGGTGAGCCGGGAGCCGTGCGCCGAGCGGGCCGCGACCGGGTAGAGCATCTCCTTCGTGGCGTCCCGGAACCCCACGACGGCGCGGCTGTCGGCGAGCACCGAACGGTGCCGCTGGGCCAGCTCCTTGGAGGTGCGGGTGCGCTCGGTGAACCGCCGGACCAGGGAGGCGGTGTGCGCCAGCTGGGCCTCGTCGGCCCCTGCCGCGGCCATCCCGCCCGCCGCGTCCACGACGAGGCGGGGGCCGTGAGCGGCCTCCCCGGCGGTGGGTTCCGTGTCCTGCGCCGCGACCTGGCGGCGGGCCGCCGCGAGCCGGGCGGTGAGCGCGCGGGACAGCTCCGCCGCCCGGGCCACGGCCTCGGCGGCCGTGGCGGTGGCGGCGTCCGGACCGGCGGCGGCTGCGGGCATCTCCGCGCTCATCGGGTGTCCGTCCCGGTGGTGCGGGCGGTCAGCAGAGCGACGGCGTCGGAGAGCTGGGTGAGCATCGCGGTCTGGGTCTCGGCCAGTTGGCGTATCTGGTCGGACAGGGCGGCGACCTCGGCCCGGGTGGCGTAGACGGGCGCGTCGGTGACCGGCGCGGGCGTGGGGGCAGGGGACGGCCCCACGGACACGGGTATCGCCGGAGCTCTCCGCGCGGCTATCAGCGCCGCCGTCAGCCGGGGCGTGCCCGCCTCCTCCAGGACCTCCCGCATGCTGATCTCCGTGGAGAACTCGGCCTCCAACTGCCGCACCATCCCGATGAGCTGGAGCGAGTCCGCGCCGAGGCCGACGAACGTGCGGTCGGCGGCGACCTCGTCGGGCCGGTGGCCGAGATGGCGCGCGGTCAGCTCCAGCACCCTGTCCAGTACGGCCTGTTCGGTCATGCGGTCCTCCGTGGAGCGTGGGGATGGGTGAGCGGCCCCGCCGGCCGGCGCGGGCAGCTCCCTGAGCGAGGTGGGCGAGGTGAACGAGGTGAGCGGGGTCGGAGAGGTGAGCGGGGTCGGCGGGCTGAGCGGTACCGGGGGTGTGTACGGGGCCGGGCCCCGCCAGTGTGACCGGCGCTGGAAGGGATACGTGGGCAGCCGCACGCGCCGGCCGCCGCACCGGTCGAGCAGCGCCGCCCAGTCCACCCCGGCCCCGCCACAGTGCAGCGCGGCCACCGCCCGCTCCCACCGCCGCGTCGGTACGCAGACCGCGTCCGGCAGCGACCGTCGGACCAGGCCCGTCAGCACGGCCGACGGGCCGAGCTCCAGCAGCAGCGGGGAGCCGGCCTGCGGCGAACCGTCCTCAGGCGCCCTGGCCAGCCGGTCCAGGACGGCGGCGAAGTCGGCCGTGCGGCGGGCCTGCGCGACCAGGTACGCGGCGTCCGGCAGCCACCCGACGGGGCGGACCGTGCCGTCGATGCCGTCGACGAACTCGGTCCGCAGCGGCCGCAGTTCCGCCTTGTCGGCCAGCACCCGGAGATCCTCCAGTGCCGGGTCGAGCAGCGCCGTGTGGAACGCCCGGTCCACCGCCAGCACCTCATACGCCTCGCCTCGCGCCGCCAGCAGCGCCCGTGCCGCGTCCACCGCCTCCGGCGGGCCGCCCAGAACGTGGTGCGCGACGCCGTTGACCACGGCGAGCTCCAGCCCGGGGACGGTGGCCAGCAGCTCCCGCACCCGGGCCCGGGGGACGAACGCGGAGACCATCGCGCCCGGGGCCGCCCGCTCCAGCATCAGCCGACCGCGCCCGCACACCAGCCGCATCGCGTCCTCGGTCTCCAGCGCCCCGGCCACGCACAGCGCCGCGTACGCGCCGACGCTGTGCCCGGCGACCCGGGCCGGGGTGACCCCGAGCCGTTCCCACAGCCGGGCCTGAGCGATCTGGAGGGCGAACAGGGCCGGCTGCGCGAAGGCGGTGTCCCACCGCTCGGGGCCCTGCCCGCCGACGATCCGGTCCAGGAAGCCGTCCCGCCCGGTCTCCTCCTCGTACACCCGGGCGCAGGCATCGAGCACCTCGGCCACCACCGGGAAACGGGCGGCGAGTTCCGTGCCCATGCCCGGATGCCCCCCTCCCTGGCCGCTGAAGAGGAACACCGGCCGCCGCTCCCGTACGCCGTCGGCGACCCCGGTCGTGTACGCCTCGCCCTCCGCGGCCCCGGACAGGAACGCGTCGAGACCGGCCACCGGGTCCGCCCCCGTGACGACCAGCCGGTGTGGCAGGAGCCGCCGCCCGAGGGCGGTGGTGGTCAGCAGATCGGCGGGGGAGGGCGGCGGCCCGCCCGCCAGGCGGTCCCGCAGGGCGGCGGCGTACGCCCGGAGCGCGTCCCCGTCCGCGGCCGAGAGCGGCAGCAGCGCGGGCACGGGCACATCGCCGGACGCCGACGCGTCGCTCGGGGTCTCCCTCGCCTGTTCCAGGATCACATGAGCGTTCGTACCGCCCATGCCGATGGAGTGCACACCGGCTCGCCGCACCCCCGCCAGCGGCCAGGCACTTTCCCGTACCGGCAGCAGGAACGGGCTGTCGTCCACCGCCAGCGCCGGGTTGGGCCGGGAGAAGTTCACCAGCGGCGGGACCACCCCGTGCCGCAGCACCTCGACGGCCTTGATCAGCCCCGCCAGCCCCGCCGCGCTGTCCAGGTGGCCGATGGCCGGTTTCGTCGAGCCGAGCGCGCAGAAGCCGGTCCGGTCGGTGTGCGCGCGGAACGCCTCGGTCAGGGCCGCGAACTCGATCGGGTCGCCCTTCAGCGTGCCCGTGCCGTGCGCCTCCACATAGCCGATCGACGCCGCGTCCACGTCCGCCGCGCGCAGCGCCCCGAGCACCGCGTCCCGCTGCCCGGCGACCCCGGGGGCGGCGAACCCCCCTCTCCCCCTACGGTCGTTGGTCGCCTTGTCCGAGCCGTCGTTGGTGACCGCCGAGCCCAGGATCACCGCGTGCACGGTGTCGCCGTCGGCCAGCGCCCGGGCCAGCGGCTTGAGGAGGACGGCGGCGGCCCCGTTCCCCCCGACCGTGCCGTCCGCGTCCGCGTCGAAGGCCCGGACCGTGCCGGTGGGGGAGAGGGTGGAGCCCTTCACCGGGACCTGGCCGGTGACCCCCGGCAGATGCAGGGCGGCGGAGCCCACCAGCATCAGCTCCGCGTCCCCGGCGCGCAGCGCCTGGCAGGCCAGATGGACCGAGACGAGAGCGCTGGAGCAGGCCGTAGAGACGGTCAGCGCGGGACCGGTCAGACCGAGCCGGAAGGCGGCCCGGGTGGCGGTGAAGTCGGGGTAGTTGCCGACCTGGACCTGCTTGGCGGTCATCCAGTCGCCCGAGCCGGCCTCCGCCGCCAGGTTCTCCGCCAGATAGCTGTGCAGTGAGTACAGGCGGTAGCCGGAGCTGCCGTACACCCCGATCCGTGCGGGGCCGCCGTCGCCGCCCGCGCCACGGCCCTCGCCGCCCGCGTAACCCCCGTCCTCCAGGGCGTGGAAGCAGCACTCCAGGAAGAGCCGCTGCTGTGGATCGGTCAGCTCCGCCTCCCGCCCGCTCATCCCGAAGAACCCGGCGTCGAAGCCGTCCACGTCCGCCAGGAGCGCGCTCGCCCCGCCGAACCCCCCTCGCTCGTACTCCGCCGCCGGGACCCCCGCAGCGGCGAACTCGGCCCGGGTGAAACGGCGTACGTGGCCGACCCCCGCCCGGATGTCGCGCCAGTACGCCTCGGGGGTGTCAGCCCCCGGAAACCTCAGCGCCGTCCCGATCACCGCGATCCGGTCGTCCCTCAACGGCTTCTTCCTTTCGCAGCCCCGCACGCCCCACCCGTCCCGCCCGCCGCACTGCCGCCACCCTCAGCAGGAACACCACGGCGACGACGATGGCGGCGCCATGGGACCAGCCCACCACGGCCAGCGGGGAGAACCGGTCGAGGGCCGCCGCCACAAGGATCATGCCGACGCCGAAGCCGAGGTTCTCGAAAGTGGCCGAAAGGCCGAAGGCGTGGCCGCGCAAGGTGGCCGGAAGTGTCTGGAGATGCGAGGTGTACGCGACCTCGGTGAGGCCGTCCGCGGCCCCCGCGATCAGCGCGATCACCGCGGTCACGGCCAGGGGGAACCCGGCGAACGCCGCGATGAACGCCGCCGACATCACCACCGTGCCGTAACCGAATCCGAGCGCCCCCACAGAGCGTCCGGTGCGCTGCGCGTACCGCTGGATCACCTGCTGGGCCCCGATGTTGCCGAGCGCCCACACGCACCAGAACGCGCTGACGAACACCGCGGGATTCGACGTGTCGAGCGAGGTGGAGTAGATCGGCAGCGCCGCGTTGTGGGACGAGGAGCCGAACGCGTCGACCCCGCGCAGGGCCACCATCAGGCCCATCCCGGGTGCGGCGGCCAGCGCGAGGAAGGCGACGGGCCGCCAGCGCCTGCCGCCCTTCGCGGGCGCGGAGTCCGAGGCACCCGAGGCGTCCAGCCCGGCCCCGGAGCCCCCGGCGGCGGTGCCGACTGCTCCCTTGCCGCCTGCCCCCTTGGCGTCCACTTCCTTGCTGCCTGCTCCCTTGGCGGCGTTCGTTCCCTTGCCGTCTGCTCCCTTGCCTCCGGCGATCGGCAGCAGGGCCACCGTCACCGCGCAGGCCATGAACGTCGCCATGTCGACAACGAAGGCCGCCGTGTACCCCACGAGGGACACCACCACACCCGCCGAGGCGAACCCCGCCACCATGGCCAGCGAACGGCCGGTGATCGAGAGGGAGTTCGCCCAGGCCCTGCGGTCCTCCCCGACCATCTCCGGGATCGAACTGCGCAACGCCACCATGAACAGCGTCCCGCACGCCCCGATCACCACCGAGACGGCCATCAGCGCCCCGGTCAGCAGACCGTCGGGCGCCAGGATGAGCACCAGCATCACGGCGCCCTGTCCGACATTCGCCCACAGCATGATGCTTTTCGCGCTGAAACGGGCGAGCAGACCGCCCACGACCAGACCGGCGACGAATCCGGAGGCGAGCCGCACCGCCATGAACAGCCCCATGGCCAGCGCCCGGCCCGTCGTCTCGTAGACGAAGAGATTCAGCGCCACCATATTCAGGAAAGTGCCGTAGGAAGACACCGCGTATCCGGCGACGAGGAATCGAAAACGGCGCTCGGAGACCGCGGTATCCCGATCCTCCTGGGCCTCCCGGGACTTCCGGGCACCGCCGTCCGCCTCGTCCGCCTTCGGCCCGTCCGCACTGCCCATTCCAGATGTCACCCGGACATACTCGTCGAGCACGGACGCCGGACGGGGGCCTCACTATTGCACAAAGGTAATCTGCATCCTTGTGAAGGACGATCATTCCCCCTCACCGGTATGTGATTGCCGTGAATCACCCTCGGACCGGTCGATACCGGAACAACCCTGCGAGGCGGCGCTCGCGGCCTATCGTCGTGCGCTGACGGAGGGCCGCCTCCCGGCCGGCGCCGCGCCCTCCTGCCTGCGGTCCCTGCACCTGATGGTGGCCGACCAGGAATCACCCGGCCACCTCATCCCCGTACCGCCGGAGACCGCCTCGTTCGCCGCGCTCGCCCCGATCGAGGAAGCGATCGTCGAACAGCGCCGCACCCTGCGCTCCGCCCGCGCCACCCTCGCCGCCTTCGAGGGGCTCTACGCCGAGATGCACCGGCAGGAACGCCCCGCCCTCACCCGCCTCTCCGGCACGGCCGTCATCGGCAAGGCCCTGGACGCCGGGGTCAGCGGCTGCCGCGCCGAGGTCCGCACCGCCCACCCCGGCGGCGGGCGCCCCGCCCACGTCCTGGAGCAGTCGCTCCCGCGCGACCTGGGCAACCTGCGCCGCGGCATCCGGCAGCGCACCCTCTACCAGCACACCGTCCGCTCGGACCGCACCACGCTCGCCTACATCGAGCAGGTGACCGCCGAGGGCGCCGAGGTCAGGACCCTGGCGGAGGTCGCCGACCGGTTCATCGTCTTCGACCAGGACCTCGCCCTCATCCCGTTCTCCGACGAACCGCACACCGCCCTGCGCGTCCAGCACCCGTCGCTGGTCCGCTTCCTGGCCCGCCACTTCGACGAGGCGTGGTCCCGGGCGGTCCCGGTCCGCCCCGAACGCGCGCCGCTGCGCACCCCCGTCGTCACCTCCGACCTCCAGCGCACCATCCTCCAGGCCGTCGTCAACGGCGAGACGGACGCCGCCATCGCCCGCCGGATCGGCATGAGCCGCCGCAGCGTCGCCGAGCACATGCGCAAGGTCTCCGAACAGCTGGGCAGCAACAGCCGCGCGCAGCTGGGGTATCTGGTCGCGACATCGGGCCTGCTGGACGGCTGAGAACGCACGGGTGGGCGGCCGATAACGCGCGGGAGGGCCCGTCCGCGCGGACGGGCCCTCCCGGTGACGACTACGGCCTGTCCCGCCGGGAACAGCGGCACAGCCCTCAGGGGCGGGGTCAGCCGAGCCCCGGCCCCCGCACCGGAATGCTGGTGAACGTCGGAGCCGGAGCGGGCTCGGTGAAGAAGTCGTTGCCCTTGTCGTCGACGACGACGAACGCGGGGAAGTCCTCGACCTCGATGCGCCAGACCGCCTCCATGCCGAGCTCCTCGTACTCGACGACCTCGACCTTCTTGATGCAGTCCTGGGCGAGGCGGGCGGCGGGGCCGCCGATCGAGCCGAGGTAGAAGCCGCCGTGCGCGCCGCAGGCGTCGGTGACCTGCTTGCTGCGGTTGCCCTTGGCGAGCATCACCTTCGAGCCGCCCGCCGCCTGGAACTGCTCCACGTACGAGTCCATCCGGCCGGCCGTCGTCGGGCCGAAGGAACCGGAGGCGTACCCCTCGGGCGTCTTCGCCGGGCCCGCGTAGTACACCGGGTGGTCCTTCAGGTACTGCGGCATCTCCTCGCCCGCGTCGAGGCGCTCCTTGATCTTGGCGTGCGCGATGTCGCGGGCCACGACCAGCGGCCCGGTCAGCGAGAGCCGGGTCTTGACCGGGTACTTGGTCAGCTCGGCCAGCACCTCGTCCATCGGCCGGTTGAGGTCGATCTCCACGACGTCCCCGCCCGCCCCGTCGAGGTGCTCGTCGGTGGTGTCGGGAAGGAAGCGCGCCGGGTCCTTCTCCAGCTGCTCCAGGAAGACGCCCTCGGCGGTGATCTTCGCGGTGGCCTGGCGGTCGGCGGAGCAGGATACGGCGATGGCGACGGGCAGGGAGGCCCCGTGCCGGGGCAGCCGCACCACGCGCACGTCGTGGCAGAAGTACTTGCCGCCGAACTGCGCGCCGATACCGATCCGCTGCGTCAGCTCGAAGACCTTCTCCTCCAGCTCCTTGTCCCGGAAGCCGTGCCCGGTGGGCGAGCCCTCGGCCGGCAGCCCGTCCAGGTAGTGCGCCGAGGCGTACTTGGCGGTCTTCAGCGCGAACTCCGCCGACGTGCCGCCGACCACGATCGCCAGGTGGTACGGCGGGCAGGCCGCGGTCCCCAGCGAACGGATCTTCTCCTCCAGGAACTTCATCATGGAGGCCTCGTTCAGGACGGCCTTCGTCTCCTGGTAGAGGAACGACTTGTTGGCCGAGCCGCCGCCCTTCGCCATGAAGAGGAACTTGTACGCGCCGCCGTCGGTGGCGTACAGCTCGATCTGGGCCGGCAGGTTGGAGCCGGTGTTCTTCTCGTCCCACATGGTCAGCGGGGCCATCTGCGAGTAGCGCAGGTTGAGCTTGGTGTACGCGTCGTAGATCCCGTGCGACAGGGCCTCCTCGTCACCGCCCTCGGTCAGCACGTTCTGCCCGCGCTTGCCCATGACGATCGCCGTACCGGTGTCCTGGCACATCGGCAGGACACCTGCGGCGGCGATGTTCGCGTTCTTCAGGAGGTCCAGCGCCACGAACTTGTCGTTGGAGGACGCCTCCGGGTCGTCGACGATCCGGCGCAGCTGCGCCAGGTGGGCCGGACGCAGGTAGTGCGAGATGTCGTGCATCGCCTCGGCGGCCAGGGTGCGCAGCGCCTCCGGCGCGACCTTGAGGAACGTCCGGCCGTCGGCCTCGAAGGTGGAGACGCCCTCGGCGGTCACCAGACGGTACGGCGTGGTGTCCTCCCCCAGGGGGAGCAGATCGGAGTACGCAAACTCTGCCATGACGGCCATTCCTCACTCGGCGACGGCGGCTGACCTCCCTCGGGCAGCGCATCCACCAGGGTAGAGCGCCGCCCCCGGGAGGATCCTGTGAGGTAAGGCTCACCTGGATGCCGCCCCGGACGGCGGGTGCGGGGCCGGGGCGCGCCGGTTGGAGGGGTAGTCGCGATCTATCGCGTTTGGGTACGCTGGGGCGGTGGACCTAGAGAAGCAGCCCCAGCAGCCCCACGCGCCGGCCGCCCGGCCGCCCGCCGAAGCCCTGGACGGCGATGGCATCCGCGCCTCCGACGCCGACCGCGACCGGATCGCGGACATCCTGCGGGAGGCGATGGCCGAGGGTCGTCTGACGGCGGACGAGCACGCGGAGCGGATCGACCTGGTCTACCGGGCCAAGACCGTCGGCGAACTCCAGCCGATGGTCCGGGACCTGCCCGCCGCCTCCGGTTCCACGGCCCGCCCGGAGTCCCAGCCGTACGCCTACGGCCCCGAGGCCCCCGACGGCCCCGCGGAGAATCTCGTCGCGGTCTTCAGCAGCGCCAACCGCAAGGGCCGTTGGCGGGTCGGCGGCCGGACGAACGCCTTCGCGCTCTTCGGCAGCGTGGAGATCGATCTGACCGAAGCGCTTTTCGGCCAACGCCTCACCGTCATCAATGCGACGTCCATCTTCGGCAGCGTCGACGTCCGGGTGCCGGAGAACATTTCCCTGCGCGGCAGCGGTACGGGCGTCTTCGGCAGCTTCGAAGTGCGGACGCTCGAATCGCCGGATCCGGAAGCACCGGTCGTCGTGGTCAACGGCTATTCCGTGTTCGGAAGCGTGGAAGCCAGGCCGAAGCGGGGCAAGTTCGTCGCGGACCTCCAGCAGCGGCTGCGCAAACATCTCGGCTACTGAATACGGCGGGGCGCACGACATACAGCGGGGCGCGCGACCTCCGGTAATCGGCCATAAAGCCGCAGGGGCGCATTACGGTGCGCCGCGCGCTGGTGCCACTCAGTGCATAGGCGTACGCACAGCGGGTAGGGAGTGCTGCATCGACTCTCGCTCGCGAAGCCGTAGCCGTCGTCAGGAGTAGACCGTGCTGCAACCGCCGCATCAGCCTCTGCAGGTCGCCGCCGTTCCGGCCCAGCGGACCCCCGCCCGGGAGGACGACGCGGGCCCCTGGCATTCCGATGCGGCCTGCCGCCGCGACGAGGCCGGCCTGTTCTTCGCGCCGTCGAAGGAACCGACCGCTGCCCGACTGGCCCGCGAGGACGCCGCCAAGCGGGTCTGCTCCCGGTGCCCGGTCATGGTGGAGTGCCAGGAGCACGCGCTGATGCAGCCCGAGCCGTACGGGGTGTGGGGCGGGCTCACCGCCGCGGAGCGCCGGGTGGCGCTGGCCCGGCGGCGACGGCGGGACATCGAGTTCACGGCCGCCGCGACGGCGTCGGAGCACATAGCGGCGGCGGGCTGAACGAGTCCCCGCCCGCGGAATGCGCGCACGTGCGACGGGGAGGGGTGCGGGGAGCGATGGCCCGCTCCCCGCACCCCTCCCCGTTCCGGCAGCTGTGCTGGTTGCCGTGCTGGTTGCCGGCTACTTCGCGCGGTCGAAGTCGATGGCGCTGTAGGCGCGCAGCTTCGACAGCCGGTGGGTCGAGGAGATCGACCGGATCGTGCCGGACTTGGAGCGCATCACGATCGACTCGGTGGTCGCCGTCTCCGCGCGGTACCGCACACCGCGCATCAGCTCACCGTCGGTGATCCCCGTCGCCACGAAGAACACGTTGTCGCCGCTGACCAGGTCGTCGGTCGACAGCACCCGGTCCAGATCGTGGCCCGCGTCCAGCGCCCGCTGCCGCTCCGCCTCGTCCTTGGGCCAGAGCTTGCCCTGGATGACGCCGCCGAGGCACTTTATGGCGCACGCCGAGATGATGCCCTCGGGCGTCCCGCCGATGCCCATCAGCAGGTCGACGCCGGTGCCCTCGCGGGCCGCCATGATCGAGCCCGCGACGTCGCCGTCGGAGATGAACTTGATCCGCGCGCCCGTCTCCCGGATCTCCTTGACGATGCCCTCGTGCCGGGGCCGGTCGAGGATGACGACCGTGACGTCCTCGGGCGTGGAGTTCTTCGCCCGTGCCACACGCCGGATGTTGACCGACACGGGCGCGTTGATGTCGACGAAGTCCGCCGCCTCGGGCCCCGTCACCAACTTGTCCATGTAGAAGACCGCGGACGGGTCGAACATCGCGCCCCGGTCGGCCGCCGCCAGCACGGCGATGGCGTTCGGCATGCCCTTGGCGTTGAGCGTGGTGCCGTCGATCGGGTCGACCGCGATGTCGACCTCGGCGCCGGTGCCGTCGCCGACCCGTTCGCCGTTGAACAGCATGGGGGCTTCGTCCTTCTCGCCCTCGCCGATGACGACGACGCCGTTCATCGAGACGGTCGAGACGAGGGTCCGCATGGCCTTCACGGCGGCGCCGTCGGCGCCGATCTTGTCGCCGCGGCCCACCCAGCGCCCGGCAGCCATGGCGGCGGCCTCGGTGACCCGGACCAACTCCAGGGCCAGGTTGCGGTCGGGGGCCTCCGGGGAGACCTCCAGTTGGGACGGCAGATGATGCTCGGACATCGGAGCGCACCTTTCTGTACGGCGACGACCGGATATGAGGGTGCTGTGACTCTATCGGTAGGTCGATAAAATGAGCAGGCCGGGTCACGCATGAGCGCTTCCGGGGGTGCGACCGTGAGCGGCACCCTGCGGCCGGGCGTGTCCGGCCGCGTGCCACCATGGATCCCGTGGCAAGCAAGCGAGGCAAGCAGACAGTCCGGGACATGCTCCTGTCGACCTTGGTGATCGCCGCCTGCGCGGGCGTCATCTACCTGTTCATCCCGAAGGACGAGCACGCCGACCCCCTCAAGGCCGTCGACTTCACCGTGGAACTGGCGACGGTGCGGACCGCCGCCCCTTACCCGGTGGCCGCGCCCGAGGGTCTGCCCAAGGAGTGGAAGGCGACCTCCGTCCGGTACGACGACGTCGCGGGCGACGCCTGGCACCTGGGCTTCCTCGACGCGGACCGCAGGTACGTCGCGGTCGAGCAGTCCACCGTCGCCGCGGGTACGTACGTCCCCGAGGTCAGCCGGAAGGCCAAGGACACCGGGCGCACCGAGACGGTGGCCGGCCGGGAGTGGCAGTACTGGGAGGGCGCGAAGTACAACGCCCTCGTCCTGCCCGGCAAGGGGCACACCACGGTGGTGACCGGCTCGGCTCCGAAGGAGAGCCTGGTCGAGATGGCCGCCGCACTGAAGACGACGCCGCCCGCCGCGCCGGCTTCCTGACGCACGGCCCGCGCCGAACCGCGTACGCGAAGAGGCCCCGGAACACCAGCAGTGCACCTGGTGTTCCGGGGCCCCTTCGCATACGGGCGGGCGGTCGGGCTCGGCCAAGCCACCGGACGGATCCTTCGACTCGGGCGGAGCCGGGGAGTGGGGCGGAGCCGGGAGTGGGGCGGAGCCCTGGGCTCAGACGGTCTTGACGACCTCGTCGAAGGAGAGGCGCGGGCTGCGCGGGAACCAGGCGTCCTCGCCCGGCTTGCCGATGTTGACGACCATCAGCGGGGTGTGGTCGTCGTCCAGGAACTCCTTCTGGATGCCCGCGGCGTCGTAGCCGGTCATCGGGCCGGCGGCCAGGCCGGCGGCGCGGACGCCGATGATGAAGTAGGCGGCCTGGAGCGCGGCGTTGAGGCCGGCGGCCGACTCGCGGACCGGGCGCTCCGAGAAGAACATGTCCTTGGCCTGCGGGAAGTGCGGGAGCAGCGCCGGGAGCTCCTCGTGGAACTCGTTGTCGGCGGCCAGGATCGCGACCAGCGGGGCCGTGGAGGTCTTCGGCTGGTTGCCCTCGGCCATGTGCCGCACCAGGCGCTCGCGGCCCTCGGCGGAGCGGACCAGGACGACGCGCAGCGGCGACTGGTTGAAGGCGGTCGGTCCGAACTTGACCAGGTCGTAGATCGCCTGGACCTGCTCGTCGGTCACCGGCTCGTCGGTGAAGGTGTTGGCGGTACGGGCCTCACGGAAGAGGAGGTCCTGGGCGGCGGGGTCGAGAACGAGGGACATCTGGTGCAAACCTTCCGAACGTACGCGGTGGGGAGAAGACCCGAACGTACGCCAGGGATAGGTTAACTTTCAACTAAAGCTTGGCGGGAGTGATCCATTGCACAGTGCATCTGTCTTGCGCGACGGCCTCCGGCCCGAGCGCGGACGCCCGCCCCGCCCCGCCCCGCGCCACCCCGGCCGCTGCCACCGCGCGGACCGTCACCGCGCAACCGCTGGGCCTGTGACCGCTGGGCGCGCGACCGCTGGGCTCGCGGGCGTTCGCTCGCTCAGCCCTGGTCGTCGTCCTCCTGCGGGCGGGCCAGGGCCGCGTCCAGCCGGGCGCGGGCGCCCTCCAGCCAGTGCCGGCAGGCCTTCGCCAGCTCCTCGCCCCGCTCCCACAGGGCCAGCGACTCCTCCAGCGTCGTGCCGCCCGCCTCCAGCCGGCGTACGACCTCGATCAGCTCGTCCCGCGCCTGCTCGTAGCCGAGCGTGCCCGTGGCGGCAGCCGCCGTCGTCCCGTCGTCGTCCGTCATGTGATCCACCCTAAGCGTGAGTTGTTACGACCATGTGGGCGCAGCGGCCCCCGCGATACGGTCGCCCGGCCGCGCTGCGTTCCTGTACCGGCTCCCCGGCCGCCCGGTTTTCCGGTCCCGGCGGGTGCGGCTCCCGGGCCGTCCCGCTCCCCGCTCCCCAGCGGTTGCGGCCGTCCGGCCTTCCGGCTCCCTCCGGCCTCACCCGTCCACTTCCCCCCGGCCTCACCCGTCCACCCGCACCGTGAACTCGCCCTCCGAGACCCGCGCCCGCAGCGGCTCGCCGGGCGCCCCGGCCTCCTCGGGGGAGCGGACCACGTGCCCGTCGGGCCGCTGGAGCACCGCGTAGCCCCGCTCCAGGGTCGCGGCCGGCGACAGCGAGACGACCCGGGCGAGCGTGTGCGACAGCTCCGAATCGGCCCGGTCCAGCAGATGGCCCAGCACCCGGCGACTGCGCCCCAGGAGCGCGTCCACCTCGGCCTCGCGCTCGTCCACCAGGCGGTGGGGCCGCTCCATCGCGGGGCGGCCCAGCGCATGCGCGAGCCCCCGCTCCTCACGGTCCAGCAGCCCCCGTACGGTGCGCAGCGCCCGGTCCCGCAACTGCTGCACCCGCTCCATCTCCTCGCCCACGTCGGGGACGACCTTCTTGGCCGCGTCCGTGGGCGTGGAGGCACGCAGATCGGCGACCAGGTCCAGCAGCGGCGAGTCGGGCTCGTGGCCGATCGCGGAGACCACCGGCGTACGGCAGGCGGCCACGGTCCGGATCAGCTGCTCGTCGGAGAACGGCAGCAGATCCTCGACGCTGCCGCCGCCCCGCGCCACCACGATCACGTCGACCTCCGCCAGCGCGTCCAGCTCCTCGACCGCCTGCACCACCTGGGCGACCGCGTTCACCCCCTGCACGGCGGTGTTGCGGACCTCGAAGCGCACGGCGGGCCAGCGGCGGCGGGCGTTCTCCAGGACGTCGCGCTCGGCGGCGGAAGCACGCCCGCAGACCAGCCCGACGAGCTGCGGCAGGAACGGCAGCGGCTTCTTGCGGTCCAGGGCGAAGAGCCCCTCGGCGGCGAGCGACTTCTTCAGCTGCTCCAGCCGCACGAGCAGCTCACCGATGCCGACCGGCCGTATGTCCGTCGCCCGCAGCGACAGCTGCCCCCGGGGGGCGTACCACTCGGGCTTGGCCAGCACGACGACGCGCGCGCCCTCCGTCACGACATCGGCGATCCGGTCGAAGACCTGCCGGAAACAGGTCACGCTCACCGAGATGTCGTGGGACGGATCGCGCAGCGTCAGGAAGACGACCCCGGCGCCCGGGCGCCGCGACAGCTGGGTGATCTGCCCCTCCACCCAGATGGCGCCGAGCCGGTCGATCCAGCCGCCGATGAGCCGGGACACCTCACCGACGGGCAGCGGCGCTTCCGCGGACGTGTTGAGAGCCATACGGGCGAGCGTATCGGCAGCCACCGACAGGCCCCCCGCCCCGCGCGGAGGCCCGCGTCGCCGGCACACCGCCGAAGTCGTACGGGACGCGAAGCCGTACAGGACGCGAAGCCGTACGGGACGCGCAGCTGTACGGGACGCGCAGCCGCACGGAACACCAAGGCCTGGCAGCCCTACGGGACCGGGGCCCCCTTTTCCGCGCCACCCGGGCCGTCCATGCCGCCCCGCCGGCCCGTCCCCTGCACCGCCAGCACCACGAGCCCCACCCCGAGCCAGCAGACGCCCACCACCTGGGAGGACGCCGTCGCCTCCACGATGACCGCGACCAGCACCCCCGCGCCGACCACCGGGATCAGGACGTGCCGCCACCACACCGGCGGGCCCTCCATCCGGCGTACGGCGAACCAGCCGACCACCGACGCGTGCAGCAGGATGAACGCCGTCAGCGCGCCGATGTCCACGACGGAGACCAGATGGTCCAGGCCGTCGTCGCGCCGGGCCGCCCACACGGCGGCCACCAGCGTCACGATCGCCGCGCACAGGATCGCCACCCGCGGCACGCCCGACGACGGGTCGACCTTCGCGAGGAAGTGCGGCAGGCGCCGCTCCCGGGCCATCGCGAAGACCAGCCGCCCGGCGGCGGCCTGCCCCGCCAGCGCGGCGAACGCGGCGCCGATCGCCTTGCTGACCGCCACCAGGTCATGCAGCCACGTCCCGACCGAGGCGTCCACCGCGTCGTAGAACGCCGACCCCTGCGCCGCCGGGTCCGCCGCCAGCTCCGCCGAGCTCACCGGCTCCAGCAACGCCGCCAGATACGACTGCGCCACGAACAGGACGCCGGCCAGCACCAGACAGAACAGCACCGCCCGCGCCACCTTCTGCGAGCCGCCCGTCACCTCCTCGGCGAACGAGGCGATGGCGTCGAAGCCCAGATAGGAGAGCACGGCGATCGACACGGCCCCCAGCACCGCCGTCATGGAGAACCCGGAGTCCCCCGTCAGCGGAGTCAGCCAGCCGCGCTGCGCCCCGTCCCGCACGAGGACGACCACGGCCGAGACCACGAAGACCAGCAGCACCACGATCTCCATGGCCAGCACCGCGAAGCCGACCCGGGCCGCCGCCCGCACGCCCCACAGGTTGAGCAGGGTGGTCACGAGCACGGCGATCGCGGTCCACACCCACCGCGAGACCTCCGGGACCAGCGCGTTCATCGCGATCCCGGAGAAGAGGTAGGCGACGGCCGGGATCAGCAGGTAGTCGAGCATGGCCATCCACCCGGCGATGAACCCCGGCCCTTCCCCGAGCCCCTTGCGGGCATACGTGAAGACCGAACCGGCGAAAGGGGCGACCCGCACCATCTGGGCGTAACTGAAGGCGGTGAACCCCATGACCACCGTGGCCACCACATAGACGAGCGCGACCGCGCCGCCGGACTTGGCGTCCAGGGTGCCGAACACCCCGACGGGGGCCATCGGGGCGATGAAGAGGAGCCCGTAGACGACGAGATCCCGGAATCCCAGCGTCCGCCGCAGCTTGCCCGGTTCCGTACTGCTGCCCGTACCGCCGCCGCCCGAACCGCTCCCTGTCCCGCTGCCCGCACCGCTCCCGGAACCGCTCCCTGTCCCGCTGCCCGAACCGCTCTCCGGCACCGACGCCATCGCCCCTCCATCACCATCAGCCATTTGTCGCGAACGCACCGTGACCAGTCTCCCGACCCGGCCGTCCTCGTGCCTGTTCGCCACGGCCTTACGATGGGACGCATGACTGCAACTCCTGCCCGTCGTGTCCTGCTCGCCGCACCTCGTGGCTACTGCGCGGGCGTGGACCGTGCCGTGATCGCCGTGGAGAAGGCCCTGGAGCAGTACGGGGCCCCGATCTACGTCCGCCACGAGATCGTGCACAACAAGTACGTCGTGCAGACCCTGGAGAAGAAGGGCGCGATCTTCGTGGACGTCACCGCGGAGGTGCCCGAGGGCTCCATCGTGATGTTCTCCGCGCACGGAGTCGCGCCCACCGTCCACGCGGAGGCCGCCGAGCGCAAGCTCGCCACCATCGACGCGACCTGCCCGCTGGTCACCAAGGTCCACAAGGAAGCCGTCCGGTACGCCAAGGAGGACTACGACATCCTCCTGATCGGCCACGAGGGGCACGAGGAGGTCATCGGCACCTCCGGCGAGGCCCCCGACCACATCACGCTGGTCGACGGCCCCGAGGACGTCGCGAACGTCGAGGTCCGCGACGAGTCGAAGGTCGTCTGGCTCTCCCAGACCACTCTCTCCGTCGACGAGACGATGGAGACGGTCGACGCCATCAAGGCGAAGTTCCCCAACCTCCTCTCGCCGCCCAGCGACGACATCTGCTACGCCACGCAGAACCGCCAGATCGCCGTGAAGAAGCTCGCCGAGGACGCCGAACTGGTCATCGTGGTCGGCTCCAAGAACTCCTCGAACTCCATTCGCATGGTCGAGGTCGCCCTGGACGCCGGAGCCCCCGCCGCCCACCTGGTCGACTTCGCCGACGAGATCGACGAGGCCTGGCTGGAGGGCGTGACCACGGTCGGTCTGACGTCCGGCGCCTCCGTCCCCGACGTCCTCGTCGACGGCGTCCTGGAATGGCTCCAAGAGCGCGGTTACGCGGACGTGGAGACGGTGAAGACGGCCGACGAGTCGATCACGTTCTCCCTCCCCAAGGAGCTGCGCCGCGACCTGCGCGCCGAGGCCGCCGCCCTTTCCGCCGAGTAGCCGGGCAAGGGGCCCGGCCTGCCCGTACCGTGGGTTCCATGGAGATCTTCGGCGTGGACATCGGCGGATCCGGGATCAAGGGCGCTCCCGTGGACCTGGACCGCGGAGACCTGGCGCGGGAGCGCCACAAGGTGCTGACACCGCACCCGGCCACGCCCGAGGGCGTGGCCGACGGCGTTGCCGAGGTCGTAGGTCATTTCGACTGGACGGGCCCCGTCGGCATCACCTTCCCCGGGGTCGTCACGGACGGCATCACGCGTACCGCGGCCAATGTCGACAAGGGATGGATCGACACGGACGCGCGCACGCTGCTGGGCGAGCGGATCGGCCAGCCCGTCACCCTCCTGAACGACGCGGACGCGGCCGGAGTCGCCGAGATGACCTTCGGCGCGGGCAAGGGCCGCGCGGGCACGGTCATCATGCTGACCTTCGGCACGGGCATCGGCAGCGCGGTCTTCAGCGACGGCGTGCTCGTCCCCAACACCGAGTTGGGCCACCTGGAACTGCACGGTCACGACGCGGAGAAGCACGCCTCCACGAAGGCCAAGGAGGACGGGGACCTCAGCTGGCAGCACTGGGCGCACCGGGTCCAGAAGTACCTGCTGCACGTGGAGATGCTGTTCTCGCCCGAGCTGTTCATCATCGGCGGCGGCGTGAGCCGCAAGGCGGAGAAGTTCCTGCCGCTGATCGAGAAGGTCCGGGCCGAGATGGTCCCGGCCCAGCTTCAGAACAACGCGGGCATCGTGGGAGCGGCGATGGCGGCGGCGGGCCAGGCACACAGCAAGGGCTGAACGGGCCGGACGGCACCACGGACCGGCCGGCACCACGGACCGGCCGGCACCACGGGCCGAACGACGTATGGGCCGGGTGACGTACGTGCCGGGGGACCCGGCAGCGGAGACGGGCCGAGAGCCGCTCAGGGCCGCTGAGGACGACGGGCCACCGCGCCCGCCGCCGGGGCCCCGGCCCGTACGGGCTTCGCCGCCGCGGCCCCGGCGGCGGCCCGGGGCGCCCGCTCGGGTGCGGTGCCACGCCCCTGGGCCAGCACATACCGTCGCCGGGCCCGCATCTGGCGCACCTTGCGTACGGAGGCGATGACCCCCGCGACCAGCGTCCCGCCGTACAGCCAGCCGGCGTGCACGGCGAGGGCGGTGACGAGGCCCATGGTCTGCCCGCCGAACCCCTCGGACCCCCCGGAAATCGGAAACACTCCGACGGCGAAGGCGATGGGCACGCTGATCGGCGCGGTGACCAGGTCGGCGGGCCGGACCCAGAGGGCGGTCAGAGCGCTGACGGGCAGGAAGAGCAGCCCGAAGACGAGCTCCGAACTGTCGAACAGCAGCCGGTCGACGCAGGCGAGCACGAACATGGTGAGGGCGGCGAACAGCCCGGCCCCGATCCCGGTGAGCCGGGGGTCGGGGAACCGCCGCAACGCGAGAACCACGGGCGGCACACCGCGCACCCGTACCCGGTACACGGCGGAACTCTCGCCGCCCGCCCGGCCCGGCGCGGGCGGGGCGGGCGCGGCCTGCGGCGGCTGCCTGCGCTGCGGGGGACGTGTCCTGTGCTGCTCCACCTGCACAACGTAGGTCGCGGGGGGCGGGGAATCAGGCGTTGGACACGCGCTTTGGCCGACCTTGGCGTTGCGTTCGATGTCACACGGCCGAAAGGCGCGCTGTCCGGGCCGGCGGAAGAGGCCCGGGCCATCGCACGGTTCGAACCGGGGGAGGGCCCGGGAGAGCCAGGGCCAGCGGCACGGCCCCACCAGCGGGCCCCAGTAGGAGGAACCCGTGAAACCGCACTGTCCGGGCTCGGGGGGCAGGCCCGTAAACTGGGGAATCGGTCCACTCCGGGACCCGGCCGAACAGCCGAGCCGGACCCGGACGCCCCTGACCCCCTCCTCACTCCAGGAAGTCGCCAAAGTGTCGCTCACGATCGGAATCGTCGGTCTGCCGAATGTCGGCAAGTCGACCCTGTTCAACGCCCTGACCAAGAACGACGTGCTGGCGGCCAACTACCCGTTCGCCACGATCGAGCCGAACGTCGGCGTGGTCGGCGTCCCGGACCCGCGCCTGAACAAGCTCGCGGAGATCTTCAGCTCGCAGCGGCTCCTCCCGGCGACGGTCGACTTCGTCGACATCGCCGGCATCGTCCGGGGCGCTTCGGAGGGCGAGGGCCTGGGCAACAAGTTCCTCGCGAACATCCGCGAGTCCGACGCGATCTGCCAGGTCATCCGGGCCTTCAAGGACGAGAACGTCGTCCACGTCGACGGCAAGGTCTCGCCGAAGGACGACATCGAGACGATCAACACCGAGCTGATCCTCGCCGACCTCCAGTCCGTCGAGAAGGCCGTCCCGCGCCTGACGAAGGAGTCCCGTCTCCAGAAGGAGAAGGTCGCGGTCCTCGCCGCGGTCGAGGAGGCCCAGAAGATCCTGGAGTCCGGCCAGACGCTGTTCGCCGCGGGCATCACGGCGGCCACCGAGAGGGGCCGGCTCCTCCACGAGCTGCACCTGCTCACCGTCAAGCCGTTCCTGTACGTCTTCAACGTCGACGAGGACGAACTGGTCGACGAGGACTTCAAGAACGAGCAGCGCGCCCTGGTCGCCCCCGCCGAGGCGATCTTCCTCAACGCCAAGATCGAGTCCGAGCTGATCGAACTCGACGACGACGAGGCGCTCGAACTGCTCCAGTCCATGGGCCAGGAAGAGCCCGGCCTCGCCACCCTCGGCCGCGTCGGCTTCGAGACCCTGGGCCTCCAGACCTACCTCACGGCAGGCCCGAAGGAAGCCCGCGCGTGGACCATCAAGAAGGGCGCCACGGCCCCGGAGGCGGCCGGTGTGATCCACACCGACTTCCAGAAGGGCTTCATCAAGGCGGAGATCGTCTCCTTCGCCGACCTGGTGGAGACCGGCTCGGTCGCCGAGGCCCGCGCGAAGGGCAAGGCCCGCATGGAGGGCAAGGACTACGTCATGCAGGACGGGGACGTGGTGGAGTTCCGCTTCAACGTGTAACGGGTGACGTACCACCACGTCGCTGATCTGGCAAACATGCAGTTCAGGAGGGGCTCGACTCTTCGGAGTCGGGCCCTTTGCTTTTTCCGGTACTGGGATGGTGCTGAGTTGCCGGCCCCGCGTCACCTGTCGTCATCCCTGGTCATTCGTACCGTGCCGGGTTTGCGTTGGGACGCGGATGCGCAGCCGGTGCCAGGTTCCAATCTGATGAGCCCTCCCGAGACTACGAGCCGATCGTCGCGGGGAGCGCAGCCTGCCGTGCCCGGGTTCGTTCTTGCCGGCTTCCCATGTTGTGCGGAGTGGCCGCTCCGGCAACATGGCGTCGATTCGTTCGCCGAGTCCCAGGTCAGGGAGTTCGTTCAGGGTCTCGCCCAGGGTTGCTCGCCGATCGGAAAGCTGATCAATCAGTCCAGGTCGTGCTCCCGGCTCTGATCGAGGCACCCTCGACGCGCTCCAGCATTTTGATGCCATTTCTTACTCGCGATTGATATCGTTGTTGGGGCGTCGAGCTGTGAAGGGGACAACTGATGGCCAGGACTGTGATCGATCTGGACGAGGAGATCGTCGAGCAGGCGATGCGGGTGTATGGGGTGAGGACGAAGGCCGCCGCAGTGCGGGCGGCCATGGAGGAGGGGGTGAGGCTGCGGCTGCGCCGGGAGCTGTTCGATGCCATTGACGATGGTGAGTTTGATGACGTGTTCGCGGAGATCCGGTCGCAGACGGGGCCGCGAAATCCGGACGGCTCGCTCAAGCGCGAAGGCGGGGCTTCGGCGGCGTGAAAGGGCGCTACCTCATCGACAAGTCCGCGCTGGCCCGCCGGGGCAAACCGGCAGTGCGGGCGCGGCTGGATGCACTGGACCGCGATGGACTCCTAGCGGTGTGCGCTCCGACCGAGTATGAGGTTCTGTATTCGGCGCGTGGAAAGCCGGAGGCGCTGCGTCTGCGTACTCTGCTCCGTGGTTTCGACTACTTGCCCTGCAATGACGCGGAGTTCGAGCAGGCGCTCGCGATCCAGGCGCTGGCGTTGAACGCTGGCTTTCACCGGGCGCTGTCGCTGGCCGACGTCCTCATCGCGGCAACGGCCGAACGGCATGGGGCCACGGTGCTGCACTACGACGGTGACTTCGACATGATCGCCTCGGTGAGCGGGTTGCAAGCCGAGTGGGTCGTGGAGCCCGGCACCGCCGACTGAGCCCTTTCCAACCTCAGGCTGAGGCGTGGTGAGGGACGAGGACGGCCTTCACGTTGCCGGTGATCCGGTCGGTGCTGCAGCGGAGCTTCCGTAGAGGTGCCAGCCCTTCAGGGGGTCATGGCCTGCCCGATGGCCAGGGACCGTTCGCCGTAGCGGACGACGACGTTCACCCGGTCGTCCGTGGTCAGGCCGTGGAGGCCGACGGCACGGCCGATCCAATCCCTGAGGTCGTCACGCACTCCGGGGAAGTTCGCCCAGAAGTACGCCCGTACCGCGTCGGCGTAGGCCAGCCGCTCGAACCGGAGCCGCCCGTCCGCGCCCCGCTCGACGCCGAGTGCCGCCAGCCGCTCACCGAAATCCGTCCGCGCGAGCTCGGTCGTCGTCTCTTCCTCGTGCCTCACCGTCCTCAGCAGGCCGTGCCACGCCTCGTAGACGGTATCGGCGTGGGCCTCCTCGAACATCGCCGTCGCGAGCAGCAGGGCCCGCTCGGGCGTGGCGCGGATCTCGGCCACCTGCCGGCCCACCTCACCCGCACGGTCGGTCACCGCGTGCATCGCTTGGTCGAGCCAGCCCGCGAAGTCCGCGCAGAACCGGCCGCTGTCACGAGCGGCCCTCACGAGCCCCGCGAGCCGCGCCAGTTCCCACATCGGGGAGCGGTCGCACAGACGTTGCAGGTCGGCGTTCCTGAGATCCGCGGAGTGGAAGACCATCCGGTCCATGCGGAGGTGCCGGGTGACGACGGCGACGCCCCGGGGGCGCCCCAGCGTCACCGTGTGCGGTTCGAGGTCCGGCGCGTGGGCGTGTTCCAGGCCCGAAGGCAGGACGACGACCAGGTGAGCCCCGGCCTCCGTGACTTGTGATCGGCGCATGGCCAGGAGACGCTGGGCCTTGGCGTACGCCTCTTCGTCGGCGATCCCGGAGAGATCGAGGAGGAAACGGTCGCCTGCGGCGGGTGCAAGGCGGGGCTCGTCCTTTTCCGAGGCGGGAAGTTCCTCGAAACGGGCCCCTTCCTCCTCGGCACCGCCGTTCTCGCCGAGCTTGTGCAGCAGCATGATCGCCGCGGCGCGGCGGCCGCTACCGGGCGGAGCGTCCAGAACCACCACCGACCCAGGCTTCTCCAAGCGGTCCGCAGCGATGCGGAAGCCTGCGGGACGGGCGAACCGGAGGGACAGACGTACCCGGTCCTCGCGGACGATCCGGAGGGGCTCGACCCCTTTGCGGATCATCCAGTCCGAGCCGGCGCCGTAGAAGACGTACTGGTGCCCCTCGCTGTTGTTCACCGGGCCGCGCGGATCGTTGACAGTGACGCGGTCCTGCTCGGTCATCGTTCGTCGTCCGAGCGTCGGCGCTCGCGCTCGAAGCGCTGGTGGACCGTACCGCTGTTGTCACCGGCCGTGAACTGGACCCCGGTGTTGTCCCCTTCGAAGTGGGGAGCGTTGTACTGATGCCCCTGACCGGTGTTCACAGGCCCCTGCGGCTCGTTGACGAAGGTGCCGGACAGGTCTCCGTTGAGGCTCCCGATGCCGCCGCGCACGCGCTGTTCGATGTCGCGCGTCCGCATCCTCGTGTGCCCGGGGTCCTGAGCTGGTGTCTTGCGGGACTTCGCCTCCGCCCCCTCCCGCGACGCCCGGGCGTCGCGGTCCACCGCGCCCAATTCGGGCAGCAGCCGGGCGAGGGAGTCGCCGAGCGCCGTCCGGTCCGCGTCGGCGTTGCGGTGGTCGAACCGCCTGTACTGGCAGTCCGCCAGCTCGCGCAGATCGTCCGGGAGGACGGCTGGATCGATCCGGGTGGCCTTTCCGACGAGCACGGGGATCACGAGGATGCCGCGGTCGAGCGCCGTCTCGATCTCACGGCGGGTCCAGTCCTGCTCCGATTCGATGGCGGGGCGGCCGTCGGCACCCCGCACCTCGGTCCAGCGCGGGCCGGTAACAGCGAGAAGCGCCTCGCAGTCCTCCATCGCCCTGACCAGTTCCGCCGGGAAGCGCTGTCCGAGCTTGATCGAGTTGCTGTCGAGAAAGATCCGATCCTTGCCGAACCGCCGGATGAGCTCTCGAGCGATCATGGCTGCAGAGGATTCCTCATCGCCAGTTCGGTAGTTGACGAAGATTTCGGGCATGAAGGGTCCCTTCGTGAGAGAAGACGGAGGCTTGGTGGAACCCGGCCGTGATGCCTCGCCCGTATGACGGCAGGGCGTCCGTAGCGATGGAGGCGCGTCACCGATCGCGGGCAGCCCGAATATTCGGGGCGCCGTGCCCTCAGTCGGGCGGGAACAGACGGTCTCGGGACGGTGGGGTCCAGAGAGCCGACGAGGCCGGGAAGCCCGGCAAGCTGGTTGGTTCGAGCCGGCGTCAATCCTGGGCAGGGGCGAGTGCTCGTGCCAGCGCCGGCTGTAGATCGCACACGGCCCGGCTGCTCCGGGACTGTGAGAGTTCCCGTGCCAGACGTCGGATGTCGCTGTTCACGGTGGCCGAGGGCACGGCCGGCATCATCCCCAGGAGCTCCCCGGCGATCGCGCATGCGTGCTCGACCTCTCCGGAGGCGGCGTGGGCCAAGGCCCTGCGAAAGCCGTACCGGGTGCGATTGCGCAACGCGTGCGGCGGGAGGCGGCGGCACTCCCGGTCCAGGACCTCGGCGGCAGCCTTGGGGCGACCGAGGTCGTGGAGGCACCAGCCGGTGATCATAGCCACCGGGTCGCTCACATGGGTGGTGCCGATCACAGGCCCGGCGCTGCTGTGGAGGTCCTTGCTGTCGAGCAGCTCCCGTGCCCTGTCGAGGCTGCGGCGGCAGGCACGTTCATCGCCGACGAGCGCGTGTCCCTGTGCCTCCTGCTGGGCCGCGAGCCCTCGGATGCGTGGCGGGATTTCGCCGCTCTGAGCCCGGCGGGCGAGCGTGACGGTGTCTGTGGCGTCTCCGCCATAGAAGGCGACCAGGGCACGTCGTACGAGCGCGTAGGCGCCGAGGTACGGATCACCTCCGGCGCGTGCCAGTGCTGCGGCCTCGTCGGTCCAGCTGAGAGCGTCGTCGTTGTTACCTGCCTCCTGGGCCATCCAGCCGGTGAACTCCGCGAACCGCGACGCGAGCAGGAGTGCGGGGACCTGAGTGGCGGACGGGGGGCCGGCGGCCAGCCCGGCGAGCGTGCGCGTCTGAGTCTCCAGCAAGGGAAGCAGGACCTTTGGCGCGGTGGACTGACCGAGGTCGCGCAACTGGTCGAACTGCGTACGGAAGGAAGTGAGGAGTGGGTCTGCAACGGAGGACGCCTGACTGCCCAGTTTCAGGCCCAGGTCGATCAGTGACCCCGTACCCGCCGCGAGGACCGTCCTGCGCCCGACGGACCAGAGGCTCGGAGCGGCGGGGGATTCAGTAGTGCCCGGGTCGCTCTCGGGACGGACGACCAGGCTCTGCAGCTCGCCGTTGGCACCGAGGAAGGCGTCGCACCGCCGTGCGAGGTCAGGGGACGCGGAACGCTCCCCCGCTCAACCTTGCTGAGGTGCCCCTTGTCATACGTGAGCGCCATGGAGAACTCGGTCAGGCTGAGCCCCGCCTCCAACCGTAATCGGCGCAGTTCCGGGCCAAAACGTAAATTCGCACTCACCGTTGACTCCCTTGGGCGGCGACCGTGAGAGCTGTGTGCCCTCACGGGGACTCTCGTCCGATGTTCAGTTGGATGGCGCGGCGACCGATGACGAGCACCCTTGGTGACGGAGTCGTTTCGCTTCGCATCCGAGATCGAGTCTGGCACGGGGGGTGCCTCAGTAAGCAGGGTTCGGCGGCGTTGCCTGTTGCCTCTTCCGCTGGTTCTCATCGGCTCTGGCCTGTCGGCCGCCCGTGGGACGGGAGCGAGTGGCGGGTGAGCTGACTTCGGCGCACGTCACGGTGTGCTCCGTCAAGTCACCGGGCATCCGTGCCGTGTACGAGAAGCGTTCGCGAAGGCTGTCAGCAGGCGTTGCCTGTCGTCGAGCCGGACAGTGCTCCGTACACCCTTCTCGGAGTCCGGCATCGGCAGTTCCTCGAACTTGAAGTACGCCGGCCCCAGCGCGCCCCCGCACGGATGCGACCGCATGGCAGCACCCTTCACGCTACCGGGGTAGCGCTTGTCCAGGTACGTCTCCTGCAAGGCGGACGGCCCGTAGTACGCGGTCAGGCGGACGCGCTTGCCCTTGGCCGGCAGCTTCAGCGAGCACTCCTCGGTGAGCGCGCGGCCGGCCGGCATCTCCGAAGCCGTCGTGAGGCGTAGCCGGGCCGCGTCCCGCGAGGGGACGACGCCCTGGCAGGTTCCCGTTGCCCGGGTGACGGAGAGGGTCCGCCATGCGGTGCGGTCCACGGTCGAGGGGCGCTGCCCGAGGGCCCCTTCGCAACCGAAGCGCTCCGCCGCGCGGCGCGCCGACTCGGTGGTGAAGCGGGCCACTTGAAGCACCTGCTCGGCGGAGAGTTCTCTGATGTCCTCGCGCGCCGAGGCCAGGACGAGGAGACCCTTGCCGGGCAGCGGCGCGCAGTCGACGAGCACCGCTGCCTCGGGGTGGCGCCCGGCGCTGAACGAGCCGTTCCAGCCGTGTCCGATCGGTGCCGCCCCGGGATTCTCCGCCGCACCGGCGGCGCGATGGGCCGCCGCCGGACGGAGGGTCAGTTCGAGCCGTACGCCTCCGGATCCCTCGCCCCGGGCCCACGCCGAGCAGAACTCGGTCGCGTGGCCCACCCACTCCCCGGTGTGGCCGCGGAACTCCAGCTCGGCGCCGCCGAAGAACGTCCCGGCCTCCTCGACCGCCAGCGCCCCCCGGCAGTTCTCGGCGGGGTCCTTGCCCGAGTCGTCGCCCCGGAGGCCGAAACCCCAGATCAGTCCGCCTGCCGTGAGCGCCAGGACGATCGCTGCCGCTGCTGCCCTGGTCCGTCGTCGTCCGGTCATGGCTGCTTCCTTCTCGGACGCGGACGGGCCTCCTGGCGCGCCCCGGGCACCCGCGTCTCAAGGGCTTCCGCCGTAGCTTCCTTGCCGCCGCCCACGGGCTTCGATCGTAGATCGGGCACCCCGGACGGTTCCGCCCGGGGTCGAAAGGGGTAAGTAGCTGAAGAGGTCCCCTTGGGGAGGCTGATTCGATGCCGTGGTTCGCTTGGCTGCTCGCCGCCGCGGCGCTCGGCGCTGCGGAGTTCTTCACCCTCACGCTGGTTTTCGGACTGCTGGCCGGCGCGGCGTTGGTCGCTGCCGTTGTCGCGGGTGTGGGCATCGGTCTGCTCGGTCAGCTCGTGGCGCTCGGACTGGCGGCGGTGGCCGGCCTCGCCCTCGTCCGTCCCGTCGCGCTGCGGCACATGGCGCAGGGCCCCCTGACCCACGAGGGCAGCGACGCGCTGATCGGCAAGCGGGCCGAGGTCATGCAGGAGGTGACCGCGACCCACGGCCTGATCAAGATCTCCGGCGAGGAATGGTCCGCCCGCGCTCTCGACGAAAGTCTGGTGATCCCGGTGGGCGCTCTGGTGGACGTCATGGAGATCGAAGGCGCCACAGCCGTCGTGTATCCCCGCGAGCTCCTTCCATGAACGGCTGAACACGCAGCGCGGGAGTACACGGGAAGACCGTAGGGGGACGTAGGAGGAAGAATGGATCCGGTTGTCATCCCGATTCTTGTGGCGGCGATCGTCGTCGTCTTTCTCGTGGCCGCCACCGTACGCATCGTTCCGCAGGCGCGCCGCTACAACATCGAGCGGTTCGGCCGGTACCGCCGGACGCTGCAGCCCGGCCTGAACTTCGTCCTGCCGGTGGCGGACCGGGTCAACACCAAGCTCGACGTGCGTGAGCAGGTGTATTCGTCCGACCCCAAGCCGGTGATCACCGAGGACAACCTCGTGGTCAACATCGACACCGTGCTCTATTACCAGATCACCGACCCGCGGGCGGCGGCCTACGAGGTCGCCGACTATCTGCACGCCATCGATCAGCTCACCGTGACCACCCTGCGGAACGTCATCGGCAGCATGGACCTGGAAGGGACGCTCACCTCGCGTGAGGAGATCAACGCCCGGCTCCGTGCCGTCCTCGACGACGCGACCGGGAAGTGGGGCATCCGGGTCAACCGCGTCGAGATCAAGGCCATCGATCCGCCGAACACGATCAAAGAGGCGATGGAGAAGCAGATGCGGGCCGAGCGTGACAAGCGCGCGGCCATCCTGCACGCCGAGGGCGAGCGGCAGGCCAAGATCCTCACCGCGGAGGGTACGAAGCAGAAGGACATCCTGGAGGCGCAGGGTACGCAGCAAGCCATGATCCTCCGGGCGGACGGCGAGTCGAAGGCGGTGGAGCTCGTCTTCCAGGCCGTCCACCGCAACAACGCCGACGCGAAGGTGCTGGCCTACAAGTACCTGGAGACGCTCCCGCATCTGGCGCAGAGCGACAACAACACCTTCTGGGTGATCCCGGGCGAGCTGACCGAGGCGATCCGCACCGTCACCAGCGCGTTCGGCGACCAGGCGTCGAGCACCGGGCCTCCGCCGGGCGCGCAGCGCGAGGACGCGACCGAGGCCGACGCCTCGGACAAGGACCACGTCGGGGCCCCGGAGGTCGAGGCGAACTCCACGCTCGCGCTGGACGCCGTCGCGGCCGCCGACGAGGCCGCGAAGCAGGCCGCCGTCGCCGTGAGCGACGCGAAGGCGGAGGCGGAGGCGGCGGGAGAGACGCGGCTGCCGGGGCGGGGGCCCGCCTCCGGCGGCTGAGCGGCGGGCTCGCCTCCCCGCGGTCCCGGCCGCTGTGGGGAGCCGGCCCGGCGGCCGTCGTACGGTGTCAGGCCCCGTTACGTCGGTGGTGCAGGTCCACCGCCGTTTCGAGGGTGTGGTCGATGCCGGCGGCGACGGTCGGGTCGGTGTTGTTCAGGTGCCGCACGATCGCCGCGCCCGCCGATGAGACCGCCGGGGGAGGGGCCGGGAACGTACGGAAGAGCGGCGGCACCCCGTAGATCTCGCGGAGGACCTCCTCCACGACGAACTCGTTGACCGGTCGCCGCTCGGCGCGGAGAGCGGCCGCGACCTCGTCGCTGAACGCCGCCAGGTCCTCGATGCCGCACCGGTCGCCCAGTCGCGGCGAGACCATCACGGCGATCACCGAGACGAGGAATCCGTTGAAGGCGATCCGGTCGCTCGGCGACAGCGCCTCGTCGAGCGCCTTCGCCCTGCGGTCCTTGAGGACGAGGCACCTGATCTGGTCGCGGAATCGTGGCTCTACGCGCACGTCCCCACCTCCTGCTCGATAGCTGGGCTGCTCGGCCGCCGCACGACGCTGCGGCTACTCGACGTGGGTGAAAGACATGAGCACGGCCAGCACGGCGTCCTCGAACGACTCGTACCGGCCGACCTCGTCCGCACGGAAGACACCCTGGGGCCGCACGACGGCGAAGGCGCTCCACAGCCCCAGGTAGTGGTCCAGATGGCCGGCGTGCAGCGTCTCCTCGCCGTGGTCCAGGACGAGGTGGACGGTCTCCTCGCCGTTGTCCGTGGCGGGCTGCGCCTGGAGCACGAACCGGTGGCGTCGAAGGGACTGCCCGAGCGCCTCGCTGATTTCGGGGATCGACATGTCGCACTCCCTGTCCTGTGCCGTGCGTTCCATGGGCCGGCCCGGCCGGTTCGGGTCGGCTTGGGCCGCTCCGAAGGTCCGGGCGGGGTTCTCGGGGTTCGGTCAGTTCCGGCGGCGGTGGAGTCCGGCCGCGTAGCCGCGGAGGTTTCCCGGGCCGACGGTCCGGTAGTAGCGGCGTGCCGTGCTCGCCAGCTCCGACCTGAGCGGCCGCAGTCCCATGAAGTCGGAGAGGACGCGGGCCTGTTCCGCCTCGTCGAGGGTCGACCACTCCCCGTAGGTCCCGCCGCAGGCATCGACCAGGACATCGAGGCACTGCGCCAGAGCCAGCGACTCCGAGCCCTCCCATTCGGCCGCCCAGCGTTCGCGCGGTGTGCCGGTCGCGAGCGCGGCCACGGCGGCGAGGACGGCGAGGGTGGGCGCCCGGTCCACCGGATCCGGACGGGCCGGCTCCGCGCGCTCGGCCCCGGGCAGCCGGGGCGGCCCGATTCCCAGGCGGATGCGCTGTTCCAGGCCGGTCAGCCGCTCCTGGGCCGCGGTGTTGCCCCGGCGCGCGGCGAGGGCGTACCAGTACAACGCCCGGTCCTGGTTCCCGTACTGCTCCTCGTAGAGCTGCCCGAGGTGGAGCGGGGCGACCGGATCGCCCGCCTCGGAGGACCGCACGTACCACTGCGTCGCCTCCTGGAGGGCCTTCCCTCCGACCGGTCCCGGCTCGATCCCCTGCATCCTCGCCCGGACCCGGCCCTCGGCGATCTGCCCGAGCCGGTTCATCGACGGCGTGTGTCCGGCCGCGGCAGGACCCTCGTACATCGCCGCGATCGCGGGGAGCCGCTCGACGCCCTCCTTGGTCTCCCGTCGGTACGCCTCGCGGTAGACGGCCTCCGGATCGGCGCCCGGCTCGGGCGGGGCTTCGGGGGCGTTGTTGCGGGCGAACACCCAGCGGGCGGCGTGATTCTCGATGCGGCGGCCCGGTTCGGGTCGTCCGTTCGCCACGAGGTGGTCGGAGACCGCGCCGAAGATGTGGTCGAACGTGAGGCCGGCCGGTGCGCCGCTCAGGCCCTCGTACACGGTGTCCACGAGGGCCTTCGTGAAGTACGTCTGCGCGTCGGCGACCGTCTCCAGCTCGTGCCAGGAGGTCTCGAACGCGCCGCTGCTCATCATCAGGTACGCGCCGGGCCCGGGGGGCAGGTGGTCGACGGAGAGGCGGCCGTACTCCTCCGTGGCGAGCCCGGCGTAGCAGCAGTCGAGCACCGCGATCCTGACCCGGGCGTCGCTGGCGCGGAACGCGTCCCGCACGGCGTCGAACGGGAGCCCCGTGGCGGCCGTGAAGTTCGCGTCCTGCCGGGTGTCGCCCACGGTAAGGCACAGCCGCTCGCGGTGGTCGTAGATCCCGTGTCCGACGTAGTAGAAGAACGCGACGTCCTCGGCCTCCATGAGCGTCGAGATGAGATCGCGGTGGATCGTGCCGAGCGTTTCGCGGTTCCGGAAGGGCACGATGGAATCGTCGGGCCAGGGCCCGCACACCGGGTCGCGGAGCAGATCGTTCATCCGGTCGAAGCTGCGCCTTGCCGCGGGCACGTTGGTGAATTCCTCGTCCGCGTAATCCCAGGTTCCCATGAGGACCGCACGTGACCGGGAGTAGTCCCGGTTCAGGGGTTCGCTCAACGCGGGTTCACTCATCACGGGTTCGCTCATCGCGGGTTCGCTCATCGTCGAGCAGGCGCTCGACGAGCTCGAAGACCTTCTGCGGGTCGTCGAGATTCCCGCCGGAGAGCGTGACCGTCCGGTCCCCCCCGGTCAGCTTCACCGTCACGGACGACCTCCGGGACTTGATGAACGCCGGCAGGGTCCGGATCGCGACGGCGAGCACCGCCGAGGAGGGTACGAGCAGCTGGATCACCTCGGCGGCGCCGAGTTCGCCCGCGCCGGGGCGGGACCGCTTCCGGGTGACCACGGCGCCCGGGACGGCGCCGAGACGTCGGGAGAGAGGGCCGACACCGGCCGGCTCGGAGAGGGTCAGAACGACTTCGTACCCGGCGTCTGGGGATCCCCTGCCTTCGGACTCCGCAGCCATGGATCCCGCGTCTGCATCGGGCTCGTGGGGAGAGGTCGGTGAGGTCGGTACGGACATCGGTCCTCCAAGTCAACAGTCCGTTCGTTCCGGGACCGCCTGCGGCGGCTGTGCGGCCGCCTCGGACCTCAGACCTCTACGCGTCGAACCCGGTTGTAGTAGAGCCCCACGTCCTCGGGCGCGTGCAGGCGCACGGTCTCGCCGTCGTCGCTCACCATGCAGACCCAGCCGGGCGGTGCGGAATCGGGCTTCGTGAGGGTGAAGGGGCCTTCCCCGTTGATCGACCACACCGTGCTGCCGAGGCCCACGGTGTGACCGTCCTTCGTGCGAAAGTTTGCGGCCATCCAGCAGTCGTAGCACCCCTCGTTTCGCCCAGGGGCCTCTCTTCACGGAACTTCGACAACCTGAAGCCGGGCTACCGGTCACCGGTGCGACAGGCACGCGCCGACCGGGCCCGGCGCGCCCTACCGGCCGTCCGCCTCCACCCGCAGTTCCGCCAGTCCCGCCGGCTTCTCCGGGGCCTCCGAGCGGACCGTCACGCGGACCTTGCGTGCTGTGTCGCCCGGCAGGTAGGGACGCCAGAAGCGGCCGTCGAGGGAGGTCTCCACGGTGTGCGAGGCGGGGGCGGTGTCGCTCCAGGCCGGAGTCACGGAGGTGAGCCGGAGGGGCCTCGTGCCCAGCTCCACCGTCAGGGATCCCTCCACGCCTTCGGGGGACCAGGACGTCGCCGGGGCCCCGTCCACCGCCGCCTCCGCGTACAGGCCGGGGGCCTCGGACGTCGCCGTCACCGGGCGGCAGCGCGCCATGTCGGCCGTCGGGGTCAGGTCGGGGCGCCGGGTGGGTAGCTCCAGCGTCGAGGAGAGACGGCGCGGGCCTTCGGCCGTGTGGACCGTGAACGGGGTACCCGAGGTCAGGTGGACCGTGGTCGTCCGGGGGCCGATCGCGACCTCGTACACGGCGTCCCGGTACCGCAGGCTCCTCAGCGTGACGCCCTCGTGCAGTTGGGGCGGCAGCGTCGGGTCCAGGCGCACGCCGTCCTCGCGGAGCCTGAGCCCCGTCAGGCCGTGCGTGAACACCTGGAGGAGCCCGCCCTTCCCGGTCAGGAAGTCGTCGGCGGGGAAGCCGGACAGCGGGTCCTCGGCGCCCGCCTTGTCGCCGCGCGCCTCGGAGAACAGCTCGTACGGGCCCCGCATGAACGGGCGCACCGCACGCTGGAGGTAGGTGTACGCCGAGCAGCCCGGTTCCCCGATCGCCGCCGCGTCGATCGCGTGGACCGAGTCCGTCATCGCCGGTCCGTCCGGGTCGGTGCGGGCCGCGTAGTAGTTCAGGGTGGCCGCGGCGGCGCCCGGCTCCATCGGCCATTCCAGCGGGTAGGTCAGCAGGACGGTGTCCGCCTGCTTGATCGTGGAGCCGTTGTAGCCCGCGTACTGGAGGAAGACCTTCTTCTCCGCGTCGTACGGGATGCGCAGGCCGTCCGCCACCTTGTTCCAGGCGGCGGGAGGGCTCTGGCCGAGGAGACGGGCGGCGCGGGTCGCGTTGCGCAGCGCGGTGGCGGCGACCGCGTTGGTGAAGACGCCGTCGTCGACGCCGTTGCTGTACTCGTCGGGGCCCGCCACGTCGTTGATCGAGTAGCTGCCGTCCGCGTTCGCCGTGGCGCGCGACTCCCAGAACTCGGCGATGCCCCGGAGCAGGGGCCAGCCCCTCGACGCCAGCCAGTCACGGTCGCCGGTGGCCAGGTAGTACTGCCAGACGGCCAGCGAGACGTCTCCCTGGAGGTGGTTCTGGGTCAGGCAGTGCGGCGGGTCCCAGCTCTGGCACTCGGAGTCCATACGGCCCCGGCTCGCGCTGGTCCACGGGTAGAACAGGCCCCGGTGGCCGTACTTCTCGGCGTTCGCGCGGGCCGCGTCACGGGTGCGGTAGCGGTATTCGACGACCGATCGCGCCAGCTCCGGGCGGGTGGCGAGCAGACCCGGGAACATCCACGTCTCGGCGTCCCAGAACACCATGCCCGCGTAGTTGTCACTGGTCAGACCGGTCGGGGCGATGCTGTCGGAGGAGCCGCGCCGGGTGTTCGCCAGCAGCCCGTACTGGGCCGAGCGCAGCCAGCCCTGGAGCCGGCGGTCCCCCGGGACCAGCACATCGGCGGACCAGGCCTCGCGCCAGGCGGCCTCGTTCGCCGCGAAGACCCGGTCCCAGCCGCGCCGCGCCGCCCGGTGCGCCGCCTCGCGGGCGTCCTCGGCCGGGGCGCGGGAGGTCAGGGCGGTGTCGACGCCGACGTACTTCTCGAACGTGTACGTCCGGCCCGCGCGGACCGGGGTCGCCGCCGGGGGCGTACGGGCCCCCGGCCGCAGGGTCTCCACGACGCCCGAGCCGCGCCGCATCGACTGGGCGACGGCCCCCTCGATCCCGGTGCCCCGTGTCCGGAACGTGCCGTCCTCGCGCAGCGTGATCCGGCGCGCGCCCCGGGCGTCGAGCCGGCCGGTGACGGTCGCGGTGCCGCTCCAGCGCGGCGTCATCCGCAGGCGTACGGCTCCGGTGTGGACGTCGGACCGGTCGGCCAGCACCTCGTACACGAGGTCGGTGGCCCGGCCGTCGGCCGTCGTCCACCGCAGTGAGGTGCGCACGAGGCCGCAGGAGAGGAAGACCGTCTGCCGGTAGTGCGAGATCCGGCCCGCCGGGGTGTCCGGGCCGAGGGTCTCCTCGCCCACGCCCACATCGATGTTCGTCCAGCTCGGGAGTGCGGCGATCACCTCGCGGCCCTCGGAGACGGCCTTGTCCCGGGCGTAGAGCCCGGAGACGAACGCGCCGTCGTAGCGGGGGGTGTAGAGCGGCCAGCCGGTCTTCTCGCCGGTGGCCGCGTAACCGGCTCCGGCCGGGGGGACCCGGTGGCCGAGGTAGCCGTTGCCGATGTACGGGTCGTAGCCGGCGGCCTCCCCGAAGCGGGTGGACGTCGGCGCCCAGGTGGTCCCGGGGCCGCCCTGACCGGCCGTCATGCCGCAGGCGGGCACGGCCGGGTGTGGGGGCGGGGGCTGGTACGGGGGCGGTGCGGGGGAGCCGGACGGGTGGGCCGGGCCCGGCAGCGGTACGGGGCCGGGGGTCTCGGTGGCGTCGGCGAGGGGCGGCAGCGGTGCGATCAGGGCGGCCGCGACGAGGGGCGCGAGGACGGAGATGCGCGAGAGGCTCACAGGACGAAGGTAAGGACGCGCGGGTGCGGTCGGCCGTCACGGCACGCACGGCCCCGGCACCGGGTGTCCGTCCGACCGCCGGATGGAGCAGGTCCCGCGCGCGCCCTCGCGCCGTCGTGCCTGTGCTGGGGGCGGGCGGGGGGCGTGGTCTTCTCGTGCCGTCGTGCCCGTGCCCGGGGCGGGCGAGGGGCATGGTCTTCTCGTGCCGTCGTGCCGTCGTGCCGTCGTGCCGTCGTGCCGTCGTGCCCATGCCCGGGGCGGGCGAGGGTGTGGCTTCCTCACCCCGCCATGCCCGTCTTCAGCCCCGCCCCGCACAGCGGCACCACCACACTGCCCCGCGTGGCAGCGCTCCCTTCCCGCACCGCCGCCCAGCAGGCCACGCCCGTCGTCTCGACGTAGAAGCCGCGCGCGGCCAGATCCCGCTGGGCCTCGCGGACGCGGTCCTCCGACACCGTCAGGAACGTGCCGCCCGACGCCCGTACCGCCGCCAGGATCTGCCGGGCGCGCGGCGGGCGGGAGATGGCGATGCCCTCCGCGAGGGTGGGGGAGACCACGGCGGCCGGGTCGGCCGGAGGGAGGTCGCCCGCGCCCGCGTGGAAGGCGGCGGCCAGCGGGGAGACGGCCTCGGCCTGGACGGCGATCAGCCGGGGGCGGGTCTCGATCAGGCCGAGCGCGTGCAGTTCCGCGGTGGCGAGGGCCGCGCCCAGCAGCAGGGTGCCGTTGCCGACCGGGACGGCCAGCGCGTCCGGCAGCCGGCCGCCGAGGTCCTCCCACAGCTCGTACACGTACGTCTTCGTGCCGTGCAGGAAGTACGGGTTGAAGACGTGCGAGGCGTAGAAGACACCCAGTCCGTCCGCCGCCGCGCGGGCGGCCAGCGCGGTCGCCTCCCGGCCGCCCGGGACAGTGACCAGCTGCGCGCCGTGGGCCCGGATCTGCTCGGTCTTCTTCGGGGACGTGCCCTCGGGGACGTACACCGTGCAGGGGAGTCCCGCCCGCGCGCAGTACGCGGCGATCGACGTGCCCGCGTTGCCGGTGCTGTCCGCGACGACCCCGTCCGGTTCCAGCCGCCGGGCCAGCTCCGCGAGCATCACCGCGCCCCGGTCCTTGAAGGAGAGCGTCGGCATGAGGTAGTCGAGCTTCGCCGAGACGGTGTCCGTGAGCGGGACGAGCGGGGTGCGGCCCTCGCCCAGGGAGATCGGCGGGGCGGCGAGCGGCAGGAATTCCTCGTAACGCCACAATGAATTGGCCCGCCCGGAAAGCGCGTTCGGCGCCACGCCCCGCGCGGGGGTGAAGTCGAGGTTCCAGGGGCCACGGCAGACCGGGCAGCACCAGGTCAGCGCGGTGATCTCGGACCGGGTCCCGTCGTCCGGGCAGTGATAGGCCGTCATGCCCGCCAGCATGTCAGGCGTAGGGCAGGTGAATGACAGACGTATGGCACAAGCCAAGGCACCCTTGTGAGTTCGCCATGGATCGGTCAATCTTTCGCTGGCAGCAGGGCACGCGGCTCACCGGACGGCGCAGAAAACGGGGCGCTCGGCCGGCTGATTTGTCATGCCCCTGCCGGGAGTCGTCGTGTGGCTCCGGCACCACCCCCCACCAGAGCACCGCCTATGAGGAGGACCCCTCAGATGTCAGTGACGCGTCACACCCCCCAGGCCCGTCGAAGACTCGCCGCGGCGACCGTCATAGCCACCGCAGCCGCCGTCGCCCTGGCCACGGCCGCCCTCCCGGCGACCGCGGCCGAGCGTGCGCCCGAAGGCGTGATCCTGAACGCGGACGCGCCCGGCACCATCAGCGACAGCTACATCGTCACGCTGAAGGACTCGGCCGCGAAGTCCGACTCCGCCCAGGGCAGGGCCCTCGCGAAGAAGTACGGTGCGGGCATCGAACGCACCTACCGCTCGGCCCTCAACGGCTACGCGGTCGAGGCGTCGGCCGCCGAGGCGAAGAGGTTCGCCGCCGACCCGGCCGTCGCGTCCGTCTCGCAGAACCGCACCTTCACGGCTTCCGCCACCCAGAACAACCCGCCCTCCTGGGGCCTCGACCGGATCGACCAGCGGAACCTGCCGCTGGACCAGCGCTACACCTACCCCGACAAGGCCGGCGAGGGCGTCACCGCCTACATCATCGACACCGGGGTGCGCATCAGCCACAGCGACTTCGGCGGCCGGGCCTTCAACGGCTTCGACGCCGTGGACAACGACAACGTGTCGCAGGACGGCAACGGCCACGGCACGCACGTGGCGGGCACCGTGGCGGGTACCGCGCACGGCGTGGCCAAGAAGGCCAAGATCGTCGGCGTGCGGGTGCTCAACAACGCCGGCTCCGGCACCACCGCGGGTGTCGTCGCGGGCATCGACTGGGTGACGGCCAACGCCGTCAAGCCGGCCGTCGCCAACATGAGCCTCGGCGGCGGTGCGGACTCGGTGCTCGACGCCGCCGTGCGCCGGTCCATCGCCTCCGGCGTCACCTACGCCGTCGCGGCGGGCAACGAGTCGACCGACGCCTCCACCAAGTCGCCGGCGCGTGTCGCCGAGGCGATCACGGTGGGATCGACGACCAACACCGACGCCCGCTCCAGCTTCTCCAACTACGGCACGATCGTGGACATCTTCGCCCCCGGTTCCTCGATCACCTCGTCGTGGCACACCAGCGACAGCGCCACGAACACCATCTCCGGCACGTCGATGGCCAGTCCGCACGTCGCCGGCGCGGCCGCCCTCTACCTCGCCGACAACCCGGGCTCGACCCCCGCACAGATCTCCGCCGGCCTCGTCGCGGCCTCCACACCCGGGGTCGTCACCAACCCGGGCAGCGGCTCGCCCAACCGGCTGCTGTACGTGGGCGCGGGTGGCACCACGCCGCCCGGCAAGAAGTTCGAGAACACCACCGGCTACGCGATCAACGACAACGCCACCGTCGAGGCGCCGGTCACCGTCACCGGAGTCACCGGTAACGCCCCGGCCGCGCTGAGCGTCCCGGTCAACATCTCGCACACCTACGTCGGCGACCTGAAGATCGACCTGGTCGCCCCCGACGGTTCGGTCTACAACCTGAAGGCGTACGGCTCCGGCGGCAGCAGCGACAACGTGGTCACCACGTACACCGTCAACGCCTCCTCCGAGGTCGCCAACGGCACCTGGAAGCTCCGGGTCAGCGACAACGCGAACGCCGACACCGGCCGGATCAACAGCTGGGCGCTCCAGTTCTGAACACGCTCCGGCGCGCTGGTTCCGAACACGCTCCGGCGCGCCGAGCCGAATCGCTGAACCGCTGAACCACTGAGTCCCGGAAGTCGGGCCGGGGCGGCCGCGTCACGCGGCCGCCCCGGCCCCCTTCGGTGTCAGCGCCGGTGTCAGCGGCGGTGTCAGCGGCGGTGTGTCAGCGGCGGTTGAGCCCGCGGTGGACCGCGGTGATCAGCTCACCGTTCTCGGTGTCCCCGTCCAGCGACCAGAACATCGCCCCGCCGAGACCCTTGTCCCGGATGTACGAGGCCTTGGCGCGCAGCACCTGAGGGTCGTCGTACGTCCACAGCGTCGTGCCGTCGAACAGCCACGCGTGGCCGTTCTTCACATCACGGTGGACCTTGTACGTCCCCGACGCGGCCAGCTGCTTCAGGACCTTGTAGTCCTCGTAGCCCGCCCCCCAGGTGGCCGGAGCCGGGGCCGTGGCCGGCTGCCCCATGCCCGTGCCGCCGCCGCTCACTCCGGTCCAGCCCTGGCCGTAGGTCGGCATGCCCATCACGAGCTTGTGCCTGGGCGCGCCGCGGCGTACCCAGTCGCGCACGGTCTGATCGACGCTGAAGTCGTTCTTCGCGTACAGGGCCGACTGCTGGGCCGTCTTCTTCTCGCCGGAGACGTGGTAGTCGTAGCCCTGGATGTTGACGAAGTCGAAGTCCTTCATGAGGCGCTTGACGTCGAAGCCCGCGTCGATCGCCTTCGGGTTGGCCGCTACGTAGGCTGACAGGTCGTAGTGGACCGGCTTCGGTTTCCCGTGCCCGTGCCCGTGCCCGCCCTTGCCCTTGGCCGCCTTCTCCTTGGCCTTCGCCTGGCTCTTCGCGTAGGCGTCGAGCTGGGTGCGGAACTCGTGGATCAGGGCGGTGAAGTTCTTCTTGTCCTCCGGGCGGAAGACGGTGCCCTCATTGCCCGCCGAGCCGGGCCACTCCCAGTCGACGTCGATGCCGTCGAAGAGGCCGGCCGCGGCGCCCTGGCCGCCGCGGGCCCCGTCCACCGGGAGGTTGCCCTTGATGTACAGGTCGAGGCAGGAGGCGACGAGGGCCTTGCGGGAGGCCGCGGTGCGGGCCGCGTCGGAGAAGTGGGTGGAGTAGCTCCAGCCGCCCAGCGAGATCATGACCTTGAGGCCGGGGTGCTTGGCCTTCAGCTCGCGCAGCTGGTTGAAGTTGCCCGCGAGCGGCTGGGTGTCGGTGTCGGCGACGCCGTCGACCGATCCCGCCGCGTCGAGCGGACGGGCGTAGTCCGCCCAGGCGTCGGCCTGGCCGGGGATGTTGCCGGTGAAGCACTTGCCCTCGGCGTTGACGTTGCCGAAGGCGTAGTTGATGTGGGTCAGCTTGGCCGCGGCTCCGCTGGTGTCCAGGTCCTTGACCTGGAAGTCCCGTCCGTAGACGCCCCATTGGGTGAAGTAGCCGATGCTCTTGTACGCGGGGCGGTGGTGGCCCTTGTCGCGGTCGCCGCCGTTGCTCCGGTCGTGGTCGGCGCTGGCCGTGGCCGCGGGTGCGATGCTCCCCAGCAGGGCCAGGGCGACGCCGGCGGTGGTCATTCGGGACAGGTTTCTTCGGCGCATGAGGCTCGTTCCTGTGCGTGATCCGGTGCGGAAGGCAAGCGGAAGGAAGGCGGAAGGCAAGCAGAAGGCAAGCGGAAGGAAGTGCGGGAGCCGTGCTGTGCACAGGAATGTATTGGTCTGGACCAGAAATGTTCAAGAGTCCGGGGGTGCCGGACTCCGGTGGTGGCTTCGGCGCGCTTGACGCGGTGATGCCGGTGCGGCCGTGTCGGCCGACGCGGCGCTGGGCAGAGTGGAGTCGGAGAACGTCCGGGACCGATCTGGTGTGCGCGTCCGATGTATGCGTGGACCGTCACAAGGTCATCACATTGGGTGAAACTCTGGCCTATGCTTGCGGTGCACAACCAACGGTTGTCAGGCTGTCGCAGACTGTCAACCTGTTGGGAGTGGCCTGTGACTTTCGGTGAGCAGCCCGCCTATCTGCGCGTGGCGAGCGATCTCAGGGAGAAGATCGTCAACGGCGCGCTGCCGCCTCATACCCGCCTGCCGTCGCAGGCTCGCATCCGGGAGGAGTACGGGGTCTCGGACACCGTCGCCCTGGAGGCGCGCAAGGTCCTGATGGCGGAGGGGCTGGTCGAGGGGCGCTCCGGCTCGGGCACCTATGTGCGCGAGCGTCCCGTGCCCCGCATGATCGCCCGCTCCGGCAACCGGCCGGGCAAGGGGGCCAGCCCGTTCCGGCAGGAGCAGACGGCGGAGGGGGCGCGCGGGACCTGGGAGTCCCGCAGTGAGCAGGAGGGGGCGGGCCCCGAGATCGCCGAGCGGCTGGGTATCGAGCCGGGCGACCGTGTCATGCGTACGCACTACGTCTTCCGGGAGGCGGGGGAGCCGGTCATGCTCTCCACCTCCTGGGAGCCGCTCGCCGTCACCGGCCGGACCCCCGTGATGCTGCCGGAGGAGGGCCCGTTGGGCGGCTGCGGGGTGGTCGACCGGATGGCCGCGATCGACGTCGTCGTGGACAACGTCGCCGAGGAGGTCGGCGCGCGCCCGGGGCTGGCGGAGGAGCTCCTGGCGCTGGGCGGCGTGCCCGGCCATGTGGTCATCGTCATTGGGCGTACGTACTACGCCTCGGGCCGGGCCGTGGAGACGGCAGACGTGGTGGTGCCGGCGGACCGGTACCGGGTCGCGTACCACCTGCCGGTGCGATGAGGTGAGGTGACGCCCCGTCGGGCCGGACGGGGCGCGCCGACCGGGGGCGTTGGGTCATGAGGGGGCGCATTCTGCGGGTGCGCCCCTTTCGTGTTGGCCGGATGTGTATCTCTTTGTGTAAGCCCGCCTGCACTGAGTGAAGGTCAGGCGTACGCTCGGGCATATGCGTACTGCGGTTTCCTGGGGATCCTTAGAGACGTGCACGCCGGTGGGAAGAGGGGCGATATGCGGGGGAGCGACACGATGAGCGACAGCGGCGCCGTGCTCCCTTGGCAGGTGATACGGCAGGACGACGGCGGCAATCGCTACCGCGTGGGCAGGTATGCCACGCAGGCCGAGGCGCAGAAGGTCGCCGACGGCCTCGACGACCGCCATCGCCACCAGGTCTACCGGGTGGAGCGCGTGGGGCGGAGCGCCGGGCCCTGACGCGGTGGGCTACCCGTGGGGCGCCTGGAAGGCCGTTCCGTGCCTCCAGGCGCCCCACGGGCTTCCCTGGGCGCCTTCGCGCCCCCTCTGTCCTCCTCTGCTCCTCCTCTTCCCTCCCCTGCCTCCGTCCCGCCACCGTCCCCGCGTTCCGTGCGTCGGCGGTCCGGGCGGTAGGGTCCCGCCCGGACCGGGGGCGCGAAAGCCGCCGGGGGTGCGGCGAGCGGGCGGAGCGGTGACGGTGCTGATCGACACGGTGGCGTGGGTGCGGATCGAGGGCGGCAGGATTCTCTGCGCGCGGCCCCGGGGCAAGGACGTCTTCTACATCCCGGGCGGCAAGCGGGAGGGGACGGAGACCGATCTGCAGACCCTGCTGCGGGAGGTCGAGGAGGAGCTGACGGTCGGCCTGATCCGGGAGACCGTCGTCCACGCCGGGACGTACGAGGCCCCCGTGGACGACCGGCCCGACGCCGCCGTCGTGCGGATGAGCTGCTATTACGGCGACTACCGCGGCACGCTCGCCGCGAGCAGCGAGATCGAGGAGACGGCGTGGTTCTCCTTCGCCGACCGGGCCCTCGTGCCGCCCGTGGACCAGTTGCTCTTCGACGACCTCAGGGCGGCGGGGCGCTGAGCTGATCCCCGGCAGTGGCGCGCGTGAGCGCGGTCCGGCCTCTGCACCCGTCTGCACCAAACGGCAGGTTGCGCGGTAGCGGGCAACAAATGGTGGGTATGGGCTGTTTAGTCCCCATTTGTCAAGGGGTGGGCCCGTGGTCGTCCCTGGGAAGTGATCGGCGTGATCGATACCGAAGGCGACTGCGCCGAGTGGGCCTTCCCCGCCGAACCCGGCTCCGTGCGGAGCGCCCGGCATGCCGTCCGGGGCGCGCTGGGTTCCTGGGGCCTCGACGCGGCGGTGGGTGACCTGGCGGTCCTGCTCGTCAGTGAGCTGGTGACCAACTCCCTCCGGTACGCCTCCGGACCCATCGGCGTACGCCTGGTGCAGTCGCACGCGGACGGGGGCGCTCCGCCCGTCGACGTCGCTCCCCCGGCCCCGGTCCTGCTGGTGGAAGTCTCCGATCCGCTTCCGGATCCACCCACCGAACGCAGTGCGGGGCCCGACGACGAAGGCGGCCGGGGACTCCAGCTCGTGGCCTGTTCCGCGCGTCGCTGGGGGACCCGTCGCGGAAAGAGTGGCAAGACGGTGTGGTTCGAGCTGGCTCTCCCTGGTTAGGAGAGTGGAGGGATGCACAGCGATCACCAGAGGTCGGGCAGAACCTGGCTGAAAGGGACTGAGACCTTGCTGTGATCGTGAACGCCGTGTCGGTCGGGGCCGTGGTGCTGAATACTGCGGGCAGGACCGGTCCGGTGTGTGAGCTGGAGGGGACGGTCGCGTGAGCGAAATACCTGGGACAACGGGTGATGTCGGCGATGTCGTCGGGACCACGGGCGACGTCGTGTGGCAGAGCAGCCCGCCCGGCTCGATCTATGACTACATCAGGGTCGCCTCTTTCTCGATCGGCCCCGACGGTCTGATCGAGCAGTGGAGCAGCCGGGCCGCCGGTCTGTTCGGCATGTCCTCGACCGAGGCGATCGGCCGCGACCCGGTGGAGGCCTTCATGCCCGCCGAGCTGCGCTCGGACGGTCAACGCAGGGTCGGCGAGATCCTCGACGGCAAGGAGTGGACGGGCCTCGTCCCCTTCCGGATGCCGGGCGAGGGAGGGGCGCACGGCGTCGCCGAGGTCTATGTGATGCCGAGTCTGACGGACCGGGGCGAGCGGGCCGCCCTCTGTATCGTCGTGGACGTCCGGGCCCTGCGGCGCATCGAGACCGACCTCGCCGCCTCGCAGGCCATATTCGGCCAATCTCCTTTCGGTTTCGTGCTGTTCGGCCCGGACTTCGCCGTCGTCCGGGCCAACCAGCGTTTCGCCACGGTCTTCGGCGGCGCGGCCGACGACCACCGGGGCCGCACGGTGGAGGACTATCTCCCGCGGGCCGAGGCCGACCGGCTGTCCGCCACGCTGAAACGGGTCCTGGAGACCGGGGAGTCGGTCACCGACCTCCAGCTCGTCGGCCCCGCGCCCGGCGGCACCGAGCGCCGCCACTGGTCCATGAACCTCTACCGGGTGCACAGCGGGGCCGGCCGTCCCGTCGGCGTCGCCGGACTCGCCACCGACGTCACCCGCCGGCACATCGCCGCCCGCGAGGCGGCCAGTGCCCGCCGCAACCTCGCCCTCCTCAACGAGGCCAGCGCCCGCATCGGCAACTCCCTGGACCTGGAGACCACCGCCCGCGAGCTCCTCGACGTGGCAGTCCCCGGCTTCTGCGACCTCGCCGCCGTCGACCTCTACCAGGGGCTCCTCACCGGCGAGGAGGCCGCTCCCGGCAGCTGGGCGCCCGCCCACCGCGAATCCGCCGGAGGCTCGGCGGAGCTGCGCCGGGTGGCCCACGCCAGCGCGGTCGCCGACGCCCTGCCCACCGCCGTGGCCGGCAGTGGGCCCCCGGGCCCGGACGATCTGCCGCCCGCGCTCGGCTCCGTCCACCGCTTCCCGTTCGGCTCCCCGTGCGCCATGGCGCTGCGCTCCGGCCGGGTCGAGGACGTCCCCGGCGACGAGATGGGCTTCGTGCAGTCGACGCTCGCCGTGCCGATGGTCGCGCACGACACCGTCGTCGGCCTCGTCCAGTTCTCCCGGACGAAGGGCAGCGAGCCGTTCGGGGAGCGCGACCGGGCCCTGGCCACCGAACTGGCCGCCCGCGCCGCCGTCTGCATCGACAACGCCCGCCTCTACCGCCGCGAGCACGAGCGCGCCCTGATCCTCCAGCGCAGCCTCCTGCCCCCCGGCGACCCGGAGGCCGCCGGCCTCGACATCGCCTGCCGCTATCTGCCGGGCAACACCGCCACCGAGGTCGGCGGCGACTGGTTCGACGTGATCGAGCTGCCCGGCCACCGCACCGCCCTCGTCGTCGGCGACGTCATGGGCCGCGGCCTGCGCGCCGCCGTCGCCATGGGCGAACTGCGCACCGCAGTGAGGACCCTGGCCCTCCTCGACCTGGAGCCCGCCGAAGTGCTCTCCGCCCTCGACGAGGTCGCCCGCGGCCTCGGCTCCCCGGGCGCCGGCGAGCGCAGCGCGGGACTCGGCGGCAGCGGAGGAGCGCAGTGGCCCTCCCGCGCCGCGCAGAAGTCCCGCGAGGCGGACCTCTCCGAGGTGTATCTCGCGACCTGCGTGTACGCGGTCTACGACCCGGTCACCCGGCGATGTACGTTCGCCAACGCCGGGCACCTCCCCCCGGCCGTCGTCGAGCCCGGCCGCCCCGCCCGGCTCATCGACGTACCGCCGGGCATGCCGCTGGGCGTCGGCGGCGAGCCGTTCGAGGAGGTCGAGGTCGAGCTGGCGGAGAACGCCCTGCTCACCCTCTACACCGACGGCCTCGTGGAGTCCCGCGACCAGCCGCTGGACGAGGGCCTGGACGCTTTGCGGGCCGTCCTCACCGGCCCGCAGATGGAGCTGGAGGACGCCTGCGACCACGTCCTCAGCACCCTCGACACCCGGCACGGCGAGGACGACATCGCCCTGCTCATGGCCCGCATCCAGGGGCTCCCCGGAGAGGCGGTCGGGGACTGGACCCTGCCGCGCGAACCCCGCTCCGTGGGGCGCGCCCGTGAGCTGGCCCGCATCCAGCTGGTCGCCTGGGACCTCGACGACCTGGTCGACACCACCGAGCTCCTCGTCAGCGAGCTGGTCACCAACGCCCTGCGCTACGGCGAGGGCGAGATCCGGCTCCGGCTGCTGCGCGACCGCACCCTGGTCTGCGAGGTGTGGGACGCCGGTCTCGTCCAGCCGCGCCGCCGCCGGGCCCGCGACACCGACGAAGGCGGCCGCGGCCTCCAGCTCGTCGGCCTGCTCAGCGCCGCCTGGGGCTCGCGCCGCACCCCGCGCGGCAAGACCGTCTGGTTCGAACTGGCCCTGCCGGACGGGGCCCCGGCCGCCGAACTCTCCGTGGAGCAGCTCCTGAGCATGTACTGAGCCCGGCGAGGCTCAGGAGGGCACGGGACCCGCCCGGACCGCCAGCGGCACTCGGCCGCTCCCGGCGCACCCCGCGTCACGCGCCCGTCTTCAGGGCCGCCAGCCGGGCCTCGACCTCCGCGCTGTCGCCCAGGCTGTCCAACTCCTCGAACTGGGCATCCAGCGAGGAGGCTGCCAGCTCCTGCTTGCCCAGCGCCCTCGCCTCCTCGCGCCGCACCTTGTCCTCGAAGCGGCTCAGCTCGCTCGTCGGGTCCAGGACGTCGATGTTCTTCACGGCGTCCATCATCTGGTTCTGCGCCTGCGCGGACTTCGAACGCGCCACCAACTCGTCGCGCTTGGCCTTCAGCTGGGAGAGCTTGGCCTTCATCTGGTCGAGCCCCGACTTCAGCTTGTCCACCACCTCGCTCTGCGAGGCGATCGTGGGCCCGGCCGTCTTCGCCTCCTGCTCGGACCGGAGCTGGCGGCCCAGCGCGACCTTCGCCAGGTTGTCGAACTTGTCCGCCTCCGCGACCGACCCCGCACCGCGCAGCTCGTCGGCCTTCCGGCTGGCGGCCAGCGCCTTGCCGCCCCACTCGGCCGCCGCCTCGACGTCCTCCTTGTGGTCCTGCTCCATCAGCCGGAGGTTGCCGATGGTGGTCGCGACCGCCTGCTCGGCCTCCGCGATGTTGTTCGTGTAGTCCCGGATCAGCTGGTCCAGCATCTTCTGCGGGTCCTCGGCCTGATCGATGAGGGCGTTGATGTTGGCCTTCGCGAGCTGGGTGACGCGGCCGAGGATGGTCTGCTTGGACATGGGATGGCTCCTTGGAGATCGAGACGGGTCAGGTCATGTGCTGGGGTCCACGAGACGGGTCATGTGCTGGGGTCCTGCCCTGCCGGTCGTTCGGACCTGCGCTGCCGGTCGTTCAGAAGCGGCCGCCACCGCCCCGGCGGCCCCGTGTTCCGCCCCCTCCGAAGCTGCCCGGCCCGCCCCCGAAACCGCCGGACCGGCCGCCGCCGAACCCTCCGCCGAAGCCGCCGCCCAGGCCCCCGCCCCGGCCGCCGCCCCCGAACAGCCCGCCGAGGAGGATGCCGCCGAGCACCGCCCCGCCCATGCCGCCGCCCCCGCCCTGCAGGGAGCCGGGACCCTGTATGCCGCCGAAGCCCCGGACGTCCTGCTCGGCCAGGCTCATCGCCTGCCCCGCCAGCGCGTCCGCCTGCCGCGCCTCGGCCAGCGCCCCCTGTGCGTCGGCGGCCGACAGCTCCCGGGCCCGCTCCCACCGCCGCTGCGCCTCCGCGAGCCGGGTACGGGCCTGGCTGCCGACCGCACCCCGGTGGGTCGTGATGTAGTCGGCCGCCGCCGCGATCGCGGACCGGGCGGTGAGCATCGCCTGATCGAGGAGGGAGCGGGCCTTCGCCTCGCCCCGCTCCTGGTCCCGGGCCCCCGCCAGCGCCTCGTCCAGGGCCGCGTCCGCCTCCTCCACCCGGCGCAGCGCGTCGATCGGGTCGTACGGTCCCGCGGCCGTCGCGGCCCGGACATCGCCGAGCACGGCCTCGGCGCGGGCGATCCGGCCGCGCAGATCGGCGGTCGAAGCGCCCTCGGCGGTGCCTTCGAGCAGCCCGCCCGCCTCCGCGAGGTCGGTCTCCGTCTCGGTCAGCGCGGCGGGCAGCCTCCGCGCGGCCTCGCCCAGCTCCGCCGCCCGCCGGTCCACCGAGTCCAGCAGCGTGCCCGCCTGGCCCACCGCGCCCTCGGCTCCCCGGATGTACACCGCGGCCCGGGCGTTGTCGCCGCCCTCGACCGCCGTACGGGCCTGCTCCACGGCCGAGGCCGCGAAGACGAGCCGGTCCTTCGCCTGCTCGACGTCGGCCGCCACGGGTGCGGCGGCGCCCTCCCCGTACCGCTCGCGCAGCTCGGCGGCGCCCGACTCGGCCGCCGCGACCCGCCCGGCGAGGTCGCGGTGCGTGGCGTCCACGGCGGCCAGGGCCTCCGGAGCGGTACGTTCCAGGGCGCGCAGCCGGTCGAAGTCCTCGGCGACCGTGTCCAGGCCCTCGTTCGCGGTCGCGCACCGCCGCAGGATCTCCTCCAGCATCCGGCGGCGGGTCGCGTCGTCCTCGGGGAAGGCGTCGTCGAGCTGCTGGCGCAACCGGAACGACCGCGTCAGCTCGTCCTTCGCCCGCGCGACCGCCTCGGTGAAGGGCTTCGCCGCATCCTCGCCGAACTGGGCCGTGGCGAAGCCGAGTTCCTCCTCGCTGGTGCGCACCGCGTCGTCGGTGTCCACCAGCACCTCCTTGGCCTGCCCGTCCAGCTCCGGCAGCGGCGTCGGCGGCCCCGGCGCACCGCCCGCCCCCGCGCCCCGGCCCCAGCCGGTGGCCGCCGGGGTGGTACGGGTCGTCGTGCGCCGTCTGCGCCGGGCGTACGCGTAGGCCCCGACCGCGCCCACGCCCACCACGACGGCCACCGGCAGGACGAAGTCGCGGGCGCCGGTGGAGTCGGAACCGCCCGTTCCGGGGTCGGCGGGCCCCGGGGTGATGGCGGGGGCGGTCACCGGGCGTCCGGCCAGTGCGGAGCCGTAGCCGTCGGCCGCGCCGATCGCGGCCCCCGCCCAGTCGTTCTCCCGCAGCGCGGGTTCGATCGCGGTGCCCGCCACGTCCCGCAGCTGTTCGTCGGTGAGCGGGGAGCCGGCGTCGACGGAGTAGGCGTACTGCCGGTCGTGGGTGGCGACGGAGAGCAGCACGTCGTCCTGGCCCAGGCCGTTGCGGTCGGCGGTCTCGTCGCTCCACGTCTGTCCGGACCGGCCGGAGAAGTCACGTACGTACACCACGAAGAGCTGGACGCGCTCGTCGGCGTACAACCGGTCGAGTGCGTCCTCCACCTGCCCGGTCCGGTCGCCCAGCGCCCCCACCCGGTCGGTGATCTGCCCGTCCCGGGACAGTTCGACGGGGTCGTCGGCGCGGGCGGTCGCGGCGGCGGGGAGCACGAGCCAGCACACGGCGGACAGCGCGGCGAGGAGGCCGGCGAGAAGCCCGGCGGGCAGGCCGGTGCGGGGTGGTCCGGAGGGGGCCCCGGCGGGAGGTCCGGAGGGAGCCCCGGCGGGAGGTCCGGAGGGAGCCCCGGCGGGAGGTCCGGAGGGAGCCCCGGCGGGGGGCCCGGTGGGAGCCCCGGCGGGGGGTTCGGTGGACCGGCTGGGAAGCCGGGCCCGGCCGGGAAGCCAAGCGCTGCCGGGGGCGGTGCTCCGGAGCCGTGGCAGTCGAGGAGATATCACCTTTGCGAGGCTATGTGCGCTTTTTCGCCCCCGCGACCCGGCGTTCTGCCGACCCGCGTCGGCTGTTCGCATGAAAGGGCGCGGGAAAGAGGCACCCTCGCGCGTGTACGGAGAGACGGAGGCCGCCGCCCGTCGTCAGATGGGCGGACGTGGCGCGTTCCGGGGCCCGGTGCCGGAGGCCGACGGTGCCGCGCCGGGGAGACCCGGCACCCACGAGGGGCCCGAAGTCCGGAGGTGGCGTGTGACTGGCCTTCAGCTGTCGGTCGTCGTGCCGTGTTTCGACGAGGCCGAGGTGATCGAGGCCTTCCACACCGCGCTGGTCGGCGTCCTGGACCCCCTCGGGGACAGCTTCGAGATCTGTTACGTGGACGACGGCAGCCGGGACCGCACCCGCCTCCTGCTCAGCGCCCTCGCCGCGCGCGACCCACGGGTCCACTACACCGCCTTCAGCCGCAACTTCGGCAAGGAGGCCGCCATGCTCGCCGGCCTCCGCATGGCGCGGGGCGCCGCCGTGGTGATCATGGACGCCGACCTCCAGCACCCGCCCGAGCTGATCCCCCGCATGCTGGAACTGCACCGGCACGGCTACGACCAGGTCATCCCGCGCCGCGACCGCGCGGGCGAGGGCATGCTCCGCACCACCCTCAGCCACACCTACTACGCGCTCGTCCGCCGCTGCATGGACGTGGAGCTCATCGACGGCTCGGGGGACTTCCGGCTGCTGTCGCGGCGGGCCGTGGACAGCGTCCTGTCCCTCCCCGAGAGCAACCGCTTCTCCAAGGGGATCTTCTCCTGGATCGGCTTCGACACGGTCACCTTCCGCTACCGCAACAGCGAGCGGGCGGCGGGCCGGTCGAAATGGGGCAGCAGACGACTGCTGAACTACGGCATCGACGGACTGCTCTCCTTCAACAACCGGCCGCTCCGCCTCGCGATCTACACCGGCTTCTGGGTCTTCGTCTCGGCTCTGGTCTACGCCCTGTGGACGGTCGTGGGCGTCGTCCTGCACGGCGCGGACACCCCCGGTTACGCCACTCTCCTCACCGCCGTCGTCGCCCTCAGCGGCATCCAGCTGGTGACGCTCGGGGTCATCGGCGAGTACGTGGGCCGCATCTACCACGAGGCGAAGCACCGCCCGCCCTACGTCGTGCGGGAGACCGACGCGACCTGCGGGGCGCTGCCGGGCAGCCCGCCGCCGCGACCCCGTCTCACCGGAGACCCGGGCGAACGCGCCGCCACGCCAGGCCGGGTCGCCGAGACCGGTGCCCCCGCTCCGGCCGCGACCGCTTCCGCCGCCCCCGCCCCCGCCGCCGTGGCCGAAGCCCCCGCCCCCGCCGCCGGGACCGCCGCCCCCGGCCGGTCCCGTACCGTCCGCCAGTTCGGCAGCTTCGTCCTCATCGGCTGCGTGAACACCGCCGTCTACCTCGGGATCTACGCCTCGCTGAACCGCTGGATCCCCTACCTCACCGCCCACGTCATCGGCTACGCCGTCAGCATCGTCTGCTCGTTCCTGCTCAACTCCTACGTCACCTGCCGGACGAGGCCGACCTGGCACGGGTTCCTCCGTTATCCCCTCTCCAGCCTGGTCAACCTGGTGGCGTCCGGAGCGCTGCTCTACGGAGCGGTCAGCGGTCTCGGGATGGACAAAAACCTCGCCGCGCTGGCGGCGGGCGTTCTCGTCACCCCGGTCTCCTTCCTGCTGGCCCGGTGGGCGATCACCTCGGGCCGGGCCAGGACCGACGCCGTACCGCAGGCCGAACCGCTGCCCGGCCGTCCGACGCCCGAACCGCTGCCCACCCGCTCGTCCCAGGAGGGGTGACGTCCGCGATGTCCGACGACGTTCCCGTGACCGCCGCCCCGGAAAGACCCCGGAGGGGCGAGGGGACGCCGGACCCGGCCGGGCGCCCGGCGGACCGCCCCTGGACCGCCCTCTGGGGCACCGCCCTCGCGCTCCCGCCCCTCGCCCTGCTCGCCGCCGCCTCCTGGTTCGGGCGGTGGGTGCGGCCCGGCGCGGACGACTGGTGCTTCCTGCCCGCCGTACGGGACGACGGCATCAGCGGCCTCGTCGGGAAGTTCTACCTCGACGACAACGGGCGGGTCGCCAACGCCCTCCTGGTCGGCGCGTACGCGAAGTTCCAGGTCGCGGGACACCAGTGGTACCCCCTGGTCAGCGGGGTCCTGGTGCTCGCGGTCCTTTGGACGGTGGCCGTCCTGGCCCTGCGCCGGGCCCGGCTGCGCACCCCACGCGGGCTGCCGCTCCTGCTCGCGGCCCTGACCACCGCGCTTTTCCTGTTCGTCACGCCGAACACGTACAAGACGTTCTACTGGCCCGCCGCGTCCGTCTCGCACACGCTGCCGCCCGTCCTGGCCTGCGCCGCGCTGATCCCGTTCCTGCTCGCCCGATCCCGCCGGGGGCGGGCCCTCGCGCTCGCCGTCGCCGCGCTCATGGGCGCCTTCCTCGCCACGTTGTCCGAGGAGACGGCGATCGTCGTCGTGACGGTGCTCCTGACCGCGCTCCTGCTGTCCGGCCGCGTCGTTCCCGCCCCCGGCCGGGGGTTCGTCCGGCGCTGGTGCGCGGCGGGAATCGCCGGGACGGCGGCCGGGGCCGTCGTCCTCATCACCTCACCCGGCTCCACACGCCGCAGGGACCGGTTCGGCGCGGAGACCACCTCCCTGCTCGCCCCCGACTCCCTCACCGCGTCGCTGCGCGCGTTCGCCGAGATCGCCGTCACCGTGGCCACGACCTGGCAGTACGTCGGCGCGGTCGCGGCAGGCGTACTGCTGGGGCTGCTGTGCCGGCGGGCGGACGGGACACCGCCCCGCCCGCCCGCCAACTGGCCCCTGCTCACCGCCGCCGGAACGCTCGCGCTCCTCGTTTCCGGCTACCTCTGCACGGTCATCGCCTATCCGGTGTTCGGCGCCCGGGTCAGCGACCCGGGCGCCAACCGGCTGTGGAACGACTACCTCCTGCTGTACGTGATCCTGCTCGTCGGCGCGGGCGCCCTCCTCGGCCTGGGCCTGCGCCGCCTCACCCTCCGCACCGCCCCGGCGAAGGCGGTGTGCGCCGCGCTCTGCGTGCTGGTCTGCGCCGGCCCGGCCGTGGCGCTCACCCATCTGGACACCGCGATGCGGGCCCGGGCCGAGAAGTGGGACGCCCAGGACCGCCGGCTCCGCGAGGGGGCGGCGGCCGGGGAGCGGGTCCTGCCGTACGAGCGCCTGGTGATCAGCAACATGCTGGAGCCGTTCAGCCAGGGCGGGCGTTCGTACTGGCCCGGCGGGTGCGTCGCCGACTTCTACGGGCTCGACCGGGTCACGGACGGGGTCGCAGGACGCAGCGTCCAGAAAAATGTCCAATGATCACATGATCATCACGGAAAACTCGTAGATCTTGTCCAAGCGGAACCTCTTCTCATAGAACTCTCATGTTCTGGTGATCTGCGGGGGAGTTTTCTGTGCGTGCGTTGCGTCCGGTCGTTTTCGCTGTTGCCCTGGTGCTGACCGTGCTGGTGGGGACGGAGCGCGCCGCGGTCGCTTTCGACCGCACGGATGCTGTGCGCGTCCCCACGGGGGAGGCCCCTGACCAGGAATGGGGCTCGGCCGACGGGCGCAGCCACCGGGCCTCCACCGACGCCACCGACGCCACCGACGCCACGGACGCCACGGACGCCACGGTCCCCGGCGGGCGCGGCGAGCCCGTGGCCGCGCCGGGTGAACTTCCGCTCGACGGAGGTTCGGTCGAGCGGCGGCCGGAAGAGCGCGAAGTGATGCTGCCCGACCCGGGGCCGGTGGTGGAGGTGGACCCGCCCGACCCGGTGGCTCCCGCCGGATTCGATGCCGAGCGCAGTGTCGAGGTGGAGAGTGCGCGCAAGGAGCGGGAGTCCACCTTCCTCAACGACGACGGGACCTACACCACCCGCTTCTACAATGAGCCGGTCAACTTCCGTACGGGGAAAGGAACATGGCAGAAGACCGACTCCTCCCTCGTGCCCGCCGAGGACGCCGGCCCACGCACCATGAGCGGGAGTGACGAGGGCCCGGGCTGGCGGACCAGGTCCGCCGAGGCGCCGCTGACGTTCGCCCCGGACGCGGCGGCCGGCCCCGTGGTGCGGATGGAGCTGGATGACCAGCTGTCGGTTGGGTACGGCGTCGAGGACGCCCGGCCGTCCGGCGGTCGGGTGTCCGGCAGTGTCATCACGTATCCCGAGGTACACGAGGCCGCTGACCTGGAGTTCGTCGCGGGAAGCGGATCGCTCAAGGAGACGATGATCCTGCGGAGCAAGGACGCGCCGACGCGTTGGCGCTTCCCGCTCCATGTCCAGGGGCTCACCGCGAGCATCGCGGACCACGGCGGGGTGTCGTTCACCGACGCCCAGGGCGTCGAACAGGCGTGGATGCCCGCGGGCTGGATGGAGGACTCCCGGCGAGAGGACAACTCCGGTCAGGGAGAGATCTCCTCAGGGGTGCGGTTCAGCCTCGTGGAGGAGGGCGGCGGGCAGGTCCTGGTGGTCGATCTGGACGAGGAGTGGCTCCACGCGCCCGACCGGGTGTTCCCGGTCCGGGTGGACCCCTCGCTCAAGTCCGTCGCGGCGACCTCCGGTACGTACGTCCAGTCCCCCTACAACCAGAACTTCTCCAGTGACACGGTCCTCAAGACCGGCACCTACGACGGCGGCGGGCACAAGGCGGCCGCGTTCCTGCGGTTCTCCGGCCTGGAGACCACGCTCAAGAACGCCTGGGTGGTCAACGCCGGGCTGGCCCTCTACAACACCTACTCCTACTCCTGCACCGCCCGCCCGGTGACGGTCCACCCCATCACCTCGAACTGGGCCGAGTCGACCACGACCAAGTACCCCGGGCCCTCCACGGGTTCGGCCCTCGCCTCCAAGAGCTTTGCGCACGGCTGGCGGCCCTCGGGCCAGACCGCCTACCCCTGCGGCGGCGCCAAGTGGGAGTCGATCAAACTGGGTTCGGCCGGACGCAAGCTGGTGGACGACTGGACACACGGCCGGAAGAAGAACTACGGACTGGCCGTGAAGGCGTCGACGTCCGACTCCAAGGGCTGGAAGCAGTTCGGATCGGACGACTACCCCAACGGAAAGCCGAGCCTGGACGTCACCTGGACGCCCTACGGGGCGACCTACGGACTCGGGGACTTCACCGCTCCCGTCACCGCCAGCACCCAGGGCTCGATGAAGATCACGCTCACCAACCGGGGACAGGTGGCCTGGCCCAAGGGCGGCAACTACAAGCTGCGCTACAACCTGTACAACGCCGCGGGCACCGAGATCACCGACAGCGCGAAGATCGCCTACACGGAGATGCCGAGCGCGGTCGCGCCCGGGGCGAGCGTCACGGTGGACGCCAAGATCGCTCCGCTGGCCCCAGCCTCGTACACCATCGAGTGGACCATGACCGACCTCGGCGTCAGTCGCTTCACCTCGGCGGGCGTGCCCGGGGCGTCGATCAAGATATCCGCGGTCAACATACCGCCGAACCTGACAGCGACCTCCCCTCCCAGCGGTACGCCCGTCGACTCCCTCACCCCGGCGCTCTGGGCGAACGGCACCGACGCGGACCGCTACCCGAAGTCGGCGCTCCAGTACACCTTCGAAGTGTGCGAGATTGAAGGGAGCAACAGTCGCAAGAACTGCAAGAAGGGCACGCGGAGTACCAACCAGCGGTGGACGGTACCGGCCGGCTGGCTGTCCTGGGGCAAGACGTACGCCTGGTACGCCTACGTGTACGACGGCAGCGCGACGTCCGCCCTGCCGGGAGCGTCCCTCGTGACCACGACCGTCCCGCAGCCCGCGGTGACCAGCCACCTCGGCGGCGCCGACGGGACCGGTGAGATCGGCGCGCGGTCGGGTAACTACGTGACGGCCGCCACCGACGCCGCCGTGTCGACCGTAGGCCCCGAACTGTCCGTCACGCGTACCTACAACTCCCTGGACCCGCGCAGGATCAACGCCTTCGGCATCGGCTGGGCGACCCGCTGGGACATGAGGCTGGTCCAGGAATCCGCCGCCGGCACCGTCCTGATCACGCACGCCGACGGCTCGCAGGCACGGTTCGGCCGCAACCCCGACGGCACCCTCGCCGGACCTTCGGGCAGCACCACCGACCTCGTCGCCGACTCGTCCGGCTGGCTGCTGCGTCAGCGCACGGGAACGACACTGCGATTCGACACCACGGGCCTGTTGACGTCGGTCACCGACGGTGCGGGCCGGGCCCAGATCCTCACGTACTCCGGTGTCGGCAGCAGCCGCACCCTGAGCAAGGTCACGGACCAGCTCTCGGGCCGGTCCCTTCACTTCACCTGGGCCGGCGGCCGGATCGGCTCGGTGACCACCAGCCCGGTGGGGCCGGGGACACCGGGGCTCACGTGGACCTACAGCTACACGGGCGACCGTCTGACCAAGGCGTGCCCGCCCACCTCCACGTCGCGCTGCACCGTCTACACCTATGAGGACGGATCGCTGTACCACTCCATGGTGCTCGACGCGAGCCCCGAGTCCTACTGGCCCCTCGGCGAGGCGGACGGCTCCACCGCACGCAGCGGCGCGCCCTCCCGTTCCGGCCTCAACGACGCCCTCTACCAGGACGTCACCCTGGGAGCCGGGCCCGCGATCGCGGGAACGAGTGACTCCGCGGCATCGTTCGACGGCCAGGACTCGGTCATCGAACTTCCCGAACAGGCACTGGAGTCGTCCGACGTCCTCACGGTGGAGCTCTGGTTCAGGACCACTTCGTCCGGGGTGCTCGCGACCCTCCAGGACGCCGGGGCGGGGTCGCGGCCCAACCGGTACAGCCCCTTCCTCAACGTCGACGGCGCGGGAAAACTGCGCGGCCAGTTCTACACCGTGGAGCACGGGGGCACGAAGCCGATCGTCTCCACGAACACCGTGACCGACAACGCCTGGCACCACGCCGTGCTGACCAGCCAGGGCACCACGCAGACGCTCTACCTGGACGGGGCCAAGGTCGGAAGCCTCGCCGGAACCGTGAGCATGCGCGACAACCAGACCGCCCTTCTCGGCGCGGGCTGGGGCAACGAGGGCTGGATGGGCGTGGCCGCGGGCACGCACCGCCTCAACGGCTCCCTGGACGAAGTGGCCGTCTACGGACATCCGTTGGACGCGGCCACCGTCAAGGACCACTTCGCGGCGCGGACGGCCTCCGGACGCGTCACCGAGGTGACGCTGCCCTCCGGCAGGACCCACGCCGCCGCCGTCTACGACACGGCCACCGGACGACTGACCGAGCACACCGACAAGAACGGCGGGACGTGGAAGGTATCCGCTCCCGAGTTCTCCGCCGGCTCCGTCTCCTACGCCGACGAGGTGCGCGCCTTCGCCCCCGAGGGCTACTGGCGGCTCGGCGAGGCCACCGGCTCCAAAGCGGTGAGCACGGTCGGCGACGGGTCCGAAGGCTCGTACGGACCCGGTGTCTCCCTGGGCTCGGCAGGCGTCTTCGCCGACGGTGACGACACCGCCGTCACCTTCGACGGCGGAGCCGACTCGTACGTCCAGCTGCCGAACGACCTCCCCACCAGCCCGAACACCCCCACCATCGAGATGTGGTTCAGGACCGCCAAGTCCGGCGTCCTGCTCGGGCTGCAGAACGCCGAGCTGGGCGAGACCCCGACCTCGTGGCGGCCGGTGCTGAACATCGACACCGCCGGGAAGCTGCGGGGCGAGTGGTACCTGGCCGGGAACCCGGGCGCGGACCCGATCACCTCGACCACGTCGGTGACCGACAACCGGTGGCACCACGTCGTGCTCGCCGGAGCCGTGAACCAGCAGTCCCTCTACCTGGACGGTGAGCTGGTCGGCTCGAAGGCCGGCACGATCTCCGACCAGGGCCGGCCCTTCGCCTACCTCGGCGCCGGCCACGCCAGCTCCGGCTGGATGGGCGTACCGAGCGGCACGTACCACTTCACCGGTCAGATGGACGAGGTCGCGCTGTACGAGCGGACCATGAGCGCGGCAACGGTGAAGAAGCACTTCGCCGCCCGTTCGGCTCTGATCGCCGGCGACGGCACGCACTACCGCGGGCAGATCGTCGGGGACGGGCCGACGGCGTACTGGCCGCTGGACGAGGGCAAGGGCGCGACCACCGCCGTCAGCAGGGTCACGGCCGCCGGGGGCGACGGCACCTACACGGGCGCGGGCCCCGGTGCCACCGGCATCTTTGGTGTCGGCGACGGCCAGGCGGTGCAGCTGTCCGGAAACGGCGCGGTCTCGGTGCCCGGTGACCTGCTCGCCGGAACCACCGACCTCACCGCCGAACTGTGGTTCAACACGACGAAGCCCGGAGTGCTGCTCGGCTTTCAGAACGCCAAGCTCGGTGACGTCCCGACCTCCTGGCGCCCCGCGCTCAACATCGACGAGGCCGGGAAGCTGCGGGGCGAGTGGTATCCGACGGGCAGCCCGGGGGCGAAACCGATCACCTCCACCCAATCGGTCACCGACGGCAAGTGGCACCACGTCGTGCTCACCGGAGCGAGCACCACACAGTCCCTGTACCTGGACGGAGTGCTCGTGGGCAGTCTGGCCGGCACGATCTCCCCCCAAGCGCGGGCCTACTCCTATCTCGGCGCCGGCTACGCCAGCTCCGGCTGGATGGGCGTGCCGAGCGGCACCTACCACTTCACCGGCCGCATCGACGAAGCCGCCTTCTACCGGAAGGCCCTGACGGCGGACCAGGTCGCGGACCACTACCAGGCGCGTCAGCGCTCGGGACTCTCCTCGCTGGCCGCCACGATCAACGTGACCGACCCCCTCGGCAACACCGTGCGCACCTCGTACGACGCGCTCAAGGGCATGCGGCCCACCGCCGTCACCGACTCCGCGGGAGCCACGACCACTTATCGCTACGACACCGGCGGGTTCCGGCACACCGTGACCGACCCCAACGGCCACTCGACCATCACCGGCCACGACGAGCGCGGCAACACCGTCACCCGCACGGTGTGCCGTGACGCCGACTCCTGCTGGACCACCTTCACCGACCACCACCTCAACCCGGACGACGCACTCGACCCGCGGAACGACAAGCCCGTCGCCGTACGCGACCCACGCTCCAGCGGCCCCGACGACAACCGCTACCGGACGACGCAGACGTACACCGCGCTCGGCCTGCCCAGCACCACGACGCTCGCCGACGCGCGCAGCAGTACCACCACCTACACCACCGGAACGGAACCGGCCGTCGGCGGCGGCACCACCCCGGCGGGGCTGGTCGCCAGGAAGACCACCCCCGGCGGCGCGGTCACGTCCCACCAGTACTTCGCCACCGGAAGCCTTGCGCGCATCGTCTCGCCGTCGGGTCTGACGACCGAGTTCACCTACGACGGTCTGGGCCGTAAGGTCGCGGAGAAACAGATATCCGACGCCTTCCCCGACGGGGTCACCACCACGTTCGCCCACGACGAGATGTCGCGGATCGTCTCCGAGTCCGGTGTCGGCGTGAAGAACGAACTCACCGGCCGCACGCACACCGCGGAGATCGCCAGGACCTACGACCCGGACGGAAACCTGCTCAGCGAGTCCGTGAAGGACACCTCCGGCGGCGACGCCCCGCGGACCACCGGCTACCACTACGACAGCCACGGCCGGAACGACACCGTCACCGACGCGGAGGGCAACGTCACGACGTCCACCCACGACGCCCTGGGACGGGTGACCGGCACGACCGACCCCGTGGGCACCCGCCACACCTACGCCTACACACCGCAGGGCCGCCACGCGGAGACCGTCCTGAAGGACTGGACCGGTGCGCCCGGCGACGGGGCCCGGGACCTGGTCCTGCTCTCCAACGCCTACGACCCGGCGGGCCGCCTGGCCTCCTCGACGGACGCCATGGGCGCCACCACCGCCTTCACCTACTTCGACGACGGCCTCCTGGCGACGAGCACGGCCCGCCAGGTCACCCAAGCCGACGGCAGCAGACGCGACATCACCCTGGAGGCCAACGGCTACGACGGCGCGGGCCATCTGACGCGCCAGGTCACCGGCGGTGGCCGCACCACGGTGAACCACACCGTGGACGCCACGGGACGGGTCACCCGCACCGTGCTCGACCCGGACGACCTCAACCGGATCACGGACATCGAGTACGACGACGACGACCGGGTCACCAAGGAGAGCCGCCCCGTCGACGCGACCGGCAAACGGCTGTCCATGACCGCCGCGTACGACGACGCCGGCAACGTCGTCCGCGAGGAGCTCACCGACGGCACGTCCACGCACATCACCACCGGCAGCTACGACCAGCGGGGGCTCGCCCTCACCACCGTCACACCGCGCGGCAACGCCGACGGCGTCGACCCCGCGGCGTACACCACCACCTACCGCCACGACGCGCTCGGACGGCTCGTCGAGACCCGCGCACCCGAGGTCTCCATCGAGGAGAAGGGCGGGGCGGCGACCACCACCCGGCCCGCCACCCTGACCGGCTACAACACCTTCGGCGAGGCGACCGACAGCCGCGACGCACGCGGAGCCGTCACCCGCACCACGGTGGACGGCCGCGGATCGCCCACCGCCGTGACCCTGCCCGACTACACCCCGCCGGGCGGGACGAAGCTCAGCGCCGTCAGCACGACCACCTACGACGCGCTCGGCAGGCCCGCCACGACGACCGACCCGCTCGGCCGCACCAGCCGCTACGCCTACGACCAGCTGGGCAACCTGATCTCCAGCACCGACCCCGTGGCCGGGTCCCTGCCCACCACCCTGGGCCAGGAGCCCTCCGGCCTGACGGGCACCGGCTCCACCGACCTCGACGGCGCCGGGGTCTCCGAGTTCACCTGGACCCCGACCGGCCTCCAGCTCTCGGCGACCGGCCCGACGGGGGCCCGGACCGAAGCCACGTACGACGAACTCGGCCGCCGCGTCACCGACACCGTCGTCGAGCGCTACCCGTCCCTCCAGAACCTGACCACCCGCTACGTCTGGGACGACGCGGGCAACCAGACCTCGGCCACCACCCCCGGCGGCCGTACCACGCGCGCCACGTACAACGCGGCGGGCGAACCCACGACGACGACCAACCCGGGCCAGGGCGTCACGAGGCTCGGCTACGACAGGCTCGGCCGCCAGACGCAGACGATCGACCCGACCGACCGGAGAAGCACCTTCACGTTCGACGCCCTCGGCAACACCACGGCCGCCGCCGACCACGGCACGGGGCAGAGCGTGCTGCGCACGGTGGCGGCGGAGTTCGACGCCGACGGCAACCGGACCGCGGGGGTCACAGCGACCCGGGCCCGCACCACGTACACCTTCGACGCCCTGGGACGCATGACCGAACAAGTCGAGCCCGTGAAGGACGGCACGTCCATCACGACGACGTTCGGCTACGACGCCCAGGGCAACCGGACCCGGCTGACGGACGGCCGCGGCAACTCCACCACGTACACGTTCACCCCCTGGAACCTGCCCGAATCCACGGTCGAACCCGCGACCCCCGCCCACCCGGCGCTCGCGGACCGCACCTGGACGACCGTCTACGACAAGGCGGGCCAGGACATCGCCGATCTCCTGCCCGGAGGCGTGGAGCGCCGCCGTGCCTTCGACGGACTCGGCCGCCTGGTCGAGGAGACCGGCACGGGCGCGGAGGCCGCCACGAACCGGCGCACCCTCGCCTACGACCTGGCCGGCCGGCTGACGGCGGCGGGCGGCGACCAGCCGTCGGCCCGGAACACGTACACCTACAACGACCGGGGACAGCTGCTCAGTGCCGCCGGAACCGGTGGCCAGGTCGGCTACGGCTACGACGCCGACGGCAACATGACCCAGCGGGTGGGAGCCGACGCGTCGTCGTCCTACGGCTACGACGACAGCGGCCGGATCGACTGGGTGTGGGACTCCATCAGCGACAGCGACATCCGGTACGACTTCGATGCCGCGGGCCGGCCGTTGCTGGAGGAGTACGCGGTGAAGCCCGAGGGATCCACGGAGTACGTGGCCACGGGCCGTCGGGACTACACGTACGACAGCCTGGGCCGCCTGGCGAGCGACCGGATCACGAACACGGACAAGTCGTCCGAGAAGGCGGGGATCTCCTACGCGTACGACCTCGACGACCTCCTGACCAAGAAGACGACGAGCGGGACAGCCGGGGCCGGCCAGAACACCTACGAGTACGACCGTTCCGGCCGGATGACCTCCTGGACCAGCGGCAGCACCACCACGGCCTACGGATGGGACGGCGCCGGCAACCGCATCACCGCGGGCGGGGCCACCGCCTCGTACGACGCACGCAACCGGCTGACCGGCGACGGCACCAACACCTACGACTACACCGCCCGCGGCACCCTCGAAACGGTCACCGGCGGCTCGGGGGCGCCGCGCGAGCTGACCTTCGACGCCTTCGAACGCAAGATCCGTGACGGCCAGGCGGCCTTCTCGTACGATTCGCTCGACCGCGTCGCCCGGCAGGGCGCCACCGCCTTCAGCTACGACGGCGGCTCGAACAACCTGCTCAGCGACGGCACCAGCGTCTACAGCCGGACTCCGCACGGCGCCCTGCTGGCCAGCAAACGGGGCACGGCAAGCGCGCAGTGGGCCATCACCGACCGCCACACCGACGTGGTCGCGGGCCTCTCACCGGACGGCAGCCAGGTCACCAGCTCCACCGCCTACGACCCCTTCGGCCAGGTCAGCGCCTCCAGCGGCACGACCACGGCCCTCGGCTTCCAGTCGGGGTGGACCGACGAGGCGTCGGGCGACGTGAACATGGCGTCGCGCTGGTACCAGCCGGGCACGGGCGGCTTCAGCTCCCGCGACACCTGGCAGCTCGACCCGACCCAGTCGGGCCAGCGGGCGAACCGCTACTCGTACGGCTTCGGCTCCCCGCAGAACGGCACCGACCCGAGCGGTCACGTCTTCCCCCTCGTGCTCGGCGCGGCCATCGGCTGGAAAGCGCTCGGCTGGGGCGTCTTCGGCACGGTCGCCGTGGGAGGCGGGGCCATGGTGCTCGACAAGCACCAGCGTGGTCAGGCCGCCGGCATGAGCAACAGCTACGTCCAGACCAACGTCTTCTCCCACAGCTACGCCCGCTCCATGGCCGACTCGCTCAGAGCCCAGGCCGGCCGGTTCAGCAGTACAAAGTCCCGGGGAAGCTCGGCGTCCAAGGGCGGCCGGTCCACGCCGTACCCGAGGTGGAACGCGGCGCCCCGCTACACCCCCCGCTACAACAACCCGGGCACAGGCGTCGCCCAGGCCGTCCGTGCCCCGGTACGTCCGCCGCGCCCGCCGATCGACCAGAACGTCAACAACGGCCCCAACCCCAAGCCCGCCGTCGACCGGCCGGCCCCCAAGCCCGACTGGGATCCGAGGAACGGCGGCTGGAAGCCGGGCGACGGCTGGGACATGATCGTCGGCGCGCTGGACATGCTGGGCCTGGTCAACAACGGCCAGTTCACGCCGGACCAGGCTCCGGACACCCACCCGGCGCCGGGCGCGGACCCCGGATCAGGGGGCGGCCGTGACAACTCGGGGGACTGCCGCGGGGCATGGGGCGGCTGGCGTGCATACGGCCCTGTGGACGCCCTGCACGGAAATCGGGCCACAGGTGTTGAGGCCTGCCTCGACGAGTCCTTCCTCGCTGCCAACCCCGGAACGAAAACCCAGACGTCGAAAATAGCCCCGCCCGGCTATACGTGGGCTGCCATCAACGCCTCGAACAACGGGAACCGTCCGGCCAAGTTCTGGCGCAATGCCTGCCACCTGCTGGGAAAGCAGTTGGGTGGCGACGGGCTTCGCTACGACAACCTGTCTACCTGTTCCCGATCAGCCAACGCGACTCCGATGGATCCGCGAGACCCGGGGCAGAGCCCGAACATGGTCTACTACGAGAACATGGTGAAGGACGCGATCGACAAGGGTAAGCAGGTCGTGCACTACAAGGTGACGCCCCTTTACGAAGGGAACAGGGTGGTTCCGACCGCCTTCCGCATGCAGGCGCGAGGCGTCACCGCCGGAGGTGCCCCGGGGATTCAGTTCGACGATGAAGTTCAGAACATCATGTACGGCGTGAATAGTGGTCGTTTTCAGAACCTCGGCAGAGCGGTTCCGGAAGGGTATGTGAAATGACAGAGAGAATGACGAAACTGTCGAGCCTGATCGTCCCCTTTGAGGGCGGTGCCGGAGATGTGGTGGACTGGGCGACGGTTGAATCCGCCTACGGGACGGATTTCCCCTCGGACTACAAGGAGTTCGTGCGTCTCTTCGGTCACGGAACCATCGAAGGGCGCATCGCCACCCTGATCCCGGTCGTGACCTCCGACCCGATGGTCAGACGGGTCGCTCCCCTGTCCGGCCCGATGAAGTCCGACCCGGACCACCAGAGGTGGACCGACCCCCGTGTAGAGGCCGACGGGCTCGATCGGATCCTGGTGTGGGGGGAGACGGACAGTTCCGACGTGCTCGGCTGGATCACCGGCGGGCCCGATCCCGATGCCTGGCCCCTCGCCGTGTGGGCGCGAGGTGACGCGGCCTGGACCGCGTACAGCTGCGGAATGGTCGAATTCCTCGTCAGGTTGCTGCGGGGGGAATTCGTCCGATGCCCGATCAGCGACACGTCTCTCGTGGGTGTCCCGCACGCGCGCTTCCTGCACGACAGGGAGGAGGAGCGCCTCGCTGAGGAAGGGGTGTACCCCTGGGACGACTGAGAGTCGCATCAGGCATCCCTGCGGACCGCCGCCACCTGCTCGGCCGGTCGGCAGGGATGCCTGGAGGCACGGGTGAACCGCCCCCGTGACGAGGACTCAGGCGTACGTGTAGAACTGCGTGTGGTCCAGCATGCTCTGCGGGGTCGTGTTCGGCCAGGGCGGCATGGTGTCGTTCAGATCGATCACATCGACCGTCCCGCCGGCGGGGAGGTACTCGGCGCTCGTCGGGTGGAGCGCGTGCCAGTCGGCCCAGAGCTTGTCGACGAACGCGTGGTGCAGCCAGAACACCGGATCGTTCGGGGAGACGCTCGTCTCCATATGGCCCCAGACCCAGGTGTGCACCCGGTTGTGCATGCTCATGTATCCCGCGGAGCCCTCCAGCGCGGAGCGGAAGCCCGCCGAGCCGTCACGGAAGGGCGGGGAGTCGTACGTGGGCAGGGCGAGGGCCGCGTCGACGTCCGACCGGGGCGGGAGCGAGGGAACGCGGTAGGCGAGCTGACGGGCGAGGAAGGCGCGGCTGTCGACCGAGACGTTGATCGTCCAGTCTCCGCCGGAGTGCGCGAAGGGCCCGTCCATCACCTGGTCGTCCAGGGGGCGTCCGGTGCCGCCGAGGAAGTCCGGGGCCCAGAGCGAGGAGCCGACGGTGTTGTCGGCGGTCCAGTCCCAGTAGGGGATCGAGACCGACGCGTCGATCTTCTGGAGTTCGTTCTCGAAATCGATGAGGAACTTGCGGTGCCAGGGCAGGAACGACGGCCCGAAGTGGCCCACGTACACGCCGGAGTTCATGTCTATCGAGAACCGCGTGCGATGGGCGAGGACGAACTCGTCGTACACCCCTAGGCGCTTGACCTCCAGTACCGCGTCGACGAAGGCCTTCTTCTCGGGGGCCGTGAGGTTCGCCTGGTTCTTCCGTACGGTCATGGTTGCTGCTCCCGGCTCAGGCGGTGGGGTCGAACGGGACGACGACGGCGCCCTTGAGCGAGATGACCGCGGTGCGAGCGGCCTCCAGCGGGGTCGCGAACCTCTCGTAGTGGTTGATCGTGCTGCTCCAGCCGCTCTTCCCGTGCTGCATCACGGGAAGCTCGCGGCCGTCGATCAACACGCTGTAGCCGGCGCCGTGCCCGGCGTGCCCGGCGTGCGCGTGCGCGCTCGCGGGGGCCTCGGCGGGCGTGCCCTGGATGCGGCGGCCCTTGAAGACCTCGTCGAAGGAGCCGGGTGCTCCGGTGCCGCCGGGTGCGGTGCCGGAGCTTCTGGCCTCGGCCGCCACGGTGTCCGTGGACGCGGCTGCCACACCGACGAGCGCTCCGCTCGCGGCGACGCCGATGACGGCCCCGAGGGCCTGACGACGGGTGGGTCTGAGCATGGCGGATGTACCCCCAGAACATGGCGGAGGCGGCCCCCCTGGTCGTTGTCCGGGGCCGCCGTGACCATGTCTACACGGGGGCGACCGTCCGCATAAGCAGGGAAAAAGGGGTTGGGCCTCATATGGACACGTCTTCACGGACATAGGGCGAACTCAGGGAGGACACAGAGGTGTCACCGGCGTCCCGTGCGGCTCCGCGTCGGTGCCCGAGGCCTCGGAGGGCGCAGGTCTTGCCGCGTAGGTGCCCTACGGGTGAAGGATCTTCGGTATCCGTCGCGCTGTCGCCCAGCGGAACGATCATCTGCGCATGGCTGGAAGTAGGAGTGTGCGCTCGCTCCGTGACGGGTGTTCTCGCCCGCCTACCAGGGCAGTTCTCCGGTCGCGTCCTGAAGGGTTCCGGTCGGGACGTCCGCGTCCAGGGGCGGTTACGGCGAGCCGTCGACGACCAGGACCCGCTTTCGGCGGGCCGCCTCGGTGACGGCCGTAACCGCGGGTCCGGACGACCGGACTCGTTCCGTCCGGTGGGTGATGGTTCTGTGCGGGACGAGCGACTGCGCGATGACCATGTCCTGGGTCTGTGACAGCGCTGTCCTGGAACGGCACACCGGGGCCCCTGCGGCCCTCGACCTCGCATAGTGATCAAGGAACACCCGGGCGGTCGAGCTCGCTTCGGTGCCTCGACCACAACCACGCTCACGACCACCAAGGGGATCTCTCATGTTCGGCAACCGGCGCAAGTCCTTCCTCGTCTCCGCTGCCCTCGTGGGCGGCGCCCTGTTGATGACGGCGTGCCAGGACACGGAGGACGGCGCCGCGGCGGGTCCCTCCGCCACCAACGTGCCCGCCGCGGACGTGTCCGGGGCCGACACGGCCGGGACCGACGCCTCGAAGGGCGCCGACAAGGGTGCGGAGCAGGGCGCCGAAGCAGGGTCCGACGCGAAGGACGGCGGCAGCGCGGAGGGGTCCGGCGCCGACGCCGGCGACGGCACGAAGGTGCCGGTCCAGCAGACCTGCGGCGCCAACGACATCTCCTGGAGCACCCGGTCCGAGAGCCAGGCCGGCGGCTACATCCTGGTCATGGCGAAGGCCAAGCAGGGGATCACCTGCATCCTGCCGGCCGCGCTCCCGACGGTGGCGTTCGGCTCCGACGGCACCCAGGCGGGCCCTGCCGAGCAGGCGGTCGGCGACGCGGTCACGCTGAGCGGCGCCACCACCGCCTACGCCGGGGTGAACCCGAAGACCACCAACACGGACGGCGGCAAGGAGCTGGACTCCATCATCGTCGGCGTCGGCAACGAGGACCCCGACCCGGTCTCCCTGAAGGTCGGCACCATCACGGTCGACAAGCCGGTCGTCACCAACTGGCACACCTCCCCGGCCGACGCCGTTCCCTCCGCCTGAGAGAACTGACACCGGGGGCGGTGCGTTGACCGCGAGACGTGGATCCGCTCCGCTCCTACTCGGCGGGCTGGTGGACGCGGGGGAGTCCCAGGTCCGGCAGGTCGAGGTGGAAGCGGCGCCCGCGACCGGTCATGGTCCCGTCGTAGGAGAGGTCGGCCAGGCCGACGCCCAGGTGCCGCAGTTCCTCGACGAGCATGCGGGCCCCCGTCGAGGCGTGCGCGGGTTCGTCCATGGCGTCGGGGAAGCGTCGTTGCCAGACCGAGCGGGAGGCGTCCCAGCCGTTCCGCGCGAGCCGGTCGGGGTCGGCCGCGTCCGGCTGGTGCAGATAGCCGGTGGCTTCGATGACGAGACCCAGATCCTGGCTCCAGCACTGGACGAAGCGCTGCGGATCGACCGCGGATCCCAGGTGCAGGATGAATCCACCGGGGAAGAACGGGGTGTCGTGGTCGAGGGAGCGCAGGGTTTCCGCCAAACGCTTCTCCACGTCTGCCCACGTGGTGCCGGAAGCGGGCGGCACGGCAGGCAGGTCTGCCTGCTCGGCGGCGCGCCAGCGGCCCCGGGAGTAGCCGCCTCCGGCGGCGTCGGCGTCCGCGTCCGGAGGCAGGAGTTCCAGGCTCACCTCGCCCTCGTCGTGCGTGTGCACGAGGAGGCAGGCGCCGGGGAGCCGCCACAGCATCCACGGGCCGGAGTCTCCTCCCCACATCGCGGGCGGGCTTAGCTCCTCCTCCATGACCCACCAGGCGGCGCGGACGAGGCCGGCGGCGGAGCGTATGTCCTCGGCGGGCATGTCGACGACGCGGACGTTCAGTCTGCGCACCTGCTCGGGTGCCGAGGCGTCGGCGATCACCGTGCCGTAGCCGCCCCAGGGCCCCTTTAGGTGAGCGAATCTGCGCCAGACCTGGCCCACGACCTCCTTGGGCTCCCGGAGTTCCCAGCCCAGCTCCGAGGTGGCGTGCTCGAATTCCGACAGGCTCCACGAGCCGAAGCGGAGCGGGGTGACCTCGCGCACCAGCTCTCGGAAGGTGTCGTCGTCGAGCCAGCTGCCCCGGGGGATCCTGTTCTCCATCCGGCAGACAGTAGTGGTCCGGTGGTGATGGGGTTGCGTGGGGCCGATGTTGACGGATCAGCTCCCGGGAGACGACGCTCACCGTAACCAGGGATGAGAGGTGGAGCATGGAGGCACGCGCCTCACAACTCGCGTTCGGGCAGCAGGTTCTGGACGCCCAGCCCTTCAGTGTGCTGTTGGGCGCGCGGCTGACGGCCTTCGGCGACGGGGCGGCGGTCCTGGAGCTGGACGTACGGGACGAGCTGCGCCAGCAGAACGGTTTCGTCCACGGCGGCGTCCTGAGTTACGCGGCCGACAACGCCCTCACCTTCGCGGCGGGCGCGGCCGTCGGCCCGTCCGTCCTGACCGCCGGCTTCACCATCGACTATCTGCGCCCGGCCCGGGGCGAGGTGCTGCGCGCGCTGGCTCAGGTGGTCCGCCCCGGCCGTACCCGGGTCGTCTGCCGCTGCGATCTGCTCATGGTGGACGCCGAAGGGGTGGAGACCCTCTGCGCGGTGGCCCAGGGCACGATCGCCGTCGCGGCCGAGAGGCCGCCGGAGCCGATCGCGGCCGGGTGACTCCGGTGGGCGCGCTGCCGGACTGCTCCCACCACGGGTCGCCCCGCTCGCCGGCGCGACCGCCGCTCGCCGTACTCCTTCGCACGCCCGGCGCAGCGATGTGGAAGGACCCGACCCCGAGGGAGGGCCGGGGCCTGTTGAGGAGCCTGGTCACTTACGCCCCGACGGGGCATGGTGTGTGCGGCTCAGCTCGGTTCGGTGAACAGGTCACGACCGCCAAGGACAAGTACGACGGCCGTGCGAGATAGATCCCCCACGACACGTCACCACCCCATGACAGTCTCTCCAATGCCCCGACCACGCGTGTGGACAGGTGGTCCGGTTCCTGCTCCTGGCGGGAGTCGAACCAGGACGCGTACTCCCTCAACCTGTCGTCGAGCCATGCCGCCGCTCCCATCGGCTCTGTCCAAGTGCCGCATACGAGACCGGCAGGCTTCAGCAACCAATGCGCGGTCTGAATAGGTGGCACGCCGCCCGTACGGAATTCTGCTGCGGCCTCACGGTACCGCTGATGCAAACGGTGCCCGTCCTTGTCGTCCTCGCCCGTCGGCGGGGGCGGAGGATCGTCCGCAGGCGGACGCCTGTCGCCTTCCCGGTCGAAGGCTTCCCGCGAACCGGTCCAGAGGTACCCGTGATGGTGCAACGGCGTTCCTGGTGAGCTGAGTTGACGGACCGTGTCAGGCCAGACCGAACGCGGCAGGGGTGATGCCGGCCGCGTCCAGCTCGGCCGTGGTGAACCTGAGCGGGGTCGCGTCGGGGTGCTTGGAGTCGCCCAGGGCCCACGCGTCGTCACCGATGCGGGCGAGAGTGACGCAGGACTCGCCGTCCGGGTGGGTGTTGCCGCCGCACGCCTTCGCGAACTGGGCGCTGCTGATGTCGAGTGAGTACAGCCTTTTACCGTCGATCATGGACGTACCTTCCTGATCGGTTGGCCGGCCCGAGTAGGACCGACCGCCGCCTCGACGTGACGTCGGGGCAGGAGACTTGATGTGGGTGGCGCCCACGCGCTTGATGCGAGACTCCGGCCGTTCAGAGGCCCATCAGTGCGCGGCCCGGCGGAGTGCTCATGGAGCTAATGCCCTGCGGGCGGAAGCCGTCACGGCTTATGCGCGTGGTGGACTAAAGATCAGCTCCGGAATGACCAAGCCCACTGACTCAACAACTCCTGTGCCGCGTCGCCTGTGACGGCCTGGCCTTCGTAGAACGCAAACCGGTCGAGGAGCGAGCGAACGTCCCTCGGGTCGCGGAATACCGCCGCGCCGAGGTCCGTCTCGATGGTGGCTAGACGGTCGTCGTACACGGTGAACGTGGACAAAGGTGTATTGCTGTATCGGACCGAAAACGGAAGTAGCGAAATGCTGATATTGGCTTGGCGGGCGAGTGAGGATATGCGGTCGATCTGCAAGGCCATGGCATCCGGCGCGACCAGTGGATACCTGACCGCCTGTTCTGTAAGGATGAATGTGAACCTCTTGGAGCGGTCGAGCAGGACCGCTTGGCGTTCCAGCTTCAGGCCCACCGCTCTTGCTTGTTGCATCGGCGGAGCGTCAAGGATGCTTGCCCGGATGTAATCCGGGGTCGAAAGCAAACCCGTGACCATGGACAGCAGGAAGAACCGAAAATCGGTGGTTGCGGCCTCAAGGCCGGCCAGCTCAAGTTGCTTCTTGTCCAACCCTTTACGATGCAGCGCCTTGCGGTCCTGCCACTCGGTCTGAGCTATGCGCGCCATGGCCATTGCTTCGGCGGCTACCGCTGGGGATGCACCGAGCCCTCTGAGGATCTGCTCTACGTCCACGAGGGACGGGCGGACCTTATTACCCTCAATGCGGCTGACCTTGGACTGTGACATGTTGCAGCGTGCGGCAAGCCGGGCCCCTGAGAGCCCGGCTTGTTTACGCAGTTGCCTGAGCATGGCAGCAAGCTCCAGGCCGGTCTGTTCGAGGGCGTCAGGTTCGATGGCCACCGTGGACGTACTCCTCGAACGGCACCGATTCGGCTACCGCGATCCGCTGGTACTCGAGGAACGGTGAAACGTCCCCTTCGAATAGCTGCCGGTTGATCTGCGTTCCGTCCTTCTCGTAGTTCATGAGCACGACCGTGGAGCGGTCGAACATCCAGAAGTCGCTCAACGTGCCCGGGAGAGGGTTGGGGCGGTCGGTCACGTCGAGGATGCGAATGTCTTCACCGGCCGAGGCCTGATGCCGGTAGTATCGATCGAACTCGTAATTCAGGTACGCGGACAGCGGACGGCGCACGATGTGCACTCGCCCCACCTTTCGGGTGCGGACCATGTGCATCCAGTCATCCTCGTATGGTCCTGGGTAGCGGGCCCCTTCCTTGAACGCTTGAAACTCGTCCGCTTCCTGCGGGACGAGATACTGAGGCAGTGTTTCCAAGCGCCACGCTTCCGATTGGAAGTCACGGAACTTGGCTGCCCACTCGTCACCAGCCAAGAGCACGGATTGCCTCCCGTAGTACAGCCTCCGGGATCTCGACCAAGCCCTCCCCGGACGGCGGGGTGAACGCGTCCGACAGGTCGCCTTGCACGACGAAGGAGCCGGAAGGAGTGCGGTAGACGTTGGGGCAGTCGCCTTGCCCGCAGGGGCCGCCGTTTCCGTTGTCGCCGGTCAGTCGCTGTAACTCTTCGCGAGCCATGCTCGAACCCCCAGGGGTGGTGGAGGGCCCAGGAGGGCCCTGTTGACCATGAAGGTACGGGCGCGGTCTGAGGGCGTCCATGCGGGATCGCGACTATGCGCGTTGTCGCATAAAGAGGGCCCCGGCCCATGGGACCGGCCGGAGGAACGCGGCAGTCCGGTCAGGTGGAGGGGAGCGGGACAGCCCTCAGGGGCAGGTGGATTGAGGTGAACAGCGCTGAGGACGCACCGACGAAGCCGCCCGGCGACAAGTGGCGTACTGCTGGCCGTGCCGGTGGGGAGGGGCTGGTAGCCCAGGCAGGAGTACGGGCACGAGCCCGGGGGCCTCCGGTCCGCTGACCGGAAGGCCTCCCGGGCTTCATGGGACCGCCGGGCCTCAGATCCCGCAGCTGGGCGCGGACCAGAAGCGGCCGCTGCCCCCGGCGACGTGGGTGTGGTCGTTGTGGCCGGGGTAGCCCGGGCCGAGGATCTCGGTGAAGCCGTGGTTGCGCGCCGCCTGGGCGAGGGCGCAGAAGCCCTGGGCGCCCGCGCCGAGGTCCGCCGCGTGCCCGTACATGTGGCGGCTGTTGGCGGCCCCGCCGACCGAGCTGTTGCAGGACACGCTGCGGAAGCCGCCGTTGACGGTGATCGGCCGGTCCCCCATCGCGTGCCGCATGGCCTGGAGCTTCCACATGGTCACCAGGGCGTTGGCGCGTGCCGTGCCGGCGCTGACCTTCCCGCCGGACCAGTCGGAGTTGCAGCGGTTCAGCTCGGCGTAGGTGAAGTTGACCGGGGTGCAGTCGTCGTCCTGCAACGCGTAGATCTTGCTGAACGTCTGGGCGCCGGCGATGCCGTCGGCGGCCAGCCCGTACGCGGCCTGGAAGCGCTGCACGGCCGCCTTCGTGGCCGGGCCGAAGGCTCCGTCGATGGCGATCTGGTTCCCGGTGCCCGGATAGCCGGCGACCCGGATCTGGAGCTGACGTACGGCTTCGCCGCTGGAGCCTTCCCGGAGCGTGCCGCTCCAGGTGTAACAGGCGTCGGCCGTACCGACGTCACCGGCCGACGCGGAACCGGGGGCCGGGGTCGTGGACGGGGTCGCGGAGGCGGTCGCGGTGCCGCCGAACGCGAGGGCCGCGCCCGCGAGGGCCGAGAGGAGGAATCCGATGGGGCGTGATCGCATGGGGGCTACACCTCATTGTCGTCAAGCTGTCCACGGGGGATTCCGAGCCTCGGGCGCAGCGCGGAGACTGTCAAGGTCATGTCAACATGCTGCCAAGGGTCCGGCCTCGTGACGGGGTGACAGGATGGGAGTATGGCGATAAATCGACCGTGGACGGGGCTTCACGGTGACCTGTGGGCAGCGAAGTCCTCGGTGTACGACCCGGCCGGCTTCGCCTGCTCCCGGCCGGTGCCCGAACCGGAGAGCGCCGACTACGCGGCTCACCGTCTCACGCTCGACGGGCGGGAGGTCGCCTTTCACGCGGCCAGGACCACCCCGACCAAGGCCATGTGCTGATCGGTGGCAGGAGCCCCGCGGTCTTCCGGCGCGGCCGAGGCCTCCTTTCCCCGGGTGTGCGGTCCCCACGCACCGGGAACCCGCCCGCTTGCCCCGCCAACTCCGCGACCCCGCAGGGCCGCGTCACCCTAGGAGGACCGTGTGCTCACAGCACAGCAATGGATCGACGCTCTGGGGCTCGAACCGCATGTGGAGGGCGGGTACTTCCGGCGTACCTTCCAGGCGGATCACCGGCCGCTGGTGCGGACCCCGCGAGGCGAACGCCCCCTGCTCACCTCCATCCACTACCTGCTCACCGAGGAGTCACCGATCGGGTACTGGCATCTCAACCGGTCGGACATCCTCCACTTCCACCACTCCGGTGCTCCCCTCACCTACCACCTGATCCACCCCGACGGCCGTGCGGAGTCGGTGCTCCTCGGCCAGGATCCGCACCAGGGGCAGGCGCTGACTCTCGCCGTTCCCGGCGGCGTGTGGAAGGCCACCTCTCTCGACGGCGGCGACCACGCCCTGATCAGCGAGGCAGTGGCCCCCGGCTTCGACTACGCGGACATGACGCTCGGGGACCCCGACGACCTGACCGCCCGCTTCCCCCGGCACACGGCGCTGATCCAGCGCTACTGCCGCCCGGACTCCGCGCGGGGGGCCGGCGGATGAAGCCGGAGGCGAAGCGGCGATGAGCGTCGCCCTGCCGGGCCGCCGGCGTCAGGTGAACGGGACGAATGAGTCCAGCGATTCGGGCAGGGTCTGGCCGCCGTCGACGGTGAGCGTCTGACCGGTGACGAACGAGGCTTCGTCGGACGCGAGGAAGAGCACGGCGTGAGCGATGTCGGAGGTCTCGCCGAGCCGGCCGGCCGGGATCGCGGCGGCCATGCGCCGCAGGTAGTCCTCGCCCAGATCGCCCAGCCCCTCGGTGCGGACGTTTCCGGGCAGGACGGCGTTGACGGTGATGCCCGCCGGGGCCAGTTCCAGCGCGGCGCTCCGGAGGAACCCCAACTGGCCCGCTTTGCTGGCCCCGTAGTGGGACCACCCGCTGTAACCCGTGGTCGGCCCGGTGATCGAGGAGGTGAGCACCACGCGTCCGTGTCCCGAGCGTTCCATGGCCGGCAGGAACGCCTTCGTCGTCAGGATCGTGCCCCGCAGGTTGACGGCGAGGACATCGTCCACATCCTCGGCCGTCATCTCTCTCAGGGACCTCTCGGGGAAGACCCCGGCGTTCGCGCACACCACGTCCACATGCCCGTGGCGCGCCTCGGCCTCGTCGGCCATCGCCTCGATCGCGCTCGGGTCCCGGAGATCCGCGCCCAGACCGGCGACCCGGGATCCGGTGGCGCGCGCGAGCTCGTCCGCCACCGCGCGGGCGGCCTCCTCGTCGCGCCCCGTGACGATGACAGCGGCACCACGACGGGCGAACAGTTCCGCGATGCCCCGCCCGATGCCCCGCGTCGCGCCCGTCACGACCACGGACCGCCGTCGCCAGTCGGTCTCCGTCACCATCGAGCTCCTTCGTACCCCGCGGCCGTACGTCGTGACCCCACGTAGCCACTCCGGCAGTGATCAACACGCTAAGTCACTGGTGGTGGATTCGCCCCGGATCGGTGAACTCCGGCCGAATACCGCCTCGGTTCCGGCCGAGAACAGAGAAGCGGGGGACAGGCAGCGGAACCGGGAGGCAGAGGCAGACCGGAGGCTGCGGTTGTGCGGTTGCACCTTCCGTAGCGGCATGTGGTCCGGTTGGTCTACGTCCCGGTCCCGGTTCCTTGAGAAGAAGGTCCCCGCTCATGCATTCGTCCTTTGTGCCACCCCGCCGGATCAAGATCGGTGACGCGGCGGCCTTCGCCGGCAGCACTCCGCGGGCGATTCGCCACTACCACGAGATCGGCCTGCTCCCGGGGCCCGAGCGGGGCGGCGACGGCCGCCGCCGGTACGGCTACGAGGACATGATCCGCCTGCTGTGGATTCGCAGGACGGCCGACGCGGGGATCGCCCTGGACGACATCCGTGACGCCTTCACCACCGGCACGGCCTCCGCCGGTGCGGACAGCGAAGAAGGCATCGCGGGCATCCTGGAGCGGTTGGAGGACACCCTCGCCGAGCAGGAGGCGGAGCTGCGACGGCAGCGGGCCGCCGTGCGGCGGATGCGCACCGAAGGCAGCCGCATGGGCCTGCTCTCCGACCTGGTCACCGGCCGCCTCAAGAGCCTGCCCGAGGGCTCCCTGCGCCCGGCGGACCTGGACACCCTGCTGGTCACCGAGCGAATCCTCGGCCCGCTCGGCGCGGCTGTCCAGGCCACCCGCTTCATCGTTCTGGCCACGCATCCCACCCTGCGGGAGGAATCCGACCGCGTCGACGAAGCGGAGGAGGCACTGGACGACAGCGTCGCCGTCGATGACCCACGGGTGGCTCAAGTGGCCGCCGAGCGGCACGCCTTCGAAAGCGCCCTGCACGCCGTCATCGAGGAGGCCGGTCTGGACAAGGACGACGATGCCCTTTTCGACGCCTGGGAAACGGCGCACCCGGCTACCGCCGAGGACGGCGAGGACGGCGATGACGAGGCCGGCCTCGGCTCCGGCAGGCGGGAGACCGACTCCATGAGCGTGTTGGAAGCCATCGGCAAGATGCCCTACGACTTCTCCCCGGCCCGCCTGCGCTGTATGGAACTGGCCGTAGAACTTTCCGATCACGACTGACGCGACGGTCATCGAGTCCATCGGCCGGCACTCGGCCGACCGCGAGTTCCGTCGTCAAACGCGGCTACCGGGACCTGCTCGACGGAGTGCGTTCCCGCGGCATGCCGACCGCGGTGGGCGTGGAGAGCACGGGTGCCTATGGGGCCGAGCTCGCCCGGGGGCTGACCGCGGCCGACAGTAAGCCTTTCCCAACCTCACGCTGTGGCGTGGTGAAGGGCGAGGACCAGCCCGGCGTGCGCAATCAGGTTCGTATCAGCGAACGCAGCGGAGACCGCCGCAGGGGTGGGAGAGTTGCATCTCGCGGGTGTTCTCGTGCTCTGTGGATGTGGAACTGCAGGAATCCCACCGTCCCACTTCAGAGGGGCATCCGCGTCTTGGAATCCAAGCCCTGGACATGCTGCTGACCGACGGATCAGTCCAGGAAGAGGCTCATGTACAGCGCCGTCTCCCCCTCGGACTTGGTACGGCTGTAGAGAGAAGTGTCGAGGCCGCAGAAGATGAAACCCATCCGCTGGTAGACGCGGATGGCCGGAGCGTTGATGTTCGTCACTTCCAGCCAGACGTGCCCGGCACCGCGTTCCCGGGCCCAGCCGACGGCGTGGCTCATCAGCATGCGTCCGATTCCCCGGCCCTGATACGGCCTGGCCACCTCGATATCGGCAATGGTCAGACGACGGTTCCAGGGCTCGTACTCCGTGTCGACATAGCCGCACACGCGATCACGATCCAGCGCGACAAACCGGCAATCGCCCTCCGACGCCTCATCGAGCTCGGGCTCGTCGTCGGGGAAGACCTTGTGAACCGGCGGGTCCAGCCTGACGGGCCGAAAGGTGAACCCGCTCTCGGAGCCGATCACTTCGAAGACGGTGTCCGAGACGAACTCACCCTTGATGACGGCGGATCTGTCCCTCTCGCTCTCTGCCACGCGATAGGTGATTTCGTCCACAGCCTCAAAGCTCCCCTGATGTGGTGCCAGATAGCGTCGCGCCCACAGGCTACCGGTCCGGTGCATCACGCGGTCGGGCGCGACAGCGGGACGCCCCAGGGCTCCGGGACAGTTCCGCCTCAGCGGTCAGATTTGCTTCGCCGAGCCGGGAAGTGAGCGCCGGAGTGGCACGAGATGCCTTCCGCCACGAGAAGCCTCGACGATCATGCGCGAAGAGATCTTCGACAAGCCTGTCATCACAGGCACGAGGCATCTCATACGCTCCCGCAGCGCATCTACCAGCTATCACACCGGTGGATCGAGGCTCAGCCCTCGTCCACTGGCCGGAAAACGACCCGGCCGCCCGAGCGGCCGACAGCCCCTCCCGGAACGGGCCGATCCGTAGGAGGCGCACTGATGCCAGACCAAGGTGTACCGCCAGAACAGCCGCCGGCGCAGCCGCGCGCCGGGCAGCACGCGGCGGGCGTCGCGAACGATGTCCGGGAAGCCCGTGGTCGCCGGTCGGGTGGGTGCGGTCATGGCGACGGGGCGCGGCGCTGCTCTGCGGCCCTTGTTCTTGATCCAGGCCATGGCGATGTTCGACGGTACGGCGACCGCGTCGATCAGGTGGTCGCTCCAGGACTGCGGGCGGTAGAGGCCGACGACGATCAGAGTGCCCCCGGGAGCCAGGTGCTCGCGGAAGCGGGTGAGTGCGTCGGTCAACGGCATGTGGTGAATGGTGGCGACACAGGTGATGACGTCGTAGAGGCCTGCGGGTACGTCCTCCAGCGCGTCCCCGACGGAGAAGGTCACCGGAAGCCCGGGAGCGGTGCGCTCCCGCGCGCGTTCGACGATGGCGGGGTCGGCGTCGATGCCGTGCACCGCTTCGGCCCGGGAGGCCAGCAGCCTGGCGAGGTCACCACTGCCTGATCCGACGTCCAGGGCGCCGGCGAAACGTCCGGGGAGCCGGCGCAGGATCCACCGGTGGTAGTGGGCGTTGTGATCCCACGGGTGGGCGGCGTGGAACCGGTCGAGTGCGCGCAGGAGGCGGGGGAGTACGGCTGTCATGAGGTGAGTCCATCAGAGCCGCGCCGTCGCCCGTGGCGCGGGAGCGCCGTCAACCGCTCGGCCGGGGAACCGGCCGACCCGGGGTGCCGGTAGACGTCAGAAGGTCCTTCGTCGTGGGGCTACGGTTCAAGCCGCGCGACCCCTCCCGTTTCGAGAGCCGCCCACACAGCGCCGTCGGGACCCAGGGCGATGCAGTGCGGCTCGGACGACGGTGACGGCAGGGTGTACTCGGCGATCTCGCCGGTATCGGTGATGTGGCCAATGCCGTTGGTTCCCCATGCGGTGAACCAGCAGTCGCCGATGGAGGCCGCGACGATGGCGTGAGGTTTGGCCGTGCGGTCAGGGAGCGGGAACTCCTCGACCGTGCGGTTCACCGAGACCTTGCCGATCTGGCCTGCCGCGATCTCGACGAACCACAAGGCGGTGCCGTCGCTGGTGATACCCACGGGCGCGGCGCTCGGGGTGGGGAGCGGGTGGATGACGATGTCTGCGGCCGATCGCGTTCGCCTGGTTGAGGGTGAACCACAGGGCCCCATCAGGGCCTGCGGTGATCGCCGAGGGATAGGCGCCGACACAGGGAAGGGCGAACTCGGTGATCTCTCCCCTGCTGGTGATGCGGCCGATCCGGTCGGTGTTCATCTCCGTGAACCACATCGCACCGTCCGGGCCTGCGGTGATCCCGAAGGGGCCGCTGTCGGGCGTAGGCACAGGGAAGGACTCCATTTCACCGTCGACGGTGATCCGGCCGATCCGGTGGTCCTGGGACCGGGTGAACCACAGTGCTCCGTCGGGCCCGGGGGTGATGACCGTAGGGCGACACTCGGGCGATTCCAGGGGTCCTCGGTGAGTTCGCCGTCGGGGGTGAGGCGGGCGATGCGGCCGCTGTGCGCGAAGGTCAGCCACAGTGCGCCGTCAGGTCCGGCCGCGATGCCGTACGGACCAGCGCCCTTGTCTGCCACGGACATCTCGCTTACGGACACGACAACTCCTCGGAGGGGTGGGGCGGGGCCAGGGGGCGGGGATGGGGTGGGGATCAATCGACGTTTCCGGACGATGCCGCAGCTCGGTCCGGCAGCAGGTCGAGAATGATCGCGGCGAGGTCGGCGGGCCGGGTCATGGGGATGTTGTGGTTCGAGCTGATGTCGGTCAGCCGGCGGCCGGGGACGGCGTCGACGACGGCACGCACTTCGTCGCGCCGCGAGGCGTAGAAGCCATCCTCGGCCAGCACGATCGTCGTCGGACAGCTGAGGCGCTCGTACACCTCGATGCTCGGGAAGACTTCCGCGTCGGGCTCCACGGCGGTGACGGTCGCGATCTCCTCGATGGCCGGTCGCCGTACCCACCGGTGACCGCGGCGCAGGAAGGAGCGCCGCGTGACCTCCTCGACGAGTTCGTGCCGTGCTCCGGCGTTGAGCCAGTCCCCTCCGGCCTCCCGCACGCACTGCGCGACATAGGCGTTCATCTGGTCGTCGTCCGCCTCCCAGCCGTAGCGGAACATCGCCCGCAAACGGTCCGCCGCCTCGGTGGTCCGCGCGGCGGCATGCTCGGCGAGTGACGCGTTACGGTCATCGAGCACCACGCCGTCCACGATGCAGAGGGCGGCCGGTTCCACGAGGCCACTGGCGGCGGCGGCCGTCACGGCGTACCCGCCGGTGGAATGCCCCACCAGCACGGGGTGGTCCCAGCCCAGCGCGGTCACGACGCCACCGAGGTCTCGCCAGTACTGCTCGGGTCCGGTCGAGTCGAGCCGGGTCTGCCCATGGCCACGCAGGTCGATGGCGACCGGGTGACACGTGCTCACCAGCCGGGACGCCACATCAGCCCAGGCGGCGGCGTTCTGTCCGCTGCCGTGGACCAGCAACACCCCCTCACCGCGGCCGCCGAAGTCCACACCCGAGAGGACGCCGCCCACGACGGGGAGTTCGATCTCCGTTCCGATCATCACCGCACCTTTTCTACCGAAAGCCGGTAAGCGCAACCGCATTTCCGGCAGGAGTTCGGTGCGGGGCAGGTTGCCTGCCCGGACAGCGGGACGCCCCACCGTGCGGGCACGGTGGGGCGTAGCCAAGCGGGGGAGGCGGTCAGGCGCGGGTGTCGAAGCCACCGGCCTTGATGCCTGCCACGAAGGAGGTGAACGCCTCGGCGGCGACGGCCAGGGCCGGGCCGCCAGGGTTCTTCGAGTCGCGTACGGGGACGGTGGCGGACGCGGTGCGCGGGGCCCACTCGACGCACGAACCGCCGTTGTTGCTGTAGGAGGACTTGGCCCACTGCTGGGTCGTGGATTCGGTCGTCACGGGGTGCCCTTTCGATGCTGGTGGATCATGCCCACGGTATCTGTCTGCGACAGAGAGACGCCTGAACCGACCATATGTGTCACTGGACTTGGCGCCACAGTGAGTTCAGGCCGTAGTCGCCTCCTCGCCGAAGTCCTCACGCCGGGATCAGTTCAGGGCGGACAGTGCCCCGGGCACGCTGGTAAAGAGCCTGGGCTTCGTGGTTCTTGAGGTGGGGAGCGATGAGATGGAACATGTCCACCATGCGCTGGTCGATGCGGCCCGTCAGGACCGGCGCACCGGCGAGAAACACGAGCAGATCGAGGCGTCCTGGCGCGAACGGGCCCTGAACGCCGAGGCCGAACTTACCCGGACCCAGAACGAGGTCCTGGTCCAGCGGCAACGGATCGGCGAGCTCATGGGACAGCTCCGCGATGTCGACGGGATGATCCCCGGCGAGTCCGTCCAGCACCTCACCACCGAGAACACCACCCTCAAGCGCCGCATCCAGCAGGTGACGCAAGAGCACCGCAAGCTCCAGGAGCGCCTCGAAGGCGCCCGCACCAACCTCCGCTTCTCCGACAAACGCATCGCCGACCTCGAAGTCCAGCTTCTAGAAGCCCAGCAGGTGGTGGCCGGAGGTTTGGTGCGGACAGACGGCTGAGCACACGAGTCCGCAAACGCCAACACACGACCGCCGTCCACCGCACCGCCAGCGCGGCGAGAGCGCTATGCAGCCAGCGGCCGGCCACCGGCGTTCAAGAATCACTGTCCGCCCTGAGGCCCGCAAGGCAGACTCTCGAACATGTCGACGCCCACGGACTTGTCAGCCCCGGTCACAGCCAAGCTCCGCCGCTTCCTCAAGCAGGGGCAGGAACGGTTGGGGGAGATTGACGCCTTCATGCGCCGCCTGGGAGTGGATAGCCTCAAAACTGACGAGCTGACCGAAATGGACAGCATGAAAGCTGTCTTCGACGAAGGCAAGAATCGCGCCATCGAGAAGGCCCGGAAGTGGGTCGCCGACCTTGATGAGTACGCCAAGGGCTACCTCCTCGAGAACATGCGCCGACGTGTCACCCAGCACCCCAACGGTCTCGGAGGCGAGGACCTGCCAGCACACATTGACAATGCCAGGATCGCGGTTCACAGCCGCATCCAAACCGTGAAGCAACTGATCGGCGAAGCCACCCCTACCCCCGCCGGATCGGAACGCGACGCGGCAGGCGGCTGGACGTATCTCCGTGAGCTCGGACTCGTCGAAGACGCCGTACTCGACGGATACCTCAACACCATGCGCACCCGCCGAACCGTTGCCCAGCGGCGGGCGGCGATCGGCGCCGCGAAGGAACTCGTCGAGGCGGCGATGAAGGGAGCGATCCACTACGCCGACCCAGCAGCCACAGGGTTCGAGAAGGACGAGATGCCGCAGCTCTGGAAGCGTCTGCGAACCCTGATCCAGGAGGACCACGCCGCGGACCGTGCCCTCGGAGGCAAGGACATTGGCGTCGCCAAGACGCTCTCAGGCATGAACAACCTCATCACCGGCATCGCTGAAATGCGCAACAAGGTTGGCTCCGGACACGGCACCCCTACTGCCCCGAAAGGCCTCCAGGAGAGCCATGTCCTCCTCGTCATCGACTCCGCCCACACCATCACCCGGTTCGTCACGAGCCGGCTGAACGAACTCTTCGCGTGATCGCCCAACGCACCGATCTCGTGGCCGCAGCCCTCTAGACCGTGTCTGGCATGGGAGGATCGCCTGGCTTCTGGACGAAACCGGACCCCATGTTTCAGCGGGCCGCTAGCCTCACGTCCTATGGCAACAGACCTAATCAGCGGCACCACCCGCGCCCACATGCGGGAGATCAGCGCTCAACTTGGTCCTTCCCGCTTGCGACCCTGCTGGGACGGCAGCGGCTTCACCCCCGGGCCGGCGAAGGACACCTCTGGGGGCGGGGGAAAGAATCTCTTTTCCTCCTATGTGGACCACATCAGCTGGAGCGACCCCGACCAGGTCTCTCGTGCCTTAGGTGTGTTCGAAAGCATGCTTCGGGTCTACCGCACCGTGGTGGAGTCCTCCTACGGCACCGAGGATGAGACGCCCCAGCAGCGGTGGGCGAAGAAACTTGACGAGGCCCGGCGCGAATTCGAATACGACGGCTACCAGATCACCGACAGGCTGCGCATCTTCGGATCCGCAGAGAGTCGGCCCGACCACGAGATGGCCGATGCTCAGCTCTACGCCGAGGCCCTCCGGCTGTTGCGGCACGCACGCAACCAGATGGAACGCCTCCCCTCCACCACCCGAGAAAAGCCCGAGCCAGAGATCCGTGACGTCCTCTTGGTCGCGCTCGGCGCCGCGTTTGCGGGGCGCTGCACTGCGGAGAGCCTGAACGGAGCGGGCAAGACCGATCTTCTCCTGCGGATCGGGGACCGCAACGTCTTGGTGGGCGAGTGCAAGATCTGGCGCGGTTCCACGAAGTTCCGCGAGGAGGACATTCCTCAGCTCTTGGGCTACTTCACCCGCTATGACCGCTACGCAGTGATCCCGCTGTTCATTCGCCAGGCCCGGCCGGAGGAGATCGTGGAAAAAGCCGCGAAGGAGCTGGCCGAGCACCCGCGCTGTATCTCTGCCGCCATGCCCGATCATGAAAATCGCCAGTACACCTTCGTGTTCAGGTCTCGCTCGGCGACGCCGTGGGAAGTGGAGGTGGCCCTGATTCCCTTTGTGATCGAGTAGCCGGCTCTCAACGTCTGTGTCGCTGGGAAGCGCATAGTGCCCTTCGGAAGGGGCTGAAGGGGCTGAAAGCTGAGCAATCGCGAGGTGACACGTCCCGGACACCTACGCGACGTGTCACCGCAGGTCAGCGCCCAAACTGACGGTTCCGTACTCGCTAAAGTGGGAGATGCCTACGCATGGTGGCGTGAAGCCGGACGTCCCGAGCCGGAGAGGTTCGGGCTGACCGTCACTCCCGACGGCGCACACGTGCCGTGGTTGGACACGCCGGACAATTCGGTGCCGGTCCTGGTTTGACCGGCGCTCCCACTGCAGCGGCTGCCACACGATGGCGCTGTGGGGCGACGACGCGAACCGCACGGCCGTCTGGGCCCGCTGGAAGGGCGAGCGGGCGACCCTGGCCGAGCTGGCCTGGTGCGGCGCGATCGACCCCCGGGGCGAGGACGCGTGCGGACTGTTCGTCGACCACCCCTCCGCCCATGGTCGACCACCCCTCCGCCCATGACTGGGCCATCGTCGATCCGACGCTCGCGGCGGTGGACGCGGTCCTCGCTCAGGAGTTCCCGCATCTCGCGCGGTGGCGCGGCGGCGTGTGATGAGCCGTCATCGTGCGCCACCTCGGATGGAGGTTCCTGCGGCGACGGCCCGGGCCGTGGGGCCGAGGCCGTCGCCGGGTCGCCGGAAGCAGGGCCGGCTTCGGCGTCAGGCTCGGCCGGTTATCTGGCCGACCCTCTTCTTCATCGCCTTGTCGTCGTAGATGGTGATCGTCACCGTTCTGCCCTCCGGGATGTCCAGGTTCACCTTCTTGACGTCCCAGGCGTTGGACGTGCCCGGCGGCGAGTACAGCCCCCACCTTCCGCCGTCACCTTCGTAGGACACCTTGTAGTACAAGCCGTCGCCGTCGTTCGCGACGTCGTACATGTGGAGAATCTCGTCGTAGGGGTGGAACTCGACCTTCGCCACGACGTAGCCACTGGCGTTGCCATAGACGATCTTGGATGCCGCGCCGCCCACATCCTTCTTGAAGTAGGTGCCGTCGATGGCGTCGTTGAACTGGCAGGGGCAGTAGTCCGTCACTGCCGAGTTCCTGTCCAGGACGGTGAGTCTGTCGTAGGCGTTGGCCGGTGTGGCGGTCATCGCGATGACGGTGGCCGCGGCGGACGCCGTCGCGGCAAGGGACGCGATAGTTCGACTGCGCATCTTCATCCTCCGGTGGGTGTGGCGTGATTCGTGTTCTGTGGTGCTTCCGCGTTCTGTTCAGGCCACCCGGGCCTTCCGCGTGAACGCCGCGACTCCTTCCGGGGCTGCCGCCTCGCTGGTGCCTGAGACGGCCGAGCCGCCGGCGGCTGTCCCGGCGGCGGGCGGCACTGACCGGGGTCAGACGTCTTCCGGCCGGGGTGACTGAACAGATGCTCGCGTCAGGAGGGGAACGCCGGTAGAGCGGTGGGACCGGTTGGGACATGATGGGAATCGGGACACGTCAACAGGCCCTGCACCCAGGGGATACAGCGTGGGAGGACGAGTGGTGGCGGGACAGGCTGGGAGACCCGGGGACGGGACGGAGTCCGGTGAGGCCGCGCTTCTGACCGAGCAACTGCGTTCGCTGCGGCGGCGCCACGGAATGACCCTGGCCACGCTCGCCAGCCGGACGAGCTACAGCAAGTCGTCGTGGGGCCGGTACCTCAGCGGCAAGGCACTTCCGCCCCGGCAGGCGGTACGGGAATTCGCCCAGGCGATCTCGGTGAAGCCGGACCGCCTGCTTCTCCTGCTGGAGATCGCCGAGCGCGGCCAGTCGCAGCCGGAAGCAAAGGCTCCGGAGGGCGTCGGCTCCGAGGTGCCTCCGGTGGCCGCCCAGAATCCCGGAACCGGTCCCGAACCCGAACCGGTTCCGAGCGCGGAGGCCTCCGTGGCCCCGGAGACGGAGTCGCCCGGGGCGCGCCCGCCGGAGCTGCCGGCCGCCCCGGCCCCCGCCCCCGTGCCCCGTAGGCGTCGGCCCTGGGGCCTCATCGTCGGGGTCGCGACCGGCGTGGGGATGGCCACAGGACTGCTCGCGGGCATGCTCATCGGCGCCCCGGCGAGCCAGGGGGAGCCGAAGCACCGGGGCAGTTCCGCCAAGTGCACCGGGTTCGAGTGCCGGAACAAGGACGCCCAGGGCATGGAGTGCCACATCGGGGTGTGGACCGCCGCAGCGGAGAAGGTCGACGGGATCCACCTGGAGCTGCGCTACAGCCCCCGCTGCGGAGCCGCGTGGGCCAGGATCACCGAGGGCCGGGTCGGGGACACGGCACGGGTCGAGGGGCGGAACAACCACTCGGCAGCCCGCGCGATCACCTACGACCGGGACACCTACTCACCCATGGTCGAAGCCCCCTACCCGGCTGCCGCTCGGGCCTGCGTGGTCATCAAGGACGGGGGCAAGGAGGTCTGCACCGCCCACGGCGGCGCATCGCCCCTGCCCGCCGCGGTCACCGACGAGCGCAAGCCGTAGCTCCCCTACACACACCCGCTGCTCATGACAGGAGAGCACTTCACCCGCGGAGGTGCCTCACTTGGTGGCCGCGTCCAGTTCCTGGGCCTCGATCAGTTTCCGTAGCTCCGGCAGGGTCTTCTTCGATGCCTGCTCGATGTAGAGGGTTCCGCCGGCCGGATGATCCACGGTCACGGCGTAGACAGGATCCACACCCTCGATCGCGTACACGGTTACCGGCTCCGAAGTCTCTCCCTGCTCACCCTCGTTGGGAGTGTCGTTACACCCGGGGACGGTACCTGCGCCCAGCGGTCTGCCCGCCCTGACCCCGTTGCCGTCGTCTTCTTCATGGGGATAGAGCGCGTGGCCGAGATAGGTGTGACCCTCGTACTCGAGCAGGGCCGCGCAGGAACTGCCCGCACTACCCTGGGTGGTGCCCGCCCCAGCACAGGACGTGGACATGATCAGGGCCGCCGCCGCGAGCGTCGCCCGCACACTCACCAACCGCGCGAACCTGCCGCGCGCCGTTCGACTGCCCATCTGCTTGCCCGTCATGAACCGACCTCCCTCAGCTGCCGCTACCTGCGGCCTGCCGAGCCTTCGACGGCACAAGGCCGCGAACGGTTCGCTCGTTCTCCAACGGCACGACGCGAGCCACACGTCGTCGTCCACGATCCATGGCCGAGTCGCCACACACCATGACCGGCCAGATCGTCATGCCGGACCCGCCTGACCAGGGCACCTCAGCCAGGGCACCTCAGCAAGATCATGCTACGAGCTCTGTGCGGACTTCTTTCCGGACCTGTACATCAGCACTCCGACGCCCAGAGAAATTGCGGGAGCTTCCAACACCGGGACGAACTTCGCGCCATTGGCCAACATGACGACGACTGATATCACCATGACCACAGTCATGACGAGTATCAGGATCCCGAAGACCATACTTATTGTTGCCTTCTCGTTGGTCATGCGGCGGTCCCCTCCCAGTTGTCCGCACCGGCTTGGCTGTCTGTCAGGCGCGCCCAGTCTTCCCTCTTTGAATGAAGAAGCAGCCGATGACGGAAATGCATCCGATGATCGCCAGTAGTCCCCACCCTCCGCTGTTGCCGGAAGCGATCAGGAAAACAGAAAGGGCGATACCTGCGACGGCAAATGCGGCGGCGAACTGAACATACCGCTTGACGACGGCGCGCTGCTCCATCGTCCATCCGACGTGCGGCTCTGACATCTTCATTCCCCTCGTGTGCCCCCGGGTTCGCGGGTGAATCCACGTCCACTCCGCCCCCGCAGACGGCCCGTGGACGCGAATTTCGCGCGACACGACGCGACGGCTCTGCCACTCTGCCGCCTGGGGCCTTCCGCCCCGGACAGGCGCGACTTGTGACGGCACAGGGGTGGGCGATCGATGGGTTTCACGCTGGAAGGACCGGTTCTGGAGGGCACACGCGTGCGCCTGGAGCCGATGGGGCGGCGGCACGCGGCGGGCCTGGCCGAGGCGGCCGAGGAGGACCGGAGTTCGTACCGGTTCACCTGGGTGCCCACGACCGCGGAGGCCGAGGAGTACGTCGACCTCCAGCTCGGCCGTGCGGCTGCCGGAAGGATGGCCCCGTACGCGCAGGTGGACCCGGCGTCGGGAAGGGTCCTGGGCGCTACCGCGTACTGGGATCCGCGCTCGTGGCCCGACCGCGATGGTCTGTACGCGATCGAGGTCGGCTTCACCTGGCTCGCCGCGTCGGCCCAGGGCACCGGCGCGAACATCGAGGCCAAGTACCTGATGTTCCGGCACGCGTTCGAGGAGTGGGGCGTTGAACGGGTCGACCTGAAGACGGACGCGCGCAACAGCCGCTCCCGGGCGGCCATCGAAACGACGGGCGCCCGGTTCGAGGGCGTGCTGCGGAACTGGTCCCGCTCCTGGGCTCCGGGCGAGGACGGCCGGCTGCGGGACTCCGCGATCTTCTCGATCACCGCGGCCGAGTGGCCCGACCGCCGGGCGCGGCTCGAACAGCGCATCGCTCGGGGCCCCGCGCACCGGCAGCCGGCCCCGTGACGCGGTAGCGCGCTCTCGTCCGGCCGGCTGCCGTCATCCGGCCTGTCCTCCTCACGAAGGACAGGCCGGCCACAACCTCAGATCGAGAACCGCTCCCGCTCCAGCAGCGGCCGTACCCGGCTCCGGAAGCCACCCGTCCGGAACGGGCGTTGCAGCAGCCCCGGCCGCAGCTCCTGGGCGAGGGCCGCGACGATCATTCCCTGGTCCAGGGCGAGCATGAAGTCGCTGACCCGGCCCGTGGACGCGTTCACCGAGTCCCGGAAGCCGAGCCCGTCCTCGTACGCGCCGAAGTCCCGCTCCAGCGCCCGCAGGTTGGCCACCGCCTCCCGGCCCGCGTACGGCAGGGCCAGGAAGGAGGCGTGCGGGGTGACGACGCCGTTGGTGAACGCCGAGGGCGGCGGAAGGGGTTCGCCGTCCGTGGTGTGCGTGCGGTCGGTGTTGGAGGCGTAGCCGTCGACCGCCATGCCGAGCGCGTCGACCCCGTACTCCTGGTAGCCGTCCTCGGGGACGTTGGCGGGGGAGAAGCCCCAGTAGCCGTACTCCGCCTCCCGCAGCCCGTGGTCGATCTGGCCGCGTACGTAGCGGTGGTGGGTCACGCCCCACGCGCGCGGCGACCACCGCTGCTCCGGTACGAACAGCGGCACCATCAACGCCTCGAACATCGAGCCGCCCCAGCTGGGGACCACCTTGCGGCCGCGGTGGGTGTAGTGGCCGTTCCAGACGCGTACGCCGTCGACGGTGACGTACCCGCCGCCCGGCTTCTGCTCCTGCTCGTGCTCCGGCAGCATCGTCCGGAGCAGGTGCCAGTAGTGGTCGCCGGGGAGGGAGCCGTCCGCGATGCCGAGGTAACTGGCCATGCGCGGCTCGGTGTTGAGCGCGCCGTAGTGGTGCGGGGTCGGCTCGTCCGTGTCGGTCCAGACGCCGCCGCGCAGCTGGCCGGGGCCCGCGACCGGGTCGGCCGGGTCGTACGGGGTGTAGAAGGAGGACCAGTCGGCCGTGGCCAGGATGCGGTGGATGCGGGGGCGCAGCTCCGGTGCCGCGTCGGCGGCTATCCGCAGGCCCGTCACCAGCCAGGCGTTGTCGACGGAGGACAGGAACGGGCGGACCGGGTCGCCGGTGCCGGGCCACTGGGTGAGCACCGAACCGTCGTGCGCGTCGTACCAGTTGAGCCAGAACCCGTGGTGGCGTTCCAGCTTCTCGACGGCGGTTACGGTGCGGTTCAGCGCGCGGATCATCGTGCTCTCGCGGATCACGCCGAGGCCCGCGGCCGCGACCGTCGACCACAGGCCGCAGCCGATGTTGGTCGGCGAGGTCTGGGTGGACTGGGCGGGGGCGCCGGGGCCGCTGAGGTCGATCTTGTCGGTGACGAGGCCGAAGTCGGTCGTCATCGCCTCGATCGAGCGGTACGTGTCGCGGAACCAGGTCTTCAGAAGGTTTCGGTCGGCGGGGGCGGCGACAGCCGCCGGGGCGGTTGCGGCTCCGAGGGACAGGGCCGCGGCCCCGGTCCCTGCGGCGGTGAGAAACGTGCGACGGTCCATCGTTCCGGCTCCTGGTGGCAGAAGGGGGAGGGGAAGGGCAAGTCGTGGTGCTCGGCCGTGCGGGGTGGTGCGGGGGTGGTGCGGAGGACGCTAGGTCGTGCGGGCGTCCGAGGTCGTGCGGGCGCGGGTGAGATCACGCCGGGCGGTCGGGGTTGTGCGGGGATGCGTGGTCGCGCCCGGCGTTCGGCGTTGTGCTCGGGGTGCGTGGTCGCGCCGGGCGTTCGGCGTTGTGCTCGGGGTGCGAGGTCGCGCCGGGCGTTCCGGGTTGTGCGGGGGATACGAGGTCGCGCCGCGCGTGTGCGGGCGTGGTGCCGGGCGGGCGGGGGCCGGCGGTCGTCAGGATCCGCCGGCCCCCGGCCACCCGAGGGAGCCGTCAGGTGGCTCCCCGTACGGAGGGGCAGCCCCGGGGGTGAATCAGGCTGCCGTGCGCGGGAGTTCGCGGGTGCGGCCCAGCGAGCCCAGCCACTTCGCCGAGTCGCGCGGGGTGCGCTCGAAGGTCTCCCAGTCGATGGCGATCAGGCCGAACGTGGCCTTGTACGTCCCCCACTCGTAGTTGTCCAGGGCGCTCCACGCCAGGTAGCCCCGGATGTCGATGCCGTCGGCCAGCGCGGCGGCGACCTCGTCCAGCGCGCCCGCGTAGTAGTCGGCGCGGCGGCTGTCGTCGTCGGTGGCGATGCCGTTCTCCGTGACGATCAGCGGGACGTCGCCCACCACCTCGGCCGTGTGGCGCAGCGCCTCGCCGACCGCCGTCGGGTAGTACTCCCACGTCGTCAGCGTCCGCTCGACGTCGTCGGCCGCCGGGATCGGTCCGTCGGGGCCGATCCGCGTACGGGTGTAGGACTGCACGCCGATCCAGTCGTCGCCGCGCGCCGCCTCGATGAAGACGTCCTCGCGCGGGTGGCGGTAGGCGGCGGTGACGTCCTCCGCGCCGGGGAGGGCCTGGTAGACCTGGTTGGCGATGGTCCAGCCGACCTGGATGCCCGCGTCCAGGGCGCGGACCTCCTTGACGGCCGCGTGGTGGGCCGCGATGACGGCCACGGTCGTCTCGTCGTCGGGGGTGGGCAGTCCGGCGGGCGGGAAGCTGTTGTCGCCGCGCTTGGCCTGGCCCGCCATCACGGCGATCATGTTCGGCTCGTTGATCGTGCAGACGTGGCTGACGCCCTCGGAGATGACGGGGGCGCAGGCCGCCACGTACCGCGCGAACAGCTCCACCGCGCCCTGGGCCGTCCAGCCGCCGCGCGCCTCGAACCACTGCGGGACGGTGAAGTGGTGCAGGGTCACCATCGGGCGCAGGCCGCGCTCGATCGCTCCCTCCACCATCCGCCGGTAGTGGGCGAGCTGGGCACGCGAGAAGCGGCCCTCGACCGGCTCGATGCGAGCCCACTCGATGGAGAACCGGTAGTCGGTGAAGCCGAGGGAGGCCAGCAGGTCCATGTCCTCGGGCCAGCGGTGGTAGCTGTCACAGGCGTCCAGGCTCGGCTCCGCGATGTGGGTGCCGGCGGCGTGCTCCTTGACCCACCAGTCGCAGTCGGTGTTGTTGCCCTCGATCTGGTGGGCGGCCGTGGACGCGCCCCAGAGGAAGCCCTCGGGGAACGGGACGGGGGTCTTCTGGTCCGAAGCGGGGGTGTGTGTCATCGCGACATGTCTTTCTGGTGGTGGTGAGGGGTGTGGCCGCGCTCGGTTACGGGGGTGGGGTGCGGCCAGTTACGTGAAGTGCCAGGGCGGACGCGTTACTTCATGCCCGCCGTGGCGATGCCCTGCGTGAAGTGCCGTTGCAGCGCGATGAAGACGACCAGCACCGGCAGCACGATCAGGAAGGCCCCGGCCATCAGCATCCCGTTGGAGCCGCCGGCCTTGTTGGGGTCGGTGGCGAAGGTCGCCAGGGCCACCGGGAGGGTGTATTTGTCGGGGTCGTTGGTCGCGATCAGCGGCCAGACGAAGTTGTTCCAGGAACCCAGGAACGTGAAGATCGACAGGGTCGCGAGGGCGGGCTTCACCAGCGGCATCACGATCCGCCAGAAGATGTACCACTCGCTCGCGCCGTCCATCCGGGCCGCTTCCAGCAGCTCGTCCGGGATCGACTGCATGAACTGGCGCATCAGGAAGACCCCGAAGGCCCCGGCGGCGAACGGCAGCACCAGACCCGCGTAGCTGTCGATCAGCTGGAGCTTGCTCATCAGTACGAACAGCGGCAGCAGCATCAGGTTGCCGGGCACCATCAGCGCGCCGAGCACCAGGCCGAAGACCTTGTTGCGGCCGACGAAGTTCAGCTTGGCCAGGGCGTAGCCGAGCATCGAGCAGAAGACCAGGTTCGAGACGGTCACCAGGACCGCCACGATCACCGAGTTCATGAAGTACAGCGGCAGGTCCAGCTTGTCGAGCAGCTGCCGGAAGTTCTCCAGGGTCCACTCGGTGGGGATCCACACGGGCGGGCTGGCCGACAGCTCGCTCTGCGTCTTGAAGGCCGAGAGCCCCATCCAGAGGAAGGGCGCCGACATGACCAGCAGGCCGAGCGAGAGCAGGACGTAGACCAGGGGGCGGGAGACGTTCCGCTGCCCGCCGTTGTTCTTCTTCCTGCCGTTGTTCTTCTTCCGGTCGTTGGTCGTCCCGCCGTCGTTCTTCGGGGGAGTCGTCGGGGGAGTCGGCGGTGCGTCGCTCTTCAGGGGCTCGACCGCCGCGTTGCCGCTGGTGGTGCTCAATTCGTGTTGTCCTTCAGCAGTCGGAGCTGGAGCACCGTGATGCCCATGATCACCACGAAGAGGACGTACGCCATGGCGCTCGCGTAGCCCATGTGGAAGAAGTTGAACCCTTCGCGGTACATGTTCAGCGAGACCGTGAGGGTCGAGTCGGACGGGCCGCCCTGGGTCATCACGAACGGCTCCTCGAACACGTTGAGATAGCCGATCGTCGTGATCACCGTGGCGTAGAGGAGGGTCGGACGCAGGAGCGGGACCGTGATGGACCGGAACTCCTGCCAGACGCTCGCGCCGTCGAGCTTCGCGGCCTCCCGCACCTCGGTGGGGATCGCCTGGAGGCCCGCGATGAACAGCACCATCACCGTGCCGACGTTCCGCCAGACCGCCATGACGATGAGCGACGGCATCGCCAGCGTCTCGGAGCCGAGGAAGTCCGGTGCCGTCCGGCCCACTTCGGAGAAGAGGCCCGCGATCAGCCCGTCGCTCGGATCGAGGACGAACCGCCAGACGACGGCCACCGCGACGATGGTGGTGACCACCGGGGCGTAGAAGCCGACCCGGAAGAACGTCCGCGCCCGGTCGATGCCGTTGTTCAGCAGAACGGCGACGACCAGCCCGATGCCGATGGTCAGCGGTACGCCGACGACGACGAAGTACCCCGTGTTGAAGAGGGACTTGAGGAACTTCTCGTCGCCGAAGAGGTTGACGTAGTTCTCGAACCCGATGAAGTTCGCTTCCCACGGGCGCGTCACGTTGCGCAGCCCGAAGTCCGTGAAGCTCATCACCAGCGTGGCGAGGATCGGGAACGCCATGAAGACGGTGAACAGGACGAGGAACGGGGTGGAGAACAGCCAGCCCGCCGCGTTCTGCACGCCCATCGACTGCTTGCGTCCCCGGCTGCCCCCGGCGGCCGGGGACGGTGCGGCCCCGGCCTTCCGGGGCGCTTTGGCCTTCTCGGTCGTGGTGCTCATGGCTACTGCTTCACGAGGCCTTCGATCTCGGACTGCGCGGTCTTCAGCGCGTCCTCGGCGGAAGCCTTGCCCTGCGTCACCTTGGCGATGGCCTGGTCCACCTTGTCGGTGATCTCGGTCCAGTTGGCCAGGGACGGCGAGGACTTGGCGGTGTCCATCTGCTTCTTGAAGATCTGGAGGTCGGCGTCGTCGGCGAGCGCCCCGGACTCCCACGCGGAGGTGTTGGCGGGCAGGTCCTTCGTCCGCTCGTACCAGTCGGCCTGGCCCTTGGTGTCGGTCAGGTACGTGATGAACTCGGTGGCCGCGGCCTTGTGCTCGCTGTCCTTGGAGACGACGAGGGAGGAACCGCCGGCCATGGAGGTGGAGGAGGCGTCCGCCGGAACGTTGGCGATGGCCCACTTGCCCTTGAGCTGCGGCTGGCCCTCGTTGAGGAGCGTCACGTGCCAGGGGCCGCCGAAGAACATGGGGACCCGGCCGTTGCCGAAGTCCTTCACCACGTCGTAGCCGGGCTGCACGGACTTGTTGGAGAGGCCCTTGTCGAAGTACGAGCCGTACTCCTTCAGCGCCTTGACCGCCTCCGGGCTGTCGACGACGGCCTCGCCCTTGTCGTTGACGATCTCGCCGCCCGCCGAGTACAGGAAGGAGTAGAAGTTCTGCACGGTGTCCAGGCCGCTGGGCTGGATGGACAGCCCCCACTTCGTACCGGCCTTCTCCTGGTAGGCGGTCGCCAGGTCCTTCAGGCCCTTCCAGTCGGTCGGAGCCTTCGTCACGCCCGCCTTCTCGGCCAGGTCCGTGCGGTAGTAGAGGACCCGGGTGTCGACGTACCACGGCACGCCGTAGGCGGTGCCGTCCACCTCGCCCTGCTCCCAGCCCGCCGGGAAGAAGTCCTTCTTGTCGAAGGCCTTGGTGTCCACCGGCTCCAGCACGCCGAGCTCGGCGAACTCGCCCATGTAACTGCCGCCCATCTGCGCCACGTCGGGCAGGGTGCCCGCCGCCGCCGCCGAGACGAGCTTCTGGTGGGCGACGTCCCAGCCGATCGGGGTCACCTTGACCGTGATGTTCGGGTTGGCCTTCTCGTAGACCTCGGCCACGTCGGCGAGCTTCTCGCCCTCGGCCCCCATGGCCCACACGGTGAGCGTCTGCTTCTCGTCCGCCGCGACGTCGCCGCCGGAGGAGCCGCACGCGGAAAGGGTCACGGCGAGCGCGAGCGCTATGCCGGCGGGGGCGGTTCTGGCGATGCGGGACATGGGAGGGCTCCTCCTTGAGCAATCCGGATGCTGCGCGATGTATGCGCTGCCTGTAAGCGCATACATAACTCTGCGCCAGTCCTTCGGGAATCCGCAAGAGGGTGCTGGGTCACACTCGTGCAACGTGCTCGACACCCTGGCGCCTTGTGGTTGAACCGTAAACGCGCTGTTTGTGGAAGAACAGGCGATGTGACCGATTCGTCGTTGGGGGTCGGCGCCGTTGGAGACGACGCCGTTGGAGGCCGACGCCGGGGGCACGCCCGGCGTCGGCGTGGTCGGCGTCTACCCTCGCGGCATGGCCTCATCCGTCGCCTTCTCCCACGGCTTCCCGTTCGACCCGGCCTACGGGTACGACGGGCCGGACGCCCTGCTGGGCATCCCCGCCCCGCCGGCCCCCGACGGCTTCGACGCCTTCTGGCGGGGCCGGTACGCGCGAGCCCGCGCCGTCGACACGCGGCCGGTCCTCGGCCCGGTCGAGGAGGAGCGCGACGGCCTCCGGATCCACGGCGTGACCTACACCTCCGTGGGTGGAGTCCGGCTCGGCGGCTGGCTCGCCCTGCCCGCCGAGGGGCCCGTCCGGTACGGATTCGTCGTCGCGCACGGTTACGGCGGCCGCCAGGAGCCCGGCCGCGACCTTCCGGCGCCGCTGCCCGGGGCCGCCGTGATCCTGCCGTGCGTACGGGGCATGGGGGAGCGGGGCCGGGTCGACTCCATCCCGGACCTGGCCGACGCGCACGTCCTGCACGGCATCGGCTCCCGCGACACCTACGTCATCGGCGACTGCGCGGCCGACCTGTGGTGCGCCGCCTCCGCCCTCACGGCGCTCGTCCCGGAGCTGGCGGGGGCCGGCCTCCCGGGCGGATCCCGCCTCGGCTACCTGGGCGAGAGCTTCGGCGGCGGACTCGGGGCCCTCGCGCTGCCCTGGGACGACCGCTTCGGCGCGGCCCAGCTCACGGTCCCCACCTTCGGCAACCACCCGCTGCGGCTGACCCTGCCCTGCGCGGGCAGCGGCGAGGCGGTCCGGGCGCACCACCGCGAGCACCCCGAGGTCACGGATGTCCTCGGCTACTTCGACGCGGCGACGGCGGCGACCCGGCTGACGCTGCCCACGCTGGTCGCGGCCGCGCTGTTCGACCCGTCCGTGCCGCCGCCGGGGCAGTTCGCCGTGCACAACGCGCTGGCCGGCGAGCGTGAACTCCAGGTGCTGACGGCGGGGCACTTCGCGTACCGGGGCATGGTGGCCGAGGCGGCGGAGCTGGACGCGAACCGGACGCGGTTCTTCGGGGAGCGGCTGGCGGCGGGGTCTGATCCGGTGGCCTGAGGGCCCCGCAGTTCCGAGCAGCGTCCCGCCGTCACCTTGCGGACGGCAGGAGTTACGGGTTGCGGAAAGTTCGGCTCTTGTGGGTGACTTTGCCCCAGAGAGACAGCACAGCTGTCAGTGGTCCCTGCTTGACTGAGGCCATCGAACCCAGGGAGCGAGTTATGCCGACTGTGATCCATAGGACGCGCAGCGAGCTTGAGGCCCAGCGTGAGCACCTGTTGGCCAGCGTGAACATGACCTACGACGAGCTCGCGGAACGCGCTGCCACCTACAGCCTCAGCATGAACGAGCTGGACGTGTGGCACACGATCGAAGGTCTCGACTACCTTCTCGAAGGTGACTGCTGAAGAGGCCAAGGCCCTCGACGTGTCGGCGGCGGATTTCGCTGACCAACTGACTGCCCTGACGCGGGGTGTCCTCGGCGAGGACACCCCGCGTTTTCATGCAATCAACATGGGTTCCAAGATCAGGGTCTCGCCGATACGGGAGGACGAAGTTCTTCAGCGCATCCCGGTCAGCATCGGTGGGGAGCAGCGTCTCAGCCTCATGGTCCGGTTCTACTGCTGTTGGGACGGGTCCAGCACGTTCATGGCTACCGATCAGGCCGACGTGCACGTCTTCTACGCCGGGAGCCCCGACCCGTTGTTTCGCTTTGAATACGTACGGCGGAGCAAGGAGCCGCCAGGCGCTCATGTGCAGGTGCACGCGCATCGCGATGAGGTCGCCTACCTTCTGCGGCTGGCGGAGAAGGGGCGTCCGAAGCAGAAGTTCAACAGGCTCCCGCGCTTGGCGGAGTTGCACTTGCCGGTTGGCGGGCACAGGATGCGCCCGGCGCTGGAGGACGTGTTGCTTTTCCTCAAGCGGGAGTTCGCGATCGACACGGTCGACGGCTGGAAGGCCGTGATCGATGAGCACCTGCGTAGTTGGCGGCTGATGCAGCTGAAGACGGCAGTCAGGGATGCCCCTGACTCGGCCGCCCAGGTTCTGCGCAGCCTTGGGTACACAGTGGTCGAGCCGGTGGTGCCTGGGGCGCGCCAGGCGTCGGACGAGGTCAAGCTGTTCTGGCCCTGACGCTCAGGCATGCCGTGCGGAGCCGGTGAGCACCTGCTCGACCCCGGCCGCCCGTCCCGGGCGCGGCGCCTGCGGGCTGTCCGGCGGCTCAGCCGCAGCCGCAGCTCGCGCGGCGGGTCACGGAGACCGGCAGCTCCAGCGAGACCGGGGCGCGGCCCGGGTCCGCCAGGCGCTGCACCAGCAGCTCCACCGCCTGCTCGCCCAGCTGCCGGATCGGCTGCCGGACGGTCGTCAGGGGCGGGCGGACGATCCGGCTCAGCGGAATCCCGTCGAACCCGGTCACGGCGACGTCCACCGGCACCCGCACCCCGCGCCGCTCCAGTGCCTGGAGTGCGCCGACCGCCATCTGGTCGTTGGCGAACAGCATCGCCTCCGGCCGCTCCACCCCCGTACCCTCCGACCGGTCCAGCAGGGCGCCCGCCGCCCGCGCGCCCTCGGCCTGCGTCATCATCCCGGCGCGCAGCTCCGGCCGGGAGGGCACCGGAAGGCCCGCGTCCCGGCACCCCTCCTGGAAGCCCCGGAACCGGGCCTCGGCGTCCGGTGAGTTCTCCTCGCTGCCGATGAAAGCCAGCCTGCGCAGCCCGTGGTCCTCGATGAGGTGGCGGGTCAGTTCCCGTTCGCCCTCGGCGTTGGCCACCACGATGTGGTCCAGGTGGTCGATCTCGCGCGGTCCGGAGAGCATCACCACGGGCAGCCGGCGCGATATCACCTCCAGGTCCTCGGTCGGCACGGTCCGCGCCAGTACGGCGAACCCGTCGACCCGCCCTGCGACCTTCGCCACCAGGCTCTCCGGCCCGCCGTCCAGCGCGGCGGCGATCAGCAGGGCGTAGCCGTGCCGGCGGGCCGCCCGCTCCATGCCCCGGATGACCTGGTCGGAGTAGAGCATCACAGCCTGGTCGTCGTCCGCGTCGCTCGCGGCGGCGGCGGCCTCGGCGTCCTGGTCCGCGAAGTCGGGGAAGCACAGCCCGAGCACGCCGGTCGTCCGGCTGGCCAGGCCCCGGGCGCTGCCGGACGGTACGTACCCCAGCTCGCGGGCCGCCTCCATGACCTTCTCGCGGGTCTGGGCACGTACGGAATCGGGGTTCCGGTAGACCCGCGAGACCGTGGCAATGGAGACGCCCGACCGCTCGGCGACGTCGTACACCGTGGGGGCGCTCACTCGACCGACCGTCCGCTTCTTCTTCCGTAGCGCCGCGCCTGGCGCGTGTGCTGGTACCGGGCCGGCGGCCTGCTCGCCTGCCGATGCGATCACGAGGCCCGTGAAAGCGCATTCACCCTAGATCGTGGGCCGCAGGGGGAGCAAGGCCGTCCGCAGTCGCGCCGAGCGTGCGCCCGGTGCCGCCAGACCCCCGGAAGCGAAACGTTCCTCCGGCCGGGTGAGCTTGCGACCGCCGCCCGCCGTGTCTGCGCCCCCTCGCGCGAGGGGGCGTTTCAGTGGGCGGAAGAAATCAGTGTGATCAACTGCAAATGCCACCACATACGCACTATCCGGTCCATTCCGGTACGGGGTGGTCCGGGCCGGCCCCGGAGGTACCAGCCATGTCCCACGTCGGCGTCCCGCGCGGGACGGTTCGAAAGCGTCGATCACTCGCGCTCCTCACGACGGGGGTGCTCACGATCCCGGTGCTGGCCGGCTGCACCTCCGGCGGCGAGGAGACCTCCCGGGGCGTGCCCCAGGACATCGCACCCACCGCGCGCCAGGCGGTCGCCGACGGTTCGACGGTGAACTGGGCGGTCGACGCGCTGCCCGCCACCTTCAACGCCTTCCAGGCCGACGCGGACAGCGCCACCACCCGGATCACCGGAGCCCTGCTGCCCACGCTCTTCCCGATGGACAGGTCCGGGCAGCCGAAGCTCAACCCGGACTACCTGGAGTCCGCGAAGATCATCGAGCGCGAGCCGAAGCAGGTCGTGCTCTACAAGCTCAACCAGCAGGCGGTGTGGAGCGACGGGCGGGAGATCGGGGCCCCCGACTTCGTCGCCCAGTGGCGGGCGCTCCGGGGCAAGGACTCCGCGTTCTGGACCGCCCGCAACTCCGGTTACGAGCGGATCGAGAAGATCGAGCGGGGCGCGGACGACCTCCAGGTGCGGGTCACGTTCTCCAAGCCGTACGCGGACTGGCGCTCGCTCTTCTCGCCGCTCTACCCGAAGGAGATCACCGGCTCGCCGGACGCCTTCAACGACGGGGCGCGCACCACCCTGAAGAACACCGCCGGGCCCTTCGTCCTGCGCGGCGTCAGCAAGTCCGAGGGCACCGTCACGCTGGCCCGCAACCCGCGCTGGTGGGGCGACAAGGCCAAGCTGGACACCCTCGTCTTCCGGGCCGTCGCCGCCGGGGACCGTACCGAGGCCCTCGCCGACGGCACGGTGGACGTCGCCGACATCGACGCCGCCACCGCCGACCGCATCGCGCTCGCCCGCCGCGACCGGGGCAGCAACGGCCAGCCGCCCGCCCACGGCCCGGGTTCCGCGACCACGCCCGCCGCGGCCCTGCGCTCCTGGGCCCTGGCGCACGGCTCCGACGAGGAGGCCGCGGAGATCGCGCAGGCCGCCCGGGAGAAGAACCGCAAGGCCGTCGTCGCCTACACCGCGGAACAGAAGGCCCTGCGCGACTTCGCGGTCCGCAAGTCCCTGGAACCCGCCTACACCCAGCTCGCGCTGAACGGCGAGTCCGGCCCCCTCGCCGACGACCGGGTCCGCCGGGCGGTGGCCCGCGCCCTGGACCGCGAGGAGCTGGCCCGGACGGTGCTGGGGCCGCTGGGCCTCCCGGCGAAGCCGCTCGGCAGCCACCTCGCCCTCGCGGGGCAGCCCGGCTACAAGGACGGCAGCGGGGCGCTCGGCGAACAGAACACCAAGGAGGCCCAGGCCCTGCTGGCGGACGCGGGCTGGACACGGGGCGGCGCGGCGCAGCCGCCCAAGGACACCAAGGCGGGCAGCGAAGCGGAGAAGAAGGGCAACAAGGGCAACCAGAGCGACAAGAGCGACAAGGGCGACAAGGGTGAAGAGAGCGACGCCGAGGGCGCCAAGGGCGACGCCGAGAAGAAGGCCGCCGAGGGCGCGAAGAGCGAGCAGGCCGGACAGGACACCGAGGAGAAGGCCGAGAAGAGGGAAGCGGAGGGCGAGAAGGCCGAGGGCGAGAAGGCCGACCAGGCCTCCTCCGATGACAGCCCCGCCTCCCGTGACGAGGGCCTTTACATCGTCGGCGAGGACAACAAGCCCGGCGCCCACGCCCCCGCGCAGGCCGCCTCCACCGGCGGCGCCTCCGCCATCCACGTCCTGGCCCCCGGCCGGTCGGCCGCCGCACAGGGCGCCGCCCTGCGCCGCCAGGCCGGCGCCCTCGGCGAGGACGGCGCCGTCGCCGCCCAGGACAAGCAGCCCGGGGGAGCCGCCGGGGCGTACGCCCCCGTCGGCACCGCGGCCCCGGCGCCCGCCGCGGCCAAGGGGCAGCTCGGCAAGGACGGCAAGGCGCTGACCCTGCGCTTCGTCCTCCCCTCCGGACCCGGCTCCCAGTCGCTGCGCAGCGTCGGCGACAAGATCGCGTTGATGCTGGAGAAGATCGGCATCGGCACGGAGATCATCAAGGTTCCCGACGAGAGCTACTTCAAGGACCACGTCGCCTCCGGCGCGTACGACCTGGCGCTCTACTCGTGGCCCGCCACCGCCTACCCGGCCACCGACGGACGCCCGATCTACGCCAAGCCGGAGCCCGCCACCGACGGGTCTCTCCTCGTGGAGCAGAACTACACCCGGGTCGGCACCGACCACATCGACCAGCTCTTCGACCAGGCAGCCGCCGAACTCGACGAGAAGGCGGCGCGGGAGCTGCTGAAGCAGGCGGACGCCCGGATCTGGGCCGCCGCCGGATCGATTCCGCTCTTCCAGCGCCCGCAGCTGGTCGCGGTCGACAAGAAGCTCGCGAACGTCGGGGCGTTCGGTTTCGCGGCCCCCCGGTACCAGGACATCGGGTTCAAGAACCGGCAAGCGGCAGGTTCCCCCGCAGACCGCAAGAAGTAGCGGTCAACTACCACACCCTCGCGCCGCCAAGCTCAGATGCACCTCAAAACCCTTGCCCGCCGGTTCGCCCGGCGGGCAGTGTGGTTTCGACCCTGACCCGGGCCGTTCGTCGCTTTACCCGCTCCTCACCCCCCCCACCAAGCTCCACCACAGCTCCGCCTGAATCCGGCCACAACGATGGCCCGGTTGCACCTTGACAGCGGCTGAATATCGCCTGAATCACACGGGAAGACCGCGTCCGCGGATCGGTCCGGGAAGCCCGGTCGGCCCCGGGCCCGTACGATGGGACGAGCCGTGGCGTGCCGCCCGGCGGGCGTACGAGGACTCGAAGACCGACTGAGACGCCTGATCCCACGATCCGAGAGAAGCGCAAGCCACCCATGCCCACGCGCCACGACATCCGTAACGTAGCCATCGTCGCCCACGTCGACCACGGCAAGACCACGCTGGTCGACGCCATGCTCAAGCAGGCCGGAGCGTTCGCCGCCCACGCCGCCGAGCACCTCGACGACCGCATGATGGACTCGAACGACCTGGAGCGTGAGAAGGGCATCACGATCCTCGCCAAGAACACGGCGGTGAAGTATCACCCCAAGGACGGCGGGGACCCGATCACGATCAACATCATCGACACCCCCGGCCACGCCGACTTCGGCGGCGAGGTCGAGCGCGGTCTGTCGATGGTGGACGCGGTCGTGCTGCTCGTCGACGCCTCCGAGGGCCCGCTGCCCCAGACCCGTTTCGTGCTGCGCAAGGCGCTGTCCGCGAAGATGCCGGTCATCCTGTGCATCAACAAGACGGACCGCCCCGACTCCCGGATCGCCGAGGTCGTCGACGAGACGTACGACCTGTTCCTGGACCTGGACGCGGACGAGGACCAGATCGAGTTCCCGATCGTCTACGCCTGTGCCCGTGACGGCGTCGCCTCGCTGACCAAGCCCGAGGACGGCACCGTCCCGCCGGACAGCGAGAACCTGGAGCCGTTCTTCAACACCATCCTGTCGCACGTCCCGGCCCCGGAGTTCGACGCTGACGCGCCGCTCCAGGCCCACGTCACCAACCTGGACGCCGACAACTTCCTCGGCCGTATCGCGCTCTGCCGCGTCGAGCAGGGCGAGCTGCGCAAGGGCCAGACGGTCACCTGGATCAAGCGCGACGGCACCATGTCCAACGTCCGCATCACCGAGCTGATGATGACGGAGGCGCTCACCCGCAAGCCGGCCGAGGTGGCGGGCCCGGGCGACATCTGCGCCGTCGCCGGATTCCCGGACATCATGATCGGCGAGACGCTGGCCGACCCCGAGAACCCGATCGCGCTCCCGCTGATCACGGTCGACGAGCCGGCCATCTCGATGACCATCGGCACCAACACCTCGCCGCTCGTCGGCAAGGGCGGCAAGGGCCACAAGGTCACCGCCCGCCAGGTGAAGGACCGCCTCGACCGCGAGCTGATCGGTAACGTCTCGCTCCGCGTCCTGGACACCGAGCGCCCCGACGCCTGGGAGGTCCAGGGCCGCGGTGAGCTCGCGCTCGCCATCCTGGTCGAGCAGATGCGCCGCGAGGGCTTCGAGCTGACCGTCGGCAAGCCCGAGGTCGTCACCAAGCAGATCGACGGCAAGACCCACGAGCCGATCGAGCGCATGACGATCGACTCCCCCGAGGAGCACCTCGGCGCCATCACGCAGCTCATGGCGACCCGCAAGGGCCGTATGGAGACCATGACGAACCACGGTTCGGGCTGGGTCCGCATGGAGTGGATCGTGCCGTCCCGCGGCCTCATCGGCTTCCGTACGGAGTTCCTGACGCAGACCCGCGGCACCGGCATCGCGCACTCGATCTTCGAGGGTCACGAGCCGTGGTTCGGCGACCTGCGCACCCGTCACAACGGCTCCCTGGTGGCCGACCGTTCGGGCTCCGTCACGCCGTTCGCGATGGTCAACCTCCAGGAGCGCGGTGTCATCTTCACCGAGGCCGGTACCGAGGTCTACGAGGGCATGATCGTCGGCGAGAACTCCCGCGCCGACGACATGGACGTGAACATCACCAAGGAGAAGAAGCTCACCAACATGCGTGCGGCCTCCGCGGACACCACGGAGAACGTGGTCCCGGCCCGCAAGCTGTCGCTGGAGCAGTCCCTGGAGTTCTGCCGCGAGGACGAGTGCATCGAGGTGACCCCGGAGACCGTGCGCATCCGCAAGGTCGTCCTGGACGCCAAGCAGCGTGGCCGCACGGCCTCGCGCGCCAAGAACGGCTGACAGCACCGGAACGAACGGCTGACGTCGGGCCCGTAGTACGGCTGACACCACCGGAACGAACGGTCGGCGTCAGGCCCGTACGGCTGACACGTGCCCCCTGGGCCGTGAGGACCGCCCGGAAGCCCCCTGAGGGCTTCCGGGCGGTCCTGTGTGCCCGCTCGGAAGCCCCGGGGAGCCTCGGGGAAGGTGCGGGGAGCCCAGGGAGTCGCGGAGGGCCCGAAGCCCCCGCGCTTCCCGGAGCCGCACGCTCCGTATGGGGAGACGGCCTGCGCCCTCCCGGGGTCCGCCGGACGGCACGTCAGCACAGGCATTGACAGAAGGCCCGGCTCACCACGGACACTGTGGTGGGCCGGGCCTCCGTCAATCTCTTTTTCTGACCAAGGTGTCCGGATATCGGGGGTCGCTCTCCGGAACATGTGTTAACAGTCCGTTTCGGGCGTGTCTGTCTGGGATCGCTTTGTCCGGATTTCGGGCACGCAGAGGGTGCTGATGTTGTCAAACCGAGACCCTTTAAGTGTGGTTTACAGCCCGGCCGTACTCAATAGTTGGCTCCATTGAGCTCGGGTCAATGGGTCACGCACTGTGGGGAGTGCCGACTCACGAGCACACTCGGGGCACTGAACGATCACCGTCAGGGGTGTCGGTGAATCTCTCCAGTGCCCCTCTTGTAGTCAAAAGTGGACTCATGAGGAGGAAACCCATGCGCGGTGCCAAGAGCGCCAAGTGGGTCGCGGGAGCGGCCGTCATCGCCCTGGCCGCGACTGCCTGTGGCGGAAGCGACAGCAGCGACGAAGGCAAGAAGAACACGTCGGGCCAGCCCGCCGGTTACGTCTCGATCGACGTCGGTGAGCCCCAGAAGCCTCTGATGCCGGCCGACACGAACGAGACCAACGGCTCCTACGTCATCCAGTCGCTGTTCACCCAGCTGCTGGACTTCGACGCCAAGGGCGAGATCGTTCTCACGAACGCCGAGTCCGTCGAGTCCGAGGACTCCAAGACCTGGACCGTCAAGCTGAAGGCCGGCTGGAAGTTCCACAACGGTGAGGCCGTGACCGCGCAGTCGTACATCGACGCGTGGAACTGGTACGCCAACGTCGAGAACAAGCAGCAGAACGCGTTCTGGTTCTCCGACATCAAGGGCTACGCGGACGTCCACCCCGAGAAGGGTGCGCCGAAGTCCAAGGAGATGTCGGGTCTGAAGGCCGTGGACGACACCACGTTCACGATCGAGCTGGCGGAGAAGGTTCCGTACTTCAACTACAAGCTCGGCTACGTGACGTTCGCGCCGCTGCCCAAGGTCTTCTACGACGACCCGAAGGCGTTCGGCAAGAAGCCGATCGGCAACGGCCCGTACACGTTCGAGAAGTGGACCCACAAGAAGCTCATCCAGGTCAAGGCCTGGGACGAGTACCAGGGCCCGAACAAGGCTGCCAACAAGGGCATCCAGTTCAAGAACTACTCGACCGTCGAGGCCGCATACTCCGACGTCATCTCCGGCAACCTGGACATCATCCGCCAGGTCGGCCCGCGTGACCTGCCCAAGTACAAGACGGACCTGGGCGACGGCGCGATCGAGCAGCCCTACGCCGCGATCCAGACCCTGGTCCCGGCGTTCTACAACGCCACGTTCAAGGACATCGACCCCAAGGTCCTCCAGGGCCTGTCCATGGGCATCGACCGTGACACGATCACCAAGACCGTCCTGAACAACACCCGTACCCCCGCGACGAGCTTCACGCCGCCGCAGGTCAAGGGCAACCAGCAGCTCGAGTCGGACTTCCTGAAGTACGACCCTGTCAAGGCCAAGGCCCTCATCAAGGAGGGTGGCGGTGTCCCGCAGAACAAGTTCTCCATCCAGTACAACGCCGACGGCGGGCACAAGGAGTGGGTGACCGCGGTCTGCGAGTCCATCCGCAACGCCACCGGGGTCGACTGCGTGGGCGACGCGAAGCCGGACTTCCCGACCGACCTCGAGGCTCGTGACAACGACCAGGTCAAGGGCATGTACCGCGGTGGCTGGGTCGCCGACTACCCGGTCAACGTGAACTTCCTCAAGGAGCTCTACCACACCAAGGCGGAGTCGAACAACGGTCGCTTCTCCGACAAGGAGATCGACGCGCTGATGGCCAAGGGCGACAAGGCGGACTCCCTGGAGGAGTCGGTCGCCGCCTACCAGGAGGTCGAGAAGGCGCTCGTCGAGAAGATGCCGGCGATCCCGCTCTGGTACTACCGCATCAACGGCGGCCACGGAAAGAGCGTCGACAACGTCAAGGTCGACTTCCACGGTGACCTCGAACTGACCGGCGTCACCACCAAGTAACGCCTGCGGGTCATTCCCCAACTGGCCGTCATCCGCCCGTGCTGCCCCTCAGCACGGCCGGAGGCGCGGGGGTCGCCTCTGCGAAGAGGCGGCCCCCGCGCCGCAGTTATCCCCACACGGAGGCACCCATGGGGCGCTATGTCGCACGACGACTGCTCCAGATGATCCCGGTCTTCCTCGGGTCGACCCTGCTGGTCTTCCTGATGATGTACGCACTGCCCGGCGACCCCGTCAGAGCACTTGCCGGTGAACAGCACGTAGATGCCACACAGATCGCCGCTCTGAAGGCCCAGTACGGCCTCGACCAGCCGATCTGGCAGCAGTATCTGAACTACCTGGGCAATCTGTTCCAGGGCGACCTCGGAACCCAGATCGGGACACAGCGTCCGGTCGCCGAAGTCATCTCCGACGCCTACCCGATCACCGTCAGACTGGCGATCTTCGCCTTCGTCTTCACGGTCGTCGCCGGGATCTCGCTCGGCATCGTCGCCGGCCTCAAGGCCGAGTCCCTCCGGGACCGCGGTCTGCTCGGTCTGACGCTGGTGCTGATCTCCATGCCGTCCTTCGTGCTGGGCTTCCTCGTTCAGTACCTCTTCGCGTTCCAGCTCGGCATCGCCAAGCCGAACGTGAGTCTCGAACCGACCAACACCGAGTTGATCATGCCGGCCATCGTGCTGGCGTCGCTTTCACTCGCGTACGTCGCCCGCCTCACCCGTACCTCGGTCGCCGAGAACATGCGCGCCGACTACATGCGTACGGCTGTCGCCAAGGGCCTGCCGCGCCGCCGCGTCATCGGCGTCCACCTGATGCGCAACTCGCTCATCCCGGTCGTCACCTTCCTCGGCACCGACATCGGCGCCCTGATGGGCGGCGCGATCGTGACCGAGGGCATCTTCAACATCAAGGGCGTCGGATCGCTCGTCTTCGAGGCTCTGGGCAAGCGTGAGGGTGCCACCGTCGTCGGCGTCGTGACGCTGCTCGTCGTCGTCTATCTCATCTGCAGCCTGCTCGTCGACCTGCTCTACGCGGTCCTGGACCCGAGGATCCGGTATGCCTGACACCACCGCACTCAAGAGCACCGACGCCTCGGCCACCCCGGTCGACGCGCCGCCCGCCACGGACGCCGGCCCCGCGCCGGGCAAGCCGCGCAGCCTCTGGTCGGACGCCTGGCACGACCTGCGGCGCAACCCGCTCTTCATCATCTCGATGGTGCTGATCCTGCTGCTCGCCGTGATGTCGATCTTCCCGGGGCTGTTCACCAGCGCCTCGCCGAGGGAAGCCAACCTGGCCGAGCACTACCTCCAGCACCCGAACTGGGGCCACTTCTTCGCCCCCGACTGGCTCGGCTACGACGGACAGGGACGCTCGATCTACGCGCGTCTCGTCTACGGCGCCCGCGCCTCGATCACCGTCGGCGTCGTGGTGACCCTCGCGGTCACCATCACCGGCCTGGTCATCGGCATGCTCGCCGGTTACTTCGGCGGCTGGATCGACACGATCCTGTCCCGCATCACCGACGTCTTCTTCGGCGTCCCCTTCATCGTCGGCGCCATGGTCATCCTGACCAGCTTCGAGCGGCGCTCGGTATGGGTCGTCATCCTGTCGATGGCCTTCCTCGGCTGGACGTCGATCGCCCGTGTCGCCCGTGGCTCGGTCATCACGATCAAGCAGGCCGACTACGTGGTCGCCGCCAAGGCGCTCGGCGCCTCCACCACCCGGATCCTGACGCGGCACATCCTGCCGAACGCCATCGCTCCGGTGATCGTGGTCGCCACCATCGCGCTCGGCGGTTACATCGCCGCCGAGGCCACCCTGTCGTTCCTCGGCATCGGCCTCGCCGAGCCGACGGTCTCGTGGGGCATCGATGTGTCCGCTGCGAAGGACCAGCTCCGCAACGCGCCGTACGTCCTGGTCATCCCCTCGGTGATGGTCTCGATCACGGTGCTGTCCTTCCTGATGTTCGGCGATGCGGTCCGCAACGCCCTCGACCCCAAGATGCGCTGAGGGAGGCGTTCGTGACCACCATCGACAAGACGGCTCACGTCCCCGCACCGCGGGAGTCCGTGAGTGGCGACGGTCCACTGCTCGACGTCCGTGACCTGCACGTGGAGTTCCACACCCGCGACGGTGTGGCCAAGGCGGTCAACGGTGTGAACTACACCGTCAGCGCCGGCGAGACGCTCGCCGTGCTCGGCGAGTCCGGCTCCGGCAAGTCCGTGACCGCGCAGACCATCATGGGCATCCTCGACATGCCGCCGGGGAAGATCACGCAGGGCGAGATCCTCTTCCGCGGCCAGGACATGCTGAAGATGTCCAACGAGGAGCGCCGGAAGATCCGCGGCCGCAAGATCGCGATGATCTTCCAGGACGCGCTCTCCTCGCTGAACCCGGTCCTCTCCGTCGGCTACCAGCTCGGCGAGATGTTCCGTGTGCACCAGGGCCTCTCCAAGAAGGAGGCCAAGGCCAAGTCCATCGAGCTGATGGACCAGGTCAAGATCCCGGCGGCTGCGGCCCGTGTCTCGGACTTCCCGCACCAGTTCTCCGGCGGCATGCGCCAGCGCATCATGATCGCCATGGCGCTGGCCCTGGAGCCGGACCTGATCATCGCGGACGAGCCGACCACCGCGCTCGACGTGACGGTGCAGGCCCAGGTCATGGACCTGCTGGCCGAGCTCCAGCGCGAGTACAACATGGGGCTCATCCTGATCACCCACGACCTCGGCGTCGTCGCCGACGTCGCGGACAAGATCGCCGTGATGTACGCGGGCCGGATCGTGGAGACGGCCCCGGTCGGCGAGCTGTACAGCCGCCCGGCGCACCCGTACACCAAGGGCCTGCTGGAATCGATCCCGCGCCTGGACCAGAAGGGCCAGGAGCTCTACGCGATCAAGGGCCTGCCGCCCAACCTGACGCGTATCCCCGCGGGCTGTGCCTTCAGCCCGCGCTGCCCCATGGCACAGGACATCTGCCGCACCGACGTCCCGCCGCTCGTCCCGGTGACCGAGCGGGACGGCCTGGAGCTCGTCGGCCGCGGCAGCGCGTGCCACTTCTGGAAGGAGACGATCCATGGCTGAGCTCAAGAAGGAGCCCGTGGACGCCACCCCGAACGTCTCCGACGTGGAGACCGTGGACGCCGCGACCGAGGCGGAGACCGTAGCCGCCATCGACGCGCCCGTCAGCCAGGGCGAGCCGATCCTCCAGGTGCGGAACCTCGTCAAGCACTTCCCGCTCACCCAGGGCGTCCTCTTCAAGAAGCAGATCGGCGCGGTCAAGGCCGTCGACGGGATCTCCTTCGACCTGTACGCGGGTGAGACCCTCGGCATCGTGGGGGAGTCCGGCTGTGGCAAGTCCACGGTCGCCAAGCTCCTGATGACGCTGGAGCGGGCCACCGCAGGCGAGGTCTTCTACAAGGGCCAGGACATCACCAAGCTGTCCGGCCGCGCGCTGAAGGCCGTGCGCCGCAACATCCAGATGGTGTTCCAGGACCCGTACACCTCGCTGAACCCGCGTATGACGGTCGGCGACATCATCGGGGAGACCTTCGAGATCCACCCCGAGGTGGCCCCGAAGGGCGACCGGCGCCGCCGCGTCCAGGAGCTCCTGGACGTCGTCGGGCTGAACCCGGAGTACATCAACCGGTACCCGCACCAGTTCTCCGGCGGTCAGCGCCAGCGCATCGGCATCGCCCGGGGCCTCGCGCTCAACCCGGAGATCATCATCTGCGACGAGCCGGTCTCCGCGCTCGACGTGTCGGTGCAGGCGCAGGTCATCAACCTGATGGAGAAGCTCCAGGACGAGTTCAACCTGTCCTACCTCTTCATCGCGCACGACCTGTCCATCGTCCGGCACATCTCCGACCGGGTCGGCGTCATGTACCTCGGCAAGATGGCCGAGATCGGCACGGACACGCAGATCTACGACCACCCGACGCACCCCTACACCCAGGCGCTGCTGTCGGCGGTCCCGGTCCCCGACCCGTCGGCCCGTGAGGGACGCGACCGGATCATCCTGACCGGTGACGTTCCGTCACCGGCGAACCCGCCCTCGGGCTGCCGCTTCCGCACCCGGTGCTGGAAGGCGGAGGAGCGCTGCGCGACGGAGGAGCCCCTGCTGGCGATCCCCGAGCGTTTCGTCGCGGGAACCACTCCCGCCACGCACGAGTCGGCGTGCCACTTCGCCGAGGAGCGCGACGTCGTGCACGCGGCGTGATCGCTTGCGGTCACTGAACGGCGGATGCCCGGTTCCCCCAGGGGGACCGGGCATCGTCGCGTCCGCCCGCGCCCCCGCCCGTACGGGGTAAGCCCGCATGCGGTACGTGGCGTTATGCGGTGATATGAGGCATTGAGCTACTCGATGACTCTAGGAGGCACTCCATGCGCGGAGCCACACAGGTCAGGTGGGCCGCATGTGCGGTGGCCGTCGCCCTGACAACGACGGCCTGCGGCGGCGGTGGCGGTGGTGACGGCGGCAGCGGCGGTGCCGACGGCATCGTCAGCTCCTCCTGGGGAGACCCGCAGAACCCGTTGGAACCCGCCAACACCAACGAGGTCCAGGGCGGCAAGGTCCTCGACATGGTCTTCCGCGGACTGATCCGCTACGACCCGAAGACCGGCGAGGCCCAGAACATGGTCGCCGAGTCCATCGACTCGAAGGACTCCCAGAACTTCACGATCAAGCTCAAGGACGGCTGGACGTTCTCCAACGGCGAGAAGGTCACCGCCAAGTCCTTCGTCGACGCCTGGAACTACGGCGCCGCGCTGAAGAACAACCAGAAGAACGCCTACTTCTTCCAGTACATCGAGGGCTACGACAAGGTCCACCCGGAGTCCGGCTCCGCCTCCGCCGAGACCCTCTCCGGCCTGAAGGTCGTCGACGACCTGACCTTCACCGCCAAGCTCACCCAGAAGTTCTCCCTGTGGCCCGACACCCTCGGCTACTCCGCCTTCGTCCCCCTGCCCAAGGCGTTCTACGACGACCACGACGCCTGGCTCTCCAAGCCCGTCGGGAACGGCCCCTACACCATCGAGTCGTACGCCAAGGGCTCCTCGATGAACCTGCGCAAGTGGGACGACTACCCGGGCGACGACAAGGCGAAGAACGGCGGCGTCGACCTCAAGGTCTTCACCGACAACAACACCGCCTACACCGACCTGACGTCGGGCAACCTCGACCTCGTCGACGACGTGCCCGCCTCCCAGCTCCGCAACGTCGAGGCGGACCTCGGCGACCGGTACATCAACACCCCCGCGGGCATCATCCAGACCCTGGCCTTCCCCTTCTACGACAAGGAGTGGGACACCGACGACGCCCGCAAGGTCCGCCAGGGCCTCTCGATGGCGATCAACCGGGCGCAGATCACCGACCAGATCTTCCAGAAGACCCGCACCCCCGCCTCCGACTGGACCTCCCCGGTCCTCGGCGAGGAGGGCGGCTTCAAGAAGGGCCTCTGCGGCAAGGAGTGCACGTACGACAAGGCCGCGGCCAAGAAGCTGATCGACGAGGGCGGCGGCATCCCCGGCGGCCAGCTGAAGATCTCGTACAACGCGGACACCGGCTCCCACAAGGAATGGGTCGACGCCGTCTGCAACAGCATCAACAACGTCATGGGCGACAACAAGGCCTGCGTCGGCGGCCCCGTCGGCACCTTCGCCGACTTCCGCGCCCAGGTCTCCACCCAGAAGCTGAAGAGCGCCTGGCGGGCGGGCTGGCAGATGGACTACCCGCTGATCCAGAACTTCCTCCAGCCGCTCTACTACACCAACGCCCCGTCCAACGACGGCAAGTGGAGCAACCAGGAGTTCGACGACCTGATCGACAAGGCCAACGCAGAGAGCGACAAGGCGAAGGCCGTCACCACCTTCCAGGACGCGGAGAAGATCCTCGTGACGGAGATGCCGGTCATCCCGCTCTGGTACCAGAACGGCAGCGCCGGCTACTCGGACCGGGTCGACAACGTCGCGCTGAACCCGTTCAGCGTCCCGGTCTACGAAGAGATCACCGTCAAGTGACGCGCTGAGCGACGCGGACGGCCGGGACGCCCGACACCAGCGCCCCGGCCGTCCGCGCACCCTGTGCCGGCCGTCCGCGCACCCTGTGCCGTCCGCGCACGCACCCCGTGCCGTCCGTGCACGCACCCTGTGCCGTCCGCGCACCCCCGTGCCGTCCGTGCACCACCTGCCCGGAACCGCTAGACCCGACCCCCGGAGCCCCTCATGGGACGTTATGTGATCCGGCGGCTGCTGCAGATGATCCCCGTCTTCTTCGGCACCACGCTGTTGATCTTCCTCATGGTGAACGTGATGGGCGACCCCATCGCGGGCCTCTGCGGCGACCGCCAGTGCGACCCGGCCACCGCCGCCCAGCTGCGCTCCGAATTCGGCCTCGACAAGCCGGTCTGGCAGCAATACCTCACCTACATGGGCAACGTGTTCACAGGCGACTTCGGCACCGCGTTCAACGGGCAGAAGGTCACCGAGCTGATGGCGACCGCCTTCCCCATCACGATCCGGCTCACCGTCGTCGCGGTCGTCTTCGAGGTCGTCATCGGCATCAGCCTCGGCGTCGTCACCGGACTGCGGCGCGGCCGCCCCGTCGACACCACCGTCCTCATCCTGACGCTGGTCGTCATCGCCGTCCCGACCTTCGTCACCGGGCTGCTGCTCCAGCTCCTCCTGGGCGTCAAGTGGGGCATCATCAAGCCCTCGGTCTCCGCCGACCCCACCTTCGACGAACTGCTCGTCCCCGGACTGGTCCTCGCCTCGGTCTCGCTCGCCTACGTCACCCGGCTCACCCGGACCTCGATCGCCGAGAACGCCCGCGCCGACTACGTACGCACCGCCGTCGCCAAGGGCCTGCCCCGCCGCCGGGTCGTCGTACGGCACCTGCTGCGCAACTCGCTGATCCCCGTCGTCACCTTCATCGGCACCGACGTGGGAGCCCTGATGGGCGGGGCCATCGTCACCGAGCGGATCTTCAACATCCACGGCGTCGGCTACCAGCTCTACCAGGGGATCCTGCGGCAGAACTCCCAGACCGTCGTCGGCTTCGTCACGATCCTCGTCCTCGTCTTCCTGGCCGCCAACCTGATCGTCGACCTCCTGTACGCCGTACTCGACCCGAGGATCCGCTATGCCTGAGCCGCAGTCACCGGACGGAGCGATCTCCCCGGCGGGAGCCGGCGGCCCCACGGACCTCGCCATGGCGGAGGGAGCCAGCCTGGAGAAGAACCCGGCCGGCCCCGACGGCACGGGCCCGGCCGGCAAACCCCGCAGCCTCTGGTCCGACGCCTGGCGCGACCTGCGGCGCAACCCGGTCTTCATCATCTCCGCACTGGTCATCCTCTTCCTGGTGACCATCTCCATCTGGCCCTCGCTCATCGCGAGCGGCGACCCCCTCCAGGCCAACCTGGACGACGCCCAGAAGGGCTCCGAGCCCGGCCACCCCTTCGGCTTCGACCCGCAGGGCCGCGACGTCTACACCCGGGTCGTCCACGGCACCCGCACCTCGGTGACCGTCGGCATCTGCTCCACCCTCGGCGTCGCGATCCTCGGCAGTGTGCTCGGCGGCCTCGCCGGCTTCTTCGGCGGCTGGTGGGACTCGATCCTCTCGCGCCTCACCGACGTCTTCTTCGGCATCCCCGTCGTCCTCGGCGGCCTGGTCTTCCTCTCCGTCGTCACCAGCTCCACCGTCTGGCCCGTCGTCGGCTTCATCGTCCTGCTCGGCTGGCCTCAGATCGCCCGCATCGCCCGCGGCTCGGTCATCACCGCCAAGCAGAACGACTACGTCCAGGCGGCCCGCGCGCTCGGCGCCTCCAACTCCCGCATGATGCTGCGCCACATCACCCCGAACGCCATCGCCCCGGTCATCGTCGTGGCGACCATCGCGCTCGGCACCTACATCTCGCTGGAGGCGACCCTCTCCTTCCTCGGGGTCGGCCTGAAGGACCCGGCCGTCTCCTGGGGCATCGACATCTCCGCCGCCGCCAACTACATCCGCAACGCCCCGCACATGCTGCTCTGGCCCGCCGGAGCGCTGGCGGTCACCGTGCTCGCGTTCATCATGCTCGGCGACGCGGTGCGCGACGCCCTCGACCCCAAGCTGCGCTGAGGAGCCGGTTGCCATGTTGCTCGAAGTGCGCGAACTGCACGTGGAGTTCCACACCCGCGAAGGCGTCGCCAAGGCCGTCAACGGGGTCAACTACTCGGTGGCCGAGGGCGAGACGCTCGCCGTCCTCGGCGAGTCCGGCTCCGGCAAGTCCGTCACCGCCCAGGCGATCATGGGCATCCTCGACATGCCGCCCGGGAAGATCGCCGGCGGGGAGATCCTCTTCAAGGACCAGGACCTGCTGAAGCTCAGGCCGGAGGAGCGGCGGAAGATCCGCGGCCAGGAGATGGCCATGATCTTCCAGGACGCCCTGTCCTCGCTCAACCCGGTCCTCACCGTCGGCGAGCAGCTGGGCGAGATGTTCGTCGTGCACCGCGGCATGTCCCGCAAGGACGCGAAGGCCAGATCGGTCGAGCTGATGGACCGGGTCCGCATCCCGGCGGCCAAGGAACGGGTCGGCAACTACCCGCACCAGTTCTCGGGCGGGATGCGCCAGCGCATCATGATCGCCATGGCGATGGCCCTGGAACCGTCCCTGATCATCGCCGACGAGCCGACCACCGCCCTCGACGTCACCGTCCAGGCCCAGGTCATGGAGCTCCTCGCCGAACTCCAGCGCGAGCTGAACATGGGGCTCATCCTGATCACCCACGACCTCGGCGTCGTCGCCGACGTCGCCGACAAGATCGCCGTCATGTACGCGGGCCGCATCGTCGAGACCGCCCCGGTGCACGACATCTACAAGGCCCCCGCGCACCCGTACACCAAGGGCCTCCTCCAGTCGATCCCGCGCCTGGACCAGAAGGGCCGGGAGCTCTACGCGATCAAGGGCCTGCCCCCCAACCTCACCCGCATCCCGCCCGGCTGCGCCTTCAACCCCCGCTGCCCGCAGGCCCGGGACGTGTGCCGCAGCGACGTGCCGCCGCTCTACCACCCCCACGAGCGGCGCCGGAGCGCCTGCCACTTCTGGAAGGAGACGCTCGATGCACGCTGACCGCGACGAGAGTGCGGGGACCGGCGGCGGCGCGGCCGGCTCCACCTTGCTGTCCACGGCCCGCCAGGACGCCGTCACGCCGTACACGGAGGGCGACCCGATCCTCCAGGTACGCGGCCTCGCCAAGCATTACCCGCTGACCCGGGGCGTCCTCCTCAAGCGGCAGATCGGCGCGGTCCGGGCCGTCGACGGCGTCGACTTCGACCTGTACGCGGGCGAGACGCTGGGCATCGTGGGGGAGTCGGGCTGCGGCAAGTCGACCGTCGCCAAGATGCTCGTCCATCTGGAACGCCCCACCGCCGGCGCGATCCGCTACAAGGGCGAGGACATTGCGAAGCTGTCCGGCCGGGCGCTGAAGGCCGTACGCCGCAACATCCAGATGGTGTTCCAGGACCCCTACACCTCGCTGAACCCGCGGATGACGGTCGGCGACATCATCGGGGAGCCGTACGAGATCCACCCCGAGGTCGCCCCGAAGGGCAGCCGGCGGCAGAAGGTGCAGGACCTGCTGGACGTCGTCGGGCTCAACCCGGAGTACATCAACCGCTATCCGCACCAGTTCTCCGGCGGTCAGCGCCAGCGCATCGGCATCGCCCGGGGGCTCGCCCTCAACCCGGAGATCATCGTCGCCGACGAACCGGTCTCCGCGCTCGACGTGTCCGTCCAGGCGCAGGTCGTCAACCTGCTGGACCGGCTCCAGGCGGAGTTCAGCCTCAGCTTCGTCTTCATCGCCCACGACCTCTCGATCGTCCGGCACATCTCCGACCGGGTCGGCGTGATGTACCTCGGCCGGATCGTGGAGATCGGCTCCGACGCGGAGATCTACGACCACCCCACCCACCCGTACACCCAGGCGCTGCTCTCCGCCGTCCCCGTACCGGACCCGACGGCCCGCGACCACCGGGAGCGGATCATCCTGCACGGAGACGTCCCCTCGCCCGCCAACATCCCCTCGGGCTGCCGCTTCCGCACCCGGTGCTGGAAGGCGCAGGAGCGGTGCGCACTGGAGGTCCCGCTGCTGGCGGTCCCCGCGGAGTTCCGGCACGTCGACACCCCGGCCCGGCACGACTCCGCGTGCCACTTCGCGGAGGAGAAGCGCGTGGTGCCGCCGGAGGGCGAGCGGGAGGCCCCGGGGCCCGCGCGGCCGGGACCGGAGCCCGAGGAGAAGCCGGGGCACGCGGAGCCGGAGCCCGAGGAGAAGCCGGGGCACGCGGAGCCGGAGCCCGAGGAGAAGCCGGGGCGCACCGAGGGCGAAACGTCGTAGGGCCGCGTCAGACGCGTTAACAAGCAGGCAACTCCGCCGTCGCCGCACCGATATACGAACGCCCCATGCTGAACAGCGTACGGCCGTGCGGGTGCCGTGGTCCGGCCGGAGCGTCGTCTCGTCGCTCCGGCCGGTCGCCCGCCGCTGCCGGCCTGGCGCTTCCGGCCCGCCCCCGTACCGCCCCGGCCTGTCCCCTGTGCGGGCTTGTTCATCCGTTCGGGGCAATGGAGTATCACCGGGTGACACTTACACGGGGAGCAAGAATCACCGGCGCCGTTCTGTGCGCGGTGCCGGCACTACTCATCATCGCCTGGCTGGTGCGGGACATCCGGGCCGCCGAAGGGCCGCTGGCGGTCTGGGAGGACTGGTCGGGCACCGCGGACCCCCGGGACGCGCTGCGGACGGCCACCTCGTCCACCAGCCTCGTCCTGCTGGTGGCCTACGCCGCCGCCGCTGTGGCGGCACTCCGGTCCGCCTCCGCCGCTTCGGTCCTGATCGTCACCGGCGTCGTCACCTTCGCCCTGCGGCTGCCCGGTGTCTGGACCAGCGGAGACGCCTCGGCCCCGGAGGACCTCCGCGACCGGGCGCTGCTCACGACGTACGTCGCCCTGGCGGCCGGGCTCGGCCTGATCGTCGCGGGGGTGGCGGGCCGACGCCCGGCGCCGGAGGGTGCGGAGCGCCCCGTCGGGCCGGGGCGCGGCGCGGGGGTGGCAGCCTTCCTGCTCCTGGGCCTCCAGGCGTTGATCGTCGCCGCCTGGGAGATCCGGCAGCCGTTCGTCTTCCCGTCCGATTTCTATCCCGGGTGGTTCATCGGCGGGGGACCTCTGACCGTCCCGCTGACCGAGGGGCCTCCCGGCTGGGTCTCCGTGACGCACGTCCTGATGTTCCTGGTGGCGGCCGTCGGCGCGGTCGCCGGTGCGGCCCACGCGCGCCCGCTCGGCCTGATCGCGGGCGGGTTCGTGCTCTCCTCCGGCGTGCTGGGCACGGCGCGCATCATCCATTACGAGATGTACGAGCACTTCCTCGACGCGGACATCGAGGCGCAGCTGAACATGCTGACCTCTTTCTCCGCGCTCCTCGCCGGACCCCTCGTGCTCCTCGTCCTCGCCCGCAAGGGCGTCGGGCGGACCCCCGCCGGTGGCGCCCCGGGCCCGTGGGGCGGCAGCGGACCGTGGGGCGTCCAGCCCCCCGGCTACCCGCCCTCGCAGGCGGTTCCCGGTCAGCAGCCGCCCGCCCCCGGCTTCGGGCCCCCGCCCTCCTCCCCGCCGCCCCGCTGGTGAGCGGGTGACGGGGAGGAGGGGCCGGCCCGGCCGGGCGCCGCTCAGGCTCCGGTCAGCCCCAACGACCGCTTGAGGAAGTCCACCTGGAGCAGGAGCAGGTTCTCCGCGACCTGCTCCTGCGGCGTCATGTGCGTCACCCCGCTCAGCGGAAGCACCTCGTGCGGACGCCCGGCCGCCAGCAGTGCCGAGGACAGCCGCAGGGCGTGGGCGACCACCACGTTGTCGTCGGCCAGGCCGTGCACGATCATCATCGGCCGGACCTCGTCGGCGGGCTCGGAGAGACCGTCGTCGGTGAGCAGCGAGTTGTACGCGTACACCTCGGGCTGCGTCGCAGGGTCGCCGAGATAGCGCTCGGTGTAGTGGGTGTCGTACAGCCGCTGGTCCGTCACCGGAGCGCCCACCACCGCCGCGTGGAAGACGTCGGGCCGCCGCAGCACCGCGAGCCCCGCCAGATACCCGCCGAAGGACCAGCCGCGGATCGCCACCCGGGACAGGTCGAGCGGGAACCGCCCGGCGAGCCCGTGCAACGCCTCGACCTGGTCCTCCATCGTCATCACGAGGTTGTCCCGCACCGCCTTCTCCCAGGCCGGCGAGCGGCCCGGCGCGCCCCGCCCGTCCGCCACGACCACCGCGAAGCCCTGGTCCGCGAACCACTGCGAGGTCAGATGCGCGTTGTGGGCGGCGACCACCCGGCGGCCGTGCGGACCGCCGTACGGGTCCATCAGGACCGGAAGGGGACCATCCGCCTCCTGGTAGTCCGAGGGGAGCAGCACGGCGCACGGAATCCGCCGTGCGCCCCCCTCGGTGAGCGTCACGCGGGCGGCGAGCACCGGCTCCTGGGCGAAACTCGGGATCCGGGTCAGCCGCTTGCCGTCCCGCACCACCCACGCGGCGGCCCCGGGCTCCTCGGGAACGGCCGAGACCAGGACCGCGAGACCGCCCGAGCGGACCGCGGAGTGCACCCCCACCCCTTCGGAAATCCGCTCGATTCCCAGCTCGTTCACCCGGTACACGTGGATCTGCCCGATCTCCGGCTCGACCGCGTCCTCACCGGCCACCGCCGAGACCAGGATGTCGGACTCCCCGATGTCCAGCACCGACTGGACGTGCAGCTGCGACCCGGTGAGCAGCCGGTCCCCGACCGCCAGCACCCGCGCGCCGCCCTCGTCGACGATCCGCACGAGCCGCCCGTCCGGGGCCCAGGCGGGCACCCCGGGGAAAAGATCCAGCCACACCGGGTCCTCGTCGACATGCACGATCCGGGTCGCACCGGTCTCCGTGTCCACCGCCAGATACCGCTGACTGCGCTGGTCCCGGGCCTGCACCAGCAGCAGCGGAGCACCCGCGGACGACCAGTGCACCTGGGCCAGGTACGGGAACGCGACCCGGTCCCAGACCACTTCGGTACGGGACCCCTCCAGGTCCATGACGAAGAGCCCCACCTCGGCGTTGGGCGTGCCCGCCGCCGGGTAGGCGATCTCGGCGGGCTTGCGCTCGGGGTGCGCGGGATCCGCGATGTACCACCGCTGTACGGGGCTGTCGTCGGCCCGCGCGACCAGCAGCCGGTCCGACTCCGGCGACCACCAGAAACCCCGGTAGCGGTGCATCTCCTCGGCCGCGATGAACTCGGCCAGACCGTAGGTGACATGGGAGTTCTCCGGCTCGGCCAGCGCCCGGTCGCCCTCGCCCCCCGCGCCCACGACCCGCAGCGCGCCCTTGGCCACGTACGCGATGTGCCGGCCGTCGGGGGACGGCCGGGGGTCGATCACCGGGCCCGGCACCGGCAGCGCCCGCGCGGTGCCGGCCCGCAGCTCGGCCACGTACACCTTTCCGGACAGGGCGAACGCGGCCAACTCCGCGGCCGCGTCCACCGCGTAGGAGACGATGCCCGACGAACCCTCCCGGGTCCGCTCGCGCCGGGCCCGCTCCTGCGCCGACAGCTTCTCCGCCGCACCGCCCAGCAGGACTTCGGGATCGGCGGCGATCCGCTCCTCGCCGGTCGCCGGGTCGAGGACCCAGAGGCGGGTGGAGCGGTCCGTTCCGGACATCGAGCGGAGGAAGATCACGCGCGTCTCATCCGGTGAGACGGTGAAGGCGCGAGGTGCGCCCAGAGTGAAGCGCTGGGTCCGTGCTTGCTGGCGGGGAAAGGACAGCTTCTGCGAGGTCATGACCCCGAACCTAGCTCCGAACTCCGCTGTGCGGTGCGGTTCGTGCGCCCCTCGTGCTGCTGTGCCCCGATCAATGCGTTGGCACGGATAGTTATGATCCGTAGCGCTAGGTGGGTAGGAACCTGCTGACTTCGCGTACCCCCGTTTTGACCGTCCGAACGTACCGATGGAGGTGAACCGCCGTGGCGCTCTCGATTTCGGCGGTAGTGCTGCTGGCGATCATCGTCTTCCTGCTGATCCGGAAATCCGGACTGAAGGGAGGGCACGCGGTGGTCTGCATGCTGCTCGGGTTCTACATCGCGAGCTCGTCGGTCGCACCGACCATCTCCGATCTGACGTCCAACGTGGCGGGGATGATCAGCAGCATCAAGTTCTGACCGCGCGCCGGGGGCGGGCCGGGGGGTCGAGGAGGCGCGGGGCACGGGGCGCGGAGGCACGGGGGGCCTCCGGGCTCGTAGGGTGGTCCCCATGAAGGACCTCCCCGCCCGCCGTCTGCTGCTGGTGCACGCGCATCCCGACGACGAGTCGATCAACAACGGCGCCACCATGGCCAGGTACGCGGCCGAGGGCGCCCACGTCACCCTGGTGACGTGCACGCTCGGCGAGGAGGGCGAGGTCATCCCGCCCGCGCTCGCCCGCCTCACCGCCGACCGGGACGACGCGCTGGGTTCCCACCGCGTCGGCGAGCTGGCCGCGGCGATGAAGGAGCTCGGCGTCGACGACCACCGCTTCCTCGGCGGGGCCGGCCGCTACCGGGACTCCGGAATGATGGGCGCCGAGCAGAACGGCCGCCCCGGCTCCTTCTGGTCCACCCCGGTGGACGAGGCGGCGGCCCACCTCGTCGAGGTGATCCGCGAGGTCCGCCCCCAGGTCCTGGTCACCTACGACCCGGACGGGGGCTACGGCCACCCCGACCACATCCAGGCCCACCGCGTCGCGATGCGCGCCGCCGACCTGGCCGCCGACCCGGCGTACGGTACCGACGCGCCGCACGCCGTCGCGAAGATCTACTGGAACCGGGTGGAGCGCGCCGTGGCCGAGGCCGGCTTCGAGCGGCTGCGCACCACCGCCCCCGGGACCTTCCCCGGCATCGCCTCCGTGGACGACGTCCCGGGCGTCACCGAGGGGGAGCGGATCACCGCGGAGATCGACGGATCGGCGTACGCCGGGGCCAAGTCGGCGGCGATGCGCGCCCACGCCACCCAGATCGCGGTCGACGGCCCGTTCTTCGCCCTCTCCAACGACCTCGGTCAGCCCCTGCTGACGACCGAGTACTACCAACTGGCGCGGGGCGTACCGGGCGTGCCCGAGGGGATGCGCGAGAGCGACCTCTTCGCAGGCCTGCCGCCCGCCACGGACGTGACGGGAGCCACAGGCGTAAGGGACGCCGCGGGAGTCACGGACGCCGCGGGAGCCACGGACGTAACGGACGCCGCGGGCGCGACGGGAGGCACCGCGTGAGCGGGAACCCGGGCAAGGGCCGTGTCCGCGCCGGCTCCTCCCACGCGCCACGGCGGAACGCACCGCCCAGGGAGCCCGAGCCCACCGGTTTCGCCGCCCGGCCGAACCCGGCCCGGATCGCCGCCTACTCGGGCCTCGTCGTCCTCGGCGTCCTGGTCGGGATCGCCGGCGCACTCGTCCAAGCCGCGTGGTTCCCGGGCGGGTTGATCATCGCGCTGGCGGCCGCCGCGGGCCTCTTCTACGGCGGCCGGATCCTGACCCGTACCCAGATCGGCGCGCTCGCCCCGGCGGGGGGCTGGTTCGTCACGGTCTTCCTCCTGCTGAGCGGGCGGCCGGAGGGCGACTACGTCTTCGGCGACGAACTCGGCCTGGTGCTGTTCATGCTCGGCGGGACGGCCGTCGCTGTGATGTGCGCCACCACCTCCAAAGTGCCGCAATCAGCCATCCGCGACGGCCGGTCCGGTACGTGAAGTGCCAAGTCCGGGTCGGGAAAGGCCCCCACAGGTGTGATGCACGGGTGGCGGTTTCACCCGGTCGTGGAGTGTCCGACGGCGACGGCCAGTATGGTGGTGCGCGCGCCGAGCCGTCCCCTGGCCTGCGGCATGGGGGAAGTACGGGCGGCGGAGCCAATCGGGAGAACCTGCTTTGAGTCGTGAAACTGACAGTTCGTCCTCCGGGCCCCAGGGCCGCGGCGGAGCCGCGTATCCCTCGGGTACGCCGCCGTACGGATCCCGCCAGTATCCGTCGCTCCACCCGTCGCAGGACGGCTCTGACGAGAACCCGGAATCCGTGGCTCCGCCCCGGCCCGAGGAACCGAAGACCGAGACGACGCTGACGACGCGCATCCGGATCAACATCCCCGGGTCGCGTCCCATCCCGCCGGTCGTGATGCGTACGCCGATGGCGGAGAGCGACATCTCCGGCGGCCGTTCCGACGCGGAGCGCACCGGCGCCACCCCGCGCCCCGGCACGCCGCCGCCCGCCCCCGGGCCCGCGGACCGTTCCGCGGGCCCGAACGGCGCGTCGGCCGCGGACCGGCCCCGGGACGGCGGCCCCGCCACCGACCCGGCACCCGGCGAGAAGCCGGCCCGGGAGAAGAGCGGCAGCGACTGGTTCGCCCCGCGCAAGGGCCCGGCCACCGGGCCGGGAGCAGCCGCTCAGGGCACCGGTGCGCCCGGCGCCCCCGGCGGCGCTCCTTCCGGCCCCGGCGGCGCCCAGGGTCCCGGCGCGGGCGGCCCCGGCGGCCCGAGCGCGGGTGGGGGCGCCGGGCGCACCGGTGGCCCCGGTGGTGGGTCCGACGGTGACGCGGGCCGCTCGCGCCCCGACCTGCCGTACTTCTCGGACGCCCCGCAGCCCGGCGGCGGACCGGGCACACCCGGCCCCGGCCCCGGCCGCAGCGCGCTCGACAGCTACGGCACGGAGCCCCCCGGCGGAGGCCCGCGCTCCACCCCCGGCCTAGGGGTGCGTCCGCCCGGTCCGTCCGGCCCCACCACGGGACCGGCCACCGGCAGCTCCTCCCTCACGCCGAACCTCGACGGCGTACGCGGCCCCGGCGGCCCCGGCGGTCCCGGCCCGATGGTCCCGGGTGTCCCCAGCGGTCCCGGCCCGATGGTCCCGGGTGGCCCCGGCGGCGTACCGCCCCGGATGTCCGACGACACCGCGATCCTCACGCCGCAGCCCCCGGCGCCCGAGCCCGGCCCCGGCCATGTCTCGGGCGACACGTTGACCAGCGGCATCCCCGTGGTGCCCAGCGAGCCCCGGGTCGCGTTCCCGGGGGGCCCCGGCACCCCCGGCGGCCCGGTGGCCGGCGGACCTCCGGGCGGCCTCGGCGGTCCGGGCGGATCCGGTGTTCCCACGCCCGGCCCCGCCGCCCCGCGTCCCGCGTCCCAGGCCGCCGCCCCCGCCCCCGCGAAGAAGGGCCGCTCCAAGCTGGTCCTCCTCGGGGTGGCCGCGGTCGTGCTGCTCGGCATCGCGTACGGGGCGGGCCTCCTGCTGAACCACTCCGAGGTCCCCAAGGGCACCACGGTGCTCGGCGTCGACATCGGCGGCGGCACGAAGGAGGAGGCGGTCACCAAGCTCGAAGCCGCCCTCGGCGAGCGGGCCAAGAAGCCCCTGACGCTGTCGGTGGACGGCAAGGAGGAGAAGCTCGACCCCGAGAAGGCCGGTCTCACCCTGGACAGCCAGGAGACCGTGCGCGGCGCGGCGGGCAGCGACTACAACCCCGTCTCCGTGATCGGTTCGCTGTTCGGCGGGGAACGTCCCGCCGACCCGGTGATCCCGGTCGACGAGGAGAAGCTCGGCGTGGCCCTCTCCGACCTGGCCGGCGCTTCCGGCTCGGCCAGTGACGGCACGATCCGCTTCGAGCCCGACAAGGCCGTGGCGGTGCCGGGCAAGCCGGGCAGGACACTGGACGCCGGCCAGTCCCTGATCTCGGTCCGGGACGCCTACCGCGCCCAGGTGCAGACCGGGCAGGCCCGGCTGGTCGAACTCCCCGTCACCACCAGCGAGCCCACCATCACCAAGGCCGAACTGGACCGGGCGATGAAGGAGTTCGCCGAGCCCGCCATGTCCGGCCTGATCACGATCAAGGCCGGCCCCAAGGAGATCCAGTTCGGCCCGACCCGGTCGCTGCCGCAGATCCTCTCCATGAAGCCGGTGGACGGCCGGCTGGTCGACGTCTACGACAAGCAGGCGATCGACAGGCTCCTGGACGGCGTCTTCGACGGCATCATGGCGGTCAAGGGCGACGGCAAGAAGCACCAGGTCGGCGCGGACGACGTGGCCCAGGCGATGAAGACCGCCCTGACCGGGAAGACCCCCGCCGAGCGCACGGTCACCATCGACCTGACCGGCCAGGGCTGACGCCCGGACCGGACAGCCGCTCCACCCCTCCGCCCCCGCCCGGGAACGTATCCGGCCGGGGGCGGAGCCGTCGGCCCCGACGCCTGTGACGGCACGGGACCACGGTCGCGGACGACCCCACGGCGACGATCACGGTCCTGTCGCACGGAGCGGTGGCGCTTCACACGCAGAGGCAGCCCGCTCGGAGCGACAGCCGAGTATCACACCTGTATGTGATCTCGCGGTTGGCTGGAGAGTAATTGCAATACAGGGTCATCGTGGTGGAGCCGGTGAGGAGCTGGTTGCATCAATTGCGCGAACGTGACCGAGACACGCTGATTCAGGTCGCGGCAGCCATTGATGTCCTCCAACCGGAAGGGCCTTTCCTCGGCCGCCCGCTGGTCGATCGCATCACTGGCTCGTCGTTGTCGAATCTGAAGGAGTTGCGGCCGGGATCGTCGGGTGCCAGCGAGGTGAGGGTGCTCTTCGTGTTCGATCCGGCGCGTAATGCGGTAACCCTTGTGGGTGGCGATAAATCAGGCCAGTGGTCTGGGTGGTACCGGACGGCGACCAAGGAAGCGGAAGCCGCTTACATGGCTTACGCGGCAGGCAGAGATGAGGAGTCATGAGAGCTGAATCGAAAGCGGCCGTTGCCGTCGACTGGGATGACCTCAAGGGTGAGTTCGACTTCACCGCCGAAGAGGTCGAGAGAGTTGAGCAGCGTACTGCTGTGCTGCTGTCAGAAATGAGGGCGTACCGCCTCGCGGAGGTGCGCAAGCGCCAGCAGATGACTCAGACGGCGGTGGCCAGGGTTCTCGGCGTTACTCAGGGACGTGTCTCGGCCATAGAGAAGGGTGCGATCAGTCGATCCGAGGTCGAGACTCTCGCCGCGTATGTCGCGGCGCTGGGCGGCGAGTTGAAGCTGGTGGCTGATTTCGGGGATGAGACGTTGGTCCTGGGGTGAAGCAACGAGTCGGGCGAACAGTTGGGGATTTCCGCAGCCGGTTGGTTACTGCCCAGATCTTCGTGCGCAATCCGGCCACGTCTATGAGCGTGCCCTCAGTAGGCTCCAGGCGGGAAGTATCTGTTCCGCGCTCTCGACCCTCCTGGTGAGGTCGCGATCATCACGGTGGGCGTGACCTCATCGTGGTCCGAGGATTTCCGCGTATTAAGCTTGATATGGTCGCTCGGAGAGGAACTTGGGTTCCACTATTGCGTTGAGGAACTCAGTGCGACTGATATCCCACTCTGTGCCGTGGCGCCGCAACACGGTATGGATGGCTCTGTGCGCGGAGTGGAGACCGGGATGTGTTCCGCTGCCCTTGCATGTAAGAGGTCATCTCACGTGGCGTGAGGGTGGTGCGGCATGATGTCGACTTGTGAGTGTTGATCTTTCGAGTCGGCTGGTGCCGGACGGGTAGTGGGAGCCGACCGCTCCGTTGCTGCCGGGGTTCAAGTCCCGGCCGCAGGGCGGGGGAGCGGCTCCGGTGGACGAGCGTGCGGCATTCGCCGCCGTGGTGATCGTGCTGACCAGTGGGTGCGGCTGGCAGATGCTGCCAGGGGACTTCGGGGTCTCACCGGCCACCGCCCACCGCCGTTTCACGGCCTGGACCGAGGCGGGGGTGTGGCGACGGCTGCACCGGGCGGTACTGGACGAGCTCGGTGCCCGGGGCGAAATCGACTGGACCTCGGCCATCGTGGACGCGGCGAGCGTGCGCGCGAAACAAAGGGGCTCGCTGACCGGGCCGAACCCGGTCGACCGGGGCAAGAAGGGCAGCAAACTGCACGTTCTGTCCGATGCTCGGGGCCTGCCACTGGTCGTCGCCGCGTCGGGAGCCAACGTCCACGACACCAACGCCCCGCGCCCGTTGATCAGCGGCATACCCGCGGTCCGTTCCCGGCGCGGACCCCGCCGCCGGAAGCCCGGAAAACTCCGGGCCGACAAGGCGTACCACTCCGCCGCACACCGCAGGTGGTTCCGGATGCACGGCATCGTCCCGCGCATCGCCCGGCCCGGCGTCGAAAGCGGCGAACGCCTGGGCCGTCGCCGCTGGAAGATCGAGCGCACCATCGCCTGGCTCTTCGGCTACCGCCGCCTCACCGTGCGATACGAACGAAAGGGGAACCACTTCCTTGCCTTCCTCGGTTTCGCAGCCGCCCTGACCCGCTACAAGAAACTGGCGAAACTCACCACGTGAGATGACCTCTTAAGACCGTGTCCTACGTGGTGAGGCGGATGAGTCGCTTGTAGCAGCAGAGGGCGGCGGCGAGGCCGAGAAAGGCCAGGTAGTTGCGGGGATTTCGTTCGTAGCGGTGGTTGAGCCGACGGTAGCCCGTGAGCCAGGACATGGTGCGCTCGATGACCCACCTGCGTCGGCCCAGTCGTTCGCTGGACTCGATGCCCTTGCGTGCGATGCGGACGCCAATGCGCTTGCCGCGAAGCCATTTGCGCAGGTGAGGAACATCGTACGCCTTGTCGGCGTGAAGACGCTGAGGCTTGAAGTGCCGGCCGCGGTGTGGGTCGTGTCTCGTTTGGTGACCGGCGACCATGGGTTTCAGCGCGAGGCTGTCGTGGACGTTGGCCGCAGAGACACCGACGACCAGGGGCAGTCCGTTCGCGTCCGACAGGACGTGCATCTTGGAGCCCGGCTTGCCCCGGTCCACGGGGCTCGGACCTGTGTGTTCGCCCCCTTTTTAGCGCGCACGTGGGCGGAGTCGAGGACCGCACGCGACAGGTCGAGCAGGCTGGCGTCGTAGAGCCGGTGCACGATCTCCTCGTGCAGTCGGCCCCACACGCCGGCCCGCGACCAGATCACGAACCTGCGATGGGCCGTCGACTTCGATATCCCGAAGCATGGCGGCAACGCGCGCCAGGCACAGCCGCTGACCAGCACGTAGACGATGGCCGCGAACACCGTCTCATCAGGCGTGTCCTGCGTGCCGCCACCCTGCGGCCGCACCTTCGACGGCGGGATCAACGGCTTCGCGATCTCCCACAATCCGTCCGGAACAATCCAACACCACGTACCCCGCCCCATGATCAGCCCAACGACCGCCTCACCACGTAGGACACGGCCTAAGTGAATAGAAGGCCGCCTGCGCGTCACCCAACAGCTAATCGATCTTCCACGCCAACAGGCCTCGAACTCGATCGCTCCCAAGGTCGTTAGTTCAGAGAAGGCGAGCAGCACATCGTCTGGCGGCGCATGGGCACCCACAACGTCCTCACCAGCCCGTGATCCACCAGCGCGGCGTTCCAGCCTGCGTACTGGTCGGCCGCCGCGCGCCACGTCACCGGCGCAGGGAGTAGCGGAGCAGACGTCGGCGTGCATCGCCCTCGGGCAACCCGAGACCTGGACCAATCGCAGTTCCAGACCTCGCGTCAGCCTCAGCCCCGTACGCTGCCGCATCGCCGATTTCCGCGATGACGTGCTCCAGTCGGTTGATCGCCCGTAGCGCAGCCAGCGGCGCGTCGCCCGCGAGCCTGTCAAGCTCCTGCTCGACCTGGTCCAGGAGCGCAACGAGCACGTCGGGAACCGGGACTGCGCGGGCTTCGACGTCGGCGATGTGTCGGGCCCAGTCGTCCCTGAGCTGCCTGGTGTCGTAGAGGTGCGGGGCGTTCTGGTCTACCTCCTCCCAGGTGAGCGGGTAGCTGGTCTCGCCGCGCCAGCCGCACGAGCACGCTCCGCGAAGGCTGGTCGCCAACGGCCTGCGAAGTTCGCCCGAGTAGATCCACCAGTCGTTGCTCTCGTGGAAGTTCGCGCCGCTGCCTCCGTCGAGCAGCACCGTTGCCGGTTCGCTCCCGTCGGTCAGGAGCGCTCCCGGCCGCCCCTGATGCGCCTCGCCGAATTCCATGGTCTTCCACATGAACTGCTCCATTTCCGATTGCAAGCGGATCCTGTTCTCCGACGATGCCGGAGCCAGCAGGTCGGGCACCGGCGAACTCACGAACCGGTGAACCAGACGACCTGACCGTCTGCCTGTCGGCCGGCCCGCCGGGCAGCGGCGGGCCGACGCCGGGGGCCGCTCCTGACGATGCGAGTCAGCGCCGGTTCTGCAGCCGGGAGTCCTTGTGGAACCGGGCAATTCCCACTCGAGGCTCCGGGCGAAAGAGACTGTCGAAATCCGCCGCGCCCTGACCAAAGCCAATGCCGACGTCCACCTGCCCAACCTCGCCAGCGCCATCCACACCCTCTCCCTCGACCCTGGTGAGATGGGCCGACGCGAAATGGGTCTGGCCGCAGTCCGCGAAGCTGTCAGTCACTACCGCGTTCTGGCCAACGCCAACCCGCACCTCTTTGGGCCAGCTCTGCAGCAGTCCCTGGACGTGACTGCCTGGCTAGAAGGTCTCGAACCGTAAGCCCAAGGTCGGGTCGCCATAGGGCAGCGACCAACGCGGCGGTCGTCATTACGGCGTGATAATCCTGAGCCGGGGTGGGTAGGGGCGTCGATGCTGCGCACATCCCATGCATTTACCGGTCTCCCCGGCTCGCTCGCCTCCGCTGACTCCCTCAGATCCCCGCGGTGGATGCCAGTACCTCCTTCAGCGGAGGAGAGGCAGTGGAACGCACCGTGGTCAACGTGGTGCTTGCCACCCGAGGCCGTATTGCTGTTCCGCCACGACCCGAGGTTGGGGGAACGACGCCAGCAACAACGGATGGTCCACCATCCACTACAACACCCTCGGCTCTGGATGGGGCTACCGCGCGGCCAGCGGAATCGTCAACGTGAACTAGGTCGCAGTTGTCCGCCCCGCTAGGTGGTGTCTTCAAATGATCTTGCGTGGTGGATTCAGCGTCGGGTGGTATGTCGTCACGAGCCGTCGGATGCCGGAGTAGCGGGGCCGAACAGTTCGTCCAGGTGGTGGCGCAGGACAAGCAGGGCTGCTTTACCGGTGCGCTGGCCGCCCAGCACGCTGGAGCCGAGGCCGTTGACCATGGCCATCAGTCCGGCCGCCACCATGGCGGGATCCTTCTCGGGGCCGACAGCGCCGGCTTCCTGCGCCAGTCGGAGCTGTTCGGCGAGGAAGCCTTCCAGCAGGGCGGGTTGGGGGGTGGCGTGTTCTTCCAGCGAGCTGTCTCCGAGGACGAGCACGTAGTAGGCGGCGTAGATCCGGGTGATCCGATGGCTTTCCTCGTCGGTCGGCAGGACGCTGGAGAGGACGGCGGTGACCGTGGAGCGTGGTCGTGGCGGAGACCCCGCCTCGCGGATCCACCGGTCCATACGGGCCTGGAGCTGGGCGCCCAGCCGGGCGAGGGCGTCCAGCACCAGGGCTTGCTTGGTCGTGAAGTAGTACTGCACCAGCCGCAGGGAGACGCCCGCCTCGGTGGCGACCGCCCGCATGCTCACCGACTGGAGCCCCTCGGTGGCGGCGATACGCAGCAGAGCCTCCGCGATCTGTTTCCTGCGTTCCTCGTGATCGACGCGCGCGGCGATGGTCCGGCCTCCCGGTAGTGGTACGCGTGTACCAAGTCGTGATACGTCTGTACCATGAGCATAGGCGAGTTCAGGAACGACAAGACCCGCGAGCGTTTCCACGCCGTCTACGGACGCCTGCTCGGCCGGCTCTGGCCCGGCCCCGGGGACGCCTTCGACCTGCCGACATCCTTCGGTACCACCCGCGTCCACCGCGCCGGGCCACCCTGCTCCGACCCGGTCGTCCTGCTGTCGGGCGCCAACGGCAACTCCCTGATGTGGCACCGGTACATCGAGCCGATCGCCCGCCATCACACGGTGATCGCCGTTGACATGGTCGGTGAGCCGGGCGCCAGCATCCAGAGCGCGCCCCTGACCGGAGCCGAGGACGGGGCCCGCTGGCTGGAGGAGGTGCTCGCCGGGCTGGAGGCCACCGCCGCCCATCTCGTCGGCTGCTCCTACGGCGGCTGGCTGGCGCTCGGCCATCAGATGTACCACCCGGGCCGCACGGCCGCCCTCACCCTGGTGGAACCCGCCGGATTCGCCGAGCCGGGCCGCCGCTTCTACGCCTGGCTCATCGCCGGCGCCCTGGCGGGCCTGGCGCCCCGCACGCTGAGACCCCGGCTGTCCCGCTGGGTCGGCAACAGCGCCATCCTGGAGACCGAGCTGATGGAACTGGGACGCGCCTCCGTCGGGTTCCGGCGCGCCCTTCCACCGGCTCGGGTCTTCTCCGGCGAGGAGTTGCGCCGGGTGCGGGTTCCCTCGCTCTTCCTGCTGGGGGAGCAGAGCTCGCTGCACGACGCACGCCAGGTCGCGGAGCGGGTGGGAGCCCTCGTGCCCACAGCCGAGGTGGAGGTCGTGCCCGGTGCGAGCCACGCCCTGCCGACCGACGATCCGGAGCTGGTGGCCGCCCGCATCCTGCGGCACGCGGCAGAGTGATGGCGCTTCCAGCGCTGCAACAGAACTGGACCTGCCTCTCGGAGTTGCCTTCACATGTCACGCGCACATCAGGAGCGAGGCGAGGGCGACAGCTTCTTGATAGGACTCGACGGTCTTGTCGTAGCGGGTGGGTGCGCCACGAGGCGCCATGGAATCGAGTGAGGTGGGAGGCCTTCACCGCCGGGTTGTCGTAGCAACCCGGTGGAAGCTGGGGGGCGGTTCGGATCGGGGGATGCCGAGCCGAGCGGTAAGCAGCCCCGACAACGCCGGGATGGGTTGGTACTGCCAGAGGACTCGGGTCCGGCTGGCGAGACAGGAAGGTGCACGCGGGGGGCGTTGGGGGGAGAGCGCTCTCTCGTTACGGTGATGTTTCCCCTGTGGGCCTGTACGCGTCAAGAGGTGTGCGTCAGGAGCCTCAGGAGATGCCCCTGAGTCCAGCAACTGGCCTCTCATGTTGGGAAATTGATGACTGTGGTGGGGTGGGGGCGGTCCCTGGCTTCAGAACCTGACGTCGTGATGGTCGCCGGCGTGGACAGGCGGGTGTGCCGCACGCGGGGGACCATGGGTCCATGAGTTCCCTCGCCGGTCCGGAACGCCCGCCCCGTGAAGCCGATCAGATCAAGGTCTGGTTCCGCCTGGTCCCGCGCGAGGGCCGGCCGCCCTACGACACCGAGGGGCTGTGGGCGACGCGCCTCGGCCCGGACACCGCGCGGGTGGACAACGCGCCCTTCCTCCAGGACGGGGTCGCCGAGGGGGAGACCGTACGGTTCCGTACGGACGACGACGGGGTTCACTGGGCCGTCGGCCGGGTGGCCGACTCGGGCAACTGCACCGTACGGGTGCTGCCGTTGCTGGACGGGCCGCTCGGGCGCGACGCCCGGGCCGTGCACGAGCGGCTCGCCGTCTACGGGCTCACCGGCGAGGTCTTCAGCGCCGCGTTCCCGCTGGTCGCCCTGACCGTGCCGGGCGGCGCGGACCTGCGCGGGGTCAAGGAGCTGCTCGCCCGTGGCCGGGACGAGGGCTGGTGGCACTTCGAGGTCTCGTGCGTCACCGACGCCTGGCGGGCCGCGTAGCGCCCGGGTGCGCTGCGTGCCCACTGCCCGGGTGCGCTGCGCGCCCCGCCGGTCGCCCGGGGGTTACGCCTCCGCCTCGCCGATCTTCCGGATCACCCGGGCCGGGTTGCCGACGGCCACCACGTTTGCCGGCAGGTCCTTCGTGACGACCGCCCCCGCCCCGACCACCGTGTTCTCGCCGATGGTCACCCCGGGGCAGACGATCACCCCGCCGCCCAGCCAGACGTTGTCGCCGATGGTGATCGGCTGCGCGGCCTCCCACTTGGCGCGGCGCGGCTCGGGGTCGATCGGGTGGGTCGGGGTGAGCAGCTGGACGTTCGGTCCCATCTGGACGTCCGCGCCGATCGTGATGCGGGCGACGTCCAGGAGGACCGCGCCGAAGTTGATGAACGTCCGGGGGCCGATGGTGGTCTGGTAGCCATAGTCGACGCGCAGCGGCGGCCGGACCTCGGCGCCCTCGCCCAGCTCGCCGAGGAGTTCGGCGAGGGCGGCGCGCCGGACCTCGGGGTCGGCGGCCGACGTGGCGTTGAAGCGCTCGCTCAGCACGGCCGCGTGCCGCGCCTCCGCCGCCAGTTCGGGGTCGTCGGCGATGTAGAGCTCGCCGGCGAGCATCGCTTCCTTCTGGCTGCGCCTGGTCTCGTCGCTCATGTGGTCTCTTCCGTGCGGGGTGTACGGGACGCTCGTGGTGATCCGTCCGCTACCGGCAGTCTGCCCCCGACGTCCCCGGACCGGTCACGCAGTCCCGGGGCCAGCGCCAGCGTCACCGCCACCGAGAGCCCCGCGACCGCCGCCATGCCCGTCGTGGGGGAGGTCAGCTGGGCGATGCCGCCCGCCACGGCGGCCCCCACGCCCTGCATGGCGAGCATCCCCGAGGAGCTGAGACCGAGCGCCTGGCCGCTCAGCTCCTGCGGGGTGAGGGCCATCAGCCGTTCCTGGAGCAGCAGACTCGCGGCGAAGCCCACGCTCGCCAGGACGACCGCCGCCAGCGCGAGGGGCAGCTCCGGACGCAGCGCGAAGAGCAGATAGGGCGCGGCGAGCAGCAGTCGGAGCGGGGACCCCAGCCGCGCCCGCCACCGCGCCGTGACGAACCGCCCGACCAGGGTGTCCCCGGCCAGCATGCCCAGGGCCCCGCCGGCGAAGAGGAGCCCGGCGTGCCCGGGCGCGTACGCGACGTACAGGGACTCGGCCCCGACGACGAGCCCGTTGGGCACCCACAGCGCCAGGAACACGTACCGGCGCGGTGTGGACGACCAGAGCAGCGCGTTCGTCCGCCGCGTCTCCCGGACCGACGGGCGGCCGGTGGCCCGGGGCGGCCGGGCGGTCAGTCCGAAGCGGGTCACGGCCGCCGCGACGACGTACAGGCCCGCCCCGATCAGCAGTGTGCCGCGCGCCGAGAACACCGTCACCAGCAGCCCGCCCACCGCGAACCCGCAGATCTGCATCGCGCCGCCCGTCATGTTCAGCACGGAGCGGCCGAGCAGGAATCCCTCGCGCGGAACGATCTCGTTGAGCAGCCCGTACCGCACGCCCCCGCCCGGTGACGAGGCCGCGCCCACCACCAGCAGGACGGCGAACGCGGCCCACAGCGGCAGTCCGGGAGCGGCCTGGAGGCAGGCGGCCCCGGCGGAGAGCAGCGCCAGGGCGGTCAGCGCGGCGCGCGGCGGCAGCCGGTCCGCCGCCGACAGCAGGGTGAGCGCCCCGGCCACCTGGGCCAGCGACGGGCCGAACATCGCCAGGGCCGACAGCAGGGGTGAGCCCGTCCGCGTGTACACGAGGGTGCCCAGCGCCAGACCGGTCGCGGTCTGGGCGGCCGTCTGCACGGAGACGGCGGCGAAGAAGGGGGAGAACTCCGGGGTGCGGAACAGTTCGCGGTAGGTGCGCATGGGGTGGAGTCTCCTGACCCCGCCACCGGGACCGTTACTGTTTCGCGCGGACGCGAAAGCCCGGACGGGCGGGCCTGCGGGCGGCAGGGTCGGAGGCTGACGGGGAGCGGGGCGGCGCGGCGGCAGGGTCGGAGGCTGACGGGGAGCGGGCGGCGCGGCGGTGGGGCCGGAGGGCTGACGGGGAGCGGGACGGCGCGGCGGCAGGGCCGGAGGGCCGAAGGGCGACGGAGAGTGAGGCGGTGGGGGCGCGTGGGCTGGTGGCAGGTCGGTGCGGACACGCTCGCGAACAGCCGGTTCGTCGTTTCGCCCCTCGCGGAGGCCGTCGCGAGCCTGCTGGCCCTGGAGCGGGCCACCGCCGCGCATCCTGGCGAGCGCGCCTGGCTGGAGACCCACCTGCCCGCGTACCGGCGGTGGAAGGCCGGCCACCCGGTCTCCGCGCTGGTGATCGGCTCCGCGCTCGCGCCCCGGTGGAACGCCGACTTCCTCGTCCCCGCCCCCGTCCCCGCCCCGCCGGGCCAGGCCCCGCCCTCCTTCGCCGACGAGCTGGCGCCGGTCCGGGCCACCGCACCCGGGCGGGCCCGCGCCGATCTGGCCGAGGCGCTGCGCGGGCCGCTGCCCGCCGCGCTGGACCGGGACGACCTGGCCGAGCGCGCCGCCGACGCCGTCGAGTGGGTCTGGACGCACACCGTTCTGCCCGACTGGCCGAGGCGACGGCGGATTCTGGAGGCCGATGTGGTGGCCCGTTCCGCCCAGTTGGGCCGTGGCGGCTGGGCCGAAGCGGTGAACGGCATGCGTCCCGGCGTCCGTTGGCTGGGCGGCAGCCGGCTCCAGATCAACACCCATGACAACCCGCCACGCGAACTGGGCGGCGCCCAGCTGCTCTTCGTCCCCGTGACCCCGTACCAGTCCTGGGTCTGCTGGGACATTCCACGCCGGTACGGCCTGGTGTACCCGTGCTCCGGCGCGCTCACCGGGGCCGGGAGCGTGCCCGTGCCCGCCGCCCTGGGCGCGCTGATCGGCCCGGCGCGGGCGGCCGTCCTGCTGCTGCTCGCCTCCCCGCTCAGCACGACGCAGCTCGTCGCGCTGACCGGGCAGGGGCTGGGCTCGGTCGGGCGGCATCTGCGGGTCCTGCTGGACGCCGGACTGGTCCGCCGCCGTCGCGCGGGCCGCTCCGTTCTCTATTTCCGTACGGAGGCGGGCGACGTCCTGGTGCGCGGCGCGGAGTGACGCGGTCGTGCTGGTGCGGGGCGCGGACTGACGTGGACGTACTGGTGCACGGCGCGGACTGAGGCGGGTGTGAGAGCGCCCCTCTCGCGCCCCCGCACGCCCCCGCACGCCCCCGGCGCGCACCCGTCCCGGCCTGGGCGGCAAGCGGATACCCATCAGTACGCGGTGCGCTCCGCATGGTTGGCGCGCATGTACGAGTCGTGACAACAGTGACTATGGGCATGGCTCATCGTTGTGACAACTTCTCTCTCGCCACGAAAGAACCGAGCGAGGGGACCGTGCGTGAATCCGGAGTACGCCGCGTACTGCCAGGCGGACCGCCGCTTCTACGACGCACCCCACCGCTCCCCCGGACCGGGCGGAGCGGCCGACGAGGAGCGCTCGTTCTACGCTCCGCTCCGTGGCGCCGTACCCGCCGGGTGGACGCGCACCCGGCGCGGCGACTGGCTCGCGTACAGTCCCGACGGGCTGCGACTGCCGCCCCAGGGCTGGAAGATCCACGTCTCGGCCGCCCTCGACAACGCCGCCTCCGTGCTGGAGCGGGTCGTCGCCCACTGTCTTGAACACCGGCTGGCCTTCAAGTGCGTGCCCGGCGCCGGGCTGTTGGCCCTGCGGAACGCCAAGTACGCGGACCGGGCCGGCAGCGGGAAGTTCATCACCGTCTACCCGCCGTCCGACGAGGCGTTCCCCGAGGTGTGCACCGCCCTCATGCGGCTGCTGGAGGGCGAGCACGGCCCGTACATCCTGAGCGACCTGCGGTGCGGGAACGGGCCCGTGCACACCCGGTACGGGGCGTTCGCCGCCCGCTTCTGCTCCGGTCCCGACGGGCGGCCCGTGCCCGCCGTCGCCGATCCGCAGGGCCGGCTCGTCCCGGACGACCGGGGCCCGTCCTTCCGCGTCCCCTCCTGGGTGACCCCGCCCGGCTTCCTGATGCCGCACCTCGAAGCCCGCGCCGCCGTGGGCCTCGCGGACCTCCCGTACACCGTGGAGAAGGCGCTGCACTTCTCCAACGGCGGCGGGGTCTACCTCGGCCGCGACACCCGCACCGGCGAGCAGGTCGTCCTCAAGGAGGCGCGGCCGTACGCCGGTCTGGCCGCCGACGGGGCGGACGCCGTGGCCCGGCTGGAGCGCGAACGGGCGGCCCTGGAGCAACTGGCCGGACTGGACTGCGTGCCCGCCGTCCGGGACGTGTTCGAGGTCGGCGACCACCACTTCCTGGTCCTCCAGTACATCCCCGGCGCCACCCTCAACACCGTCTTCGCCCGCCGCTTCCCGCTCGCCCGGCAGCACCCGCCACTTGAACTGCTCGCCGAACACGCGGACTGGGCCGCGGAGTTGTACGGGCGGGTCGCGCGCGCCGTCGAAGCGGTGCACGACCGGGGCATCGTCATCAGCGACCTGCACATGAGCAACGTCATGGTCGACGAGGAGAACGCGCGCATCGTCCTGCTCGACTTCGAGGCAGCCTCCCCGGCCGCCGAACGCCGCCGCCAGATCGTCGCCAACCCGGCCTTCGTCGCCCCGCCCGACCGGCGCGGCGCCGACATCGACCGCTACGCGCTGGCCTGTCTGCGGCTCGCCCTGTATCTGCCGCTCACCACGCTGTTCGGCATCGACCGCACCAAGGCCGCCGGTCTCGCCCGGGACATCGCCCGGGTCTTCCCGGTCACCGAGGAGGAGCTGAGGCCCGCCGTCGCGGAGATCCTGCGCGACACAGGACAGCCCGGGGCCGGCGTCACCGCCGTGCCCGCTCCCTTGTCCGCCCCCGCTCCCTTGTCCGCCCCCACCCCCGTATCCGCCCCCGTATCCGTATCCGTTCCCGACCCCGGCGACTGGCCGCGCAGCCGTGACGCGATGGTCCGGGCCATCACCGCCTCCCGCACACCGGAGCGCGAGGACCGCTGCTTCCCCGGGGACATCGCCCAGTTCGCCACCGCCACCGGCGGCCAGTCCTTCGCGTACGGGACGGCCGGAGTGCTCTACGCCCTCCACGAGACGGGCGCCCCGCCGTGCGAGGAGGCCGAGGAATGGCTCCTGCGGCACGCCAAGGACCCGGCGTCCGGCAGCCCCCTCGGCTTCTACGACGGGCTCACCGGCATCGCCTGGACCCTGCACCGGATCGGCCGCGCCGCCGAGGCCGCCGACCTCCTCCGGATCATCCTCGACCAGCCCCTGGAAGGCCTCGCGCCCGGCCTCCACAACGGGTACGCGGGCATCGGCCTCGCCCTCGACGACCTGGCCCGCACCGCCTCCGACACCGACGCCCCGGCGCTGTCCGCCGCGGCCTCCCGCTGCACCGCCCTCGCCGTCCGCGCGCTCGTCGACGGCCCGCCGTCGCCCCGTACCGGGCTGCTGCACGGCGCCAGCGGCATCGCCCTGCTCCTCGTGCGCCGGTACGCGACCACCGGGGACCCCGCCCTGCTCGACCTGGCGGCCACCGCGCTCCGCCGCGACCTGGAACGCTGCCGGACCGGCGACGACGGCGAACTCCTCGTCGTCGAGGGCAAGCGGCTGATGCCGTACCTCGGTTCGGGCAGCGCCGGCATCGCGGCCGTCATCGACGCCTACCTGGCCCACCGCCCGGACCCCGCGCTCGAAGCGGCCGGACGGGCCCTCCTGCCGGCCGCGCTCTCCGCCTTCTACGTCCAGCCCGGACTGCTCCGGGGCTCCGCCGGACTCCTCATGCACCTCGCGGCCACCCCGCTGTGCGACGAGGCCGACCGGCAGCGCGCGATCGCCCGCCACACCGACCTGCTGGGCAGCCACGCCCTCGCGTACGGAGACGGACTCGCCTTTCCCGGCGAGCAGTTGATGCGCCTGTCGATGGATCTGGCCACCGGGACCGCCGGGGCTCTCCTCGCCCTGGGCGCCGCGCTCGGCGGCTCCACCGGACTTCCCTTCCTGCCCGCCGCTCCGGCGGCGGGCCCCGGCCGCGCGAGCGGCCCCATGAACCGGCCCCGCCAGGGGTCGTAGCAACACACCGTTCAGCACCACCAACGTCCCCGAAAGGACACATCATGGCGCTTCTCGACCTTCAGGCGATGGAGACCCCGGCCGAGGACTCCTTCGGCGAGCTCGCCACGGGCAGCCAGGTCTCGCTGCTGGTCTGTGAGTACAGCTCCCTCAGCGTGGTCCTCTGCACCCCGTGACCCGCACCGGCCGGCCCATCGGTGTTCCTCACCGGTGGGCCGGCCGGCCCACGTGCGCCCAGAAAGGCCACCCCGTGCGGCTGCACCCACGCCCGGGCACGGAGTCCGGCGTCCGGCGGCTCGCCCGGCAGCACCCGGCGGCCCTTCTCGGGCTCCTCCTCTGCTCCACCGGCGGGGCACTCGCCGCCCTCGCCCTGCCCGCCGCCCTCGGCCACACCGTCGACCGGCTCGTCGCCGGCGGCCCGGTGCCCTGGCCGGGACTGCTGCTCTGCGTGGCCCTGACCCTCGCCGAGACCGGGTTCGACGCGGCGGCCGCCGTGACCGGCACGAGCACCGCCGCCAAGCTCACCGCGTCCCTGCGCACCCGCACCGCCGCCCGGGTCCTGGCCGCCGAACCCCGCCGGGCCCTCGCCCTGCCCACCGGCGACCTCACCGCCCGGCTCACCGCCCGCACCGCCGACGCCGCCTCCGCGCCCGTCACCGCCGCCGGAGCCGTCTCCGGCGTCCTGCTGCCGCTCGGCGCGATCGTCGGCCTCCTCCTCATCGACCTCTGGACGGCCGCCGCCCTCCTCCTCGGCGCCCCCCTCCTCGTCGCACTGCTGCGCGCCTTCACCCGCCGGACCGCCGACGCCGGGGCCGACTACCAGCGCGCCCAGTCGCTCATCGCCCACCGGCTCACCGAGGCCCTCGACGGCGCCGACACCATCCGCGCCGCCCGCACCGGCGCACGCGAGCACCGCCGCGTCCTGGAACCCCTGACCGCCCTCGCCGAACACGGCCGGCGCACCTGGTCGGTGTACGGGCGGGCCGTCGGCACCAGCGGCCTCCTGCTGCCCCTGCTCATGCTGCTGGTCCTCGCGGTCGCCGGCCTCCGGCTCGGCGCGGGCGCGATCGGCGTCGGTGACCTGGTCGCCGCCTCCCGCTACGCGAGCCTCGCCGTCGGCATCGGCGCCCTGACCGGCGCGCTCGGCGCCCTCGCCCGCAGCCGCGCCGCCGCCCGGAGCCTGGAGCCCCTGCTCACCCTCGCACCGCTGCCACACCGCGGCCTGGGGCCGGCGCCCGACGCCCCCGGACACCTCGAACTCCGGGACGTCGGGGTCGAAGTCGAACAGGACGGCAGCCCGCTGCTGACCGGCGTCCACCTCACCGTCCCCGGCGGCACCTCCCTGGCGGTCGTCGGGCGCTCCGGCTCCGGCAAGTCGGTGCTCGCCGCGGTCGCCGGGCGGCTGCTCGACCCCGACACCGGAAGCGTGCTGCTGGACGGCGTCCCGCTGGACGGCATGGAACCGGACCGGCTGCGCCGCGAGGTGGCGTACGCCTTCGCCCGGCCGGCCCTCCCCGGCGTCACCGTCGAGGACACGATCGCCTACGGGCCCTGGACCGCGTCGCCCGAAGCCGTACGCGACGCCGCCCGCGCGGCCCGCGCCGACGGGTTCCTCGCGCTGCTCCCGTACGGCTACGCCACGCCGGTCGCCGACGCCCCGCTGTCCGGAGGCGAACGCCAACGCCTCGGTCTGGCGCGCGCGTTCGCCCACCCCGGCCGTCTGCTGATCCTCGACGACGCGCTGTCCAGCCTCGACACCGTGACCGAACACCACGTCCGGCGCGCGCTCGACGCGCGGGCCGGGCACTGCACCCGGATCATCGTCGCCCACCGGCTGTCCTCGGCCGCGCGGGCGGACCGGGTCGCCTGGCTGGAGGACGGCCGGATCCGCGCGACGGGCCGCCACGACGAACTCTGGGCGGACCCGGACTACCGGGCGGTCTTCCGCACGGACCCCAGCACGGACCCCAGCACGGACACCAGCACGGACACCCCCGCCGAGGGCGCCGCGCCCGCGAGCCGCACGCCCGTGACGCCGACCGCCGGAGCGGAGGCCCGGTGAAGGCCGACAGAGCCCGCCCCCGGAACGCCGAGCAGGAGCACGGAGCACGTCCCCGGAGCGGCGGCCGGGAGCGCGGAACACGCCCCCGGCGCGACACGTCGCTGCGGCGGGTCGGCCGTGAGGCCCGGCCCTTCCTGCGGGCGAGGACCGGTGTGATCCTGCGGCTGGCCGGCTGGTCCCTTCTGGAGTTCGCCCAGACCTTCCTCGGCGGATTCGGGGTCGCCCGCGCGCTCGACGACGGCTTCCTCGCCGGAAGCCCGCGGGCCGGCCTCCTCTGGCTGGCCGTCGCCGCGCTCGCCGTGCTGCCGTCCGTGCCCGCCGCCCGCGGAGTGTTCGGCCGGCTCGCGGACCTCGTGGAGCCGCTGCGCGACGGACTGGTCCGGCGCGCGGTGTCCCGGGCGCTGTCCGGCGCGCTCGACCGGGCCGGCGACGTCAGCACCCGGTCCCTGTCGCAGGTCACCCATCAGAGTGAGATCGCCCGCGACGGCTGGGCCGGACTCGTCCTGACGCTCCGCTCGTTCGTCTTCACGGCGGCCGGGGCCGTCACCGGCCTGCTGGCCCTCTCGCCCGCCCTCCTCCTGATCGTGCTGCCCCCGCTGGTGCTCGGGGCCGCCCTGTTCCTCTCCACCCTGCCGCCGATGGCCGCCCGCCAGCGCGACTACCTCGCCGCCGACGAGGCGTACGCCGCCCACGCGGGCCTGCTCGCCGCCTCCCTGCGCGACATCGCCGCCGCCGGGGCCGCCGAGCGGACGGTGGCCGAGTCCCGGACCCTCGCCGAGGCGCAGCTCGCCGCCTCCCGATCGCTGGCCCGCTGGTCGGGCGTACGGGTGCTGGCCCTCGCCGTCTGTGGCCGGTTTCCGCCGCTCCTGCTGCTCCTGGGCGCGCCCTGGCTGCTGCGGAACGGGCTCACCCCGGGCGCGCTGGTCGGCGCGCTGACCTACCTCACCCAGGCGCTCGCCCCCGCCGTCCAGGCGCTGATGACCATGCTGGGCACCGCCGGGGGCCGGCTCGTCGTGGTCCTGGACCGGTTCACGGACGCACCGCCGCCGCCCGCCGACGACCCGCCACCGCCCGCCCGGGAGGCCGCCCCACCACCGCGCGGGGCCCCGGTCGCCGAGCTCCACGCGGTCAGCTTCGCGTACGGGCCCGGCGCCCAACCCGTCCTGGACCGGCTCTCCCTGACGATCGGGGCGGGGGAGCACCTCGCGGTCGTCGGCCCGAGCGGCAGCGGCAAGTCGACCCTGGCCGCCGTCCTCGCCGGGACCGAGCGGCCCACCGGGGGAGCGGTGCGGTGGCGGGGGCGGCCGGTGCGCCCGGCCGACGCCACCTCCGTACGCGTCCTGCTGCCCCAGCACGCCTACGTGTTCAGCGGCTCGCTGCGGGACAACCTCCGCTACCTCCGCCCCGGCGCCCGGGACCGGGAGATCGCGGCCATGGCGGACGCGCTCGGCCTGGACGCGCTGCTCTCCCGGCTCGGCTCCCTCGACGCCGCCGTCGAACCGGACCGGCTCTCCCAGGGCGAACGGCAGCTGATCGCCCTGGGCCGGGCCTACCTCGCCGCCCCGCCGCTGCTGATCCTCGACGAGGCGACCAGCCGGCTCGACCCGGCCGCCGAGACCCGCGCCGAGCTGGCGTTCGCGGCCCTGCCGGGCGCGCTCGTCGTCGTCGCCCACCGGCTCAGCTCGGCCCGCCGCGCCGGACGGACCCTGGTGATGGACGGCCCGCGCACCCAGTGCGGCACCCACGGTGAACTCCTGGGCTCCTGCGCCCTCTACCGCGACCTGGCCGGCCTCTGGGACCCGGAGGACGAGGAAGGGAAGGGGCGGTTCGGCATCAGATCCACCCCGCCTCCTTCGCCCGTCTGATGGCGTCCAGCCGATTGCGCGCCCCGGACTTCCGTATGGCGGCGGCCAGATAATTCCGGACCGTCCCCGGCGTCAGGTGCAGCCGACCGGCGATCCCGGCCACGGTGTCGCCGCCCTCGGCCATCGAGAGCACACTCAACTCCCTTGGCGATAACGGCATGTCGGCAACCTGTAAGAGACTGAAAGCCAGCGACTCGTCGATATGCCGTCCCCCGTCCGCCAGTTTGTGCATCACCTCGGACAGGTCGTCCACCGGGCGGTACTTGTCGATGTAGCCGAGCGCTCCTGCCTCGTACGCCCGGCGCAGGCCGCTCGGCCGGTCGCTGCGGGTGAGCACGGCGAGCGGAAACGGCTCGCCGTGCGGTGTGGTCATCGTCTTCACCTCGTCGAGGACGTCCAGCGCGCCCGGACAGTCGAGGTCGGTGAGGAGCACATCGGGACCCGGCCCGCTCAGCGCGGCACGTATCGCACCGCGTTCGGCGGTGCGGACCTCTATCCCCCGCCCCGTGCCGAGGAGCGACGCCAGCGACGCGCGCCACAACGGCACGGTGTGGACCAGCAGCACGGTTGTCATCAGTCTGCCCTCAGCTTCTCTCTTCCAGCCCCGCCCGACGCGGAACGCGACGGGTCGTACGCATCCGGTGACGGGTATCCAGTTGAGCGCATGGGCATTCGCGTACGCCGACAAACGGGCTGAATACCGCTCCCGTTGGGCGCGGGAGGGGGCGTTCGGATGCACAACGGGAGCGCACTTCGCCCACGGACCCATCCGTCTCGCCACGCACCGGCGGCGACGGGACCGCGACGCCCCGTCGACGGGACCGATTCCCGCCGCAGTCCCGCCGGACGGCCGGTTCAGTTCAGCAGGGCGCGCGCGGCGTGGGCCTTGCGCCGGATGTTCTCGGCCGTCGTCGGCTCGATTCCGTCGAGGATCTCCGCATACTCCTCCATCTCCGCCGCCCCGCGCAGGAATTCACCGCGCTGGACCAGGAGCTGGGCCCGCTCGAAGCGGAGCCGGGCCGGATGCGAGGGCAGGAGCAGCGACAGCTCCACCGCCCACAGGGCCACATCCGTGCGCTCGGGCCGGGCCGCCGCCCAGGCCCGGACGTTGTTCAGGATCCGCAGCACGATTTCCAGCGGCCGCGCGGGCGTCATCATCGACGGCTCCAGGGCCGCTCCGGTGGCCCCCGTGACCAGCAGCTCCGCGTCCTGCCCGGTCAGCGGCGCGCCCCCGGCGAACGGATCGGCCAGCACCGGGTGTTCCCGGTCGCCGAAACCGACCACGAAGTGACCGGGCAGCGCCACCCCGTACACGGGTGCGCCCGCCCTCCTGGCGACCTCGATCCAGACGACCGACAACAGGATCGGCAGGCCCCTGCGGCGGCGCAGCACCTGCTGGAGGAGTGAGGAGTCCAGCCGCTGGTAGTCGACGGAGGAGCCGCGGAAACCGCAGTCTCCGCCCAGCAGCCCGGCCAGCGCCGAGGCCCAGGCGGCGGGGGAGCGGGAGCCGTACGGCAGCAGCCCGGCCAGCCGGTCCAGCTCGATCTGCGCGGCATCGATGCCGTACGGGTCGGGGACGGCCTCCCCCGGAGTCACCGGGCGGACCTCGGCCGGGCCCACCGGTCCGGCCTCCGCGCCCAGCAGCAGACAGAGGAGGGCGAGGTCCGGCCGCTCGGACCGGGCCTCCTCGGCGAACTGCCGCCGCCGTTCGGCCGTTCCGGAATCCAGCGCGCTCATATGCGACCCATGTTCCTGTCCCTGCTCATGTGCGTCGATCCGCCGGAGGGCCCGGCGCGGGGCCACCGGCGCCCGTCACGCCGAGCGGTAGTGGTGGTAGCGGTGGTGGGCCGCGAAGCCCATGCCGTCGTACAGCGCCCGCGCGCCCTCATTGTCCTCCTCGACCTGGAGCCAGGCCGCCGAAGCGCCCTCGTCCAGTGCCCGGCGGGCCAGCGCGGCCATCACGGTGGTGGCGAGACCGCGCCGCCGCTGCTCCGGAGCGACCTCGACGGCCATGAACCCCGCCCAACGGCCGTCCACCACACACCGCCCGATCGCGGCCGGCGGGGCGGCCGGATCCGCGTCCGGGGCCGCTGTGTCCCCGGTGGACCCCGGCACCGTGGCGAACCAGACCGAAGGGCCGCTGCCCAGCACCCGCAGCACCGGGGGGCCGGGGGTGGAGAAACGCTGGTAGCGGGCGAGCCAGGCCGCGTCCGGTTCGCGGGTCAGACGGACCGCCCGCACGTCCGCCCGAAGGTCACCGACCGGCGCCAGCGCGGCGATCCGCACCTCCGCCGAGACCTCGCGCCGCCAGCCGTGCCTCTCCAACTCCGCGCACAGCAGCTCCTGCGTGCCCTCGGCCCCGGTCGCCGTCTGGACGTACGCGGGCAGGCCCCGCTCCTCGTACCAGTCCCGGACCCGTGCGAGCGCCTCGCCGACCGGCAGCCCCGGATCGCCGAGCGGCAGCGCGGAGTTGGCGCGCCGGGTGAAGCCTCCGGCGGCGCGCAGCCGCCAGTCGCCCAGCGCTTCGCTCTCCACGGGCTGCCAGGCGCGCGCGGTGACGGAGGCGAGCTCCCCGAAGGAGGCGGCGGGACCGCGACGGCGGGCCGGGGCGGCGGGAACGACCTTGCCCGCCACCAAGGAGGATTCCATGATGTGGACGGATTCCCCGCTCTTTCGTGTGATCGAGAGCACATCGTTGTTCCATGATGTGAGCACCCCGACCACGTCGGTGAACTGCGCGCCTGTGCCCCCGCCGTCCGTCCGGCGCCGAACGGACACGCGTTTGCCCACGTCAGCGGGTGTGATGCTGACTTGCAGCCGTCCGCCGATGGTGAATTCCACAGCTCTGTCCGCCCCTCCTGTTCGGATCGTGCCCGAGAACGGAGATACTAGAGGCGGGCATCGACGACGCCGCGCTCCCGCGCGAGAGCCAACGCCCTACCGAGGAGGAACGACAGCGTGACCTACGTCATCGCGCAGCCTTGTGTCGACGTGAAGGACAAGGCCTGCATCGAAGAGTGCCCCGTCGACTGTATCTACGAGGGCCAGCGGTCCTTGTACATCCACCCGGACGAGTGCGTCGACTGTGGAGCCTGTGAGCCGGTCTGCCCGGTCGAGGCGATCTTCTACGAGGACGACACTCCGGAGGAGTGGAAGGACTACTACAAGGCGAACGTCGAGTTCTTCGACGACCTCGGCTCTCCGGGCGGTGCTTCGAAGCTCGGTCTCATCGAGCGCGACCACGCGTTCATCGCCGCACTGCCGCCGCAGAACCAGTAAGCGGCGGCACCACGCGCGCGGCCCGGTCCCGTACGGCTTGTCACCGTGCGGGGCCGAGGCGTTTCCCGTACCTCCGGGACCGCCATCGGACCCCGGTAGCGCGGGGCTGCCGGCGGGCCCCGGTCGCGCCGGGGCCGTCAGCGGGTCTCCGTACCGGGGGTCCGTCACCGCGTGTCCGTTCCGCCGCCCCGTAGAACACCCGAGAAAGCAGAGCGCCGTGTCCGCAGTCTCCTCCCGCCTCCCGGTCTTCCCCTGGGACAGGCTCGCGCCCTACAAGTCGACGGCCCAGGCCCACAGGGGCGGCATCGTGGACCTGTCCGTCGGCACCCCGGTCGACCCGGTCCCCGAGCTCGTCCAGCGGGCGCTCGTCGCCGCCGCGGACAGCCCCGGCTATCCGACGGTGTGGGGCACCGAGGCCCTGCGGGACGCCCTCACCGGCTGGGTGGAGCGCCGCCTCGGCGCGGTCGGCATGACCCACGCCAATGTGCTGCCGGTCGTCGGATCCAAGGAGCTGGTTGCCTGGCTGCCGACACAGCTCGGGCTCGGAGCGGGCGACAAGGTGGCCTACCCTCGGCTCGCCTACCCGACGTACGAGGTCGGCGCCCGGCTCTGCGGGGCGGAGCCCGTCGCCTACGACGACCCGACCGAGCTGGACCCGGCGGGCCTGAAGCTGCTCTGGCTCAACTCGCCCTCCAACCCGACGGGCAAGGTGCTGCCCAAGGACGAGCTGACCCGGATCGTCGCCTGGGCGCGCGAGCACGGCGTGCTGGTCTTCAGCGACGAGTGCTACCTGGAGCTGGGCTGGGACGCCGAGCCGGTATCCGTGCTCCACCCGGACGTCTGCGGCGGCCACCACGACGGCATCGTCGCCGTCCACTCGCTCTCCAAGCGCTCCAACCTGGCCGGATACCGGGCCGCGTTCATCGCGGGCGACGCGGCCGTCCTGGGCGAGCTGCTGCTCATCCGCAAGCACGGCGGGATGATGACGCCCGCCCCCGTCCAGGCCGCCACCGTCGCCGCGCTCGGCGACGACGTGCACGTGTCCGAGCAGCGCGCCCGTTACGCGGACCGGCGCCTCGCCCTGCGCGCGGCGCTGGAGGCGCACGGCTTCCGGATCGAACACAGCGAGGCGAGCCTCTACCTGTGGGCGACCCGCGACGAGCCGTGCTGGGAGACCGTGGCGTACCTCGCGGAGCTCGGCATCCTGGTGGCGCCCGGCGACTTCTACGGTCCGGCGGGCGCGAGCTTCGTCCGGGTCGCGTTCACCGCGACCGACGAGCGGGTGGCGGCGGCGGTCAAGCGCCTGTCCTGACTCGGGGCGGCGACGCGACGCGCCGAGGGCCTTGGGAGTGCGCACTCCCAAGGCCCTCGGCGCGTTTCTGGTGCTGCGGTGCTGCGGTGCTGCGGTGCTGCGAGGTCGCGGTGTCGTGGTGCTGCGGTGGATCAACCGCCGATCGGCAGGCCGCCCAGCGGGAGGCCGCCCTTGGTCAGGGAGTCGGTGGGCAGGCCACCGCCGAGCGCGTCGGTGGGCAGACCACCCTTGGTGAGCGCGTCGGTGGGCAGACCGCCGCCCAGCGCCTCGGTCGGGAGGCCGCCGCCGGCGGCCTCGGCCACGCCGCCCACGGCCTGGCCCGCGTTGCCCGCGGCCTGGCCGGCGGTCTCCTGGGCGGCCGGGATGGCCACCCCGGCGGACGTGCCGACGGTCTTGCCCGCGGCCGGGAGCGCCGTGCCGACGAGGCGGCCGCCGGTGTCGCCGGCCGCCTGGGTGCCCTGCTGGACGGCGCTGTCCACGGTGTTGCCGAGACCGGCGCCGTCCAGCGCGGTCAGTCCGCCCAGGTCCGGGGTCGCCGGGAGCTCTGCGGCGCTCGCGGCGCCGGCCGCACCGACCACGGGGGCCGCGCCTGCGGCGATCAGCAGCGCGGCACGAGCGATCCGACGGGTCAGGGGGAGGGACATGATGCTCCTTCAGCGGTTGTGCACGAGTCTGTCTGTCCGGAGATCGGACGCACTGACAACCGCTTCGGGGGAGGGGGAGGTTGCGGTGGGCGAAGGTAAAGACTGAGCAATGGGTCCGATTATCCGCAGCGGAAGAACCCGGGCAAACAATCCATACCGCCGCAGCCCGGCGAACCGTCACTTCCCTTGGGCGGCAAGGGAATCGGGGCAGGTCCCCGAAGGGTCGAGGAGCCGCGCGGAAAACGTCCGGAGCCCTGACCTCCGGGGTCCGTACGGGTGACGGGGCGTACTACTGAACGACCTGGACCCTGACCGCCGTCGTGCCCGTTTCCTTACCCTTCGCGCGTTCCGTCCGCCAGCCCGAACCGGCGTCCCAGACCTGGTCCGCGTAACTCACGCGCTCGATCCGCAGGGCCTCGGACTGCGCCACGGCCCAGTGCGCCAGCTCCCAGCCGCGCTGCGGAGCGCCCTTGCCCTCGGACCGCGCCGCGGCCGCCGGGACCGGCACCGAGACGGCCGACGCCGCGGACGCGCCCGCGGCCACCGTGCCGGGCAGCACGTCCTTGCCGAAGGCGCGCACCAGCTCGGTCCGCACCCGCGCGGCGTCCCCCGGGCCGTCCGCCGTGGCCGTCGACGGGGTGCAGTTCAGCGAGGCCGGCCTGCGCCCGGTCAGCGCGGCGGCCAGCAGCGCGGCGTCCGGCTCGTGCTTCGCGTACGCCTGCGGGAATCCGCTGCGCTGCACGCGCTGCGCGGCCACGGTCAGCGGGAGGCGCGAATAGCCCGGCACCTCGGCCAGGCCCTCGTAGAACTTCTCCGACGAGTACACCGGGTCCATGATCTGCTCCACGGTGCCCCAGCCCTGCGATGGCCGCTGCTGGAACAGGCCCACCGAGTCCCGGTCCCCGTAGTCGATGTTGCGGAGCGTGGACTCCTGGAGCGCGGTCGCCAGCGCGATGGTCACCGCCCGCTCGGGCATGCCCCGGGTGGTGCCGACGGCGGAGATCGTCGCAGCGTTGACGGCCTGGGCGAGGCTCATCTCGTAACGCTGCGTCCCGCCCCCGTCCCCGTCCTGCGCCTCCACCACACAGCGCGGCGGATTCCTCGACCCGGACGAGTCGTACTGCACGGCCAGATAACCGCCCAGCGCCGCGAGCACGGCGAGGGCGGCCCCGTAGCGGAGGAGGCGTCGTCGGCGAGGGCTGGCTGTCCTGGGCACGGGCCCACCGTACTGGAGGGTACGGCCGGGGCCGATACCCCAGTCCCTTAGGGTCGGGTCCATGGCCGACAGCACCCTTGACCTCACCCTGGACGGACCGGCGCTCACCGCCCGGCTCGTCGACCTCCCCTCGGTCAGCGGGGAGGAGACGGCCCTCGCCGACGCGATCGAATCGGCCCTGCGCGCCCTGCCCCACCTCACCGTCGACCGCCACGGCAACAACGTCATCGCGCGCACGGACCTCGGCCGCGCCGAGCGCGTCGTCCTCGCCGGGCACATCGACACCGTGCCGATCGCCGACAACGTCCCCTCCCGCCTCGACGGGAACGGGATCCTCTGGGGCTGCGGGACCTCCGACATGAAGTCCGGCGTCGCCGTCCAGCTCCGGATCGCCGCGACGGTCCCCGAGCCCAACCGCGACCTGACCTTCATCTTCTACGACAACGAAGAGGTCGCCGCACACCTCAACGGCCTCGGCCGCATCGCCGACGCCCACCCCGAGTGGCTCGCCGGAGACTTCGCCATCCTGCTGGAGCCCTCCGACGGCGAGGTCGAGGGCGGCTGCCAGGGAACCCTGCGGGTCCACCTCCGTACGACGGGGGAGCGGGCGCACTCCGCACGCAGCTGGATGGGGTCCAACGCGATCCACGCCGCCGCCCCGATCCTGGCGAAGCTCGCCGCGTACGAGCCCCGCCGCCCGGTCATCGACGGCCTCGAATACCACGAGGGCCTCAACGCCGTCGGCATCGAGGGCGGCGTCGCCACCAACGTCATCCCGGACGTCTGCACCGTCGTCGTCAACTACCGCTACGCCCCCGACCGCACCGAGGAGGAGGCCATCGCCCACGTCCGCGAGGTCTTCGCCGACTGCGGTGTCGCCGAGATCGTCATCGACGACCACTCCGGCGCCGCCATGCCCGGTCTCTCCCACCCCGCCGCCCAGGCGTTCATGACCGCCGTCGGCGGCACCGCCCGGCCCAAGTTCGGCTGGACCGACGTCTCCCGCTTCGGCGCGCTCGGCGTCCCCGCGGTCAACTACGGACCCGGCGACCCGATGTACGCCCACAAGCGCGACGAGCACGTGGCGGTCGCGAAGATCACCCACTGCGAAAACCGGCTGCGCTCCTGGCTGACCAGCTGACCGGCTGACCTCCCGACGTACGGCATTCCCCCGTACGTAACCTCCGCCGATCTAGGCTGGCCGTACGCAGTACGACACGACCCAGCGCGACGCGGGTCGGTGGAGGGAGCGGAACATGGGCAACGCCGAAGACGCACGGATCCCCGAGGGTGCGGAGGTCCCCGAGGGCGCGGTCAGCCCCGAGGAACAGTGGCTGGGCCCGGTCGTGCGCCGCAGGGAGCAGGTTCAGCCCGGCACGACCGACCAGCGGCTGCTGGACTCCGAGGGCGACTCCGAGTGGGTGCACACCGACCCCTGGCGGGTGATGCGCATCCAGTCGGAGTTCGTCGAGGGCTTCGGCGCGCTCGCCGAACTGCCGAGCGCGATCAGCGTCTTCGGCTCGGCCCGCACCCCGGACGGATCGCCGGAGTACGAGGCGGGGGTCCAGCTCGGCAAGGCGCTGGTCGACGCGGGCTTCGCGGTGATCACCGGCGGCGGCCCGGGCGCGATGGAGGCCGCCAACAAGGGCGCCCGGGAGGCCAAGGGCGTCTCGGTCGGCCTCGGCATCGAGCTGCCCTTCGAGTCGGGCCTCAACCCGCACGTCGACATCGGCGTCAACTTCCGCTACTTCTTCGTCCGCAAGACGATGTTCGTGAAGTACGCCCAGGGCTTCGTGGTCCTGCCCGGCGGCCTCGGCACCCTGGACGAACTCTTCGAGGCGCTGACCCTCGTCCAGACCGGCAAGGTCACCCGCTTCCCGATCGTCCTGTTCGGCACGGCCTACTGGGGCGGCCTGATCGACTGGCTCCGCGACACGGTGGTGGCCCAGGGCAAGGCCTCGGAGAAGGACCTGCTGCTCTTCCACGTGACGGACGACGTGGAGGAAGCGGTGACGCTGGTCACGAAGGAGGTCGGCCGTTAGGGCGTGTCCGGCCGAACTCAGCCCGCCCGGCGATTGAGGGCATCCTTTCCAGCCCCTCCGGCGCTTGAGGAGCGGGGTCCGGGGCAGCGCCCCGGCCCCCGCCCGCCGCGGGCAGGCGGCGACCTACGCCAGCCCCCTCCGCGCCACGGCAGGCGCCCGATGCCCGGCAACGGACGCCACCATGTCCAGGACCTGCCGCGTCTCCGCCACCTCATGCACCCGGTACACCCGCGCGCCCAGCCACGCCGAGACCGCCGTCGTCGCCAGCGTGCCGATGACGCGCTCCTTCACCGGCCGGTCCAGCGTCTCGCCCACGAAGTCCTTGTTGGACAGGGACACCAGCACCGGCCACCCGGTCTCCGCCATCTCCCCGAGCCGCCGCGTCGCCTCCAGCGAGTGCCGGGTGTTCTTCCCGAAGTCGTGCCCCGGGTCGATCATGATCCCGTCCGGCCGCACCCCGAGCCCCACCGCCCGCTCGGCCAGCCCCACGGTCACCCGCAGGATGTCCGCCATGACGTCCTCGTACGCGATCCGGTGCGGCCGGGTCCGCGGCTCCGCGCCGCCCGCGTGCGTGCACACGAGGCCCGCCCCGTACCGCGCGGCGACCTCCGCCAGCTTCGGGTCGACCCCGCCCCACGCGTCGTTCAGCAGATCCGCCCCGGCCTCGCAGACCGCCTCGCCGACATCGTGCCGCCAGGTGTCCACGCTGATCACCACGGACGGGTGGCGGCGACGGACCTCGGCGACGAACCCGACCGTGCGGCGCGCCTCCTCCTCGGCGCTCACCTCCTCGCCGGGACCCGCCTTCACCCCGCCGATGTCGATGATCGCGGCGCCCTCGGCCACCGCCTGCTCGACCCGGGCCAGCGCCGGCTCGTCCCCGAAGGTGGCGCCCTGGTCGTAGAAGGAGTCCGGGGTCCGGTTCACGATCGCCATGATCACCGGCTCGTGCGGTCCGAATTCCCGCCGCCCCAGCCTGAGTGCACCGCTTCGCATCCCGTGTTTCCTCCTCAGATAGCCCGCCTGCGACCCTAAGGCCTCATCGGGCCGGCCCCGACTTGTCCGTGCCGCATGGCACGATCGGAGCCGGACGAGGTTTCCGCCCCCGGGGAGATGCGCGTGTTCTGGTTCTTGCTGCTCACGATGGTCGTGGTCGTCACCGCGGTCACCCTCGCGGTGGTCGGAGGCGGTGGGAGCGCCGTGCTCCAGGACGTCCCGCCCGACCGGTTCACCGATCCGCTGCCCGCGACCCGCCCGGTCGGCCGCGCGGACATCGAGGCGCTGCGCCTGCCGATGGCCCCCCGTGGCTACCGGATGGCGGACGTCGACGAGGCGCTGTCCCGGCTCGGCGCCGAACTGGCCGAGCGCGACGCCCGGATCGCCGAGCTGGAATCCGCCCTGGCCGGGGTGCAGGCCGCAGCGGTGACGACGGGCACCGACCTGTTCAAGCAGCCCGGCGACCGGCCCGCGGAACCGGGCGGCCACGCGAACGGCTCGGACCGCGCCGAGGAGGACGGGCGATGAGCGGCGCGGCCGTGGCCGCCCCCGACGGCGGGCTCCGCTGCCCGTGGGGCCTGTCCGCCGAGGACTACCTCGCCTACCACGACACCGAGTGGGGCCGGGCGGTCCACGGGGACGACGCCCTGTTCGAGCGGCTCTGCCTGGAGGCCTTCCAGTCCGGGCTCTCCTGGATCACGATCCTGCGACGCCGCGAGACCTTCCGTACCGCGTTCGAGGGATTCCGGATCGAGGCGGTCGCGAAGTTCACCGACGCCGACCGGGAGCGGCTCCTGGCCGACCCGGGGATCATCCGCAACAAGGCCAAGGTCGACGCGACCCTCGCCAATGCCAAGGTGCTCGCCGACTGGTCGGAGGGGGAGCTGGACGAGCTGATCTGGTCCTACGCCCCCGACCCGGCCGGCCGGCCCGCCCCGCGCAGCCTCTCGGACGTCCCGGCCGTCACGCCGGAGTCCACCGCGCTCGCCAAGGCGTTGAAGAAGCGCTCGATCCGCTTCGTCGGCCCCACCACCGCCTACGCGCTGATGCAGGCCTGCGGACTGGTCGACGACCACCTCGCGGACTGCGTGGCGCGCGGCGGCGGGGCGGCGCCGCGCTGAGCCGCGGCTACTTCCCCAGGTAGACCGGCTTCTCCTTGGCCAGGAACGCCTCCACCGCGATGGTGTGGTCCTGCGACGCGCCCGCCCGGGTCTGGAGTTCGTCCTCCTTCTCCAGCGCCTCGGCGAGCGTGTGCCCGGCGCCGTACGCCATCGACTCCTTCAGCGCCGCGTACGCCACCGTGGGGCCGTCCGCCAGGGCCCGGGCCACCGCCGCCGCCTGCCCGGCCAGCTCGGCCGCGGGGACGACCCGGTTGACGATCCCCAGCTCGTACGCGTCCTGCGCGGAGATCGACCGCGGGAAGAACAGCAGATCGGCGGCCCGGCTCTGCCCGATCAGCCGGGGCAGCGTCCAGGACACGCCCGAGTCCGCCGTGAGCGCGACGCCCGCGAACGAGGTGTTGAAGGAGGCGGTGTCGGCGACCACCCGGTAGTCGGCCGCGAGCGCGAATCCGAACCCGGCCCCGGCCGCGACGCCGTTCACCCCGGCGACGACCGGCTTCGCCATCCCGGTGATCGCGCGCACGATCGGGTTGTAGTGCTCCCGCACCGTGCTCAGCGCGTTCCCGCCCCCCGCCTCGCGGGTGGCCGTGAGCGTGGCGACGTGCTCCTTGAGGTCCTGGCCGACGCAGAAGGCGCGCCCCGTGGCCGTGAGCAGCACCGCCCGGACCCCCGCGTCCGCCGAGGCCGCCAGCAGCGCGTCCCTCAGCGCGGCCTTCGCCGCGGTGTTCATGGCGTTCATCGCGCCGGGTCGGTTGATCGTGATCGTCGCGAGACCTTCGCTCACGTCGTACAGGACGCTGTTCGCCGGCTCGTCGGCCATTCCGGTATCCCCTCGCTGCTCGGGCATCGTTGCCACTGCAGGCAAGCATGGCCGATCCGGAGCTGGGCAGAGATGTGAGACGCGTCTAACAATTGGCTCTCACCTGGGGGTCCGGGGCGGCGCAGTATCGCAGCCGGATCGCCGAATTGGGTGGTTTTGAGAGAGCGCGTTGCGCAAGCGATGCACACCGATGTTGGTCATCGGGGTCATTGATGCGGGATAATGGCGAAGAAGCAATGTGTTCGATGCCGGTGAGGCAGCGCCTGTCATGGGGCCGCCGGTTGCGATGAGCTGGTTTCAGGAAGGGGAACGAGCATGGCGGCCATGAAGCCGCGGACGGGCGACGGCCCGCTCGAGGTGACAAAGGAGGGGCGGGGCATCGTCATGCGCGTTCCGCTCGAAGGCGGCGGTCGGCTTGTTGTCGAGCTGACTCCGGACGAGGCCGATGCCCTCGGCGACGCGCTGAAGAAGGTCGTCGGCTGACGCGGAACGCCCATCACCTGACACCACTGCCCGGTACGGATTCCGTACCGGGCAGTGGTGCGTCCTGACGGATCTACGTGCTCACCAGGGGGTTCTCCCGCTCACCAGGGGGTTCTCCCGCTCACCACGGGGCTCACCCGCTCACCACGGGGGTTCTCCGTGCTCAGCCGCGCCGGACCGCGCAGAGCAGGCCGTCGCCGACCGGCAACAGGGTCGACATCAGCTCCTGGCTCTCGCGCACCGCCCGCAGCAGGTCCCGCAACCGCAGCACCTCGGCCGGCTGGGCCGCGGAATCGACCGTGCGGCCGTCGGCGAAGACGCCCTCGAAGCAGACCAGCCCGCCGGGCCGCAGCAGACGCAACGATTCAGCGAGCACATCGAGGCTCTCCAGCCGGTCGCCGTCGCAGAAGACGAGGTCGTAACCGCCGTCCGCGAGCCGGGGCAGGACGTCCAGGGCACGGCCCGGGATGAACCGGGCCCGGTTGGTGGCGAAGCCCGCCTCGCGGAACGCCGCCCGGGCGAACTGCTGACGCTCGGGCTCGGGGTCCACCGTGGTCAGGACCCCGTCCGGCCGCATTCCGTGCAGGAGATAGATGCCGGACACGCCGGTGCCCGTGCCGATCTCCGCCACCGCTTTGGCGTCCGCTGCGGCTGCCAGCAGGCGCAGCGCAGCGCCGGTGCCCGGTGACACCGAGCGAAGCCCCAGCTCGCGAGCCCGCTCCCGGGCCCCGTGCAGTGCTTCGTCCTCGGCGACAAAGGCGTCGGCGAACGCCCAGCTCGTCTGCCGGTTGGCGGTAATGACCCTCTCCTGACCCCGTAGTTGGCGCAACGGTGACTGTATCCGCTGGACCCGGGAACCCGCAGATGGGACCGGGCGTTGTGCATGCAGTGGGGAAAGCGCAGTGACCGGGTCCGCGGATCGGACCGGCGAGCTGCGGGAAAGTCCCGGGCGACGCCCGGCCCCAGCAGGGAAAAAGGCTTATCCGGAGCTAACGGGCGAGGTGGCTATGGTAGGGGCTCCACTGGACACCACCAGAGCCGATAGGGGAGGTGCGGCTGCGCCTGTGGACCGGGGAGGGATGCTGCGGCGTCTCCTCAGGTCGGCCGGTGAGCCGAAATCCGTGACCAACATTGCTGACCGTTCTTCCGAAGACTCCGCAACGATCGCGACCTTCGCCTCTGATGCGGATTCTCAGGCGTGGACCCCGCCCTCATGGGAAGAGATCGTCAGCACGCACAGCGGCCGTGTGTACCGTCTCGCCTACCGGCTGACGGGAAACCAGCACGACGCCGAGGACCTGACCCAGGAGGTCTTCGTCCGGGTGTTCCGCTCGCTGTCGACGTACACGCCCGGCACCTTCGAGGGCTGGCTGCACCGCATCACGACCAATCTCTTCCTGGACATGGTCCGGCGCAAGCAGCGCATCCGCTTCGACTCGCTCGGCGACGACGCGGCCGAGCGCCTGCCGAGCCGCGAGCCGTCCCCGCAGCAGGTCTTCAACGACACCCACTTCGACGCCGACGTGCAGCAGGCGCTGGACACCCTCGCGCCCGAGTTCCGTGCGGCCGTGGTCCTCTGCGACATCGAGGGCCTCAGCTACGAGGAGATCGCCGCCACCCTCGGGGTGAAGCTCGGCACCGTCCGCAGCCGTATCCACCGCGGCCGCTCGCACCTGCGCAAGGCGCTCAAGCACCGTTCGCCCGAAGCCCGCGCCGAGCAGCGCTCGCTGGCGGACGCGGTCCTGGCAGGGGAGGGCGGAACGGCGTGAGCGGCACAGGACCCACCCCCGCGGAAGCGCATCTGGGGGACCGACTCGCCGCGCTGGTCGACGGCGAGCTGAAACACGACGCCCGTGAGCGGGTCCTGGCCCACCTGGCGACCTGCGCCAAGTGCAAGGCCGAGGCCGATGCCCAGCGCCGCCTCAAGAGCGCCTTCGCCATGTCCGCCTCACCCTCGCCCTCCGAGGGCTTCCTGGCCCGGCTACAGGGCCTTCCCGGGGGTCCTGGCGGTGACGACACCGGCTCCGGCGGTCCGTTCGGCGGCCGGGGGCCCTTCGCCGACGAGTTCTTCCCCGGGCTGCGGCCCTCCGGCGGCAGCACCCGCGCCGACACCGCACCCTCCCCCCTGGACGGCTTCGGATACCTCCCCGCCACCCACGGCTCCACCGCCGTGCTGCCCGGCGGCCCCGCTTCCGGCTCGGTCTTCCGCATACACGAGGTGGCCCGCGACGCGGACCGCTCGCCCTGGCGCGGGCGGCGCTTCGCGTTCGCCGCGGCCAGCGCCGTCTCCCTCGCGGCCATCGCGCTGGGCGGCACCCTGCCGCTGGACTCCGGCCCCGAATCCTCGCTGCGCGCCGAGGGCGCCGGGAACAACGTCACCCCGCTCGACGCCGCGACCCGCGCCGAGAACGGCGCGAAGGCGGTCAGCCGCCGGGGCGGCGGCGCCCTCGTGGTGACCGGCGACGGCCGGGCGGCCGAGCGGCCCGCGTCCGGCACGGCCCCCGCCGGGATGAACTGGGTGCCCTCGACGCTCACCGGTGCGACACCGGTGGTTCCGGCCGGCGCCTCTCCGGCGAACCGGCAGGGGCCGCCGACCGCCCCGCCGCTGTTCGGCGTCCAGGCCTCGGGCGGGCACCCCTTCACCTTCCCCGTGCTGAACGTGTCCGTGTCGCCGCTGATACGCCCGGCGGTGTCCGGCACCCCGCTGCTGGCGGCGGCGCTCGGCAGCGGTGCGGCGCCCAGGACGAGCCCCACCCCGGTTCCCTCGGGGCCGCCCGCCAACGATCTGGCCAGCCCGCTTTCCCCCCGGCCGTGACCGGACCCTGCGCGGGGATTCGCAAACCTGGTTGAATTCCGGGGAGGGACGCCTCGGTGGGGCGTACAGAGGCCAGTTGCGGGGAGAGCATGGACGACGGGAAGCCCACCGGGCCGCAGGCGCAGTGGTGGAGCCGCCCCCCGGCGGGGCGCGCCGACCGCACGGAGCCGGACAGCGGGCCGGCCCCGTCGGACGCTCCGCCGGCCGAGGACCGGGAGCCGACGCCCCCGGGCCCGGCCCCGGCCCCTGACTCCGCCTCCACGCCGGCTCCGGCCACCACGCTCCCGGCCCCCGACGCCGCCTCGACGCCGGCCCCGGACAGCATGACCCCGGCTCCGCCTTCCGACGCCGCCGGCCGGCCGGCGGTCCACGGCGGCCAGGAGGTTCCGCGCCCCCGCCCGTCCGGGGCTCCGCTGCACGAGCCCGACGAGTACAGCACCCCGCCCTACGGCGGCCCCGGTCCCTGGGCGCCCGCCCCGCCGGTGCAGCGGCCCACCCCCGCCCACGGCACCGTCGTACCGCCGGGCGCCGGAGCGCCGGACCCGCAGTACGCGGCGACGAACGGCGCCGGAATCCCGGCCCCCGCCCCGGTACCACAACCCGCGCCCGCCGACGGCTTCCCGCCCCCGGGGCCCCACGCACCGTCCCAGGCGCACGCCGCCCACGCACCGCACCCGCCGCAAGGAACCCCCGGGCAGCCCCAGGGAGCCCCCGAGCACCAGGGACAGCACCCCGCAGCGCCACCGCACGCGCAGCAGCACACGCAGTGGCTCCAGTACGACCCGTGGGGAGCTCCGGGGCAGCCGCTCACCCGGCCCGGGCCCCCCGACGGCACCGAACCCGGCCGCGGGAAGAAGCGCCGGGGCGGGGCGTTCATGGGGGTGCTCCTGCTGACCCTGGTCGCCAGTGGCATCGGCGGCGGCGTCGGCGCGTACATCGAGCGCAACGGCGGCCTGACCACCGTCGAGCTGCCCCAGGCCGGCCGCGACAACGGCGGCCGGGCCCCCGAGAGCGTCGCGGGCATCGCCGCCAGCGCCCTGCCCAGCGTGGTCACCCTGCACGTCAGCGGCACCGCCGAGTCCGGCACGGGCACCGGCTTCGTCCTCGACGGCCAGGGCCACATCCTCACCAACAACCACGTCGTCGCCCCGGCCGGGGCGAGCGGGGACATCACCGTGACGTTCAGCAGCGGCGAGACGGCCTCCGCCGAGCTCGTCGGCAAGGACAGCGGCTACGACCTCGCGGTCGTCCGGGTCCGCGGGGTCTCCGGGCTCAAGCCCCTGCCCCTGGGCAACTCCGACAACGTCCAGGTCGGAGACCCGGTGGTGGCCATCGGCGCCCCCTTCGACCTCTCCAACACGGTGACCTCGGGCATCATCAGCGCCAAGCAGCGCCCGATCACCGCCGGCGGCGAGAAGGGCGACGGCAGCGACATCAGCTACGTCGACGCCCTCCAGACCGACGCCCCGATCAACCCGGGCAACTCCGGCGGGCCGCTGGTCGACACCCAGGCCCACGTCATCGGCATCAACAGCGCCATCCGCGCGGCCGACAGCGCCCGGGGCCCTGAGGCGGGCGGCCAGTCCGGCTCCATCGGCCTCGGCTTCGCCATACCCATCAACCAGGGCAAGCGCGTCGCCGAGGAGCTGATCAGCACCGGCAAGGCCACCCACCCGGTCATCGGCGTCACGCTGGACATGAAGTACACCGGCGACGGGGCCAAGGTCGGCACGGAGGGCGCCGACGGCGCGCCCGCCGTCGCGAAGGACGGCCCCGCGGCCGAGGCGGGCCTCCGGTCCGGCGACGTCATCACCGAGGTCGAGGGCCAGCGGGTGCACAGCGGCGAGGAGCTGATCGTGAAGATCCGGGCCCACCGCCCCGGCGACGAGCTCGACCTCAAGCTGACCCGCGGCGGCGAGGAGCGGACGGTGACCCTGACGCTCGGCTCGGCGAGCGGCACGTGACGTCCACCGCGAGGTACCGCCCGGACACCTTCGACAGGTACCTTTGAGCGGTCCGGGCGGCTGGGAGACCCGGGCCGCGATCGCACGGAGAACACGCGGAGAACACGAGGAGCAACAAGGTGTTCAATGACATTGGCGCACTGGAGCTGCTGACGCTCGGGGTGCTGGCCGTGCTGGTCTTCGGCCCTGACAAGCTGCCCAAGCTGATCCAGGACGTCACGCGTACCATCCGCAAGATCCGCGAGTTCTCGGACAGCGCGAAGGAAGACATCCGCTCGGAGCTGGGCCCGCAGTTCAAGGACTTCGAGTTCGAGGACCTCAACCCCAAGACGTTCGTCCGCAAGCAGCTGATGGACGGCAACGACGACCTGGGGCTGAAGGAGATCCGCGAGAGCTTCGACCTGCGCAAGGAGATCTCCGACGTCACCGACGCGGTCAACGGGCGCACCCCGATGACGTCCGATACCGCCAACAGTGCGGCGAACGGCTCGGCGGGCGCGTCGGCGGACGGCTCGGTGACCAGCCTCACCAAGACCGGCGACACCGCCCCTGACCTGCTGAAGAAGACCCCGCAGCAGACGCAGCCCGAGCGCCCGCCGTTCGATGCGGACGCCACCTGACCCCCGGTCAATCCCTACTCGTCCGGACGGTATGGCTATTCTCCATCTGTCCGGTTGCGAGGATGCCCAAGCCCGCGGGGGGCGGGCCGCTCCGGATCATGACTGATCGAGGAGGCGGCCGCGCAGATGGAGACGACGAGTCGGATTGATACGGACGGTGTCCCGGGCACGGCCACGGCGGAGGAGGTGCCGGCGAAGCGGCGTACCGTCGACGGTTACCTGGGAGCGACCTTCCCCTGGTACGGCCTGGACGAGGCCTTCACCGGCCCGCGCTGGCTGATGCAGGTCGGCACCGCGGCGGACGGCACGGTGCAGCACGGTGCGACGGGGCACGGCGACGAGCCGTCGGTGAAGTCGGACGGCTCCACCGACAAGGAGCGGTTCGCGGCGGTGATCACCGTGGCCGCGAGCCCCGTGAGACGCAGCGGCGACGGTACGGGCGTGCTCGACGCCACCACGGTGTCCTCGGCGGCCTGGCTCGCGGGCTCCGGCCTGCTGGCGTACACCTGGCCGCCCCAGATGGACCACACCCTGCGCGACGACTGGCTGGACCAGCAGACCGAGACGGCGTTCACGCTCGCCGACGACCTCGGCAGCGCGCCCTGGTCGACGCTCTCCCTCCCGGTGGACGGGGTGCCGGTGGAGTTCCACTACCGCGAGTCCGAGTTCGGCTGGATCCTCGCCGGATCCGCCCACGAAGGCGTGCACATCGGGGCGTACGGGCGGGGGATGAGCGCGTACGGTCTCGGCTTCGCGGCCATCAAGGACATCGAGACGTACGCGTAGCGACGCACACGAGACGTACGCGTAGCGATGTACACGAGACGTACGCGTAGCGACGCACACGGGGCGGGCCGGTCGACCACCGGCCCGCCCCGTGTGCCGTACAGGCGTCAGAACTTGTTGCGCGGGGTGATCCCCAGCGACATGCCGGACAGACCGCGCTGACGGCCGCCCAGCTTCTGGGCGATCGAGCGCAGCGCGCTGCCGGCCGGGGAGTCGGGGTCGGACAGGACGACCGGCTTGCCCTCGTCGCCGCCCTCGCGCAGCCGCAGGTCGATCGGGATCGAGCCGAGCACCGGCACCTCGGCGCCGATCGTCCGGGTCAGCCCCTCGGCGACCCGTGCGCCGCCGCCCGAGCCGAACACGTCGACCATCTCGTCGCAGTGCGGGCACGGCATGCCCGACATGTTCTCCACCACGCCGACGATCTTCTGGTGGGTCTGCACGGCGATCGAGCCGGCCCGCTCGGCCACCTCGGCCGCGGCCTGCTGCGGGGTCGTGACGACCAGGATCTCCGCGTTCGGCACGAGCTGCGCGACCGAGATCGCGATGTCGCCGGTGCCCGGCGGCAGGTCGAGCAGCAGGACGTCCAGGTCGCCCCAGTACACATCGGCGAGGAACTGCTGGAGCGCCCGGTGCAGCATCGGTCCGCGCCAGACCACGGGCTCGTTGCCCGGGGTGAACATGCCGATGGAGATGACCTTCACGCCGTGTGCGGACGGCGGCATGATCATGTTCTCGACCTGGGTGGGCTTGCCGTCCGCACCGAGCATCCGGGGCACGCTGTGCCCGTAGATGTCCGCGTCCACGACGCCGACCTTCAGTCCGTCGGCCGCCATCGCCGCGGCGAGGTTCACCGTGACCGAGGACTTGCCGACGCCGCCCTTGCCGGAGGCGACCGCGTACACCCGGGTCAGCGAGCCGGGCTGGGCGAAGGGCACCTCCCGCTCGGCGGTGCCGCCGCGCAGCGAGCTCGCCAGGTCCTTGCGCTGTTCGTCGCTCATGACGTCGAGGGTCACCTCGACCCGCGAGACGCCCTCGACCCGGGCGACCGCCTCGGTCACGTTCCGGGTGATCGTCTCGCGCATAGGACAGCCGGAGACCGTGAGATACACCGTGACAGCGACTACACCGTCAGGATCGATCTCGACCGATTTCACCATGCCCAGCTCGGTGATCGGGCGGTGGATCTCCGGGTCGTTCACTGTCGCCAGTGCCTCAAGCACCGCGTCTTCCGTAGCCATACAGACGATGTTACGGCGCGGAGCGCTACGGGCGGGTAGCCCTTCAACGGTCGCCTTCGTCACTCTCGGCCGGGGACAGCACCTGCCGGTCCTCCATGTCCCTCACCATGTCCTGGAGTTCCGAGCGGATCCAGTCCCGGGTGGCGACCTCGCCCAGGCCCATGCGCAGGGCCGCGATCTCCCGCGTCAGGTACTCGGTGTCGGCGATGGAGCGCTCGTTCTGCTTCCGGTCCTGCTCGTGCGTGACCCGGTCGCGGTCGTCCTGCCGGTTCTGCGCGAGGAGGATCAGCGGCGCGGCGTAGGAGGCCTGGAGCGACAGCATCAGCGTCAGGAAGATGAACGGGTACTGGTCGAAGCGCAGGTCCTCGGGCGCGAAGATGTTCCACAGCACCCAGATGATGATGATCAGCGTCATCCAGACGATGAACCGCCCGGTCCCCAGGAACCGCGCGATCCGCTCCGAGAACCGGCCGAACGCCTCCGGGTCGTACTCCGGCAGCAGCCGCCGGCGCGGGTCCTTCGGCTGGTCCAGCCTGGTGCGCGGGGGCCGCACCAGGCCCGAGGCGCCGGTCGACGCCGCCTTCGCCCGGTCGTCACCCACCATGGCCGATCCCCTCCTCCCCGTGCAGATCCGTCTCGCGCCAGTCGTCCGGCAGCAGGTGGTCCAGGACGTCGTCCACGGTCACCGCGCCCAGCAGCGAACCGGTCTCGTCCACGACGGGCACCGAGACCATGTTGTACGCGGCCAGATGGCTGGTGACCGTCGGCAGCGGGGTGTCCGGCGACAGAGGCACCAGGTCGCTGTCGACGATCGAGCTGACCAGGGTGAACGGCGGGTGGCGCAGCAGCCGCTGGAAGTGCACCGTGCCCAGGTACTTCCCGGTCGGGGTGTCGTCGGGGGAGCGGCACACGTACACCTGCGCGGCGAGCGCCGGGGACAGGTCCGCCTGCCGCACCCGGGCCAGCGCGTCGGCCACCGTGGCGTCGGGCAGCAGCACGATCGGCTCGGTCGTCATCAGACCGCCCGCCGTCCGCTCCTCGTACGACATCAGACGGCGGACATCGGCGGCGTCGTCCGGCCGCATCAGCGCCAGCAGCCGTTCCTTGTCCTCCTCCGGCAGCTCGGAGAGCAGGTCGGCCGCGTCGTCGGGGTCCATCGCCTCCAGGACGTCGGCGGCCCGCTCCTCCGCGAGCTTGCCGATGATCTCCACCTGGTCGTCCTCGGGCAGCTCCTCCAGGACGTCGGCGAGCCGGTCGTCGTCCAGAGCGGCGGCGACCTCCGCCCGCCGCTTCGGTGAGAGGTGGTGCAGGGCGTTCGCCACATCGGTGGGCCGCAGCCGCTCGAACGTGGCGACCAGACTCTCCGCACCTTGGCCGTGCTCGTCCAGCGAGAAACCGCTGACCGCCGACCACTCCACCGTCAGGGTCTCGCCCTTGCGGCGCAGCGCCCCGCCGCGCCCCTTGCGGACGAAGTACTTGTCGATCTCCCAGTCGCGGCGGGCCGGCAGCTGCTGGATGGCCACGTCCAGGACGGTGACCTCCTCACCGCCCTGGCCCTGGCCGTCCACCAGCCGCACCCGCCGGTCCAGGAACTCGCCGAGGACGAGACGTTCGGTGGGCCGCTGTTCGAAGCGCCGCATGTTGACGACGCCGGTGGTGATGACCTGGCCGGACTCGACGCCCGTCACCCGGGTCATCGGCAGGAAGATGCGCCGGCGGCTGATCACCTCGACCACCAGGCCCAGGATGCGCGGCGGGCGTCCGCCGACCCGCAGCATCGCCACCAGATCGCGGACCCGGCCGACCTGGTCCCCGTTCGGGTCAAAAACGGGGACGCCGGACAGGTGCGAGACGAAGACCCTGGGGGTGACCGCCGCCATCCTCGGCCTCCTTCGTCCGTCCGTGTCCACCGTGTCGTCATGTTCCGCGGGACGGTCCTCGCCCGGCCGTTCCGGCCCGACGCCGCCCACCAGCGGATTTCGCCGGTACGCCGGGATCAGGCTAGCCCTTAACCTCGCACCGCGCCCCGGCGGACCGGTCCGTACGGCTGGCTGCCGGGAGGCACGCGCCTCCCGGGTACGCTGCCGTCTGCCACCCCAGATCGCCGTTGAGAGGCAGTGCGCCCGTGACCTCTTTCGCCCCGGCCGTGCGGAACCATCGCCGGACCGCCCTCGCTCTCGTGTTGTGCGGAGGGCTCACCGCGGCCCTGGCCGCCTGCGGCACGGAGGAGGACCCGGACAAGGGGACCAACGGCGTCGCCAGGCTCTCCGCCACCGAGATCGACGAGAAGGCCAGAGCGGCGGCCGGAGCGGCGAGCGCCGTACGCCTGTCGGGCACGCTCGTCAGCAAGGGCGGCACCTACCGGCTGGAGATGAAGCTCAACGCGGAGGGCGGCATGGGCTCGGTGACCTCCAAGAAGCAGAGCTTCGCGCTGCTGCGGGTGGACGACGAGCTCTACCTGAAGGCGCCGGCGGAGTTCTGGACCCACGAGGAGAGCGGCGGCGGCGAGGGCGGGTCCTCCGACGTGGCGGCCGCCGACAAGCTGGGCGGCAAGTACGTGAAGGTCCCCGAGGGTGACCCCAGCTACCGCCAGCTGCGCGGCTTCACGGACAAGAAGGTCCTGCTCGACGGGCTCCTCGCGCTGAACGGAGAGGTCAGCAAGGGCGGCCGGGACACCGTCGCCGGGCAGCGCACCATCCAGATCCTGGGCGGCAAGGGCGAGGGCGGGGCGTTCGACGTCTCCCTGGAGGACCAGCCGTACCCGGTCCGGGTGGCCCGGGGCGGCGGCGGGGGCACGGTCACGCTGGCCGACTGGGGGCAGGCCTTCCCGCTGGAGGCCCCCCAGGAGGACGACACCGTCGACTACGGCGGCCAGCTCCCCAAGTCCTCCGGCTGACCTGGGCCCCGGACCGCGGGGCCCTCGAACGGCCGCCCGCCGGGCGACGCCCGCTCCTGGCTCAGCGCTTCCCGCGACGCTTCAGCAGCAGCCGGGGGAGCGCCGCCGGGGCCGGCTGCCGGGTGGTTGCCCCGGTCGGCAGCGGGACGGCCGCCAGCGAGGTGTCCGGCAGCGCGGTGCTGACGGTGTCCGGCGTCAGCCGCACCACGGTGCACTCGCGGGCCCACCGCTCCGGCATCGACTCGGCGTCCGGCGCGTTCAGCCGCTTGCCCTTCAGCTCGGCGACCGCCGCCTCCCACTCCTCGGAGTGCGGCGGGAGGAAACGGCACACCGCGTTCCAGGCGACGATCCGGCCGCCCTTGTCCTTGCTCCGTACGGTCACCTCGGCGCGGCTTCCGTCGGCCAGGCCCTCGGGCAGCGGCTGCTCGCCGGGGCCGCCGCCGACCAGATGCGCCGCGCCGTCGTGCCAGACGTGCCAGACGGCACGGGCCGGCCCGTCGCCCCGCACCCAGACGAGACCGGACTTCTTCGTGGCCTCCTCGACGAGGGCCCTCTCCAGCAGTTCGGCGGCGGCATCGGGCGCGGCGGCGTCAGTCATGGGCGCGAGCTTACTCAGCGGCCGGGGCCGGCACTCAGAGCCAGCCGTTGCGCTTGAGGATGCGGTGGATGGAGAAACAGACCACTCCGATGACGCCGAGCACCAGCGGATAGCCGTACTTCCACTGGAGCTCGGGCATGTGGTCGAAGTTCATGCCGTAGACACCGCAGATCATCGTCGGCACGGCGATGATCGCCGCCCAGGAGGTGATCTTGCGCATGTCCTCGTTCTGCGTGACGGTCGCCTGCGCCAGATTCGCCTGGAGGATCGAGTTCAGCAGTTCGTCGAAACCGAGGACCTCTTCCTGGACCCGGGCGAGGTGGTCGGCGACGTCGCGGAAGTACTTCTGGATGTCGGGGTCGATCAGCCGCATCGGGCGCTCACTCAGCAGCTGCATCGGCCGCAGCAGCGGCGAGACGGCCCGCTTGAACTCCAGCACCTCGCGCTTGAGCTGGTAGATCCGGCCCGCGTCCGAACCGCGCGGGCTGCCCTTGGCCGGGGTGGAGAAGACATCGATCTCCACCTCGTCGATGTCGTCCTGTACCGCCTCGGCCACCGCGATGTACCCGTCGACCACATGGTCGGCGATGGCGTGCAGGACGGCGGAGGGGCCCTTGGCGAGCAGCTCCGGATCGTCCTGGAGGCGGTGGCGCAGGGCGCGCAGGGAGCCCTGGCCGCCGTGCCGGACGGTGATGACGAAGTCCCGCCCGGTGAAGCACATCACCTCGCCGGTCTCCACGACCTCGCTGGTCGCGGTCAGTTCGGCGTGCTCCACGTAGTGGATCGTCTTGAAGACGGTGAACAGCGTGTCGTCGTAGCGCTCCAGCTTGGGCCGCTGGTGGGCGTGGACGGCGTCCTCGACGGCCAGCGGGTGCAGCCCGAACTCCCGGGCGATGCCCGCGAATTCGGCCTCGGTCGGCTCGTGCAGACCGATCCACGCGAAGCCGCCCTCCTCCCGCACCCGGAGCATCGCCTCGTGCGGCGTCGGGGTCGCGGGCGTCACCAGCCGGCGGCCGTCGCGGTAGACGGCGCAGTCGACGACGGCGCTGGAGGCGGACGGGTCGCGGGTGGTGTCGTACGCGCTGTAGGGGGCGCTGTTCTTACGGAGGGACGGGCGCAGGGACGGGCGCACGGCGGCGCGCAGGTCACGGATCATCGACATGGCTGGCTCCTTCACGGAGGGCCGTCGGCGAGGGCGTGGAACAGCCCGGAACGAGGACGTGTGCTCACGTCCGCAAAGCGGGCGGCACCGCGCGGGCGCGATGACGGCGTTCGCTACAGACAGGCAAAAACGAAGGGCTCTTCCGTCGCGCGAACTGCTGTCGAGGAGTCATCCGGATACGACGGCGATGTCGGCACCGGGCGACCGACGAGGCGTCGGATCAACGGCACATACGAGGCACGGAAGAGCGATTGGTACTGCACGGTCGACTTGGATCCATAGCAGTCCCCACCTCCTCCGGCCGGTCCCCCGTGGGGGACGACATGTCGTCGGGACGAAGAAGAGCAACGCTTCTGCGTGCTGTCCCGACCGGCGGCCAGGCTATCAGCCGCCCCAGGCCCAATCCCGTACTTTGCCCATTCCCTACGCGATCTATGCTCGCGACATGGCAGAAATTCTCGCTCTGGTCGAGGCCCGTCTCATCTCCGCCCTCGGGGAACCGGACGCCCGCGCCGACGTGACGTTCCTGGGCACCGACCGCATCGAGGTGCTGCGCTTCCACGACGGTGACGTGGTGCGCTACGCGACGCTCGGCATGTCCGGTCAGCCGATGGCCGACCCCACCTCCCCGCTCGCCGACCCGGTGAAGGGCCCCCGCGCCGAGCTGATCCTCTCCGTACGGGGCGGAGTCGCCGACACCGATCAGCTGCTGCGCCCGCTCGCCGTACTGGCCGCCTCCCCGCAGGTCGAGGGGTTGATCGTGGCCGCCGGCGCCTCGCTGGACCTGGGGGAGCCGCTGTGGACCGGGGCGCCGTTCACCTCGGTGCTGGTCGCGGAGTCCGGCGGGCTGGTGGAGGACCTGGAACTGGACGAGCCGATGGACCCGGTGCGCTTCCTGCCGCTGCTGCCGATGACGCACAACGAGGCCGCCTGGAAGCGGGTGCGCGGCGCGCAGGAGCTCCAGGAGCGGTGGCTGGCGCACGGTACGGACCTGCGGGACCCGCTGCGCACGTCCGTAGTCCTGGACTGAGGCCTGTTTCGATAGTCCCGCCTGCTCGGCGACGCCTGGCAGGCGGGACTGTCGAAACACGCCCCAGCCGGGCCTGAGCCACGCTGCGGACGGGTGATCGTCCTTGACGCGAGGACCGGCGGGGAGGACGGTGGGTCTCTATGAGGGGCGAACCCAGTTGCCCGAAGTGCGGTGGCCGGGTCAGGGCGCCCGGTCTCTTCGCCGACGCCTGGCAGTGCTCCGTGCACGGCCAGGTCCACCCGATGCAGCCGGTCATCCCGCCGAGCGTCGAAGGTCTCGGCGTCGTGGTGCACCGCGCGCAGGTTCCCGTCTGGATGCCCTGGCCGCTCCCCGTGGGCTGGCTGTTCACCGGGGTCGCCAGCGCGGGCGACGACCGCAGCGGCGGCCGCGCGAGCGCCGTGGCCTGCTCCGGGCCCGGACCGCTGGGCGGGATGGGCGAGCTGCTGCTGGTCGCCGAGGAGCTCGGCGTCGGGCTCGGCGCGCGGTACGCCGGGATCGACGGCCCGGACCCCGGCCGCCACCTGGACGTCGACTCCGCCCCCGAGGCCAAGGTCCACGCCGCCGGCCGCCCCACCCCCCTCTGGCACGTCAGGAACGCTCCGCCGGACCGCGCCGTCTTCGCGGGCGAGGCGCGGGGGCTGTGGCTGTGGGCGATCCTGTGGCCCGAGCAGTCGGGGCTGCTGATGTACGACGAGCTGGTCCTCACCGACCTGCGGGACGCCGGGGGAGAGGTGGACCTCGTCCCCTGCGGCGCGCTCACCCCCCGCCTGCTCACCGCCCCCGAAGAGCCCCCCCGGCAGGCGACGGACGAACGGTAGGGCCGTGCGCCCGGGCGGTGGCGGGCGCGGGCCCGGGAGCGGGGTCCGTGAGCGGCCGGACATCCGGCGCGCGGCGGTTATCCTTGAGCGGTCCCCCGTCCGCCCGCGAGCCCCGGAGTCAAGCGTCGTGCGCATCGACCTGCACACCCACTCCACCGCGTCGGACGGCACGGACACCCCCGCCGAGCTGGTCGCGAACGCCGCCGCCGCGGGGCTGGACGTCGTCGCGCTCACCGACCACGACACCGTGGGCGGCCACAAGCAGGCCGTCGACGCGCTGCCCGAGGGGCTCACCCTCGTCACCGGCGCCGAGCTCTCCTGCCGCGTCGACGGCGTGGGCCTGCACATGCTGGCCTACCTCTTCGACCCCGCCGACGCCGAGCTGGAGCGCGCCCGGGAACTCGTCCGCGACGACCGGGTGCCGCGTGCCCAGGAGATGGTCCGCAAGCTGCGCGCCCTCGACGTCCCCATCACCTGGGAGCAGGTCGCCCGCATCGCCGGGGACGGGTCGGTCGGTCGCCCGCACGTCGCCGCCGCCCTCGTCGAACTCGGCGTCGTACCCACGGTCTCCGACGCCTTCACGCCCGACTGGCTGGGCAACGGCGGCCGGGCGTATGCGGAGAAGCACGAGTTCGACCCCTTCGAGGCGATCCGCCTGGTGAAGGCGGCGGGCGGGGTCACCGTCTTCGCCCACCCGGCCGCCGTGAAACGCGGCGCGGTGGTCCCCGAGTCCACGATCGTCGCGCTCGCCGAAGCCGGTCTCGACGGCGTCGAGGTCGACCACATGGACCACGACGAGCCCACCCGGGCCCGACTGCGCGGCCTCGCCCGCGAGCTGGGGCTGCTCACGACCGGCTCCAGCGACTACCACGGCACCCGGAAGCCCGTCGGGCTCGGCGCGTGCACCACCGACCCCGAGATCTACGGCGAGATCATCCGGCGCGCCACGGGAGCCTTCCCGGTGCCGGGAGCCGGCGGAGCCGGTCCCCGCTAGCCGGTCCCCGCTAGGCCCCCGCTAGGGCGTCCGGCGGATCACGGCCGGACGACAGCTCCCGGGCCCAGCCCACTTCCACCGCACCACCTTCCGGACTCCCGCGCGCTCCTGTGCGTACCGCCGCGTGCCCGACAGGGCGACGGCCTCCGCCCGGACCCGTGCCCCCTCCGTACCGCCCGCTCTTCTCTCGCAAGGCTCACTGTGTTCGACGTCGCTGTCTTCGGATCCCTTTTTCTCACCCTATTTGTGATCATGGACCCGCCCGGGATCACGCCGATCTTCCTCGCGCTCACCGCGGGCCGCCCCGCCAAGGTGCAGCGCAAGATGGCGCTCCAGGCGGTCATGGTCGCGTTCGGCGTGATCGCCGTCTTCGGTCTGCTGGGTCAGCAGATCCTCGACTATCTGCATGTCTCCGTGCCCGCCCTGATGATCGCGGGCGGACTCCTGCTGCTGCTCATCGCGCTCGACCTGCTGACCGGCAAGACGGACGAGCCGACGCAGACCAAGGACGTCAACGTGGCGCTCGTACCGCTGGGCATGCCGCTGCTGGCCGGGCCCGGCGCGATCGTCTCGGTCATCCTCGCGGTGCAGCACGCCGACGGCGTGGGCGGCCAGCTCTCGGTGTGGTCCGCGATCGTCGCCATGCACGTGGTGCTCTGGCTGGCCATGCGCTACTCGCTGGTCATCATCCGCGTGATCAAGGACGGCGGCGTGGTGCTGGTGACCCGGCTCGCCGGCATGATGCTCTCCGCCATCGCCGTCCAGCAGATCATCAACGGCGTCACCCAGGTCATCCAGACCTCCTGACACCCTCCGCACACCACAGCGCCCCCGCACGGACGTTCCGTGCGGGGGCGCTTCGTCTTTAGCGGCGCAATGCGGTGAGGCGCGGGGCCTCGTCAGGGATCATGAGCCCAGATGCGTTACGAAGCCGAACTGTCGGCCGGCCGGATGTAGAGGCGCCGGCCCGTCGCCGCGGCCTGCTGCACGATCCGGTTGACGGAGGCGGCGTCAACGACGGTGCTGTCCACGGCGGTACCGTCGACGTCGTCGAGTCGCATGATCTCGAAGCGCATAGGGCTTCCCTTCGTCTGATCCTCCTGCTGGAGAACTGCTGGCGCCGGTGGGGCGTCCCACCGGCAAGACTAGGAACGCGAGGTTTCCCTCGCGTTCCACATGGGTGACAACGGCTTGCCCCTGGCAAACATTCCCTACGCTAAGGAAATTTTTTGGATGTCTAAGTACCCGTTGGTAGTCACACCACCACAGACCATGGGGTTCGCATGAACGAGGCGGACCCGCAGTCCCTCGGCGGAGCCGGTCTCGGCGCCCGCCTGGACCGCACCAACGAGCTGCTCCAACGCATGCTGATCGAGGTCTCCAAGACCCCGTCGACGCACGCCATCTTCGTGGACGCCGGCTATGTGTACGCCGCGGCCGGGCTGCTCGTCACCGGCACCGAGGACCGGCGCTCCTTCGACCTCGACGCCGAAGGGCTGATCGAGGCCTTCATCGACAAGGCCCGCACGATCTTCGCGGACAGCAGGCTGCTGCGCGTCTACTGGTACGACGGGGCCCGCCGCCGCATCCACACCACCGAGCAGCAGGCCATCGCCGAACTCCCCGACGTCAAGGTGCGGCTCGGCAACCTCAACGCCAACAACCAGCAGAAGGGCGTCGACTCGCTCATCCGCACCGACCTCGAATCCCTCGCCCGGCACCGCGCCATCAGCGACGCGGCGCTCGTCGGCGGCGACGAGGACCTGGTCTCGGCGGTCGAGGCCGCCCAGGGCTACGGGGCGCGGGTGCACCTCTGGGGCATCGAGGCCGCCGACGGACGCAACCAGGCCGAACCGCTGCTGTGGGAGGTCGACAGTCAGCGCACCTTCGAACTCGACTTCTGCCGCCCCTACGTCACACGGCGGCCCGTCACCACGTACGAGGACGACAGCCCGGCCCCCTCCCGGGAGGACGTCCGCTTCGTCGGCGCACAGATCGCGGCCGCCTGGCTCGCCGCGCGCGGCCGGGAGTCCCTGGCCGACCTGCTGCCCGGCCACCCCTATCTGCCGGGCTCCGTCGACCAGGACCTGCTGGTGGAGGCGGAACGCCTGCTCCAGCACTCGCTGCGCGGCCACGCCCACCTGCGACGGGCGCTCCGCGACGGCTTCTGGCAGCACCTGCAGTCGCAGTACTGACGGAAGCGGGCCGGACGGCCGGCGGCGGCGCCTCCGAGACCGGCGGGACGCGTCGGGAGCGCCGCCGGTGCGTCAGACGGCCGGCAGACCGTCCCAGAACGCGGCCAGCGCCTTCGCGGTCTCCGACGGGCGGGCGGTGTTGGGGGAGTGCTCGGCGCCGGCGATGGTGGTGCGGCGGGCGCCGAGGCGCCGCGCCATGGAGTCGAACAGCTCCACCGGCCACACGTCGTCGCGCTCCCCGGACAGCACGTGGACGGGCAGGCCGACGGCGGCCAGCTCGTCCACCCGGTCCGGTTCGGTGGCCAGCTGGGCCCCGGTGGCGATCAACTGGGCCGGGTGGTGGGCGAGCCAGCGGTGGCGCATGTCCGCACCGTCGCCGGTGTCCGCGTCCTGCGGCGGATCGAGCGCCCGCATCGCCTCCCACACCTCGTCCATGGACAGCACGGACAGCGCGTCGCTCAGCATCTTCACCTTGTCCCGCTGGGCCGCGACGACCTCGGCGGGGCCCGAGGACATCAAGGTCAGCGAGCGGAACGGGGTGGCGTCCAGCAGCACGGCGGCGCGGGCGATCTGACCGCCGAGCGAGTGCCCGAGCAGATGCAGCCGACTGTCCCCACCGCCCAGGGCCGCCGCCTGGGCCAGTACATCGCGGGCCAACTCGGCCTGGGCGTAACTCTCCTGACGGCCCGTCCCTTTCGACTCGTACTGCCCCCGACCGTCCACCGCGACCACCCGGTAGCCCGCCGCGCACAGCGGCTCCAGCAGCGCGATGAAGTCCTCCTTGCTGCCGGTGTATCCGGGGAGCAGCAGGGCGGTGGCCCGTTCCGGGGTACGCGGTACGGCGTCCAGGACGGCGAAGTCGCCGCGCTCGGTCGCCAGGACACGGGCGCGGGCACAGGGCGGCGGGGTGAAGGTGGGCGGGCGGCTCATACGCCGAGGCTATCCCCGCCCGCGCCCTCCTCGCCTCACCGGGCAGCTCATCCGGCGAGAAACGCCGGGAGGCCCTCACGGAGGCACCGGGCAGCGGAACGGCCCCGGCCCCCGCGTGTGCGGGGGCCGGGGCCGTAGGTGGTGCTGGATCGCCGGGAGCGTCAGCTCTCGGTCGTCGTCGCCGACGCCTTGCCCGCCGGGCGGGTGGCGCGACGGCGGCGCGGCTTCGTCTCGGCGGCGGCCTCGCTCACCACGGCCTCGGCCTCGGAGACCACGGCGGCCTCCTGGGTCGCGGTCGAGGTGACGCTGCGGGTGGCGCGGCGACGGCGCGGCTTGGCGTCCGCCTCGGCGGCCGGGGCCTCGACGGCCGGCTGCTCGACGGTTACCGCCTTCGCGGTGGCCTTCTTCGCCGTGGCCTTCGTGGCGACCTTCGCGGTGGCCTTCTCCGTGGTCTCCGCGGTCACCTCGGTCTCCGCCTTCGCCCGGGACTTCGTCGTCCTGGTCGCCCGGGTCTTCGGCTCGGCCGACGTGGCCGCGGCCTTCGGCTCCGACTTGGCCTTCGTCGTGGCGCGGGCCGGACGACGACGCGTCTTCACGTCGGGCTCCGGCTCGGCGGCCGGGGCGATCTGGAAGTCGACCTCGTCGGCCGGCTTCACGATCCGGGTGCGGCGGCGCGGCTTGAGCGCCTTCGGCTCGGCGACCGGCTCCGCGACGCCCGCGGCGACGGCCACGGTCTGGAACTCGGCCGGGGCCGGCGTGGCCGGAGCCGCGGCGACGGGCGAAGCCGTCTCCTCGGCCACCGGCTTCACGGCGGCACGGCTGCGACGGCGGCGCGGCTTGGTCTCCGGCACGGCCTCCGCGACCGGCTCCGCCACCGGTGCGGCCTCGATCACGGGCGCGGCCTCGGCCACCGGAGCGGGAACCACCGGAGTCTCGGCGACCGCCACGGCCGCCTCGGTGACGGCCTCGGGGGCGCTGACGCGGGTACGGCGGCGACGGCGCGGCGTACGCGGTGCGTCGTCGGACGCCTCGGCGCCGGCCGGTGCGACCGCGGCGACCGGGGAGGTCTCCTTGGCGGGTGCGGGCACCGTCGCGGCGCCCTCCTCCGCCGCGGAGCCGCCACGGGTGCGGCGGCGCTGACGCGGCGTACGGGTGCGGGGCTCGCGCTCCTCACGGGCGGGGGCTGGTGCGGCGGCCTTGCGGCCGCGGCCGCCGGTCTCGCCGAGGTCCTCGACCTCCTCGGCGCGCAGACCGGCACGGGTCCGCTCGGCGCGCGGCAGCACGCCCTTGGTGCCCGCCGGGATGCCGAGATCCTCGAAGAGGTGCGGCGAGGTGGAGTACGTCTCGGGCGGGTCCGGGAACTTCAGGTCCAGGGCCTTGTTGATCAGCTGCCAGCGCGGGATGTCGTCCCAGTCGACCAGCGTGATCGCGATGCCCTTGGCGCCCGCGCGGCCGGTGCGGCCGATGCGGTGGAGGTAGGTCTTCTCGTCCTCCGGCGACTGGTAGTTGACGACGTGGGTCACACCCTCGACGTCGATACCGCGCGCGGCGACGTCGGTGCAGACCAGCACGTCGACCTTGCCGTTGCGGAAGGCGCGCAGCGCCTGCTCGCGGGCGCCCTGGCCGAGGTCGCCGTGGACCGCGCCGGAGGCGAAGCCGCGCTTCTCCAGCTGCTCGGCGATGTCGGCCGCCGTGCGCTTCGTACGGCAGAAGACCATCGCGAGCCCGCGGCCGTCGGCCTGGAGGATGCGGGAGAGCAGCTCCGGCTTGTCCATGTTGTGGGCGCGGTAGACGTGCTGGACCGTGTTCTTCACGGTCGTGCCCTCGTCGTCGGGCGACGTGGCGTTGATGTGCGTCGGCTGCGACATGTAGCGGCGCGCGAGGCTGATGACGGCGCCGGGCATGGTGGCCGAGAACAGCATCGTCTGACGCTTGGGCGGCAGCATCGTGATGATGCGCTCGACGTCGGGCAGGAAGCCCAGGTCCAGCATCTCGTCGGCCTCGTCGAGGACGAGCCCGCGGATGTGGGAGAGGTCGAGCTTGCGCTGGCCCGCCAGGTCCAGGAGACGGCCCGGGGTGCCGACGATCACGTCGACGCCCTTCTTGAGGGCCTCGACCTGGGGCTCGTACGCCCGGCCGCCGTAGATCGCGAGAACGCGGACGTTACGGACCTTGCCGGCCGTGAGCAGGTCGTTGGTGACCTGCTGGCACAGCTCGCGGGTGGGGACGACGACGAGCGCCTGCGGCGCGTCGGTCAGCTGCTCGGGCTTGGCGCGGCCCGCCTCGACGTCGGCGGGGACGGTCACACGCTCCAGGAGCGGAAGACCGAAGCCGAGCGTCTTGCCGGTGCCGGTCTTGGCCTGGCCGATGACGTCGGAGCCGGAGAGCGCTACGGGGAGCGTCATCTCCTGGATGGGGAAGGGGGACATGATGCCGACAGCCTCAAGGGCTTCGGCCGTCTCGGAAAGAATACCGAGGTCGCGGAACGTAGTCAGGGTGCTGCCTCTTCTGTGAGACGCGGTCCGAGGCGAACGCTGGGGGTCGTACCGTGCCGGGGTTGGTCATCCGGCCGTGGATGGGCCGGGTGGCGCGGGACCACTGCCGTCGCTCGAGCGCTCGTGCCGCTGAGGGGGCCCCTCAGCTGCGGTCGTACGTGTCGTACGCACCGCGTGGAGGGCTGTCGGGTCGGAGCCGATCGGGCCACCGACCGGGCATCCTCATTCAAGGGCGCGCCTCTGGCACAGCACAGTGCTCAGTAAGCGCAATACCACTGTACCCCGGATTCGCGCATGTGTGTTGGACGAATTCATCGGAACGGTATGAGGTCCCCGGCTGACCAGGCCCTTCCGCCCTGCGCGGAGCGGGCTATCGTTCCGTTCATGGAGACGCCTGACCACGCCACTGAGACCCCCGCCGAAGCTTCCGCAGCCACCGGGATCGCCGCCCAGGACTGGGCCACCGCGGCAGCCGACCCGCAGTACCGCGCCGCGGTCGTGGACCTGCTCGGCGCCCTCGCCTACGGAGAGCTGGCGGCCTTCGAGCGGCTGGCGGAGGACGCGAAGCTCGCGCCGACACTCGGCGACAAGGCGGAGCTGGCGAAGATGGCCGCTGCCGAGTTCCACCACTTCGAGCAGCTCAACCAGCGGCTCACCGCCGTGGACGAGGACCCCACCGCCGCGATGGAGCCGTTCGCCAAGGCGCTCGACGACTTCCACCGCCAGACGGCGCCGTCCGACTGGCTGGAGGGCCTGGTCAAGGCGTACGTCGGCGATTCGATCGCGAGCGACTTCTACCGTGAGGTGGCGGCCCGGCTCGACACCGACACCCGGTCCCTGGTGCTGTCCGTGCTCGACGACACGGGCCACGGGAACTTCGCCGTGGAGAAGGTGCGCGCCGCGATCGAGGCCGACCCGCGGCTCGGCGGACGGCTCGCACTGTGGGCGCGCCGGCTGATGGGCGAGGCGCTGTCGCAGGCCCAGCGGGTGGTCGCCGACCGCGACGCCCTCTCGACGATGCTGGTGGGCGGCGTCGCGGACGGCTTCGACCTGGCTGAGGTGGGCCGGATGTTCTCCCGGATCACCGAGGCCCACACCAAGCGGATGGCCGCGCTGGGACTGGCCGCGTAACACCCCGCTACTGGGCCGCCGCCGCCGACGCCGACCGGGCGAGGTGGCGGCCGCGTGGTCGGATCAGGAGCGACAGCGTCACCGCCCCGACGGACACGGCTCCGATCAGCGTCGTCAGGATGTGGCCGGTACCCAGCGCGGCATGCGTCAGATACGCGCCGAACAGGGCGCCCAGCGCGCCCGTGAGATATACCGCACGGCCGGACGGCAGCCGGTCGGCCAGTGATCGGAGCGCCGCCCAGGACAGGGCGAGTCCGAGGACGGCGGCGCCGAAGGATTCCCAGATCACAGAGGATCACCTCGCGGGGGTGTGCGGGGCGGGCAAATCGGTCGTAGGCGGTCCTACCCCCAGCCTGTGAGGAGCAATCCTCCGGCGGACCGTTCCGACCCGTACGGGGTCCGGGACGGGCGGAGAGGCCGGCGGACGACACAGGAGCGGCCCGGCGGGGACATCCCCGCCGGGCCGCTCCCGTGATCAACGCGTCCGGTGGACTACAGCGTCCCGAACCCCACCCGCCGGGTGGTCGGCTCACCGATCTCCACATACGCGATCCGGTCGGCCGGCACCAGGACCTTGCGGCCCTTGTCGTCCGTGAGGCTGAGCAGCTCCGCCTTGCCGCCCAGTGCCGCGGCGACCGCGCTCTCGACGTCCTCGGCGGAAAGCCCGCTCTCCAGAACGATCTCGCGGGGCGTGTGCTGCACCCCGATCTTGACCTCCACGGCTATGTCCCTCCGACGGTCAGTCCCTGCGCGGCGAACCGCGCCGTACGCAGCCACATTAGCCCGGCGGGAGCGGGGCTCAGGGCCCGACCGGCAACGCCCGCAGCGAACACGGCGTCAGACGTCCCGCGCCGGAGGGCTCAGGTCTGCTCGGCGCCGTGCAGCGGGAAGCCCGCGATGCCCCGCCAGGCCAGCGAGGTGAGGAGCTGGACGGCCGTGTCGCGGGGGATGGTGGACCGGCTGGAGAGCCAGTAGCGCGCCACCACCTGGGAGACGCCGCCGAGGCCCACGGCCAGCAGCATGGACTCGTCCTTGGACAGGCCGGTGTCCCCGGCGATCACGTCGGAGATGGCCTCGGCGCACTGGAGGGACACCCGGTCGACCCGCTCGCGCACGGCGGGCTCGTTGGTCAGGTCGGACTCGAAGACCAGCCGGAACGCGCCGCCCTCGTCCTCCACGTACGCGAAGTAGGCGTCCATCGTCGCCTCGACGCGCAGCTTGTTGTCCGTCGTGGAGGCCAGCGCCGTGCGCACGGCCTGGAGCAGGGACTCGCAGTGCTGGTCGAGCAGGGCCAGGTAGAGCTCCAGCTTTCCGGGGAAGTGCTGGTAGAGCACCGGTTTGCTGACTCCGGCCCGCTCGGCGATGTCGTCCATCGCGGCGGAGTGGTAGCCCTGCGCGACGAAGACCTCCTGTGCGGCGCCCAGCAGCTGATTGCGCCGGGCGCGGCGGGGAAGGCGTGTACCCCGCGGGCGCGCGGCCTCTGTCTGCTCGATGGCTGTCACGCCGCCTCCCAAATATGTGTTCCAGCACAACCGGTCCGTGCACGCTGCGCCGTACAGCCATCGTACTTTTGGGTAACCCGGGTGTGCGCGGCGCGGACGCAGAATTTCATGGACCGGACGGCTGTGGAAGCCACAGTTCTCCCTGGTCGTGAGCAAACCGGGGCGTACTACCGGTAATCGTCCTCATCCAAGGGAATCACCCTGCGCTGTTCCGCCACGTCGGCCTCATCGGCGGAGTCCGCATCGACGCTCTCCGGCCGGTCGTCGTCCTCGGGCCGGACATCCGTACGCTGCTCGGCGGCGTCCGCCTCCGGGGCCTCGGGCCCCGCCGCTTCCGGTTCGGCGTTCTCGAAGGTGTCCGGGTCGCTCGGGTCGACCGTCATGTGCAGCTCCCTTCCTTCCCTCGAAGCCTAGGAGCTACCCGCCCGCCCCGCGATGCGGCCTGTGACGGCGAACACATGAAGGGGGGCGTGATCGTCTCGTAACATTGCCGTATGTCTTCGACCGAGCTGCCGGGTGTCCAGGCCGCCGCCGCCGCGGTGGCTCCCACGGTCAGTGCCGTCCGGGTCGCCGACGGCGAACGGCTGCGCTCCGTGTCGCTGCCGGGGATCGGCCTGAACGTCCGCTGCCGACCGGGCGACCGGACCGGACTGCCTCCCGCGCTGTACGTGCACGGGCTCGGCGGCTCGTCGCAGAACTGGTCCGCGCTGATGCCGCTGCTGTCCGACCTGGTCGACGGCGAGGCCGTCGACCTGCCCGGATTCGGGGACTCGCCGCCGCCGGACGACGGCAATTACTCGGTGACCGGACACGCCCGTGCGGTGATCCGGCTGCTGGACGCGGAGGAGAGGGGGCCCGTCCACCTGTTCGGCAATTCGCTGGGCGGCGCCGTCGCCACCCGGGTCGCCGCGGTCCGTCCCGACCTGGTGCGCACCCTCACTCTGATCTCGCCCGCCCTGCCGGAGTGGCGGGTGCAGCGACCCGCCGTCCCGACCGGCCTCCTCGCGGCGCCGGGAGTCGCATCCCTGTTCGCCCGGCTGACGAAGGGCTGGACGGCGGAGCAGCGGACGCGCGGAGTCATGGCACTCTGTTACGGCGATCCGGCACGGGTCTCCGACGAAGCCTTCCGCAACGCGGTGGCCGAGATGGAGAGGCGGCTGGAGCTGCCGTACTTCTGGGACGCGATGACGCGTTCGGCCCGGGGCATCGTCGACGCGTACACCCTGGGCGGCCAGCACGGACTGTGGCGCCAGGCCGAGCGGGTGCTCGCACCGACGCAGCTCGTGTACGGCGGACGGGACCGGCTCGTCTCGTACCGGATGGCACGCAAGGCGTCCGCGGCCTTCCGCGACGCCCGGCTGCTGACGCTGCCCGACGCGGGGCACGTGGCGATGATGGAGTACCCGGAGGCGGTCGCCCAGGCGTTCCGGGAACTGCTGGACGATTGCGGCGGGAGCTGATCCGGGGCGTGGGACGACACAGTCGAAAGGGCTCCGGGGCGATCCGCCCGGACGCGGCCGTCACGGAACCGGGCGGCGAGCGCGCCGCGGCGAGGCCCGCGCCCGGCGGCGGCAGGCGCAGGCGGACCGCTCCCGCGCCGACCGGTGACGGGCGGGGCCCGTTCTCCGCCGACGCCCCGCAGGTGCGCGGCGGCCACCCCGAACAGCGTGAGCAGGGCGGCGGCTGGGGCACCGGACCGGTACCCCGCTACGACCAAGGGCCCGACGCCCCCGCGCCCCGCGGCGCCCCCCGTCCCCAGCTGTCCCACCCGGGCCGGCACTCCGGTCCGGACGACCGACCCGCCGACGCCCGGCCGCACTCCGGCGCGCCCGCCGGGCCCCAGGACGCCGCCGCCCGGCAGCAGGCCGTGGCCCGCCAGGTGTCCGCCCAGCGCGCGGCCCAGCGCGCCGCGGACGGCCGGGCGGCGCAGCAGCCGACGCCCGCCGGCTCGGTGCCGGGCCCGCGGCGGGAGTTCGTCGACGCCTTCGACGCCGACGCCTCGCCGGGCGCACCCGCCGCGCCGCCGGCCGGAGCCCCGGACGGCGTGGACGACACCGGCACCGGCACGGACACCGGGGTCGGGGAGCCTGACGAACGCGCCGCGACCCGGGGCGGCAGGGGGCGGACGTTCACCGGCATCGCCGCCGCCGCGGTGACCACCGTGCTCGCGGTCGTGGTGGCCGGCCAGGTCGCCGAGGACGCCGGCGACCGTGCGGCCGCCGCGCGCGCCGCCGATGTGGAGCGACAGGGCCCGAGCGACGATTCCTCGCGCTCCGACGCCCGCCCGACCCCGAAGCAGCCCTCGGCGAAGCCCGAGGTCAAACCCCTCTCGTACGCGGACAGGATGGCGCAGCCGTTTCCGCTCGCCGCGGACCTGAGGGCGAGTGGCACGTTCGAGGCGGTGCCCGGGCTCGCGAAGGCCCCGGGGAAGGGGCAGAAGCACCGCTACCGGGTCGATGTGGAGAAGGGACTCGGCCTCGACGCCGGCCTGTTCGCCGAAGCCGTGCAGAAGACGCTCAACGACGACCGGAGCTGGGCGCACAACGGCGCGATGACGTTCGAGCGCATCTCGTCGGGAACCCCGGACTTCGTGATCACGCTCGCCAGCCCCGGGACCACCGGCGACTGGTGTGCCGAGTCCGGTCTCGACACCACGGTCGACAACGTCTCCTGTGATTCCGCCGCGACCGACCGCGTCATGATCAACGCCTATCGCTGGGCACAGGGCGCCGCCACCTTCGGCCCGGACAAGCTGCTGCCCTACCGTCAGATGCTCATCAACCACGAGGTCGGCCACCGCCTGCACCACAACCACGTGAACTGCCGCACCCCCGGCGCCCTGGCTCCGGTCATGCAGCAGCAGACCAAGACCCTTGAGATCGACGGCATCAAGTGCAAGCCCAACCCCTGGGTGTATCCAACCGGTTGACCCCGGCACGCGCCGCCCGCGAAGGGCTGGCCCGGGCCTGACTCTCCGTAACAACCGACCGCTGTATCGCGACGGAACGCGACCGGGGCGGGAAAGTTACGACGGTTCACCCCTTTCGGTGGCGCGACGGACAACCGTCCGTCGCGCCACCGGCGTATCCGCTTACGGTCGTCCCGCTGTGAGTCGCCATTTCAACGGCGGCCGCCCACAAGGGAGATCGGGGGTGTATTCGTGCGGATCGGACTGCTCACCGACGGTGGTTATCCGTATGCGACCGGTGAGTCCGGACTCTGGTGCGACCGACTGGTGCGCGGGCTGCCGCAGCACGAGTTCGACCTGTTCGCCCTGAGCCGCTCCGCCCACCAGGAGGACCAGGGCTGGGTCCGGCTGCCGCCCCAGGTCAGCCGGGTGCGCACCGCGCCGCTGTGGACCCCCGAGGACGGCACCCTGCGCGGCAGCGGCGAACGCGGCCTGCTGGCCCGGCTGGTGACCGGGGGGGAACGGTCCTACGGGCGGCGCGACCGCAGGCGTTTCACCGACGGCCTCACCGCCCTCGCCACCGCGATCTGCACCCCCGACGAGGCCGGTACGGGGGTGGGTGAGGGAACCGGCACGGAGCTGTTCGCCGAAGGGCTCTACGGCCTCGGCGAGCTGGCCCGCGAGCGCGGCGGACTCCATCTCGCCCTGCGTTCCGAGGACACCGTCCGCATCCTGGAGGCCGCTTCCCGCGCCCGGGGCACCGGCCGCACCGTGCAGGGCGCCACCGTCCCCGACCACCTCGCCTTCGCCGCCGAGCTGGAGCGCGCGCTGCGCCCGCTCTCGCTGGACTGGTACGGCCAGGAGAGCCTCGGTGCGGTCGACCTCTGCCATGCGGCCTCCGGTGGAGCGGCCGCGCTCCCGGGGCTCCTGGCCAAACGCTTCTTCGGGGTGCCGCTGCTGGTCACCGAGCACGGCGTCCCGCTGCGCGCGCACTACCTGGCCGCCTGCGACACCCCGTACGGAACCCCTGTGCGCGCGCTCCTCGCCGGATTCCACGGCCGCCTCACCACCGAGGTCTACCGGCAGGCCGCGATCGTCACCCCCGGCAACACCCACGTGCGGCGCTGGCAGCAGCGCTGCGGAGCGGACCCCGCCAAGCAGCGCACGGTCTACCCGGGCATGGCGGCCGAGCGCTTCGGCCAGGTCGGCGAGGATGCCGAGCGCCTCGCCGCGGCCGGCGGGGGCGAAGGCCCGGGCGGCCCCGACACGCTGGTCTGGGTCGGCCGGATCGAGCCCGCCAAGGACCTGATCGCCCTCCTCCACGCCTTCGCCGAGGTCCGCCGCGCCGAGCCCGGCGCCCGGCTGCGCGTCTTCGGTGCCCCGGCGGACGGCGACCGGGCGGCCACCACCTACCTCGCCCACTGCACGGCCCTGGCCGCCCAGCTCTTCCCGGACGAGGCCACCGGCGCGCACACCGAGGGCGTCAGCCCGGTCACCTTCGAGGAGATCGGCGGCCCCGAGGTCCCCGACCTCGCCGAGGCCTACGGCGCGGGCGGCGTGATCGTGCTGTCCAGCGTCGTCGAGGGCTTCCCGGTCAGCCTCGTCGAAGCCATGTTCTGCGGCCGGGCCACCGTCTCCACCGACGTGGGAGCGGTCGTCGAAGTCATCGGCGGCACCGGCCTGGTGGTGCCCCCGCGCAACCCCAAGGCGCTCGCCGACGCCTGCGTCGCACTGCTGCGCGACCCCGAGCGTCGAGCACGCCTGGGGGCCGCCGCAAGGGCCCGCGCGCTCGAACTCTTCACCGTCGAACAGAACCTCGCGGCATTTCGCGGCATTTACCTGGAGCTGATCTCGCACACCCCGGTGCGCCGCGAGGCCGACACCGTGGACGCCCACGGCGACCCGCTGCCCTTCGCCACCCCGCCGGAAGCCCGCCTCCTCGGCCACTGGACCCAGCGCGGGCCGCACCACCGTCCACAGCCGGCCCCGGAGCAGTCCGACGCCTCCGCGCCGGGCCGGGCGTCCGCGCCCGGGGGCCGGCTGCCGGCCCGGCCCGGGGAGCCCGAGCCGCAGGACCCGCGGGAGCCGGAGCCCGAGGGCGTCTGCGCGATCGCGTCCGGACCGGCGGGAGACGGCGATGCGTGACCACCCGGCCTTTCACGAACCGGCCTTTCACGAACCGGCCTTCCATGAACCGGCCTTCCATGAACCGGCCCTCCACGAACCGGCCCTCCACGAAGCGAGCTTCCCCGGCCCCGGAGGCCGCCCCGACCACGGAGACATCCCGATGACCCGTCCGGACGACCCGGCGCCCCCCGCTGCCGCCCCGGAACGCACCGCGCCCGCCCCGGAACGCCCCGCGGAGATCCGGCCCCGCACCACGGCGCGCCGGGCACCGGGCGCCGCCGCCCGCCGGGGCCCGGCCGACCCGGTGAAGTCCCTCCTGCACCACCACCGCGACCTGTGTGAACGGGCCGTGGACCCCCTGGAGATCGCCGCCGGACTGGAGGCGCACGGCCTCACCGACCGCACCGCCGCCCGCTACCGCCACCGGGATGTCTTCGCCCTCGCCGAGGAGCTGTACGCCCGCATGCCGCCCCGTACGCGGGAGCGCGTCGCCGACGGGCCTACCGGCCCCGGTCCCGACACCGACGACCGGGCCGCGTGGACGCTCCTCGCCCTGCTTCCGGGCGCCGCCTGCCTGGCGACCGCCGGGGTGCTCCGGGTCACCGAGGGCGTCCTCGGCGACGGGACGCGGGCCCTCGTCACCGTCGTCGGCGCCGTCCTGGCCTGCCTGGCGCTCCGGGCGTGCCTGGGCCGGGGCCCTCTGCGCGCCCCCGACGGAGCGGGTCGCGCCGGGATGTACGGCTGCTGGCTGCTGAGCTACGCGGTGTACGGCGAGGAACTGCTCGCCCAGGTCATGACCGGCGGCCCGGACGGTCCGTGGGACGGCACCCCGGCCCCGCTGCTCGGTCTCGCCGCCGCCATCGCTCCGGCCGCCTGGTGCGTGCATCTCTTCACCGTCCACGCCCACCGCAAATTGACCGCCAGCCGCGTCCTGGAGGAGTTCGGCGCGGGCGTGCGGCCCCTGCTCCTGGCGGTCGTCACCCTCTTCCTCGGCGCGCTGCTGCCCCTGCTGTACCTGGCCGACCTCGGCCTCGGGGGCGGCACGCCCGTCGCGGCCGCCGCCCTCGGGGTCCTGTTCTTCGCGGCCCGGCTGCTCGCCGCGCACGGGCTGCCCGAACCGGGCACCGTCGCGCTCGCCGCCGCCTGCGCCGTCGAGGTCGGGGCCCCGGCCCTCGTCCTCGCCGCCCGGCTCCCCGGACTCGAACCCCTCGCCCGGCCCGTGGACGCCCTCGTCTCGGCGGGCGGTACCGGGGCCGTGTCCGCCCTCGCCTGCGGCGGGGCCGCCGTCGGCCTCCTGCTGCACGCGGCGTTCGCGCTCTCCCGCGCCTCCGCCCACACCCGGACCTGAGCCGGCCCCCCGACCTACCACCGCACGACCGACCGGCGTACCACCGCCCGACCCCCGACGTACCACCGCCCGACCACCGCCCGCCCCCCGATGTACCACCGCCCGACGCACCCACGAACCACCGCACGACCCGCCCACCGCCCACCGCCCACCGCCCACCGCCCACCGGCCACCGCCCACCGCACCAGCCCCTCCGACCGTTCCACCGCTTCACCGCCCCACATCCGCGGAGCCGACGCCGCGGGCTCGTCCAGCACCGTACGACCGACTCGATGACCTAGGAGAAACCCGCCATGACCCCCCAATCCCCCGCACCGGCAGTGAGCCGTCGGCACCGAGGCGGTGCGCGATGAGGGTGCTGCTGCTCGGAGCCAACGGATTCCTCGGCCGCTTCGTCGCCGACCGTCTGCTCGCCGATCCGGCCGTCCACCTCACGGCTCTGGGCCGCGGCGACGACGCCGACGTCCGGTTCGACCTCGCGGGCGGCAGCCCCGGGGCGCTCACCCGCTTCCTGGACGCCGTCCATCCCGGAGTCGTCGTCAACTGCGCGGGCGCCACGCGCGGCGGCGCCCGCGACCTGACCCGGCACAACACCGTCGCCGTCGCCACCGTCTGCGAGGCCCTGCGCCGCAGCGGCTGCGGGGCGCGGCTCGTCCAGGTCGGCTGCGCCTCGGAGTACGGGCCCTCGCAGCCCGGGTCCTCCACCGCCGAGGACGCGGTCCCGCGCCCCGGCGGCCCGTACGGCGTCAGCAAGCTCGCCGCCACCGAACTGGTCCTCGGCTCCGGCCTCGACGCCGTCGTCCTGCGGGTCTTCTCGCCCGTCGGCCCCGGCACCCCCGCCGGCTCCCCGCTCGGCCGGCTCGCCGAGGCGATGCGCCGGGCCATGCAGTCCGGCGACGGCGAGCTGAAGCTCAGCGGTCTCGGTGTGCAGCGGGACTTCGTCGACGTACGGGACGTGGCGCGGGCCGTCCACGCCGCCTCGCTCTCCGCCGCCCAGGGCGTCGTCAACATCGGCACCGGGCGGGCCGTCCGTCTCCGCGACGCCGCCGCCGTCCTGGCGCGAGTCGCCGGGTACGCGGGCGCCCTCCACGAGCTGGACACCCCCCCCGCGCGCCTGCCCATCGGAGCTCCGCGCACCTCCGCCGAGTCCGTCATGGAGCACCTCGCCGCCACCCCGTCCCCGTATCCCGACGGCTGCGGCGTGTGGCAGCAGGCCGACGTCCGTACCGCGCGGGACCGGCTCGGCTGGCGGCCCCGGATCAATCTGGAGGAGTCCCTGGCGGACATCTGGATGGAGGCGGCGTGCCGTATCTGACCGCTCCCGCCGACGCCCGCCGCACCGCGGGCGGCGAACAGCTCGGCTTCGGCGTTCCCGGCTACGCCCACCCACTGCTCGCCCCCGCCGAATGGGCCGAACTGGCCCGCCCCGGCACCCCGCTGCACTGGGCCGTCCTCAACATCGCGGACGGCCCCGGCTCCCGGCCCGACCCGCACTGCCTGGAGGCGGCGGGCAGGCTGCGCAACGCCCGCGAACGCGCCCTGCACGGCTGCTCCCCGGACGACACTGTCCGGGCCTCGGGCGGCAGGCTGCTCGGCCACCTCGACCTGGCCTGGGGCGAGCGGCCGTTCGAGGAGCTGATCGCGGACGCCCGGTCCTTCATCGACTGGTACCGGATCGGCGGCTTCTACCTCGCCCGCTGCCCCGCCGAGCGGGCCGAGCTGCCGGCCGTCCGCAGGCTCACCGGTACGCTCCACGCCCTGCTGGCGGAGAGCGACAGCGCCGACGACGGGGGCCGCCTGGTGCTGGGCCACGGCACGCATCCGTATCCCGGGTACGCGGAGGCGGCCGACCAGCTGGTCACCTTCCAGGGCCCGTGGACCGACTACCGCTGGTCCCAGGTGGCCGAGTGGACGGCCGAATATGCACCGGAGCGGTTCGCCCACCTCGTCCACGGGGTGCCGCGCACCCACCTGGAGGAGGCCATGCGCATCGCCCGCTGGCAGGGCGCCGGGACGATCTTCTTCACGGACCGGAACGACCGGGACGGCCGGAACGACCGGGACGGCCGAAGTGGACAAAGCGACCCATTCGCGGCGCTGCCCAGTTACTGGGACGAAATCGTCTCGCGGATCGGACCTGGTATCTCGGAATGAGGAGGGGCGTGGCAGTGTTACGGGGAGAACAACCGTACGTAGTCGACCGTAAGAAGCCGGTCTACGTAGAATCCGACCACCTGCATTGTTGAGGTTCCTGTGTCGCTGCCACCCCTGGTCGAGCCAGCTGCTGAGCTCACCGTCGACGAGGTCCGCAGGTACTCCCGCCACCTGATCATCCCCGATGTGGGGATGGACGGGCAGAAGCGCCTGAAGAACGCCAAGGTGCTGTGTGTCGGCGCCGGCGGCCTCGGCTCGCCGGCCCTGATGTATCTGGCCGCGGCCGGTGTCGGCACGCTCGGCATCGTGGAGTTCGACGAGGTCGACGAGTCGAACCTGCAGCGCCAGATCATCCACAGCCAGGCCGACATCGGCCGGTCCAAGGCGGAGTCCGCCAAGGACTCCGTGCTGGGCATCAACCCGTACGTCAACGTGGTCCTTCACGAAGAGCGGCTCGAAGCCGAGAACGTGATGGAGATCTTCGCGCAGTACGACCTGATCGTGGACGGCACGGACAACTTCGCCACCCGCTATCTCGTCAACGACGCCGCGGTGCTGCTGAACAAGCCGTACGTCTGGGGCTCGATCTACCGCTTCGACGGCCAGGCCTCCGTGTTCTGGTCCGAGCACGGGCCCTGCTACCGCTGCCTCTACCCGGAGCCCCCGCCGCCGGGCATGGTCCCCTCCTGCGCCGAGGGCGGCGTGCTGGGCGTGCTCTGCGCGTCCGTCGGCTCCATCCAGGTCACCGAGGCCATCAAGCTGCTCGCCGGGGTCGGCGACCCGCTGGTCGGCCGCCTGATGATCTACGACGCCCTGGAGATGCAGTACCGCCAGGTCAAGGTCCGCAAGGACCCCGACTGCGCGGTCTGCGGCGAGAACCCCACCGTCACCGAGCTCATCGACTACGAGGCCTTCTGCGGCGTCGTGTCCGAGGAGGCGCAGGAGGCGGCGCTCGGCGCGACGATCACTCCCAAGCAGCTCAAGGAGTGGATCGACGGCGACGAGAAGATCGAGATCATCGACGTCCGCGAGAAGAACGAGTACGAGATCGTCTCGATCCCCGGCGCGAAGCTGATCCCGAAGGGCGAGTTCCTCATGGGCACCGCCCTCCAGGACCTCCCGCAGGACAAGCGCATCGTCCTGCACTGCAAGACGGGCGTCCGCAGCGCCGAGGTCCTCGCGGTCCTCAAGTCCGCGGGCTTCGCCGACGCGGTGCACGTCGGCGGCGGCGTCATCGGCTGGGTCAACCAGATCGAGCCCGAGAAGCCGGTGTACTAGAGCGTTCCGTACCGATGCCGTACGGAAGGGGCCGGTCCGCGCACGCGCGGGCCGGCCCCTTCCGTGTGCCCGGACTCCCGGGCCTCCGGGCCCCTCCTACGAGCAGGTCGTGCCGTCCTCGGGGACCTTCCCGTCCAGAAAGTAGTCGTCGATCGTCGAGGTCACACAGTCGTTGCCGCCGTAGGCCCCGTGCCCCTCGCCCTTGTTGGTCAGCAGGACGCCGACGCCCTTGCCCAGCTCGTCCGCCATCCGCCGCGCCCCCTCGTACGGGGTCGCCGGGTCGCCGGTCGTCCCGACGACCAGGATCGGGCCCGCGCCCGGCGCGCTGGTCTCCGGCGTCTCGCGCTCCCCCTCGACCGGCCACTGGGCGCACCAGCCCGCGGTGTCCCAGGCCAGGAACGGGCCGAAGACCGGTGACAGCTTCCGGAACTCCGGCAGCAGCGCACGGGCCTCGTCCACGGTGGGACGGGACGCCGAGTCGGCGCAGGAGATCGCCCGCTGCGAGTGGCTCTGGGTGTCGTAACGCCCCTGCTCGTCCCGGCCGTTGTACGAGTCGGCGAGCCGGAGCAGACCATTGCCCGTTCCGGCGTTCTCCGCCTCGTCGAGCGCGGCCGTCAGGGCGGGCCAGTCCGATGCGGAGTACAGCGGGGTGACGATGCCGGTGATGGCGAGCGACTCGCTCAGTTCGCGGCCCGAATCGGTCGGCAGCGGGCTCCGGTCCATGCGGGCCAGCAGCCGGGCGATGCGCTCGGAGCCCGCCTTCGGGTCCTGGCCGCGGTCCTTGAGGTAGTTCTCCAGGGCGCGCTGAAAGCCGGTGGTCTGGTTGCGGGCGTGCCCGGTCCCGTCGGCCGTCGGGTCGACGACCGCGTCCAGCACGGTACGTCCCACCTTGTGCGGGAAGAGGTGCGCGTACGTTCCGCCCAGCTCCGTACCGTAGGAGAAGCCGAAGTAGGACAGCTTCTCGTCGCCCAGGACCTCACGGATCAGGTCCAGGTCGCGGGCGGCGTTGGCCGTCCCGACGTGCGGCAGGATCGCGCCCGAGCGGCGCTCACAGCCGGCGCCGAAGTCCGCGGCGTCCTCGATGAACGCCGTCTCCTCGGCCGCCGTGTCCGGAGTCAGGTCGACGTTCCGGTGGGCCTGCTCCTGCTCCTTGTCGGTGCGGCAGCGCACCCCGGAGCTGGCCGCGACCCCGCGCGGGTCGAAACTCACCAGGTCGTAGCGGTAGTTGAGCGTCGCGTACGCGTCGGCCGAGCGCGGCAGCATGCCGACGCCGGATCCGCCGGGGCCGCCGAAGTTGAACAGCAGCGAGCCGAGCCGCCGCCCCTTGTCCCGGGCCTCCTTGCGGACCAGCGCGAGGGAGAGCGTCTCCCCCGACGGCTCCGCGTAGTCCAGCGGTACGTCCACGCGCGCGCAACGCCAGGCGGAGCCGGGGGCCTCGCCGCCCCGGGGGGCCGGGCAGCGCTTCCAGTCGAGGCGCTGCGAGGTGAGGGCGGAGGGCAGTTCCGGTGTCCTGGGGGAGTCCTTGAGGCCCGTCGGCGTGGGCGCGGCGGAGGCGCCGGCGGGACCGCCGCCCGCCGGATCGCTCGCCTCCGGCTCCGTGCTCAACAGGCCGCAGCCGGTGAGCAGTCCCGCCGCGAGGAGGGCTGCTCCTGTCGAGACGGCGGCCCGCTGGCCACGACGGTGCGCACGCATGATCCGGCTTCCCTCCCTGGGGGCGTCCTGCCCGAGGCCGGTGGTGACGCGTCGGGCGGCGGTGATGTGCGGCCATGCTAACCGCCGTGCTCGACACGGGAGTCGGGGGTCGGAGTCACCAGGAGTCACCCGCAGACGGTGCCGGACTTCGGCACCGTACCGTTCAACAGATAGCCGTCCACCGTCCGTTGCACGCACGCGTCCTTGCTGTTGTAGGCCCCGTGCCCCTCGCCCTCGTAGGTGAGCTCGACGCCGACGCCCTCGCCCAGCTTCTCCACCATCGCCTTCGCACCCGCGTACGGGGTCGCCGGGTCACCGGTGTTGCCGATGACCAGGATCGGAGCGGAGCCGGGTGCGGTGACGTCCGGGGTCTTCCAGGCGCCCGCCACCGGCCAGCCGGTGCAGCTCATCAGGCCCCAGCCCAGGTAGTCCCCGAACAGCGGGGACGCCTTGCGGAACTTGGGCAGCGCCGCCTTCGTCTGCTCCAGGGAGAACCGCTGCGAGCTGTCCGCGCAGTTGATGGAGATGTTGGCGGCGTTGGAGTTGTCGTACCGCCCGTCCTCCGAGCGGCCGTTCAGCGAATCGGCCAGGGCGAGGAGCAGCCCGCCGTTCCCGCCGCCCGCCTCGTCCAGGCCCTGTTCCAGCAGCGGCCAGGTCTCCTTGGAGTACAGCGCGGACGCGATGCCGGTGGTGGCCAGTGTCTGCGTCAGCGCACGGTCGCCGAGTCCGTCGACGGGCTCCTCCTCCAGCTCGGCCAGCAGATCGGCGATGCCCTGCTCGACCTCCTGCCGGGTGGCCCCGGGCAGCGCGCAGTCGTCGCGTTCCGCGCACTCCTTCGTGAAGTTGTCCAGGGCCAACTGGAAGCCCTGGGCCTGGCCGATGGCGGACTGCTCGGCGTCCTTCGTGGGGTCGACCACCGCGTCGAAGACCGCCCGGCCGACCTTGTCGGGGAAGAGGTGGGCGTAGACGCCGCCCAGTTCGGTGCCGTACGAGATGCCGAAGTAGTGCAGCTTGTCGTCGCCCAGGACCTCGCGCATCAGGTCCATGTCGCGGGCGGCGTTCGTCGTGCCCACGAAGGGGAGTTCGGGGCCGGAGTTCTCCTCGCAGTCCGCGATGAAGTCCTTCTGCCCTTGGATGAACTGCTTCTCCTCGGCCGCGTCGTCCGGGGTGGAGTCCTCCTGGTAGAAGGCGTCGAGCTGGGCGTCGTCGGCGCACTCGACGCCCTCGCTGCGGCCGACCCCGCGCGGGTCGAAGCTCACCAGGTCGTACCGGGTGCGGAGCTTGTCGTACTCGGTGCCGAACGCGGGCAGCGTAGCGACGCCGGACGCGCCGGGTCCGCCGAAGTTGAACACCAGCGAGCCGATCCGCCGCTTCGGCTCCTTGGCCTTCGCCCGCACCAGCGCCAGTTCGATCGTGCGGCCGTCCGGCTCCGCGTAGTCGAGGGGCACGTCCATGAAGGAGCACTCCCACACCACGCCGCCGGGCAGCGGCGACGGCGACTCGCCGCCGCCCTGGGCCGAGTTCGGGGGCGGGCACGGAGACCATGCGAGCTGCTGCGACGCGAGGTCGTCGGCGGTGGAGGACGGAGAGGCGGTCGATGCCCCGGTGGGCGTCGAGGACCCCTCCCCGTCACCGTCGCCCGAACAGGCGGCCAGCGGCAGCAGCACGGTGGCGGTGGCGGCGAGGGCGGCGGCACGCAGAGCGGGGGAAGTCCTCATGCCCCCATCGTGCGGCGGCGCGCCGGGGAGCGCGGCCGGGCGCGGTCCATGCGGGTGGCGGGGGGCCGCTGCCCCCGCCGGGCCGCCCGCCGGGCGACGACAGGAGTTCGACGACAGGACCTGGGCCACAGCTCGCCCGCGGGGGCCCGGCGGCGGGGCTGCTCGCCCGGCCCGCGCCTCCGGCTACAGCTCGCCCTTGCGGGTCAGCTGGTTGAAGGCGATCCACCCCGGCAGCACCGGCAGCCACAGCGTCATCACGCGGTAGAGCAGCACCGCGGGCGCCGCGACCTCCGCCGGCAGGCCGACCGCGATGAGGCCCAGCGTCAGCGCGCCCTCGACCGCGCCCATCCCGCCCGGCGTCGGGGCCGCCGAGCCGATCGCGTTCCCCGCCAGGAAGACCACCGCGATGCTCGCGTAGCTCAGCTGGGGCACGTCCGGGCCGCTGAACGCCCGGATCGAGGCGTCCAGGCAGAGCACGAACAGGCCGGTCAGCAACAGCATGCCGCTGATGCCCGTCAGCAGCTTCTGCGGCCGCTGCACCACGTCCAGCATGCGCGGCACGACCCCGGCGAACAGCGAGCGCACCCGCGTCACCACGAACTTCCGCAGGAACGGGACCGCCGTCACCACCAGCACCAGCACCGCGACCGTCAGCAGACCGGCGATCACCGTCCGGGACGGGGTCAGCGAGTCCGGGGTCCGCTCCGTACCGGTGAGATACCCGAACAGCGCCAGCAGCATGATGTGGGCGCCGAGCCCGAAGAGCTGCGAGGCCCCGACGCTCGCCACCGCGAGCCCGGGGCGCACCCCGGCGCGCTGGAGGAAGCGGGTGTTCAGGGCCACGCCCCCGATGGCCGCCGGCGCGACGATCTTCACGAACGAGCCGGCCACCTGCGCCTGCACGGTCTTCGAGAACGGCACCCGCTCCGGCACGAAGCCCAGCAGACTCATCGCCGCCGCCACGTAGCTCAGCGCCGAGAAGCCGAGGGCGGCCGCCACCCAGCCCCACTCCGCCTGCTCCACGACCACCCCGAAGTTCGCCTGGGTGACCTGCGAGATCAGGAAGTACGCGGCGATGGCTCCGGCGATGAAGCTGAACAGGGTGCGCGGTTTGATGCGCTCCAGGCGGACCGGTTCGACCGGGGCCTGCGGGCGGATCAGCAGCACCTGACGCCGGATCTGGGCGAGCAGATCCTCCTCGCGGGCCTCCTCCAGCGCGTCGTCCATGGCGCGCTTCTCGGCCTGCTTCTCGGTGCGCAGCGACTTGCGCTCCGCCTTGTGGTCCGCCTTGAGGTCTGCCTTGGGGCTCGTCCTGGGGCCCGCCTTCGGTTCGGTCTCCCGGTCCGCGCCGTGCTCCGGGGGAGTCCCACCGGTGGACTCCCCGGTGGAGTCCGCGGTGGAGTCCTCAGCGGCCTGCGCCTTCGCCTGCTTGGCCGCCTGCGAGGCCTCCACCACCGCTTCCCGCTCGCGCTGCGAACGCTCGCGGGCGATCCGGCGCAGCGTCGCCCGGGTGGAGCGGCTCAGCGCGATCGGCTGGAGCAGCGGCAGACAGTCCGCCACCGCGTCCGGGCCCAGCACGGCCAGCGCACCGGCGACCGACCGCTCGGCCCCCACCCGCAGCCCCAGCGTGGTCAGCAACTGGGCCACGTCCATCCGCAGCACCAGATCACCGGCGGCGATCTCACCGCCGCGCAGATCCGTCACGAACGCCCTGCCGGAACGGTCCACCAGGAGCGCGTCACCGGTCAGCCTGCGGTGCGCGATCCGGCGCGACTGGAGAGCCTTCACCTGACGCCAGGTGCCACGCACCAGATCGTCGGTGATCTCCTCGTCCTCCATCGAGTCCAGCGTCCGGCCGCCGATGTGCTCGTAGACGAGCATCACCGCGTCGGGGCCCAGCTCCGAGGTGGCGATCAGCTTGGGCGCGTTCGCCCCGGCGGCGATGGCCGCGTACGCGAGCAGCGCCTCCTGCTCCAGCGCCTGGCGCAACGACTGGATCGAGCGCCGCTGGGTGATCCCGCGCAGCGTGAGCCGCCGCCAGGCCCGGTAGAAGAACCCCTGGGCCTGCTGTTCCCGGTCGACGACGGTGACGTCCAGCGGGGGGCCGTCCTCCAGGGTGACCAGATAGCGCCGACCCCGGTCGCTCTGGTCGGCGTGGTCCGGGGCGTCCTCGGTGCGCATCGCCGCGACCGGGCGGAAGCCCACGTGCCGCAGCCCCGCCATCAGGTGCTGGCCGGTGGGGCGGACGTTCGGCGAGCCGACCGCGTACAGCGTCCCGTACGCCACGGTCCAGCCGATCAGCACGGTGAGGATGATCGAGAACGGGGTGGTGTACCCGCCCACCAGCATCGCGAACGCGTCGAGCAGCAGCACCACCCACAGCACCACGCGCCAGCGCGGCCGCCGTGCCATCCCGACCGCCGTCATGTACGCGATGACCGGCGCGAGGTAGCCGTGCACCGGGTCGGTCAGACCGCCGGCCGTCTGCGGCTGGGTCAGCGCGTCCTGGATGGTGCCGGGCGCGGACCGCGAGACCCAGAGGTCGGTGGCGAGCGTCACCCCGTGGGCGAGCACGGCCGCGAGCACACCGTCCGCGATGCGCAGCCCGTCGCGTTTGATGAGGCGTTCGATGGCGAAGGCGACGGGCACCAGCAGCACGGCGATGCTGGACACCAGGCCGGCGATCTTGATCAACAGATCGGGCGCCTGTTCGGTGCCCTTGGAGATGTCGTCCTCCAGGCCGGTGGTGGTGCCCTGGGCGAACGCGGCGATCGAGAACAGGACCGCGATCGCGAGCACGCCGATGAGCAGCCGCATCAGGTCGGAGGGGCGGTGCACCCGGGCGGGGAGCAGCGGCTCGTCGCCGGAGACGCGGTCGGTCAGAGCGGCCTCGGCCGAGGCCCGGGTCGAGCCGGTCAGATGTCCGGTGGTGGACGCCGTGGGGCCGTCGGCACGGGGCGCTCCGGAGGACTCGGAATCACCCTGCGGGCGCTCCCCGGCATCGGAGGCGTCCGCCGCCTTCGGTGGCTGCACGCCCTGCTCCTTCATCGCCTCTGGTCCGTCTTCGTGTTCTGGTATCACCGGTCACCGCCCGCATGATGGTGGCACGGCCCGTAGACAGAGGAGGGCATCAGGGTGCATCGCACGGGCGCGGGAAGCGCAACATACGCTCCTTTCCACCCTTGCGCACGCGGTGTGCCCGGACGGTTACCGTTCCGGCCGGGCTGTCGGTGGCGTACGGCAGGATGGGGCGGATGAGCCAGGACCAGACGGACGAGGGCGGCTCCGGCACCGCCCCTGCCGGCGCCGAACTGCCGGAGTACGCGGAGCGCGTCCTCGATGTGACCGACCTGATCCCGCCCGGCCGGGTGATGACGTACGGCGACATCGCGGAGTGGCTGGGCGAGGGGGGACCCCGCCAGGTCGGCCGGGTCATGGCGCTGTACGGATCGGCCGTGCCGTGGTGGCGCGTCGTCCGCTCCGACGGGACCCTGCTCCCCGCCCACGAGCTGCGGGCGCTGGACCACTACCGCGCCGAGGGCACCCCGCTGCGCGAGGCGTCTCACCGGGCGGAGGGGCACATCCCGCGCATCGACATGCGGCGCGCCCGCTGGGACGGCGGCGTACGACCGGACGGTGACGCCGACGGTGATGCGCGGGGTGCGGACGGTGACGTCGGCGGCGCTGGTGGTGATGCGCGGGGTGCGCGCGGTGCGGGCGGTGACGCCGGCGGTGCGGGCGGTCGGGGCGAGAAAGCTCACACCTGACAGCTTCCGCCATCGGCCCCCGACGGATACGGCCCCACGCGGCAGCGGACGTGATGGCGGCAGCGGACGTGACGGCGGCAGCGCACGTGACGAGCGACGCGGCACAGCCGCTGCCTCCCGTGCCGTCGCTGGCGTAGCGTCGTCACCGCGCGGCACGCTCCGCCCCTCCCCTCTTCTCCGTCCGCACCGACCCCGTCCGCACCGACCCCGTCCCTCATCCATCACTCGTACACCCGCGTACGCCCACCAGGACCGGCGATCCACGTGAGTTCCTCCTCCACCCGGCACAGTCCGCACCGTGAGTCACGGCCGCGGACCACGGGTGCGTACCGCCTGGTCCGCACTCCGCCGGGTTCCGTGGATCCCCCCCTCCTGGACGCAGGTCAGCGCGCGGTGGTTGACCACCCGGGCGGCCCGCTGCTGGTCCTCGCCGGGCCCGGCACCGGGAAGACCACCACCCTCGTCGAATCCGTCGCCGCCCGGGTCGACCGGGGCGCCGACCCCGCCCGCATCCTCGTCCTCACCTTCAGCCGCAAGGCCGCCGTCGAGCTGCGTGACCGGATGGCCGCCCGCCTCGGGGCGGCCCGGGGCCCGCAGGCCACCACGTTCCACTCGTACTGCTACGCCCTGGTCCGGGCCCACCAGGACGCCGACCTGTTCGCCGATCCGCTGCGCCTGCTGTCCGGACCCGAGCAGGACGTCACCGTCCGCGAACTGCTCGCGGGCCAGCTCGACCTGGAGAAGGAGGGCCTGGCCCACGTCCGCTGGCCGGACGAGCTGCGGTCCTGCCTGACCACCCGCGGCTTCGCCGACGAGGTGCGCGCCGTGCTCGCCCGCAGCCGTGAACTGGGCCTCGGCCCGGACGCGCTGGCCGCCTTCGCCCGCCGCACCGGCCGCCCGGACTGGACGGCGGCGGCCCAGTTCCTCGCCGAGTACCTCGACATCCTCGACGCCCAGGGCGTCCTGGACTACGCCGAGCTGGTGCACCGCGCGGTCCTGCTCGCGGAGCGCCCCGAGGTGGCGGAGCGGCTGGCCGGGAGCTACGACGCGGTGTACGTCGACGAGTACCAGGACACCGACCCGTCCCAGGTGCGCCTGCTGCACGCGCTGGCGGGCAACCAGGGGCGCGCGCCGGGGTACGCCGAGGAGCGTGGAGCGGCAGCGCGCGGCGGGCGGACGCTGATCGCCTTCGGCGACCCCGACCAGTCGATCTACACCTTCCGGGGCGCCGACGTGAACGGCATCCTCGACTTCCCTGACACCTTCCGCCGGGCGGACGGGGAGCCCGCGCCCGTGGGCGTCCTCACCACCTCCCGCCGCTCCGGGGCCGGACTTCTCGCGGCGACCCGGCTGCTCACCCGCCGGATGCCGCTGACCCGGCTGCCCGCCGACATGGTCCGCGCCCACCGCGACCCGGCCGCCGTCCGGGACGGCGGCCAGGTCGAGACGTACACCTACCCGACCGCGTCCACGGAGCTGGAGAACATCGCGGACCTGCTGCGCCGCGCCCACCTGGAGGACGGGGTGCCGTGGCAGGAGATGGCCGTGCTGGTACGGGCCGGAGGCCGCTCGCTGCCCGCTGTCCGCCGCGCCCTCACCTCCGCCGGAGTCCCCCTGGAGGTCGACGGCGACGACCTGCCGCTGCGCCACGAACCGGCCGTCGCCCCTCTGCTGACGGCGCTGCGGACGGTGGCCGCGGCCGCGCTGCGCACCGCCCGCGCCGACGAGGGGCCGGACACCGCCCGCGGCGACGAGGGCCTGGACACCGCCCGCGGCGACGAGGGGCTGGACACCGCCCGCGGCGACGAGGGGCTGGACACTGCCCGCGGCGACGAGGGGCTGGACACTGCCCGCGGCGACGAGGGTCCGCACACCGCCCGCGCCGACGAGGGGCAGGACGAAGCGGCCGTCCCCTGGCTCGACTCCGAGACCGCCCTCACTCTCCTCACCTCCCCGCTCGGCTCCATGGACGCCGCCGACCTGCGCCGCCTCGGCCGGGCCCTGCGCGACGAGGAGCGCGCCGCCGGCATCCGGGTCCCCGCCCCCTCCGACGCACTGCTGGCCCGCGCCCTCGCCGAGCCCGAACGGCTCGTCACGCACGACCCGGCGTACGCCCACGGCGCGCAGCGCCTCGGCGCGCTCCTGCGCAAGGCCCGCGAGCTCCTCGAAGGCGGCGGCACCGCCGAGGAGGCCCTGTGGACCCTGTGGAACGGCACCCCCTGGCCCGGCAGGCTGGAGCGGGCCGCGCTGCGCGGAGGGGCGGGCGGGCGCAACGCCGACCGCGATCTCGACGCGGTGTGCGCCCTGTTCGAGACGGCCGCCCGCGCCGAGGAGCGCACCGGCGGGCGCGGGGCCCTCAACTTCCTCGAAGAGGTCGACGCCCAGGACATCGCCGCGGACACCCTCTCGCGGCGGACCGCCCGCCCCGACGCCGTACGCCTGATGACCGCCCACCGCTCCAAGGGCCTGGAGTGGCGGCTCGTCGTCGTCGCCGGGGTCCAGGAAGGGCTCTGGCCCGACCTGCGCCGCCGGGGCTCCCTCCTGGAGGCCGACCGGATCGGCCGCGACGGACTCGCCGAACCCCTCACCCCCGGGGCCCTCCTCGCCGAGGAACGCCGGCTCTTCTACGTCGCCGCCACCCGCGCCCGCGACCGCCTCGTCGTCACCGCCGTGAAGGCCCCCGCCGACGACGGCGACCAGCCCTCCCGCTTCCTGACCGAGCTGGGCGTCGAACCCCGCGACGTCACCGGCCGCCCCCGCCGCCCCCTCGCCGTCGCCGCGCTCGTCGCCGAACTGCGCGCCACCACGGTCGACCCGGCCGCCTCCGACGCGCTGCGCGAGGCCGCCGCCCACCGCCTCGCCCGGCTCGCCGCGCTCACCGACGACGAGGGGCAGCCGCTGGTGCCCGCGGCCCACCCGTACCGCTGGTGGGGTCTGGAGGAGCCGACCCGCTCCGCAGTGCCGCTCCGCGACCGCGACCAGCCCGTCACCCTCTCCGGCAGCGCGCTGGACCAGCTCGCCAACACCTGCGCCCTCCAGTGGTTCCTGGGCCGCGAGGTGAAGGCCGACGCCCCGGCCACCGCAGCCCAGGGGTTCGGCAACGTCGTCCACGTACTCGCCGACGAGGTCGCCTCCTCCCGTACCCCCGCCGACCTGGACGTCCTCATGGAACGCCTGGACTCCGTGTGGAACGGCCTCGCCTTCGACGCCCCCTGGAAGTCCGAGCAGGAGAAGGACCAGGCCCGTGCCGCCCTGGAACGCTTCCTCCAGTGGCACGTCCTGGACCGGGGCGGCCGCACCCCCACCGCGAGCGAGCACGACTTCGACGTGACGCTGGAGGCGGGTGAGTACGCCGTCCGCATCCGGGGCTCGATGGACCGTGTCGAACAGGACGCCGAGGGCCGGGCGTACGTCGTCGACTTCAAGACCGGCAAGAGCGCGCCCACCAAGGACGAGGTCGCCGCCCACCCCCAGCTCGCCGTCTACCAGCTCGCCGTCCGCGAGGGCGCGGTCGACGAGGTCTTCGACGGCCGCCGCCCCGAGCCGGGCGGAGCCGAGCTGGTCCAGCTCCGTCAGCCCGCGCCCAAGAAGGAGGGTGGCGACGCCTTCCCCAAGGTCCAGGCCCAGGAACCACTGGCGGGGGAGTGGGTCTCCGGCCTGCTCGCCACCGCCGCCGGAAAGGTCCTGGACGAACGCTTCACCCCCACCACCGGCACCCACTGCGGCCACTGCGCCTTCCGCGCCTCGTGCAGCGCGCAGCCGGAAGGCCGACAGGTGGTGGAGTAGGGCCTTTCGTGGGCATCGGCCCGGGTTGTCAGTGGCTCCGGTTACCGTTTCTCACGTGTCCCCACGCCTCACCGATCCCGAGCAGCTCAAGGAGCTCCTCGGGATCCCGTTCACCCCGGAGCAGACGGCCTGCATCACCGCGCCGCCCGCCCCGCAGGTGATCGTGGCCGGAGCCGGGTCGGGCAAGACCACGGTGATGGCCGCCCGCGTGGTCTGGCTGGTGGGCACCGGACAGGTCGCGCCGGAGCAGGTCCTCGGCCTCACCTTCACCAACAAGGCGGCCGGCGAGCTGGCCGAGCGCGTCCGCAGGGCGCTCATCGCCGCCGGGGTCACCGACCCCGACGTCATCGACCCGGACAACCCCCCGGGCGAACCCACCATCTCCACCTACCACGCCTTCGCCGGCCGCCTCCTCACCGAGCACGGCCTGCGCGTCGGCCTGGAGCCGACCACCCGCCTCCTCGCCGACGCCACCCGCTACCAGCTCGCCGCGAAGGTGCTGCGCGAGGCCCCGGGCCCCTATCCGGCGCTCACCCGGTCCTTCCCCACCCTGGTCAGCGATCTCCTGGCGCTCGACGGGGAGCTGTCCGAACACCTCGTGAGCCCCGGCGCGCTCCACCGTCACGACACCGAGCTGCTGAGCGCCCTGGAGCACACGAAACTCAGCAACGCCGACCTCCGCAAGATCCCCGAGGCCGCCGAGGCCCGCCGCTCCCTCCTCGCCCTCACTGAGCGCTACCGAACCGCCAAGCGCAGCCGGGACCTGCTGGACTTCGGCGACCAGATCGCCCTCTCCGCCGAGCTGGCCCTGACCCGGCCCGAGGTCGGGAGGATCCTGCGCGAGGAGTTCCGGGTGGTCCTCCTCGACGAGTACCAGGACACGTCGGTGGCCCAGCGGCTGCTGCTCTCGGCGCTGTTCGGCAGCGGTACGGAGTCCGGGGAGGGGGGCCGCACGCCCACCGGCCACGCGGTGACCGCCGTGGGCGACCCCTGCCAGGCGATCTACGGCTGGCGCGGCGCGTCCGTCGCCAACCTCGACGACTTCCCCGAGCATTTCCCGCACGCCGACGGCGCCCCCGCCACCCGCTACAGCCTCAGCGAGAACCGGCGCAGCGGCGGCCGTCTCCTCCAGCTCGCCAACGGCCTCGCCGAACCTCTGCGGGCGATGCACGAGGGCGTCGAGGCGCTACGCCCCGCCCCGGGGGCCGAGCGGGACGGCATGGTCCGCTGCGCCCTGCTGACCACGCACACCCAGGAGATCGACTGGCTCGCCGACTCCCTCGCCCACCTCGTGCGCACCGGCACCCCGCCGGGCGAGATCGCTGTCCTGTGCCGCACCGCCGGGGACTTCCCCGAGATCCAGGCGGCGCTGGTCGCCCGGGACATCCCGGTCGAGGTCGTCGGCCTCGCCGGGCTGCTCCACCTGCCCGAGGTGGCGGACCTGGTCGCCGTCTGCGAGGTCCTCCAGGACCCGGGGGCCAACGCCTCCCTGGTCCGCCTCCTCACCGGACCGCGCTGGCGCATCGGCCCCCGTGACCTCGCGCTCCTGGGCCGCCGCGCCCGCCTCCTCGTGCACCGGGCCGGCCACGCGGACGACGCCGACGCGGACCAGCGGCTCGCGGACGCGGTCGAGGGCACGGACCCGGCCGAGGTGATATCGCTCGCGGACGCGCTGGACACCTTCCTGGTCGTGGGGGACGCGGCCGACGACGGGCTGCCGTTCTCCGCCGAGGCCCGCGTCCGCTTCGCCCGCCTCGCCCGGGAGCTGCGCGACCTGCGCCGCTCGCTCGCGGACCCCCTGATGGACGTCCTGCACCGGGTCCTGGCCACCACCGGCCTTGAGGTCGAGCTGTCCGCGTCCCCGCAGGCGCTGGCCGCCCGCCGCCGGGAGACCCTCGCCAACTTCCTGGACACCGCGGCCCGGTTCGCCTCCCTGGACGGCGAGGCGACCCTGCTCGCCTTCCTCGGCTTCCTGCGGACCGCCGCACAGTACGAGAAGGGCCTCGACAACGCGCTGCCCGGCGGCGAGAACACCGTCAAGGTCCTCACCGCCCACAAGTCCAAGGGCCTGGAATGGGACGTCGTCGCCGTACCCGGACTGGTCACGGGCCAGTTCCCCAGCGACCGGGCCCGGGAGGCGTGGACCGCCCAGCCCCAGGTGCTCCCGCACGCCCTGCGCGGCGACGCGGAGACGCTCCCGGCCCTCGACCCGCACGACGGCCTCGACGCCAAGGGGATCAAGGCGTTCAAGGCGGAGATGAAGGAGCACCAGCACACGGAGGAACTGCGCCTCGGCTACGTCACCTTCACCCGCCCCCGCTCCCTGCTCCTCGGCTCCGGCCACTGGTGGGGCCCCTCCCAGAAGCGGACGCGCGGCCCGTCCGCCTTCCTCGACGCGCTGTACGAGCACTGCGCGGCGGGCCACGGGGAGATCGAGGCCTGGGCGGACGAGCCCGCGGAGGACGAGGAGAACCCGGCCCTCGCGGAACGGGACGCCGACCTGGCCTGGCCGCTCCCGCTGGACGCCGACGCCCTCGCCCGCCGCCGCGCCGCCCGGGACACGGTGCTGGCCCACCTGGAGCGGCTGGCCACCGGTGAGGCTTCGCACGAGCCCGAAGACACACCGGCCGACGAGGAACTGTTCGACGCCGAGCCGTTCGACGCCGAGCCGTTCGACGCCGAGCCGTTCGACACCGAGCCGTTCGACACGGAGCTGGTCGACGAGGAGTGGGACTGGGACGCGCTCCCCACCGAACGCCCCCCGGGCGCACCCGGGACGGCACCGGCCCCGGCACCTGACACCGCACCGCCCCCACCCCCACGCATCCCGGCCGCCCGCCACCCCCAGGAGCCCGGTCCCGCGGAACGGCTCACCCCCGAAGAGGCCCGCACCCTCGCCTCCTGGGACCGGGACCTGGACTCCCTGGCCGGGGAGCTGCGCCGCGCCCGCGCCACCGTGCGTGAGGTCCTCGTGCCCGCCGCTCTCTCCGCCACCCAGCTGCTGCGCCTGGCCGAGGACCCCGACGCCTTCGCCCGGGAGCTGGCCCGGCCCATGCCCCGCCCGCCCCAGCCCGCGGCCCGCCGGGGCACCCGGTTCCACGCCTGGGTGGAATCGCGGTACGAGGAACTGCCGCTGCCCATGCTCGGCCCCGACGAACTGCCCGGGGGCGACGAGAGCGACGCGGAGATCGCCGACGAGCGGGACCTCGCCGAGCTGAAGGAGGCGTTCGAGCGCACCGCGTACGCCCGGCGCACGCCGTACCGGGTGGAGACGCCGTTCCAGATCACCCTGGCGGGCCGCGTGATCCGGGGCCGGATCGACGCCGTCTACCGCACGGGCGACCGGTACGAGATCGTCGACTGGAAGACCACCCGCCACCGCACCGCCGACCCGCTCCAGCTCGCCGTCTACCGGCTGGCCTGGGCCGAACTGCACGACCTGCCGCTCGAAGAGGTCACCGCCACCTTCCTCTACGTACGCAGCGGGGAGACCGTCCAGCCGCGGGGGCTGCCCGGCCGGGCCGAGCTGGAGCGGATCCTGCTGGACGAGCTGGCCCCCGAGGACGGATAGGCTCAAGAGCATGAGCGAGACCCCGGACAGCGCCGTCCGTACGTACACCGAACAGCACCGCGCAGCCTTCCTCGACGACCTCGCGGAGTGGCTGCGCATCCCGTCCGTCTCCGCCCAGCCGGAGCACGACGGGGACGTACGGCGCAGCGCGGAGTGGCTGAGCGCCAAGCTCAAGGAGACCGGCTTCCCGGTCACCGAGATCTGGGAGACGCCCGGGGCGCCGGCGGTCTTCGCCGAGTGGCCCAGCGAGGACCCGGACGCCCCGACGGTCCTGGTCTACGGCCACCACGACGTGCAGCCCGCCGCCCGCGAGGACGGCTGGGCGACCGACCCGTTCGAGCCGGTGATCCGGGACGGCCGGATGTACGGACGCGGCGCGGCCGACGACAAGGGCCAGGTGTTCTTCCACACCCTCGGGGTCCGCGCCCACCTCGCGGCGACCGGCCGCTCCACCCCCGCCGTCCACCTCAAGCTGCTGATCGAGGGCGAGGAGGAGTCCGGCTCCCCGCACTTCCGCGCCCTGGCCGAGCAGCGGGCGGACCGGCTCGCCGCCGACGCGGTGATCGTCTCGGACACCGGCATGTGGGACGAGGACACCCCGACCGTCTGCACCGGCATGCGCGGCCTCGCCGAGTGCGAGATCGAGCTGTACGGCCCCGCCCAGGACATCCACTCCGGATCGTTCGGGGGAGCCGTCCCCAACCCGGCCACCGAGATCGCCCGCCTCGTCGCCGCCCTCCACGACGCGGACGGCAGGGTCGCGATCCCCGGCTTCTACGACGGGGTCACCGACCTCACCGACACCGAGCGGGCCCTCTTCGCCGCACTGCCCTTCGACGAGGCCACCTGGCTGCGCACCGCGAAGTCGGGGGCCGCGGCCGGCGAGGCCGGGTACTCCACGCTGGAGCGCCTCTGGGCCCGCCCCACCGCCGAGGTCAACGGCATCGGCGGCGGCTACCAGGGCGCCGGCAGCAAGACGATCATCCCCTCCTCGGCCCTGGTGAAGATCAGCTTCCGGCTGGTCGACGGCCAGGACCCCGACCGCGTACAGCAGGCCGTCCAGTCCTGGGCCGAGTCCCGTATCCCGGCGGGCGTCCGCCACCGGATCGCCTTCCAGCCGGCCACCCGCCCCTGCCTGACCCCGCTGGACCACCCCGCCCTCCAGGCGGTGGCCCGCGCGATGGGCCGGGCCTTCGGGAAGAAGATCCTCTTCACCCGCGAAGGAGGCTCCGGCCCCGCCGCCGACCTCAGGGACGTGCTCGGCGCACCCGTCCTCTTCCTCGGCATCTCCGTACCCTCCGACGGCTGGCACGCCCCCGACGAGAAGGTCGAGCTCGACCTGCTGCTCAAGGGCGTGGAGACGACCGCCCACCTGTGGGGCGAGCTGGCCACGGCACTGCGCTGAATCCCTGTACCTGCTGAATACCCGGACCCACTGAATGCCCGCCACCGCACGCCCGGAACCGGAACACCGCTGAATCCTCTGCACACCCTCCACGTATCTGTGCACACCCGATTCACCCAGGGGGAGTAGGAAGCACCTGTGAGCACCTTCGACAACGCCACCGCAGACCGCCCGATCGGCCTCACCGCGCCGAGCGGCATCGACCGCGCGGCACACCACCGCCTCGACGAGGCGTGGCTGGCCGTGGCGTGGAGCCACCCGACGACCCGCGTCTTCGTCGTCTCCGGCGGGCAGGTGCTGATCGACGACACCCCCGAAGGGGGCACCGAGATCGTCATGACCCAGGCCTTCGAGGCCCCGGTCACCGAGACCCACCGGTACTTCCTCGGAACCGACGAGGGCGGCGTCAGCTACTTCGCGCTCCAGAAGGACTCGCTGCCCGGCCGCATGGACCAGTCGGCCCGGCCCGCGGGGCTCCGCGAGGCAGGGCTTCTCCTCGGCCCCCGCGACGCGGGCCTGATGGCGCACGCCGTCGCCCTGGAGAACTGGCAGCGGCTGCACCGCTTCTGCTCCCGCTGCGGCGAGCGCACCGTCATCGCGGCGGCCGGTCACATCCGCCGCTGCCAGGCCTGCGGCGCCGAGCACTACCCGCGCACCGACCCGGCGGTCATCATGCTGGTCACCGACGACCGGGACCGGGCCCTGCTGGGCCGCCAGGTGCACTGGCCCGAGGGCCGCTTCTCCACGCTCGCCGGGTTCGTCGAGCCGGGGGAGTCGATCGAGCAGTCCGTGGCCCGCGAGGTGTACGAGGAGGCCGGGATCACCGTCGGCGAGGTCGAGTACATCGCCAGCCAGCCCTGGCCGTTCCCCTCCAGCCTGATGCTCGGCTTCATGGCGCGGGCGACCACCTTCGACATCACCGTCGACGGCGAGGAGATCGAGGAGGCCCGATGGTTCTCCCGCGAGGACCTCACCGCCGCCTTCGAGTCGGGCGAGGTCATGCCCCCGTTCGGCATCTCGATCGCGGCCCGCCTGATCGAGCTCTGGTACGGCAAGCCGCTCCCCAGGCCCGGCAGCGCGAAGCGGACCGACTGAGCACCCCCGGACACACCACTGCCCCCGGCGGGTGCCGGGGGCAGCGGTGGGTGCGACGGGCGGTCGTCCATCGGCCGGGATCAGGCGGCGAGCGCCTGCTTCACCTGGGCGAGCGACGGGTTCGTCATGACCGACTCGGTGCCCGAGGGGGCCACGATCAGCAGTGTGGGGACCGTCTGGTTTCCGCCATTCGCCTTCTCGACGAACGCGGCCGACTCCGGGTCGTGCTCGATGTTGACCTCGTTGTACGCGATGCCCTCGCGGTCCATCTGGCTCTTCAGCCGACGGCAGTAGCCGCACCAGGTGGTGCTGTACATCGTCACAGTGCCCGCCATGTCGCTGGCGCTCCTTCGTCTCGTCCGTACGCTGCGCGGCCGGCAGCGTCACCAGCGGTCGGGCCGCTGTCGACGGCCCCTCCGCATGGATAGGGAACGTACGGGACGCGGCCACCATTCCCACCACGCCCCTGTACCGGGCCTCGTACCAGGCCTCGTACCGGCCCCGTGCCGCGGTAGCCGGTACGACGAATACCTCACCCCTGTGGACAACCGCCGCATCCGCCCCGGGGGACCTGGCAGCATGGCGGGGTGACAGCAGCAACGCACTCCACCCTCTTCCCCCAGGTTCCCGAGACCCCGGACGCCGTGCTCGACGGGCTCGACCCCGAGCAGCGCGAGGTGGCTCTGGCCCTGCACGGACCGGTGTGCGTGCTGGCCGGAGCCGGTACGGGCAAGACCCGCGCGATCACGCACCGCATCGCGTACGGGGTGCGTGCGGGCATCCTCCAGCCGGCCACGGTGCTCGCCGTCACCTTCACCAACCGGGCAGCCGGAGAGATGCGCGGCCGCCTGCGACAGCTCGGCGCGACCGGCGTCCAGGCGCGGACCTTCCACTCCGCCGCCCTCCGCCAGCTCCAGTACTTCTGGCCGAAAGCCGTTGGTGGCGAGCTGCCCCGGCTGCTGGAGCGGAAGGTGCAGCTGGTCGCCGAGGCCGCCGCCCGCTGCGAGCTCCGGCTCGACCGCAACGAGCTCCGGGACGTCACCAGCGAGATCGAGTGGGCCAAGGTCACCCAGACCGTCCCTGCCGACTATCCGGCGGTCGTCGCCAAGACCCAGCGTGACGCCCCCCGCGATCCGGCGGTCCTCTCCCAGATCTACTCCACGTACGAACAGCTCAAGCGCGACCGCTCGGTGATCGACTTCGAGGACGTGCTGCTGCTCACCGTCGGCATCCTCCAGGACCGGACCGACATCGCCGAGCACGTGCGCGGCCAGTACCAGCACTTCGTCGTCGACGAGTACCAGGACGTGAGCCCGCTCCAGCAGCGGCTGCTCGATCTCTGGGTCGGGGGCCGGGACGATCTCTGCGTCGTCGGCGACGCCAGCCAGACGATCTACTCCTTCACCGGGGCCACCCCCGACCACCTGCTGAACTTCCGCACCCGCCACCCCGGGGCGACCGTGGTCAAGCTGGTGCGGGACTACCGCTCCACCCCTCAGGTCGTCCACCTCGCCAACGGCCTGCTGAGCCAGGCCCACGGCAAGGCGGCCGACCACCGGCTGGAGCTGGTCTCGCAGCGCGACACGGGGCCCGAACCCGTCTACGCGGAGTATGCGGACGAGCCCACCGAGGCCGAGGGCACCGCCCGGCGGATCCGCGATCTCGTCGCCGCGGGCGTGCCGGCCGGTGAGATCGCCGTCCTCTACCGCGTCAACTCCCAGTCCGAGGTCTACGAGCAGGCACTGGCGGACGCCGGGGTGCCCTACCAGCTGCGCGGCGCCGAGCGGTTCTTCGAGCGGGCGGAGGTCCGCGAGGCGGGCACCGCCCTGCGCGGCGCGGCCCGCGCCGGAGGCAACGACTCGCTCCTCGACGGGGCGGAGGACCTGGCCGCCCAGGTGCGGGCGGTGCTCTCCACCAAGGGCTGGACCAGCCGGCCGCCCGCCGGATCGGGAGCCGTGCGTGACCGCTGGGAGTCGCTGGCCGCGCTGGTGCGCCTCGCGGAGGACTTCGAGACGGCGAGACCGGGGGCGACCCTGACCGACCTGGTCCGTGAGCTGGACGAGCGGGCCGCCGCCCAGCACGCCCCGACGGTCCAGGGGGTGACCCTGGCCTCGCTGCACTCGGCGAAGGGCCTCGAATGGGATGCCGTGTTCCTGGTCGGACTCACCGAGGGCATGATGCCGATCGCCTACGCCAAGACCGACGAGCAGGTCGAGGAGGAGCGGCGCCTGATGTACGTCGGAATCACCCGCGCCCGCGTCCACCTCTCGCTCTCCTGGGCCCTGTCCCGGTCACCGGGCGGCCGGGCGAGCCGACGGCCGACCCGCTTCCTGAACGGGCTGCGCCCGGGCTCGACGGCCTCGGGCGCGCGGAGCGGAGCGGGCGGCGGCGGAGGGATCGACCGGGGATCCGGCCGGGCCGCCGTCGAGCGGACCCCGGCCGTCGAGCGCAAGCCCAGGAGCCCGGTGCGCTGCCGGGTCTGCGGACGCACGCTCACCGACGCGGGCGAGATGAAGCTGATGCGCTGCGAGGAGTGCCCCTCGGACATGGACGAGGCGCTCTACGGGCGGCTGTACGACTGGCGTGCCGCGCAGGCGGCCCTGCTGGGGCAGCCGGACTTCTGCGTGTTCACCGAGAAGACGCTCATGGCGATCGCCGAGGCCGTGCCGTCCACCGCGGGCGAGCTGGTCGTCATCGCCGGCGTCGGCAACCGGAAGTTGAGCCGCTTCGGCACCGATGTTCTGGCCATCTGCGCAGGTGAGGCGATTGACGGCGAGCCCGAGGAGGGCGCGGACGAGACCTGAGGAAAACTCGTCCAGAAAATAGTTTGCGCCCGCCCCAGTCGTCACCATAGGTTCTTAACCACGGGAACAGCGACTTCTCTGAAGCCCTGATTCCGTGCTGTACTTATCCGAATACGCAGGACCGGTCCCCGCCGGTCCCCCTGAGACGCCGAGAGGAGGCGATTGAAGTGATCAGCATCATCGAAACCCAGAAAATGACCGATCTCTCGGTCGTCTCCGCCTGCTCGCTCGGCCTCACCCGCTCCTCGGTCGCCTCGCTTCGCGCCACCGGTCTGTCCGGCGTCTCCGCCGTCCGTCCGCTGTCTCTGGTGAGCCTCCCCGTGACGCGGGAGCGTAATGAGCGACCGATCGAGGCACCGGCGGCAGCAGTAGCGAAGGCGGCACAGGCTCAGGCCTATGCCTTTGCGGCAGCCGGTGCCGGAGCCGACAAGCAGACGCAGCACCACCACACGATGTGGGCCTTCCGTGGGCCTGAACCCTGGAGCGATCCAGCCTGATCCAGCATCAGGCCGGCGCCTTCAGGGCCGCGGAACCCCACTCGGGATCCGCGGCCCTTTTGTTTTGTCCGAACGGACAGGACGGAGCGAAGGAGCCTCGGGACAAGCAGGACCTGGTACCAGCAGCCGCCAACCGGCCAACAGGCCGGCACGACCAGACGAGGACACCACCCACCGTGCACATCGAAACGCACGCCCCGTCAGTACCGCTTTCCACCCCGATCTCGCCGCCCGGCTCCACGGAGGACTCCGCCTTGACCCCGCTCACCACGCTCACCGCGCTCGACGACGCCATCGAGAACCTCGGCGTACCCGTCCCCTGCCGTTCCTACGACCCGGAGGTCTTCTTCGCCGAGTCGCCCGCCGACGTCGAGTACGCCAAGTCCCTCTGCCGCACCTGCCCGCTCGTCGAGGCCTGCCTCGCCGGGGCGAAGGACCGCCGCGAGCCGTGGGGTGTCTGGGGTGGCGAGCTCTTCGTCCAGGGCGTCGTCGTGGCCCGCAAGCGTCCGCGTGGCCGTCCGCGCAAGAACCCGGTCGCAGCGTGACCGCGGCCTGTGGGGTCCCCGCCCCCACACGCAGGCTCCGCCTCGGAACGATCGACCGTCCCCAGACCCATGACCCCCGGAATCAGGCACCGATGATCACCCCCACGAAGGAGCCCGTCGGCTCCGCAACCCCCGACGTCACCATCATCGGCGCGAACGACTCGCGTCAGAACAGGACCCGCGAAATGCAACTCATCCCAGAAGCCATGGCGCGTGCGCATATGCGCGACCGCCTGCGGGAGGCCCAGGAGGACCGCCAGTCGGCCCGCCTGATCGCCGCCCGCCGGATGCAGCGCCGAGCGGAGCGCGCCTCGCTGCGCGCCCGCCGCGCGCTGGCCATGGCGGTCATGCACTGACCGTTCACCCATGACGTCACCGCGGGGCCGTCCGGACACGGGCGGCCCCGCCGTGCGTTGTACCGCCGCCCATCCGGTCACGGGGATATCGTCAGAAGGTGGACGAGGAGACCCATCCCCCCGAACAACCCGCCGAGCACAGCGTGGTGTGCGCCCGCTGCGGCACCGCCGCCGAGGGCGACACAGCCCCTCCGACCTGGCTCTGTTCCGTGGAGGACGGACGCCGCCTCCTCTTCTGCGAGGGCTGTGCCCGCCTCCACATCCGCGCCATCGAGAGCCGCCTCGACTCACTCTGGTGGTGACCGAGGCTCCCTGACCTCTCCTACGCCTGGACGGGCTCCCCGTCCGGCTCGCCCTCCTCCTCGGCGTACTCCGTCCCCTCCAGCTCGGTGTCCTCGACGTCCTCCGCGAGGAACCCCGGAAGCCACGCCTCGAGCTCGTCGCGCAGCCGGACCGTCGCGCCCAGCTGGCACAGGACCCCGATCGTGCTGAGCGTCACCCGGTGGATGAGGACGTAGGACGGCGGGAGATTCAGCTGCCGGCCGAGCTGATGGGCGGGTGAGCGCGGATCGGCTATCCGGGCCGCCTGTTCACGGATCCAGCCCCGGCTGAAGGTGAACTCCTCCACCTGCGTGGGCTCGATGATCGGGAGCAGATAGTCGAGCACCGCGTCCGGGTCCAGGTCGATCGACTCCTTCACGAAGCCCTCTTCGCGCAGCAGCCCGTACACCCCCGCCGCGTCGCCCTCCAGCGTCAGCCGCAGGGAGTCGCCGATGTTCCGCGGCAGCCCGCCCGGCAGCCGGTCGACCGTGCCGAAGTCCAGCACCCCCAGCCGCCACGACCCGAACGAACCGCCGTCCTCCTCCGCGAGTGCCGCGCCCTCCGGATGCTCCGCGCCCTCCGTATGCTCGGCGTTCCGTGGCGCCGGGGGCAGCAGCCGGAAGTTGCCCGGGTGCGGGTCGGCGTGCAGCAGGCCCGTGCGTGCCGGACCGGAGAAGAGGAAGCGGGCCAGCAACTGTCCCGCACGGTCCCGCTGTTCCGCCGTCCCCTCCGCTATGACCTCGGAGAGCGGGATCCCATCGATCCACTCCGTCACCAGCACCTGATCGGACTGGTGCACCACCTGAGGGACCACCACATCCGGGTCGCCCTCGAACTCCGCCGCGTGCTCCTGCTGCGCACGGGCCTCCAGTTCGTAGTCCAGTTCCTCCGAAACCCGGTCCCGCAGCTCCTTGATCAACGGCTTGATGTCCATCCCCGGAACCAGGGGGCCGAGCAGCCGGGCGAAGCGGCTCAGCTGGGAGAGGTCGGAGAGCAACGCCTCGCCCGCGCCGGGATACTGCACCTTCACCGCGACCTCGCGGCCGTCGTGCCACACCGCCCGGTGCACCTGCCCGATCGAGGCGGCAGCCGCCGGCGTGTCCTCGAACTCCAGGAAATGCTCCCGCCAGTCCTCCCCGATCCGTTCCGCGAGAACCCCGTGGACTGTGCGCGCGGGCAGCGGCGGCGCGGCCTCCTGGAGCTTGGTGAGCGCGGCCCGGTACGGGCCGGCGACCTCCTCGGGCAGGGCCGACTCGAAGACGGAGAGGGCCTGGCCCAGCTTCATGGCCCCGCCCTTCAGCTCGCCCAGGGTTTTGAACAACTGGTCCGCCGTGCGCTGCTGCACCTCACGGGCGACCAGCTCGGCCGACTTTCCGCCGATCCGCTTGCCCAGACCCCATGTGGCACGACCGGCGAAGCCGAGCGGAAGCGCGGCCAGCTTGGCCGTACGCGTAACCGCCTTCCGGGGAAGATCAGACATGTGCCCCTCCAGTTCCCAGACTGCCGTGCCGCTCGTGCCTCCGGGATCTCTCCGGCGACGGCGGTCACCCCGCCATTGTGTCCTGCGCCGGAAGAGCACCGGAGGGCCGTTCCCTCGTAGCGCCCCCGGCCGCGCCGCAGGTGCAGTCCGCATGCGGGCCGATCGGCTCGGAACGCCAGTCCAGCAAGGGCAGAGCGGCCTCCCAGCGAGCTCCGGTACAGGCAGGGAGGTCACCGTCGAGAAAGGCCAGGGAATGTGCCGCGGCGAGACCGGCGACCGCCGTCGCGAGCCCCAGATCGCAGGCGGGTACCGCTCCCCGCCGTCCGGAACGCCACTGCGCCAGCATCCGGGGCCACTGCGGATCCCGGTCCGCGCGGTGCAGCTCCAGGCAGCCCGCGCACCCGGTGCCCCCGGGCAGGACGAGAGGCCCGACCACGCCGGTGGCCTCGATCACTCCCGCATAGAGATGGGGAGTGCCCGACGCGATCCACGGACCGGCCGTGTCCGCGACGGGCGCGTACACCGCGAGGCCGTCCCGGGGAGCGACGACGATCAGGGACAGACCGGGCTGCCCGGCGCTCCCCGGCAGGTCGGCCGCCGCTCCGTCCGTCCTCGCACGCCGGGGAGCGGGCCCGGGCGAGCACCGGCGGACGAGCCGACGGGCCGCCACGTCGCGCCGTTCCCCCACGGATGCCGGGGGGAGCCCCCCGGGCGCCACGTCCCCGTGCTCGGCCCGGCCCCCGTCGAGCACTTCCACGTGCCCCACCCCGGCGCCCGACAGCACCGAGGCGATGGACGCCCCGACCCGGCCCGCTCCTCGCACCTGGACCCGCATCGCCCGCCGGGCCGCCATCCGGCGCGTGCCGCCCCCTGGCTCGGGACGGACGACCGACAGGGAGGCCAGATCGGGACGCTGGCGGTCCATCACCTCGGCGCGACGGCACAGGACATCGGCTCCCGGACCGACCGACCTCGGGTCGTCCAGGAGACCGGCCTCCGCCAACCGTGAGAGCAAGGTGTCCACATGACGTTCCGACAGGTCCAGGGCACGGGCCTCCTCGTGCAGCAGCGGCAGTCCTCGCGTGCCGTCGAGCAGTTCCAGGAAGCTCCCCGTGGCGAGGTCCACCGGTCCGAGCGTCACGGCATGTGCGGGTGTCACACCGAACTGCACGGTGTTCCGTCCGCGCCAGGCGCGGCGCAGTGCGGGCTTCAGCATCGGATACATGATTTCTCCCCCCGAGCGGTGTCTGCGGGCACAGCTGTGCCCGCAGACCGGTTGGCCCACGGGTCTTTCCGTAGGACCTCCGCCAGAATGCGGGCCCGCGCCGAACCTCGCCCGGAGTTGTCCACAGGCGCAGGTCATTAGTCATTCAAGCCCTTGGTCGTTCAAGCGTGTGGTCGTTCGCATGGTGCGTGCCGTGGTGCGGATCGCCGCCAACCGTTCCCGGGGGCGGGACTTCCCCCGCGGACAGCGGGTAACGTCGTGGCGTGTCCGCCGACCCGTCGTCCGGCTTCGCCGGGGAGCCCCCCGCGCCCAGCGCCGGAAGCCATCAGCGCAGCGCGGCAGCCCATCAGGCCCGCGCTTCGGCGACGAGCGCGGTCGAGGTCCGCAGGAGCACCCGGCGCAGGAGAACGGTCTCCGCGTACCGCGAGGGCGACCGCACGATCGTGCTCATCCCCGCCCGCATGTCGGAGGCGGAGGAACGACGCTGGGTGGGCGTGATGCTGGACAAGCTCGCCGCCCAGGAGAGCAAGCGCGTCCTGGGCGACACCGAACTCGTCGAGCGTGCCGGGCGGCTGTCCACCCAGTATTTCGACGGTCGCGCCAGGCCCGTCTCGGTGCGCTGGGTGACCAACCAGAACACCCGCTGGGGTTCGTGCACCCCTGCCGAGGGCAGCATCAGGCTCTCGCACCGCCTGCAGGGCATGCCGGAGTACGTGGTCGACTACGTACTCCTCCATGAGCTGGCACATCTGCTCGTTCCCGGACACGGTCCCGGGTTCTGGCGGCTGCTGGAGGCCTATCCGCGCACCGAGCGAGCCCGGGGGTACCTGGAGGGCGTCGTCGCGGCCGGGCGGCTGCCCCACCTGCCCGCCGCCCGCGAGGAGTGACCGGGGCCGGTCACGTTCGCCGATTCTGTACCGGGTGTGTACCGGCTTGGCCCGATGTCGTCGTTTGCGGTTAGCCTGACGCGACGCATTTACCTTCTGGATGGGGGACGGTCGTTACGCATGGCCAGGGAATTCCAACGCGGCCACAAGGCCAAGATCAGTGACCTCACGCCAGGGACGGATCTGTACGTAGGCGTGCAGATCGCGGGCCCGGGGCTGGCTTTCGACATCAGCTGCTTCGGCCTCGACGCCCATGAGCAGCTCTCCGACGACCGGTACTTCATCTTCTTCAATCAGCCGAAATCGCCCGAGGAGTCCATTCAGCTCCTCGGCGCGCAGTCCGGTGACACCGAGTCCTTCCGCGTCACGCTCGACCGCATTCCGGCAGCCATCCAGAAGCTCTCCTTCACCGCGACGCTCGACGGTTCCGGGCAGATGTCGCAGATCGGCCCGGGATACATCCGGATCGTCGCGGGCGGCGAGGAAGTGGTGAGGTACGCCTTCACCGGGTCGGAGTTCACCACCGAGCGCGCCGTGATGCTCGGTGACTTCTACCTGAAGGACGTGTGGCGCTTCGCCGCCGTCGGCCAGGGCTTCGACGGCGGTCTCGACGCGCTCCTGAAGAACTTCGGGGGCGAGGTCGCCGAGGAAGAGGCGCCACCCGCCGCCGCGCCGGCCGCCGCTCCGGGGTTCGCCCCGCCGACCCAGGCCGCAGCGCCCCCCGCCTTCGGCGCGCCGCCCGCGGCCCCGGCCCCGCAGCCCGCACCGGCCTTCGGCGCCCCGTCCGCGCCCACGCCGCCGCCCGCACCGCAGCAGCCGATGCACGCGGCGCCGACGATCGCGGCCCCGCCGGTTCCCCAGACGCCGCAGGCGCCTCAGGCTCCGTCCCCGTACGGCCAACCCCAGCAGCCCCAGCAGCCCCACCAGCCCCACCAGCCCCACCAGCCCCACCAGCCCCACCAGCCCCACCAGCCCCACCAACCCCACCAACCCCAGCAGCCGCAGCAGCCCCAGTGGGGCCAGGTCCCCGGCCAGGGCGCGCCGCCCGCCGCTCCCTTCGGCCAGCAGGCCCCGGCTCCCTTCGGCCAGCAGGCCCCAGCTCCCTACG
>NZ_KB898992.1:0-441689 GCF_000377965.1 Streptomyces sp. CNB091
GCCGACCCCGGACTTCCAGGTGTGTTTGGCGTAGGCGAAGGTGCGGTCGTACTCGACCAGGGCGGGGAGCTGGGCGGGAATGCGGGGCGGGTGATGAGTTCGGTGCGTCCTTGCCCCGCGGTGGCGTGGAAGAGGCCGCGGAGTTCTTCCGACAGGACGGGGTAGCCGTCCGCGTACTGGCCCTTGGTCGGGATGGTGCGGGTCCACAGGTCACGGCCGGTCTGAGACGGTGAGCCCATCAGGACGGCGTCGGGCCAGTGGCGGCGCAGGGCTTTCCACAGCAGGACGAACGCGTCACGGATGACGGCGGGCTCGGTGCCTTCGGTATCGAACCACTCCCCCGCCGACCGGATCTCGACGTGCTGCTCGCCGTGTTCGCGCTGGTAGCGGCCGACGGGGTTGCGGGGGTGGACGAAGTGGCCGGCCATCCGGTCCCGGCCGCGGCCGGTGTCCGTGCGCCAGCCGGGTGTCGGGGCGTTCAGCCAGGCTCCGACGGTGTCCTTGAGGAAGGGGTGCTGGTCGGCCTGCCGGTGCCAGGGGGCTCCTGCGGTGATGTAGATCCGCTCGACGCCGCCGGGCAGGACGTGGAAGACGGTGTTCAGGATTTCCGCGGCGCTGGCGGTCGGCAGGTCGATGCGGAACGTCTGGTCGCGGTGGACCAGCACACCGGTATGCGTGTCGAGGAAGACAGTGCTGCGGGCCTGCTGGGTGAAGTTCGGGTGGGTGGAGGCGAGGTTCGCGGTGTGGGCGAACCAACGGTCCCCATCAGGGCCTTCGGGGATGCCGGGCAGGGCGCGCTGTGCTCCCTGGGCCGCGAGAGGAGCGGCGGCGACCGGCGCCGGCACAGAGGCGGCTGCGGGCAGTTCGGGTTCCGCTACCGGTTCAGGGGCGGGGCGGGTCATGGCCGGGGCGACCGTGCCCGCCCGGGACGGGACCTGCTCCTGTGCAGGTTCGGGACCGCTGGGCGGTGCTGTCTCTCTGGCAGGCTCAGGGGGTGCGACGGCTGCGCCGGTCGGGGCTGCTGGTGCGGGGGTGGTGAGCTGGTCGGGGGCGAGGATGGGAGCGATCGCCACGATGTCGGCGAGGCTGAGTCCGGCTGCGGGCGCGATGCGCTCCGCCTTCGCCTTCTCGTATCCGGCCAGCGCGGTGATCTGCCGGGCGCGGTCCGTCTCGAGTTTGGCGAGGGTGGCCTGGGTCTTCTTGATGTCGTCGCGCAGGGCCCGCAGCTCGGCCAGCTGTGCGTTGTAGGTCTTTGGGTCCATCACGATCCCTTGGGCCTGCAGGTCAGTTGGCGGTACTGCTACGGGTTGAGACGTACGCGATCGCGCCGCTCGACTGCGAGGGCAAGCGGGTTCCTAGGAGGAGATCCGCGACGTCCCGGTCGGTCTGGCGTGGTGCGGTCAGATGCTTTATCGGGGTGGCCAGGTCGCTGACATATCCAGTGAGGACTGCATCGGGGAATGCGTGCCGCCCGCCTTCGCCTTTCTCCCACCTGTCCAGGCCGGTCAGGACCGCCACCACGTAGCCCGACACCGTCACCGGCAATACTCCCCCGGCCGCCACGCTCGCGGCATCACAGCGCCACCAGCCTCTCAAGCCCTTGAGGAGGTCGTCGGGGCCAAGGTCTGGCGCGTAGCCTGCCCGTTTCCGCTGGGTGTCATGGACTTGTTGTGCCGCGTCGACACGCAGCACCCCGAGCAGATCGGCGTCCAGGCGGTCCACGGGCGCAGGGGCGCGTTTGTGCAGGGCCTGGACGACCCAAAGCGGCGTCATCACGCGAACACCGCGCCGGGAAAGACCGGGCAGTACGCCTGCTCTGATGAGACGCCGGTATGTGGTAATCGCACAGCCGAGTTCTTCTGCGGCCTGTCCGGTGGTCAGCAGCATGGCCTGCCTCCTCGGATCCGGGCGTTGCCGCGCTTGGACGCTATCGGCAGACCCACTATCCATGCAAGTCTGATCAGATATCTGATTTTAGTTGGTGTAGCCCTTGGACGGGACCGCAAGTTCCTTGGCCCGGCTGGTCGTACAGTCCGTCGCTGAGCGGCTGGAAGTGCCCGCCCGGCCCGGACGCTGGACAGGGCCGGCCGACCGTGGCTTCCGGGACGGCACCCCATCACCTCCGGACGCCGGGGTGGCGGTCAGGAGCAGGCGGCCCCGGCGCGCTGAGGCTGCGAGTACGCGCCTGCTGCGTTTCGCCAATGCGCCATGGCTGGACCGTCGGCATCACCGACCATCAAGTGTGCAGGTGGGAGGGCTTCACTGGGGTGCCGGGTGCCGGACCACCTGTGGGGTGAGGGCAGGGGTGGCAGGGAGCCGGGACGCAGGTCGCCCGAAGTGAAGCCGCCTGGAGCATGGAGAGCCGGGACGGCAGGGTTGGGAACCCTGTGGTGGCTTGATCGAAGCTTTGCCGGACTGTGCCTCGTAAGGATCCACCAGTTTTTGTCCGTGCCCTCTGCTGCACCAATTCCTTATAGGACGGGCCGCATTCCGCGGCCCGCCGGCGGGAGGGGAACAGCATGTCGAAGGTGCCGGACGGGTTCCATCGCGTACGCGGGCACATCCGCCGCAACCCGAAGCCGCGAAGCGGATGAGCGGCTGGATGATCGCGGGTCTGCGGCAGACGAGCACACGGCGGCGCCGTGAGGCAGAGCGGGTGGCAGCGCTTCGGATCACCCTCGTCGAGTTCGACGCGATGGACGACCGGCACTGCGAGCATGCCCTGCGGGACCTGCTGGTCCGCGACGGTTGTACGGCCCGCAGGGTCGGAGGTGCCGGGGACCAGGCCGCCGATGTCATAGGGGACCACCTGCGGCTCGGCCGGATCGTGGTACAGGCCAAACACACCCGCGTCGGCGGGAAGGTGGGCTCCTCGGTCATGTACGCGGTCAAGGGCACCGCCGGTCCGGTACGCAAAGCATCGGCCGGGCCGCCGCTCTGGCCTTCGCCGCGCAGGGCGACCGGGTCCTCGCGGCCGACCGCGACGCGGAGGGCGTCGAGGAGACCGTAGGGAGGGTCACGGCCGCCGGGGGCATCGCCCTGGCGGCCGTCGGGGACCTGGCCGAGCAGCGGGTGGTGGACTGCGTGGTGGCCCGTGCGGTGGCGGAGTTCGGCGGGGTCGATGTCCTGGTCAACAACGCGGGAATCATGGACCGCATGTCGGCGGCGCACGAGACCGACGACGCCGAGTGGGAGCGGGTGTTGCGCGCCGACCTGACGGCTCCCTTCCTCCTCACCCGCGCTGTACTCCCCCCCATGCTGACCGCCGGCGCCGGCTGCCTGGTCTTCACCGGCTCCGAGGCCGGCCTGCGCGGCGGCGCCGCCGGGGCCGCGTACACCGCCGCCAGGCACGGGATCACCGGGCCGGTGAGGAACCTGGCGGTGATGTACCGCGGGCAGGGCATCCGGGCCAATGTGATCGCGCCCGGACCCACCGCGACGGGCATCGGTGTCGACAGCCGCCCCGAAGCGCACGGCCCCGCCGTCCTCAGGAGCCTCATCGGCGCGAGCATCGGCCGCATCGGCTCGGCGGACGAACAGGCCGCCGCCATCGTCTGGCTGGCGTCCGATGCGGCTTCCTTCGTCAACGGCGCCGTCCTGCCCGTGGACGACGGCTGGTCAGCCGTCTGACACGGCCGGGCCGAGGTACACGCGGCGCGTCACGGACGGGCCGCGTCGGAGACCGGGACCTCGGTGCGGGCGGTCAGGGCAGGAGCTCCACGTACCCGTCGGTTGCGTGGACACGGATCCGCTGCCCGTCCCGGATCAGCCGGGTCGCCCGCTCCACGCCCACGACGGCCGGCAGGCCGTACTCCCGGGCGATCACCGCGCCGTGGGTCATCAGACCGCCGACCTCCGTCACCAGGCCCGCGATCCCGACGAACAGCGGCGACCAGCTGGGGTCCGTGAAGGTCGTGACCAGGATGTCGCCCGCTTCGAGGTCGGCCTGCGCCATGTCGAGGATGACGCGGGCTCTTCCCTCGACGGTCCCCGCGGACACCGGCAGTCCGGTCAGCGCGCCGGCCGGCACGTCGTCGCGCCGGTACGCGCCGGTGACGGCCTCACCGTCCGACGTGAGGACCCGGGGCGGGGTGAGCGCGTGGTACGAACGGAACGCCTCCTTGCGCCGCTGGATGAGCCGCGCGTCCGCCCGGTGGGACCGCACGGCCTCGTGGAGTTCCCGGAACGTCAGGTAGAAGGCGTCCTCCTTCTGGTTGAGCACCTTGTCCCGCACGAGTCGCCCGGCCTCCGCCAGCAGGGCCCGTTTGTAGACGAAGTAGCGGCTGACGATGCCGTACTTCGGGTACTCCCGGTATCCGATGAAGGTCCTGACCCGGTCGATCATCCGCTGGGTCTCGTCGGCCTTCCGGTCCCCGTCCGGCAGGGCCCGCAGCCGTGACAGCACGTCCTGTTCCTTGTGCCGGGCCTTGCGCCGGCCCTGTTCGAAGCGCTGCTCGGCGGCGCCCGGCCCGAAGTTCCGCACGTGGTCGAGGATCACGGGAACGAGCGTGGTGGGGCGCTCGCGCCATCGCGGCCGGGTGATGTCGATCTCGCCGCCGCAGCGCATGCCGTACCGGTCGAGGTACGCCTCGATGGCCTCCCGTGCCGCGCCTCCGCCCTCAATCTTCGCCAGTTCGTCCAGGAAGGTGGCGTCCTCAAGGTGCTCGGCGTCCCGCAGGAAGGCCAGCACCTTGGGCAGCGGGCGGATCACGTCCGCGACGTCGAGCAGCGCCAGTCCCATCTCCGACGTGACGTTGCCGGGGGCCGACAGCGTCAGGGTGTCCGCGGCGTTCCTCTCGCCCAGCCACTCCCGCAGCCTGTCGTTGAGCCACCAGGTGGCGTCCGTCCCCGCCATGAGCGCCCGCATGCTCAGCGGATCGGCCAGAACCCGCTTGTGCTCCTCGAAGGCCTCCAGCAGGAAGTCGAACAGCGCCGGACCCTCCTTCGTCCGGATGTCACGTTCCAGGGCGGCGATGGACGTCCGGCTGCGCTCGATCAGCTCGGTGACGACGGATGGATCGGTCTCGATCGGAGCGGGCGCACCGGTGGACGGCGCACCGGCGGGGGCCGCCGCGTCCGGGAGCGGGGGGACGAAGCCGTCGCGCTCCAGGACGGTCTCCAGCGCGTCCCTGACCAGCGGATCGCCCTTCCCCATGGCGTCCAGGAGGCCGTCGCGGCTCGTGGGCGACGCCAGGCGCGGGGTGACGTCGACGAACAGCCGCCCGCCGGCCTCGTGCATCGGCACCAGGGCCGTCAGCTGCCACATGGAGTACCCGAGGGGCTTCATGGGGTCGGTCATCATCTGCTGGTGGCCGACGGAGACGTAGACGCGATTGGCCCCGTCGTCCCCGTCGGCGTTCTCCCCGCCGTCGCCCTTGTCGCCGTTCTCGATGGCGGGGAGGGGGAAGAGGGTGGTGATCGGCCTGCTCTGCACGAACCGGAAGCCGTCGTCGACCAAGCACCATTCGATGTCCTGCGGGCGGCCGAAGTGCGCTTCGATACTGCGGCCGAACCCCACCAGGCGGACGGCCTGCTCGTCCGTCAGCGCCGGCCGCTCCCGCTGTCGTGCGTCGACCGGCGCTTTACGCGTACCGCCGGTGGGCAGGGCGTGGATGGCGCGCTCCTTGGCGGCGATGGTCCTGGTGACGACTTCGCCGTCCCGGACCGTGAAGACGTCCGGGTTCACCAGGCCGCAGACCAGGGCCTCGCCGAGGCCGAAGCCGGCGTCCACGGTGGCGGCCTTCCGGTTTCCGGTGACGGGGTCGGCCGTGAACAGGATGCCGGACGCGTGCGGGAAGACCATCCGCTGCACGACCACGGCCATGTGGACCGTACGGTGGTCGATGCCGTTTTGCTGTCGGTAGACGACGGCCCGCTCGGTGAACATCGAGGCCCAGCACCGGCTGATGTGGTGGAGGACCGCGATCGGCCCCAGGACGTTGAGATACGTGTCCTGCTGGCCGGCGAAGGAGGCCGTCGGCAGGTCCTCCGCCGTCGCGCTGGACCGGACGGCGTACGCGGCTTGCCCGCCGAACCGGGCGATCGAGCCGGTGATCGCCGCCGCGATGTCACCCGGGACGGCGATCTCCCCGATCATGCGGCGGATCCGTGCGCTGAGCGTGCGGATCGCCTCCAGGTCCTCCGGGTTCAGCCGCGACAGCTCATCGAGCCGTTCGTCGATCGACGGGACTTGCGCCATGGCCCGCCGGAAGGCGTCCGTCGTCACGCAGAAGCCGTCCGGCACGCGGATGCCTTCGATCCGCGACAACCCGCCCAGGTGTGCGCCCTTGCCGCCGACGGCCGCGACACGCGTCTCGTCGACCTCGCCGAGGTCCAGCACGTACGGGTCCGTCATCGCGACACCTTTCGGAGCGGTCGTATTCCGTTGCACTGCGGCGGCCGGCCGGATCACCCGGGCCTCGCCCTCTGTCGAACCCCGTGCCGGGCACGTACTCATTCCTGGTTGTCTTCCCTCCGACGAATGGACCGGCGGATCCTCCCGGCCGGCCGGCGCACGTCGTGTCACCGTTCCCGCCGGTGGTGGCATCGACCCGAGGATTCTGCGCCGTCACCGGGGTCTTGCCGCAAGCCCCCCGGTGAGCTATACGTTGAGAGTGGCAAGGAGAGGTCTCTCTCCTTGCCTTCGCTGTTGGGCTCCCCGAGCGCCGGGCCATTCCTCCGCGTTCACGGTGTCCTCGCCATCTTCGAACACGCAGATCGGAAGCTCCGGCGTGGCGCTCGACCGGGATGGTCATGCCGATCCCGGCGGGCCTCTGCGGTCATGGTCACCCGCCGTGTCATCGGTCGAGGCCGAACCGCTCGCGGCGACACGGCCGGAAGGACACTGCAGAACCCGCAGTCACCTCCCGGTGCGGTACGTCTCGCGGCCCACGGCCCGCGACGGCGTCCGCGAGGAGCACAGCCAGGTCTCCGTTGTAGGTAATGTGCGGAAATGACAGAAGCGAGCGACTCGCGGACCAGTTGGACTGGTACTGGAGCAGGAACCTGCGGCCACGGCTGGAAGGCCTTACCGACGAGGAGTACTTCTGGGAGCCGGTGCGCGGTTGCTGGAGCATCCGCCCCCGCGGCACGTCGGCCGCACCGATGCCGGAAGGTCCGGGGGAATGGACGACGGACCTCGCGTCCCCTGCCCCGGTGCCTGCGCCGGTGACCACGATCGCCTGGCGGCTGGCGCACATCATCGTCTCCTGCCTGGGCTGTCGGGCCGGGTGGTACTTCGGCGGCCAGGACCTCGAGTCCCGGGCAGTCGTCTACGCGGGGACCGCTGACAAGGCGCTGAAACAACTCGATGAGATGTACGGGAGATGGGACGCGGGGGTCCGCGGACTCTCGGACGCTGACCTGGACAATCCGCCTACGGCGGGCCCCGAGCGGTTTCCCATGGAGAACAGGGTCCTGCACGTCAACAGGGAGCTGATCCATCACGGCGCCGAGGTTTCCCTGCTGCGCGACCTCTACCGTTGGCAGGACGGAGCCGTACCGCGCCGAAATATGACCGGCCATCCGGAAACGTGAGAGCTCGAGGTTCGAGAGGACCAGGACATCGCGCGCACAAGGCCGGTCGCGCGGGCGGCCGTGCAGCCGGTGACGATCACCGGGTGGCCGCTGTCTTCGGTGAGACTGAGGAAGCCGAGGCCGGCCAGGGCGGAGAAGCCGGCCGCGCGCAGGTGGGTGAGGACGTGATCGCGGCGGGCGGCGGGCGGCGGGCGGCGGTGATGTCGTGAGTGCGGCCGGGACGGGCCGCGGAGATCCCGGTCGGGCGGGCCCTTCTCGTCGGTGAGGGCGAGAGAATACAGGCCGTGACGGCGGTGTTTGCCGTAGTAGTTGGGCCGGTTCGCGGCACCGGTGCGACGGGCGGTGGGGATCAGGGTGCCGTCGATGAGGACGATCTCGCCACCCTTCGCGATCTCCTTGCATGCGGTCCGAACGAGGTGCGCGGGCGGCGAGCACGGGTACCAGCTCGTCGCGCCAGCGGCGCACGGTGGTGCCGCCGACGGTGGTGTGGCCGACGGTGGTGTGGCCGACGGTGGCGCCGCCGACGGTGGTGTGGCCAGACATGTCCGCGGTGCGCTGGTCGTGGCGGAGCACGGCAAGCACGATGATCACGATCCGGCCGGGCGGCAGGGCTCGCCGGCGCGATCCGATCCCCTTCAGGTGACGGCTCAGCAGATCGGTGCTGTACTCGTCGGTTCTTCGGGACACCGGCAGGCGACGCCGGTAGACAGGGAAGCCGGTGGTCCCGGCGGGCTCGTTGACCCTCTTCACACACACGCCGAGCCAACGGCAGCCGGGGGCACGCCGGTTACGGGCGCGGTTCTCGTACCTACGGTGCGATCTGGAAGCGTGCGCCAGGCAGTTCACGCAGCCGGCCCCCGCCCGGCGAGCTTGCTCAACCTGCCGCACAGCGGCTCCAGCCGGCTCTTCGCCTCGGCCTCGACGCCAAGCCCGACGCCCCGACGCCCTTGACCCGGATGAGGCCACCGGAGAGAGTTCCGCTCGGTCTTCGTGAGCCGCTGGCAGTCCGGCGGCAGGACCTCCTCGCCCGCGCCCGCCTCCCGGTGCGGGACCAGCAGCACACCGCGCCCGCCCACCGTCGCTGCCTGCGCCGACGGTCTCCCGGCCTCCAGTCGGGCGTGCATCCGTTCCCGCACGCTATCGCCACCACGAGTTCCTCGCGCTCGGCACGGACCGCGTCGAGCCGCTCGGCCAGGGGCTTCCGCTCCTCGTCGAGGCTCCGCCCCGCGCCGCAACACGTTCGGCCACCCCGTTGATCTCCGCCATCCCGCGAGCCCACGAACCCGTACGACCCCGCTGGAGACGAACAGGCACGGGCTCACCACCGGGCAGCACCCTGCACGGGATCTGCCCTGCCCGGCGGAACCGGGCCAGCAGGCGTGGCAAAACGGTGTGCGCGCAGCGGCGGGGGCGACGAGGTGCGAGTGCGGCGGGCGCGGTGGAGAGGGCCCCGGAAGGAACCCATCGGCGGGCCGGCGGACGGCCGGCAGGGAAAGCCGGCAGGGCGTCCCGGGGCCCCGGGTGAACGGCGGATCGCCCGCATACCCGCCGACGACGGGGCGGCAGCACGGAAACGGGCCCGCCCGGAGGGGAGGCGGCCGCGCAGGGAACACTTCGGCGAACTCCCTCGTTCGACCTCCGGCCCCTACCGTGAACCGTGAACCCGAGGAACCGCCTTGCCCGATACTTCCACTGCCGACACCGTGCACCCGCTCCCGTCGCCCTCCGCCCAGGCGGAGCGCCTGATCCAGCTCGGGGTGCACGAGATCGCGGAGATTCCCGCCGAGGACATCCGCGCGTTCGCCCGGACGGCCGGGCAGGGCCGTGACGTCCTGCTCGCCGTCCATCCGGAGCGCGCCCCCGCCTCCGCCCTCGCGCCACTGCTCCTGCGCGACGGCAAGCCCGGCTTCGTCGTCGTCGACATGCCCGACGTCGACCTGTTCGCCCCCGACACGGTCGAACTTCCCCACGCGCCTCTCTATTTCGTCGCCGGACCCGACCGCGGCGACCACATGGCCAACTGGAGCCCCGAAGAGGCGTTGCCCGCCCTCACCGAGGAGGGCCGCACCCCCCTGGTACTCACCGAGGGCATCCACTGGGTCCTGCAGCAGCCGGCAGTACTTGAGCGGAACCTCTGCTTCATGACCATCGGGTCCCGGCTGCGCAAGGCGAACGGCGTCCTGGACGCACGTACCCCGGCACTCTGGATCAGCAACGGCACCGGACGGGACGGCAAGGAGCGGCGTAACGCCCCCAAGGTCGGCTGGTGCTGGTGGGGCAACCGCCATACGTGGCTGGGATTCGCCTCCGCCACGGGCCGCGAGGGCCAGTAGCGCCCGCTCGCCCTGCTGTTGACCCATCTGCGATGCGTCGCGGTCGGTCAGGGACGGCCTGCTTCCCTGCTCGGATATCGGGCCGCAGGCAGGCCCCCTGAGCCACCCGGCGTCACGGCACGCCCTCACCGTGACGCCCCGGCTGCACCCCGCGGACGGGCTACGTCATCAACTCGATGTGCGGATGCTCGGGCTCCGCCGGGCAGACGAACAGGTGCTGTCGGTAGCCACTGCCTATCTGGACCCCGGTCGCGTTGTAGCCGCGGTGGCCGGGGTACGGTCCAGCACCTGGGTGGGGGTGCGGAGACCAGCTGTTCCCGGCGTCGTCCCCTTCCTCGAACGTGGCGACGGTCATCAGGACCTCCATGCCGGTGCCGCACTCGGAGCAGGGCTGCGAGCTGGGGTCGGTGGAGTTCCAAGCGGGCCAGCCGCCGACTTTCCAGCCGGGTGCGTTGGACAGCACACAGTCGTAGTACGTTTCCGGGTCCATGTCCTCCTCTGCTGCCTGCGGCACACTCCATTGCCTGAGCTGCTCCCGCAGTTCTCCGCTCAGCTCCAGATGGTCGGGGTACTCGGTGATCTGCTCCGGTTCGAGGACGCACGGTTGCGGTAGATAGCCGTCGAACTGCACTGCGGGCGGCTCGGGGGGCGTGTCGAGGACGTCGGCGACGGCGGCTGCCGCACGCCACAAGAGCAGGGTCCTGGGCATGACCGGATGATCGAAGGGGCACCACAGAACCTGCAGCAGGTCCTTGCCCTCCGGCGGGCTCAGATCGGGGACATCCCGTGCGTACAGCTGCGCCACGGGCAGCATCGCTATGGGGCCGTCGTACGCCTGGACCGCCGGCCTCACCGGATACGTCAGAGGGGGCCGGATCCGCTCGAGAGTCTCCCGTTCCTCCAAAGTCAGCTCCCGGCCGTGCGAGGCCGCGAGGATCCGCCGTTCCAGCCGCAGATCCGCCGGGGGCCGGGCCCGGTTGACGCCATCCACCACATGCGGTTCCTCGCAGTGCGGCCACGGCTCCTCAGCAGGCCACAGCAGCGGCCCGCCGACCGAGCTGTCGTGCCGCGTCGGCCCCCCGGGGCGGGGGTGCAGACGGGTCGCCGTGCGCGCCAGCGGCACCAGTTGAGGAAAGACCGCGGCAACGTCGACCGGACGCGGCGGAGTGACAGGAGTGACATTCATGGCCGCAATCTTGCCCATCACCTCTGACAACAGCCCTCGTAACCGCCCCACGAAGAGTCCCGGCACAAACGCCACCCCGGGGGAACGCCACCGCCGATCCGTTACCGGCAGGCCCCTCCCGATCCCCCCCGGCAAGCCGTGGACCGACCCCGTGAAGTTGAGCATCTCACCGAAGGAAAACACGCAGACAGCCCTGGTGCCCCCGGCGAAACGGCAAGCCGGGCTGTTCCCGAGAAGCGGGGACACCGGGGACACCGGGGACGCAGACACGACGCCGGGCACCGGCCTGCCCGTGGGCTGCGTAACGACGATGACCCGTCCATCGTCCAGGCGAGCGGCGAACGCCTCGTACGGACCGTCCGGCACCGCCTGCCGGTAGGGCACCACACCCGGCAGCCGGACATCCGTTCGCCCGGGACGACGACGAGACCACGGACACCGATCAGACCTGGGTCCCCCGCACACCACCCCACCCCGGGCCTGCCCCACCGGGCAGGCCACCGCAAGAACGAGCGGACAACGACTACACGGCTCCCGACGCCTGACCGCGGCGCGTGACAGACGGCACACAAACACATCCCCTCCGCGTCAACGAACCCCCGGCACCCCCGCGGCCCCGGCACCCCGGCACCCCGCGGCCCCGGTTCCCTCAGGCCGCGCTCCTACGACAGGAAACAACCACCAAAAAGGGCCACATCCGCTCGATTCGGCCGACCGCGCCACCGGCACGCCGGAGCCCCGGCAGCGGTCGAGGCGTTCAGGCCCACAGCACGCGCGGGACCAGCGCGGCGGCGGCCGGCAGGACGAGCACCACGGGCGGCGCGATCCCGCAGTCTCGTACCAGGTCATGACACCGGGCAGATCCGCGTGCTCACCCATCGTTCCGGGCCTCCCCGGGGCCGTCGTCTTCGTGCTCCCCCGCCTCCGGCCAGTCCGCGTCGCGGTCCCGTGGGCCGCATGCGGAGTCCGTGCGGTCACGTCCGTGGGCCCGCGCGAACGGGGATCGCGGGCTCGTTCCCGGCCCGCCGAAAAGATTTCGAGAGGTTTTCGGGTGACGATGTCGAGAACCCGTATCCGGCTCCGTCCCTGGAGTGAAAGCGGCCACAATAGGCCGCACAGCACCGAGGAGTAACACCATGGCCAAGTATCTTCTGCTCAAGCACTACCGCGGAGCCCCGGCCTCGGTCAACGACGTACCGATGGACCGGTGGACGCCCGAGGAGATCTCGGCGCACGTGCAGTACATGCAGGATTTCGCGGACCGGCTGGAGAAGACCGGGGAGTTCGTCGACGGCTCGGCGCTCGCCCCCGAGGGCGCGTGGGTCCGGTACGACGGCGAGGGCCGCCCGCCGGTGACCGACGGGCCGTTCGCCGAGACCAAGGACCTCATCGCCGGCTGGATGATCATCGACGTCGACGGCTACGACCGCGCCGTCGAACTGGCCGGGGAGCTGTCCGCCGCTCCGGGGGCGGGCGGGAAGCCCATCCACGAGTGGCTGGAGGTCCGCCCGTTCCTGTCCGCGCCGCCCACCGTCACGGAGTGACGCCACGATGAACGAGGCCCTCCTGCGGAGCCTCACACCGAGCGTCCTCGGAGTCCTCGTCCGTCGCGGAGCAGATTTCGCGGCGGCCGAGGACGCCGTGCAGGACGCGCTGGTCGAGGCGGTGCGCGTATGGCCGGACGAGCGACCGCGCGACCCGAAGGGCTGGCTGGTCACCGTGGCCTGGCGGCGGTTCCTCGACGCCACCCGGGCGGAGGCCGCCCGGCGCCGGCGGGAGGACCTCGTCGACGAGGAGCCCGCGCCCGGCCCCGTGCCGGCGGTGGACGACACGCTCCAGCTCTACTTCCTGTGCGCCCACCCGTCGCTGACGGCGTCGTCCGCCGTCGCGCTCACCCTGCGCGCCGTCGGCGGGCTCACGACCCGCCAGATCGCTCGGGCCTATCTGGTGCCCGAGGCGACGATGGCACAGCGCATCAGCCGGGCGAAGCGCACCGTCTCCGGCGTGCCGTTCGATCAGCCCGGCGACGTCGCCACCGTGCTGCGCATCCTCTATCTCGTCTTCAACGAGGGCTACTCCGGCGATGTCGACCTCGCCGCCGAGGCGATCCGGCTCACCCGGCAGCTCGCGGCAGCGATCGACCACCCGGAGGTGGCGGGGCTGCTCGCCCTCATGCTGCTCCACCATGCCCGCCGCGCCACCCGGACCGCGCCCGACGGGAGCCTGGTGCCGCTCGCCGAGCAGGACCGGGGCCGCTGGGACACCGGAGCCATCGCCGAGGGCGTCGAGATCCTGCAAGAGGCCCTCGCCCGCGACCGGCTGGGCGAGTTCCAGGCCCAGGCCGCCATCGCGGCGCTCCACGCCGACGCGCCGACCGCCGGGGAGACCGACTGGGTGCAGATCGTCGAGTGGTACGACGAACTGGCCGCCCTGACGGACAGCCCGGTCGTCCGGCTCAACCGTGCGGTGGCCGTCGGCGAAGCCGACGGACCGCGCGCCGGGCTGGCCGAACTCGCCGCGTTGAGCGACACGTTGCCCCGTCACACGGCGGTGGCGGCGTATCTCCACGAACGCGACGGCGATCTGCCGAAGGCGGCCCGGCTGTACGCGGAGGCCGCTCACCGGGCCCCCACGCTCGCCGAGCGCGACCACCTCACGCGCCAGGCCGCCCGGCTGAACGCCGGTCTTCGGCGCTGACGGATCGACCGCGCCCACCACGTCCGGAGGTGCGCGGCCGGTCCGTCGTACGCCTCAGGCGCGGCAACGCGACGCGGCTCCGGCGGACAGTCTCGCGCGCGCCCGGCGCACCGCCGTACTGGCGGAAACCACAAGACCGCGGTCTCCTCCCCGTGTCACGACGGGTCGCTGACCTCCCGCGACTGCGGCGGCAGCAGCGACCGCGGCGGCAGCGGCAGCAGCGGCGGCAGCGGCAGCGGCAGCGGCAGCGGCAGCGGCAGCGGCAGCGGCAGCGGCAGCGGCGAACCGTACGGTCGAGCGAGTAGATCACTCGATCGTGACTTCCGCCCCTTCGGCACCCGGTGCGTCGCGATGCTGTGGGGCGGGCGCGCGACCCGCGCCGTCGGCAGTTGTGGGGTGGGGAGAGGCATGACGCGAGAAACGGGACGTGACGGGGACCTGGACGAGCGGGTGGTCCTGCTCGTGGCGGGGGCGGCCGATCTGGCGGTGAGCGCGGTGGGTTCGGCCCTGGGAGCGGTGCGCGGGCTGCTGCGCCGCTCGGACGCCGCGGAACTGGCGGCGGACGCCGAGCACGAGCTGATGGCGCGCGGGCGCCTGGTGCTGGGCCGGTACGCCGCCCCGCCGCCGGCCCATCTGGAGCTGCTCGCCCGGCAAGCCGTCGCCCGGCGGGCCGCCGATGACGCCTGACCGCTGGGACGCGGCCGCGTTCAAGCTCCGGGTCGACGAGGTGCTGCACCCGTTCGTCGCCCGGGAGGCCGAGCTGTTCGCGGCGATCGACCCGGCACTGGTCCCGGTGGCCGAGCAGATGGAGGCGGTCGTCGCGGACGGCAAACGGCTGCGGGCGGCGTTCTGCTATTGGGGCTGGCGGGCGGCGGGGCAGCCGGACAGCGACGCTCTGGTGCGGGCCGCGGCCTCCCTGGAGCTGATCCACGCCGCCGCTGTCGTGCACGACGATCTCATCGACGACAGCGCTCTGCGGCACGGCCGCCCCACCGCGCACATCGCTCTGCGCGGCGCCGTGCGCCGTCGCCCGCGCTCCGTCGCCGCCGCCCGATCGCTGGCGATGCTGGTGGGCGATCTGCTGATGGGGATGGCCGGGCAGCTGTTCACCACCAGCGGTCTGCCCGCCGCTTATCTGGGCCGGGCCCGCCCGTTGTGGACCGTGCTGGGCCGGGAGCTGATCGCGGGCGAGTGCCTGGAGATCCTGCGCACCGGGGCGGAGCCGGACACCGCGGCCTCGCTCAAGGTGATCCGGTACAAGACCGCCAAGTACACCGTCGAGCAGCCCCTGTTGATCGGCGGTGCGCTGGCCGGGGCCAGCGGTCGGCTGCGCGAGGGCTACTCCGCCTACGGGCTGCCGCTGGGCGAGGCCTTCCAGCTGAGGGACGATCTGCTCGGGCTGTTCGGAGACCCGGGACGGACCGGCAAGGCCAACGCCGACGACGTGTGCGGCCACCGGCCCACGGCCCTGCTGGCGGAGACCTGGCGGGTCGCCGGTGACGACGACCGTGGCCGGCTCCGGGCTCTTCTGGGCCGGCGCGACCTGGACGAGGACGGGCTCAACGCGGTGCGCGACGTCATGCGCAGGCTGAAGACCCCCGGCCTCGTCGAAGACATGATCACGGCGCGCGTCGAGGAAGCCCTCGACGCCCTCCATGAGCTGGACATGCCGTCACACGCGGCCGACGTCCTGACGGCGCTGGCGAAATCGGCGACCGTCCGACTGTCCTGACTCCTCTCCCGCCCGCCGCACACACGCACACACGCACACACGCACACACGCACACACACGCACCGCACCGCACCGCACCGCACCGAGAGCAAGGAAGTCCGTCTTGACCTACACCGAGGCTTCGATGAACGCCCTGCGGCAGGGCGGTGACGAACTGGCCGACGCCACCGTCGCCGCGCTCTTCGAACGCGGAGAGGTGGGCACGTTCAACACACTGATGCGTTACGTCTCCACCGCCGGCGCTCCCCTGCCGGACGGGTTGCCCGATGTAGCCCGGGACTACCTTCAGGCCACGAGCGCCCCGCCGGCCTGGGTCGACTGGGAGGAGATGGAGAAGGCCCGGCTGTTCTTCATCGACAACAACGTGCATATTTCCACCGCACTGTCGTTCGCCTCCATGCCGGCCTGCTATGTGGTCCCGCACGTGGCGAAGCTCCTCTCCGCCACCCACGGGCTGAAGTACCCCTCCAAACGGATGGCGGAGACGGGCCAGTTCACCGTCTATCTGATGCGGCCCGACGCCTTCGAGGCCGGGGGCCGCTTCCTCCCCGCCGCCCAGAAGGTCCGCCTTCTGCACGCGTCGATCCGCCATCACCTCCTGCGCGAGAAGCGGTGGGACACCGACGCGCTCGGGACGCCGATCTGCCAGGAGGACATGATCGGCGGGCAGATGTTCTTCTCGCTGCTCGTGCTCGACAGCCTCCACCGCCTCGGCATCCACATGTCGGAGGAGGGCGCGGCGGCCTACTACTACGCCTGGCGCGTGGTCGGCGCGATGCTGGGCGTCAGCCAGGAGGCCGTCCCCCGGACCCTGGACGAGGCACGCCGGTTCCTCGACCTCTACATGGTCCGGCACATGGGGCCTTCCGAGGAAGGCGCGCTGCTGACCCGGCAGCTCATCGACCTCTACGAGGAGGTCGTACCCGGGACCCTCTTCGACCCGATCGTCTCCGCGCTCATCCGGCACCTGGTCGGCTCCACCTGCGCCGACTGGCTCCAGGTGCCGCGCACCTCGTGGGACACCGTCGTCAAGGCCGTACCCCACCTCCTCGGCGTCCTGGAGACCGTCGAGGACCGGTCCCCCCTCGGCGCCTGGGCCCTGGACCGTCTCGGTCACCTCACCACCGTCCTTGAGCTGTCCTCCCTCACCCGTGGACGCGTGATGCACTACGCCATCCCCGAACAGCTCAAGGAGGAGTACGGCGTCTCCCCCGGGCCGTCCCGCGCCCGCCGCTGGAGTCCGCCCGCCGTCACCGTCCCCGGCCACACCCCATCGTGACAATTAGGTAAGCCTCACCTAATATGCGATGTGTCGTCTTCGGGTCCCCACACGCCGAGAAGCCGGTGTCCCCCCTTCTTCGTTCGCCTCCCGGGAACGGCTCCGTCCAGACGTGCGCCGTGCCCCTCCCCCGAAGGAGACATGCAGCGCATGTCCATGCCCCGCCGCGGCCGCCTGGCCGCTCTCGCCGCCCTGACCGTCGTATCCGTGGGCGCCGGCGTCCTCGGCGTTCCCGCCTCCGCCGCCACTCCGGGCATCCACGCAGCCGAGCGGGCCGAGGCCGGCGGTACCACGTCCGCGGCCTCCCCGATCCTGGTGTCCGGCCGGTCCTCCTGGGGCTTCAAGGACTCCTGGGTCCGCTACGTCACCGGCTCGGGCGGCTCGGTGAACGTGGCCGGCGGCGCGACCACGGACGCGACCGGACGGGTCGGCTATCCCGTCAAGCACGGATCGGTGGACCTTGCCAAGCGTTCCGCCGATGTGCGCTTCGGCGGCTCGGTCACCTACGCGGTCCCGAGTCACGGGATAACCGCCATCACGCTCGCCAACCCTCGTGTCGTCCTCAAGGACGGCAAGGGCACGCTCCACATGGACGTGACGACCGACGTCGCCGCCGGCAAGGCCCCGGTGACCACGCCCGGCGTGCCGCTCGCCGCGCTCACCGCCTCCGCCGACGCGCTCGACGGTGCCGTCCTGGACTGGACGGGCATCACGGCCACGCTCACCGACGAGGGCGCGGCGATCTTCGCGTACCAGGGCCGGCCCATGTACGCGGTCGGCACGGCGCTGGACCCCGTCGCCATCAGCGGCGGCGTCAGCGTCCCCACGCTGACGGTCAGCCAGGTCAGCGAGCTGGGCGTCGAGAACGAGGTCACCGTCAGCGGCAAGGGCTACCAGCCCGGGCGCGGCGTGTATCTGGCCCAGTCCATCGCCCTGCCCGGCACCACCTACCCCAGCGTCTTCGGCAACGCGGCGTACGTCCGTCAGGTCGGCGCGGACGGCACCTTCAGCGTCACGCTGAAGCTCACCGAGACCTTCGCCCCCTCCGGGGCCCCCGTCGTCGACTGCCGCGCCACCGCCTGTTTCGTGACGAGCTTCAACTCGCACGACGGCAGCGACTCCACCTGGATGCCCTCCCGGGCCCAGGACGTCGCCCAGCCGCTCAAGTTCGGCGTCGAGGCCCCTGCCGCCACCGTGACCCGGCATCCCGCGTCGCGCATTGTCCGCTCCGGCGCGACCGGCACGTTCACCGCCGCCGCGACCGGCGCGGACTCGGTCCGCTGGGAGCGCAGCACCGACCGTGGCGCGACCTGGAGCACCGTCGCCGGAGCCGCCACGACGACCCTGTCGGTCAAGGCGTCGGCCGCGCTCAACGGCCACCGCTACCGTGCCGTCTTCGTCAACGCGTCTGGTGGGACGGCCACTTCGGCCGCCGCTCTCACGGTGTCCGCGGTGCCCGCCCGGATCGTCTCCTTCAACGCCTCTCCCGAGCCGGTCGGCAAGGGCGGCAAGCTGAAGGTGGTCGCCACGCTCCAGACCGCCGGCGCCACGGACAACGTCTGGCGGCCGCTGGCCAAGGCGCCCGTCGTGATCGAGTTCCGGGCGAAGGGCGGCAAGACCTGGAGCCGGGCCGCCACGGTCGGCACCACCGGCAAGGGCGTCGCCTCGGCATCGGTCACCGCAGCCAAGGACGGTACCTGGCGCGCCCGTTACGCGGGGACCGCCGACCGCGCCGCGGCCGTCAGCACCTCCGACAACGTGGACGTCAAGCTGCGGACCGCCGTCTCCGGCTTCAACGCCTCCCCCGAGCCGGTCCGCAAGGGGCGCACCATCACCGTCAAGGGAACCCTGCGCAGCCTGGACGGGACCTGGAAGAACGCCTCCGGCCAGTTGGTGATCATCCTGTTCAAGGCCGACGGCTCCGGCAAGTGGAGCAAGTCGGCGACCGTACGCACGAACGGCAAGGGCGTTTTCTCGAAGGGGTTCACCGCCAAGAAGGACGGCACCTGGAAGGCGCAGTTCAAGGCCACGGCGTCCCGTCTGGGAACGATCGGCTCCGGCGACCGGGTCGACGTGCGCTGACCCGGTTCCTGCCCGTGCCGGCCTCCGCGCCGCTGCCCCTCTCCCGTCGTCCGGGGAGAGGGGCAGCGGCAGTGACGGGAGTCTTGCCGGTGGTGGAGCGGGTCAGGGGGCGGTGCCCCAGGCGAGCGTGGAGCCGGTGAAGACGCCGATCCTCGGGGCGTCGGCGAAGGCGGTGTTGGTGGAGCGGCTGTAGTCGTCGCTCTCCTGGAACGCCGACCAGTCGCTCTTGTTGACCCGCAGTTGGATCTCCCCGGTCGTGGCGCCCGCCGCGAGGCTGCCGGCGCCGAAGCCGACCTCCAGGTAGTGACCGGCGCCGGTGGCCGGTGTGCTCACCGGTCGGACGCCGTGCGTCACGCTGCCGCAGCCCAGCACCGCGTAGTCGCAGGCGGTGGCGAAGGTGCTCGCGCCGCCTTCGGAGGTGAACCAGTAGCGGGCGGTGACCGTGGACAGGTCGATCGCGGCCGAACCGGTGTTGACCAGGCGGAGGGACATCCGGATCTGGTTGTCGGTCGGAGAGCCGTCGGTGTTGCGGTATTCGGCTTTGAGCGCGCCCGTTCCGGTGCCGCCGCCCGCCTCGGTGGTGACCTGTGCGGCCGGGGTCCCGGCCGAGAGGTTGCCTGCGGCGTCCTTGGCCCTGACCGAGTAGCTGTAGGCGGTCGAAGCGCTCACGCCGGTGTCCGTGTAGGCCGTCGTGGCCGTCGTCCCCACCCGGGTGCCGTCGCGGAGGACGTCGTATCCCGTGACGCCGGTGTCGTCCGTGGACGCCGTCCAGGCGAGAGTGACGCTGCTGCTGGACTTGGCCGTCACCCTCAGGTTCGTGGGCACGGTCGGCGCCTGTGTGTCGTCCTCGCCTCCGCTGCCGCCGTCCAGCGGCGGGTGGGCGTTGCGGAGCAGTTCCTGGAACTGTCCGGAGAACCAGTGCCCGGCCACCGGGGAGTCGGGCAGCGCGCCCGTGAGGTTGAAGCCGTTGCGGCCGTTGCCGGTGTACGTCGGGTCGCACATCCGGTCGAAGCCCTTGCCCTCGTCGTTGTCCCTGGGCTCGCTGCTGCCGTCGGACTCACCCGGGGGCTTGGCCCAGACGTAGGCGTCGATCCCCGGCTCGGGGGCGGTCGTGGGGCGCTCGCCGATGCCCGCGCCGCTCTGGTTGCACCAGTTGCCCGCGTGGATGCGGCGGTCGGTCCGGCCACCGTCGACATAGGCGTCAGCACTGGTCAGCGGTCCGGGTCCGGCGGGCCGGGAGGAGCCGCCCCAGCCGTTGCGGGCGGTGTCGATGAGCATGCCGATATCGGAGGCGAAGCCCTGCCGGACCAGTTCCGTACGCAGGGCCTTGGCGAACGAGAGCTCGTCCACGTAGTAGTTCCAGTCCACCCAGCGCGACTGGCGCACCGTGGTCCCGTTCACGGAGTCGGTCACCGCGAAGTGCGGCTCCTGGAGCGCCGAGTAGTTGGCCGTGTTCACGATGAAGCCGTGCACGTCGGAGACGGTGGCGCCCTCCGTCGTCGCGGCCTTCTTGAACTGCTGTGCCGCGGGGACGAAGTTGGAGTCCCAGCCGAGCCAGCCATGGTGGGCGGCGTCGACGTAGTTGTAGACGTTGGGCAGCGCGCCCAGGGTATGCAGGGCGTATCCGATGCCCTTCTCGTAGTTGCCGTTGGCCTTCATCGTGGCGCACTCGGGGGTGGAGCCGGCGGTCCCTCCGGCGTTGGTGACCAGGTTGGGCAGCGAGTCCGGTTCGATGAGCGTGACGATGCGCAGGCTCGCGTAGGCGGGGTCGCCGAGGATGCCGGCGATGGGGTCGATGTAGTCGTCCTTGTAGCGGCTCAGCTCGGTGGGGCCGAGTTCACCGTTGGAGGCGAGGGCGGCGCAGTCCCGGCCGGGGAGGTTGTAGATGACGACCTGGAAGAGGTCGGCTCCCTGGCTCACGGCCCTGTCGAGGTGCGCGCGCAGGCCTCGCGCGCCGGGTGTGCCGCCGATCGCGGCGATGCGGTCCATCCAGACGAAGGACGGCTCGTCCGCGATGACGTCGCCGCCGGGCTCGGCGGCGGCCTTGGCGGACCAGTCGGGGTTCACGTACGCGGTGGCGCCCGCATAGGGGTTGTCGACGCGGTCGGCGGCCGACGCCTGTCCGGGTACGGCCACCGCGAGTGCGGCGCCCATGACCAGTGCGGACAGTGCGGCGGCCGCTCTTCTGCGGAGTGCTTGCGGTGCGTGCGGGGTGGTGCCTCTGCTTCTCATTGCGGCTCCGTGCTCCTCTCGTACGTCCGTCGGGGGTGGCGACAGACGGGTTCAGGGGTCCGTGACGCTCAGGAGGTAGGGGATTCGAGTGCGGAAGCGTGCGTGTGGGAGCGCTCCCAAACTGGCGTGGCATTCAATGACTGTCAAGCGATGCAGCGCAATTCCGTTGCACGAAGGCGTAGTTGGAGGAAATTGGAGCGCTCCCATCAGCGACCGAACAGGCAGGTACGTGTAGATCCCCGGCCGTGTTCGCGTCGACGATTGGCCGACTACCGACTTGCGGAGTGCGCGAGCGCCGCCGCGGGAGAAGACGCCGCAACGCTGGTCTAGGCCAGACCACGTCCGTCCCCCTATCCTCGTCTGTAGCCGGTGACACACCCACTCCCCCACCCAGGTTGCCTGCCGGCTCGTGCCCCCCACTCAACTCCGCTCGAGCAGCCGGGTGATCTCCCCCCTTCGCCGCCTCCAGGAGGCCACGGTGAAATTTCGCACCAGAAGCTCGGCGATCATCGGCACGCTCTGCCTCGTCACGTCACTGGCGTTGGCCACGGCGTCGGCCGACGAGCCCGCCTCCCCGGTTCAGCCGGTGAACGCGTCCCTGACCGAAGTGGCCAGGGCCCAGAGCCCGTCCGCCGGGGCGGCCGGACCCGATGACACCCTGTGGATCGCCGAACGCGCGGGCACCGTAAGGGTGCTGGACGATCAAGGCCTCGGCGCACCCGTGCTCGACATCTCCGACGAGACCACCACGGACGGCGAACGCGGCCTGCTGGGCGTCGCGTTCGACAAGACGTTCGCGCACTTCTACATCTCGTTCACCAACCTCGAAGGCACCAGCACGGTGGACGAGTTCGCCGTGGAGGACGGCCGGCTCCAGCCGGAGAGCCGGCGCACCGTCCTCACCCAGACGCAGCCGTACGCGAACCACAACGGCGGGGACATCAAGTTCGGCCCCGACGGCTATCTGTACATCGCCTTCGGTGACGGCGGCGCGGGCGGCGACCCGCACGGCAACGGTCAGAAGCTCGACACGCTGCTCGGCAAGCTGCTGCGGATCGACCCGAGCGGAGGCGAACCGTACGCGATCCCGGCGGACAACCCGTTCGTGGACGACGCGAACGCGAAGGACGAGATCTGGTCCTACGGGCTGCGCAATCCGTGGCGGTTCTCCTTCGACGCGGGCACGGGCGACCTGCTGATCGGCGATGTCGGCCAGAGCGACTGGGAGGAGATCGACTGGGCCCCGGCGGACAGCGAGGGCGGCGAGAACTACGGCTGGTCCTCCATGGAGGGCACCCACCCCTTCCGGGGCGGCACGGAGCCGGCGAACCACGTCCCGCCGGTCCACGAGTACGACCGTACGGGCCTCGGCTGCTCGGTGACCGGAGGCTTCGTCTACCGCGGCGACGCGCTCCCGGACCTTCGGGGGAGCTATGTGTTCAGCGACTACTGCGACGGCACGCTGCGTACGCTCCAGCTGGAGAACGGCGAGGTGACCGGCGTGGGCGACCTCGGAGTCAGCGGCGGCGAGGTCATCTCGTTCGTCGAGGGCGGTGACGGCGAGCTGTACGTCCTCGGCAGCGCCGGCGCCGTCTCACGCGTCGACCCCGCGTGAGTCGCTGAGACGCACGGGCTGTCAGCTGCGCGGACCGGTGCCCGGGGCCCGCCGGTCGTCATGCCCGGCGGGCCCCCGCCCCATGGGCCGGCCGTACGTCAGGGGCTGGGGCCCGGCCGTACGGCAGGCACTCCGACGCGCCGCCCCGCACGCGTCACGGGAGGCTCGGCCCGGGCGGGGCCGGGCGATTCGTCCTCTCCGCGCCTTCTCCGCGCTGATGGCCACGGCGGGCGTCCCGGTCGAAGATGCCCAGCAGCTCGCACGGCCCTCCCTCGGCGCCGATCGCGTGCGGGAGCATCGTGGGGAACTCCGCCGCCTGGTTCGTCTCGATCCGCAGGCGCCGGTTGCCCAGGAGCAGGATCGCGGTGCCGGAGAGGACGACGAGCCACTCGCGGCCCGGATGCGCGCGCAGCCGGGAGGGGTTGTCGGGCGGCGGCTCGGTCAGGCGCTGACGGATGACGGTCATGCCGGGTTCCGCCTTGATGGGCCACCGCAGCTGACCGTGGGCCCCGTCGGCCGTCGGGTTGGAGACGATGTCGTCGGAGGCCGTCTCGACCAGCTGGTCGAGGGAGGTGTCCAGGGCGCGGGCGAGCGTGACCAGCTGGTCCAGGGCCAGCCGGCGCCGGCCGTTCTCGATGCGGCTGAGCGTGGACTGGCTGACCTTCGCGCGGGCGGCGAGCTCTTCCAGGGACCAGCCCTGGGCCACGCGCAGGGCGCGGATGCGTTTGCGTACCAGGCTGTCCAGCTCACCATCTTCTTGCGTCATAGGCATGAGCCTATGACGCAAGGAAGCAAGGCGAGCCCGGCATCCGTCACTCCTGGGGCCTCGTCCCCTCGCCCGAGGCGCCCACGTCGCGGACGTTCGCCTGTTGCTACGCGGTGAACCGCAACCAGCGGTTGTGCGCACATAGGCTTCAGGGTGTGGACATCGAAGCCGTGCGCACGTTCGTCACCGTCGCGGACACCGGACAGTTCCGGGAGGCCGCCGTGGACCTGCGCATCAGTCAGCAGGCCGTCTCCAAGCGCGTGGCGGGCCTGGAACGCGTGCTCGGGGTGACGTTGTTCGTCCGCGGCGCCCGCGGAGCGCGCCCCACTCCGGACGGGCAGGCCTTCCTGCCGCACGCCCGCGAGGTGCTGCGGGCCGTGGAGCGAGCCGTCGCCTCGGTACGCCCCGGGGACGGGGTGCTGCGTGTGGACGTGCTCCATCGGCGCATCGCCCCGGCGCTGGCCGTACGCGGCTTCTACCAGGCCCACCCCGGCACGGACCTCGACGTGGTGACGCTCGCGGACGCGAACGTGGCCGGGGCTGCCGAGGCGGTACGGGCCGGCGAGATCGACGCGACCTTCCGCGCCGTGCCCAGGGGCGCGCTGCCCGACGGGGTCAGCGCCGAACGCGTCCTGGACGATCCGTTACAGCTCCTCGTCGGACCGCGCCACCCGCTGGCCTCCGCCCGGTCGTTGGCCCCGGCGGACCTGGCCGGGCACCGGATCTGGATCCCGGGCATCAAGCGGGGCACCGAGTGGGCCGCCTACTACGACCGGCTCGCGGAGGACTTCGGGCTGCGTATCGACGCCGTCGGGCCCGACTTCGGGACCGAGGCGCTGATGGACTCGATCGCCGACTCCGACGCGCTGGCCACCCTCGTCGGCTCCCGGGACCGATACCTGTGGCCTGCCTCGCACGATCTGCGGCGGATCCCGGTCGTGGGTCCGACTCCGGTCTATCCGCACGTGTTCCTGTACCGGACGGGCAATCCGCACCCGGTTCTGGCGGCGCTGCGCAGGTACCTCGCGCACGTACGGCCGACGCCGCCTGCCGACGCGTGGACCCCGGGCTGGGTCCGCTGACGCCGTGCGGCGAACCGCCTCGGTCAGGGGCGTCGCGCGGGGACGGGCCGGAGCCCGGGCCAGCGGGCGAGCATCCGCCGGCGCATGTCCGCGCAGAGGGTGCTCAGTCCGCTCGGACCATCGCGGACGGCGGTCATGCCGCCGACGACACCGAGCCGGTGCACGAGGCGTTGACGGGCCGTCACGGTGCCCCACTTCCAGTCGCGGACCGGGATCCGGGCCAGGTGATCGGCGCCTTCGCGGTGGGCCCGCTGGACCAGGGCGTCGCCCCGGATCAGCCAGCCGGCGCAGAAGTCGGTGAGGTCGCCGTGGAGTTCGTCGCCGGCCTCGGCGCGCCACGCCGTGCGGTAGGCGGTCTCCGCCCGTTCCAGCAGCGGGGCGGGGGCCGCGGTGACGCACCAGCAGGTCGGGAAGCCGATGCGCAGGTAAGCGAGCTCCACCAGCCCGCTGCCCAGTGAGGCCTGTTCGAAGTCGATGAACCGGGTCCCGCCGGTGGTGTGCAGGTCGTTGCCGGGGCACGGGTCGCCGTGGAGCAGGGCGTGCCCGGGCGCCCGGGCGAGCCGGTGCACGAGGCCGTCGAGCTCGCCGGGCACGCCGGGAGGGACGGGAGCGTCGAGAGCGGCGGCCAGCCGGAGGAAGGAGGCGGCGTCGGCGGCGTCCGGGCCCTGCCAGCGGGGCAGCACTCCGGCGTGCTCGGGACGGGCGACGGCATGCAGCCGGGCCAGTGCCGCCGCGTAGTCCACGATCCAGTCGCCGGAGGGTCGTCGGTGGTCCAGATGTTCCAGGACCAGCACCCGGTCGTCGGGGGCGGTGCCCAGGAGTGCGGGCACCACGGCCGGGTCGGCTCCGGCGGCGAGACGCAACGCGGCCAGTTCACGGGCGTACCGCTCGTCGGCGTCGGGACCGTCGACGATCTGCTTCACCACCACCGGCGCCCCGGCCGTCTCCACCCGCCACACCCGTGAGCGCGGGCTGCTGCTCAGCCGCCGGGAACGTCCGGGCGCGCCCAGTCCGGTCCGTAACGCGTCCCCCCAGGGCAGTCGCCGTCTCATCCACTCATCCTCGCACGGGGGGCCCTGTCCTGACCGGGGTATGCCGGGCCTCCGACCCGGCCGTGGAGCGGCGGCGGGTCGAAACGCTCTGCTCCGTGCCGCCCGCGGGTTCAGGCGCTCCTCCGGGCCGCGTCGCGCCGTATGGTACGACGTCGGCCCGCGCCCGAGTCCGGCATCGGGCCCCGCGTCGCGGCGGGGGCACGGCCGGCACGTACGGTACGGCAGGTGAACGAACCGCTCGAAGCCGTGACCGGCCCCCCTGCGGAGAGACGCGTCCGGGCCACGACGACCCGCGTGTTCCTGGCGCTCGCCCCGCCCGACGACGCGAAGAACGAGCTGGCGCAGGCGCTGCGCCCGGCCTACGACGCCCATCCCCGCATGCGGTGGAACCGCGTCGAGGACTGGCACATCACCCTGGCGTTCCTCGGTGAGCTGCCGGTCTCCGCCGTCCCGCCGCTGATGCCTCCGCTCGCCGGGCTCGCGGCGCGGCGACGTCCCCTGCGGCTGGCGCTGCACGGCGGCGGGCACTTCGACGAGCGGGTGCTGTGGGCCGGGGTCACGGGGGACCTCGCAGGGCTGCACCACCTCGCCACCGACGTACGCGCCCTCGTCAGGGAGTGCGGTGTCTCCTTTCCTGAGCGGCCCCTGCGGCCCCATCTGACGCTGGCCCGGTCCCGCCGGGGTGACCACACGGCCACGGTGGAGGCCGCGGCGGGGCTCGCCGCGTTCACCGGCCGGAGTTGGGAGGCTGCCCGTCTCCACCTGGTCGGCAGCAACATCGGCCGGGGCCCGGGGCCGATCCACTACCGCGACATCGACGCCTGGGACTTCCACCACGGAGCGGACGTGACCTGAACCTCTGCCGTGCTCCTACGGCGGCCGCACGGTCAGGGTCCCGTGCCACACGAGTCACGCGGACCGGTCGCCGGTCCCGTGTCACGCGGACCGGTCGTGCGACAGCAGGAACTCGGTGGCCCGCGCGATGGCCTCGGCGGATGTGCCGTGGACGGGCTCCGACTCGTCCTCCTGCAAGTCCGCTCCCGTGGCGGTGTACCACCAGGCGTCGGCGCCCGGATCGTGGTGAATCACGGCGTCGCCGCCCGCGTAATGAAGCGGAATGGACTCGCTGGCGGACTTCTTGGGCACCGCGTGCGGCCACTTGACACGCGCCGACTGACGCCTGATACCACCCCAGGCCGCGCCGAGCTGCGCGTAGCTGGATCCACCGCGTCCGGCGACGGTGGCCGCGCTCTCGGCCAGCCGGTCGACGGACCGCTTGGCCTCGTAGAGCGACCGCACCATCGCCAGCTGCACATCGGGCGCGGCCATGAGGGCGGCGTCGAAGGGTTTGCCGGCCGCGCGGTAGGCGAGCGCGCGCGTCGAGATCCGTTCCGCCAGTGACCGGACGGCGTCGAGCACCTGCTCGTCCATGGCGAACGTGTCGTCGTCGCGGGGCTCGATCCAAGCGGGGTCCACCGGGGTCAGGACCGTGGCCCAGAAATTCTCATCGCTCTGATCAGGGGTCGGGATCGCCTTCACATCATCCATATGACAACTTTACCTGTCGTCGACCAAGTCGGCAATCGCATTTGTCGTCTTAACTTCCGACAGATACAACTGTCACCCAAGAGTCCATAACTATACCTTTCGTAAGGTACAGTTATGGAGTTCGGGGCGGCTCTCACAGTGAGGCTCATGAGGGATGACCATCAGCACGAAGCGGCGCTGGCTGCTCCTGGCCGTGGTGAGCGCGGGACTCCTGCTGATCACGCTGGACAACTCCATCCTTTACGCGGCCCTGCCGACGCTGGTGGAGGATCTCGGCGCGAGCAGCTCCGAGGGGCTCTGGATCATCAACGCCTATCCGGTCGTGATGGCCGGCCTGCTCCTGGGCAGCGGCACGCTCGGTGACCGGGTGGGACACCGGCGGATGTTCCTGGTCGGCCTCGTGGTCTTCGGTGCGGCCTCGCTCGTCGCGGCGTTCTCCACCAGCCCGGAGGCCCTGATCGCCGCGCGGGGCTTCCTCGCCGTCGGCGCGGCCGCGATGATGCCCGCCACCCTCGCCCTGATCCGCGTCACCTTCGACGACGAGCGCGAGCGCAACATGGCCATCGCGGTCTGGGGCACCATGGCGGTCGTGGGCAGCGCGCTGGGGCCGATCATCAGCGGGATCCTGCTGCAGCACTTCTGGTGGGGATCGGTCTTCATCATCAACATCCCGGTCGTCCTCGCGGCGATCGTGGCCACCCTGTTCGTCGCCCCGCCGAACGACCCGGACCCCTCCAAGCGCTGGGACCTCATCTCCTCGCTCCTGGCTCTCGTCGCCCTGGTCGGCCTCGTCATCGCGATCAAGGAGACGGCGAAGACCGACCCCGCTCCGGCCGTCGTCGCCGCCGCCGTCCTCGCGGCCGTGGTCGGCGGATGGACGTTCGCCCGACGTCAGCGCCGCCTGCCCTACCCGCTGCTGGACTTCGCGATCTTCCGCAACCGGGCCTTCCTCGCGGGGGTGCTGGCCGCCGGATTCGCCCTCTTCGCCATCGCCGGCATCCAGCTCGTCACCACCCAGCGCTTCCAGCTCGTAGAGGGCTTCACCCCGCTGCGGGCCGGATTCCTCGTCGCGGCCGTCGCCCTGGGCGCGTTCCCCACCGCGATGCTCGGGGGCGCGGTCCTCCACCGGGTGGGCCTGCTGCCCCTCATCGCCGGGGGTCTCGCACTGGGCGCCGTCGGCACCGTGCTGGTCCTCACGAACTTCGCCACCAGCATGGGCCTCCTCGTCACCGGGCTGATCATCACCGGCAGCGGACTCGGCGCGGCCATGTCCGTCGCCTCCAGCGCGATCATGGGCAATGTCCCAGCCCGCAGGGCGGGCATGGCCTCGTCCGTCGAGGAAGTCTCCTACGAGTTCGGCAGCCTGGTCGCGGTCGCCCTCCTCGGCAGCCTGCTGACCGCCGTGTACTCCGCGACCATCGACCTCCCCGCCGGGGTGTCCGAACGGGCGCGCGACAGCCTCGACAGCGCGCTCGCCCTGGCCGACGAAGGGGCGGGGGCCGACACCGCACTGGTCACCGCGGCGTCCGAGGCATTCGACGGCGCGTACCTCGCCGTGATGATCGTGGTCGCCGCCGTCCTGGCCGTCGGCGCCCTCGCGACCGGCGTGCTGCTGCGCCGCCACGGCCCCGGCTCGGCCCTGTCCGGCCCCGCACACCACTGAAGCGCCGCACCCCACGCGGCTCCGTACGCCCCCGGGCTCGGAACACCGCCGAGTCCGGGACACCACCGACCCGACGGCACGGGAGCCACCCATGCGCACCAGCAAACGGACCCAGATCCTCGAAGCCGCCACCCGTGTCGTACAACGTGAAGGCGTCAAGAGCGTCACCTTCGACTCCGTCGCCGCGGAGGCAGGGCTGACGAAGGGCGGCCTCCTGTACCACTTCGCCTCGCGCGACGACCTCGTCCGGGCGATCCACCAGCATCTGGCCGACCAGTGGGAAGCCGACCTGGTCGCGGCGGCCGGGAAGCCCGCGGCCGAGGCCACCCGGGAGGAACGGCTCGCCGCCTACGCCCGCGTCGCCATCCAGAGCGCCACGCGGGCCGAGCTCCTGCTGATGCTCGAAGGCTCGACGAACCCCGCACACGCGGCCGTGTGGGAAGCCGTGACGGAACGGTGGGCGCCGTCCCCCGCGTCGGCGGCCGACGATCCGGCCGCGCTCGACCGGTTCATCGCCCGCCTCGCGGCCGACGGCCTGTGGCTGTACGAATCACTGACCGCGGAGCCACTGGACCCCGGCATGCGGCGGGCGGTCGCCGACCGCATCGCCGACGCCCTGACCCACCGCGACGGCTGACCGCCGGGGCACGTCCGCCCTCGGCGGCTCAGTAGGCGTCGGCGGCCTCGCCCAGGGCGGTGGTAGGACGTCCTGCAGCCCCAGAACCTCGTCCAGGGACAGACCGGTGGCGTCCAGCACGCCGCGGGGGACGGGCAGCGCGCGTTCGCGCAGGCGCGCGCCCTCGTCGGTCAGGTCGATCAGAACGGACCGTTCGTCCTCGCGGCTGCGTTGGCGCCGGACCAGTCCGGCCGTCTCCAGCCTTCTTCAACAGCGGCGAGAGGGTTCCGGAGTCCAGCTGGAGGCGGTCCCCAATGACCTTGACCGGCTGGGGGCCGTGCTCCCACAGGACCAGCATCTCGGTGGTCATGCGCGTGGAACTTACGGACACCCTCGCGGGCGAGGCCGGGCGCAAGCTGGTCGAGGCCACCCACGCCTACTGCCCGTACTCCAAGGCCACTCGGGGAAACATCGACGTCGAGCTGGTCATCGAGTAGTCGCCCCGCCCCGAGCCACCCCCTCGCCTTCGCATCGGCACGTCACGCCTTCAAGCGGGCCAGCACCGCGCCCACCGCGCGGTGCACGGCCTCGCGCGCCCCGTCGGTCGGATCGAGGGTCTCGAAGCCGTGACGCCCCTCCGGTACGTCGATGACCTCGACGTTCGCTCCGCAGCGGGCGGCCTCGGCCAGGAACTCCTCGACGGTCGCGGCGATTTCGGCACTCTCGCGTTCTGCCCGGACCAGCACGACGGGAAGGCGACCGGCTCGGGAGACCGCCCGGACCGGGTGGAAACGGGTGTCACCCAGCCCCCAGCTCGGCAGCGGCGCGAGGATCGGGTAGTTCGCGGCCACGCAGCGCAGCCACGGCGGCGGGTCCGTCAGCCAGTCCGCCGTGATCGGGCCTCCGCCGGAGAAGAACCACACGACGATCCGGTCCGCGTCCACCCTCGGGTCGGCGCGCACCCGCTCCACCGCGTCGGCCACGTCCGCGGCAGCCACCTCGTAGTCGGTCACGGCGTGCAGGCGGTGGTCGAGCGTCACACCCACGACTCCCTGCCCCGCGACGATGCGTGCGTATCCCGTCAGGGTCGGCCAGTCCCGGGGCGTGGGCCGCGCCTCGGCGGGCACCGGGCCGCCGTGCACGAAGACCACGGCCGGGTGCGGGCCCGGGCCGTCCGGCAGGTACAGGTCGGTGTTCCCGGTGCGCTCGCGGGGCCTTTCGGGCACGTCGAGCAGGAACGGCCGCAGATGGGCGGGCGTACGGGAGGCGTCGGCAGCGGCCAGCCGGTGTCCCCCGCCGGACGCGGCCTCCATCAGAGTCTCGGCCAGCGCGGCGGGGCAGGACAGCATCGGCCAGTGCCCGGTGGGCAGTTCGAGGAAGGGCACCCGGGCCTCGGCCAGCGACCGGAGCGCCGGGTCGCCGACATCCACCAGGATCTGGAGCATCTCGACGCCCGGCCCGTTGCCGGTGCACAGCACCCCGGTCACGGGCACGTCGGCCACGGCTCCGGTGAGCCGCAACGGCTGGAGCAGCGTGCCCAGGGGCTGCGGCGCCGCGAGGGCGGCGAGTCCGTCGAGCGCCGCCCCGGAGAGACCGGCGACGCTCCCCCAGCGGGACCACGCGTCCCGGGCCGGGGGTGGCAGTTCACCGCCGGGCCCCCGTTCCCCTTTTCCGGCGGCGCGCTCCATCACCTCCTCGCGCAGGCGTTGGTCGGGCACGGCGGCCAGGGCGGGGACTCCGTCCCTCGGCATCCCGGCGTCCAGGTAGACGATTCGGGCGATCGCCCCGGCCCTCCGGTCGGCGGCGCCGAGCGCCGGGTGGATGCCGTAGTCGTGGCCGACGAGCACGATCTCCGGGTCGGCGGCCTCCGCCGCCACCGCGTCGATCACCGCGAGCACGTCCGCGACATGGGTCTCCAGGTCGACGGCCTCGCCGGGATCCGCGGGGCGTCCGCCGAGCGCGGTGAGCGCCACCGTTCGCACCTCGGCGCCTTCCGCGGCCAGCCGGGCGGCGGTGTCCCGCCACACGTGGGGTCCGGTGAACGCCCCGGCCACCAGGATGAATACAGTCATGGTCCCTCCTCGTCACGGTGTCTCCCGCGCCCCGGCCCGATCTCCCGGCAGCGCTCGCCGTTACCGTAGGAACTCCCCCTGGTGGAGGTTCAAGTGTTCTCGTCGTACGACGGTCTGTGCACCATCGGCGAACTGGCCGAGCAGACGGGCGTGAGCGTCAAGACCGTCCGCTTCTATTCGGACCGAGGGCTGCTTCCGGAGGCCTCCCGCAGCGCCGGCGGGCACCGCAGGTACGCCCCGGAGGCCGTGGAGCGGCTGCGCATGATCCGCTCCCTGCGCGGCCTCGACCTGCCGGTTCCCGAGGTGCGCCGCATCCTCGACGAGCAGGACGGGCAGGACGAGCGGGGCGACGGGGCCGGGGAGGGTGGCGCGTTGGAGGATGCCGTGGCCGGCCGGCTGCGCTCCCTGGGCTCCGAGCTCGCCGCTCTGCGCTGGCGGGAGGCCGCGCTCAGGCTGGTACAGGAGAGCCCGCCGGCCGAACGGCCCGACCGGCTGCGGCTGGTCGGTGCGGTCGCCGCCCCGCCGAGCACCGCCTCGCTGGCCCGGTTCTGGCGTGCGTGGCTGCCGCCCCGCATGCCCGCCCGGTCGGTCACCGCGTTCCTGGAGGCGGCGGTGCCGGACCTGCCCGACGACCCACGGCCGGACCAGGTCCTCGCCTTCGCACGGCTGCACGCCTACGTGACCCGTCCGTGCGGGGGCGGTGATGGCGGCGGCTCCTGCCAGCCCCGCGCGCACGGCGTCGCCGGGGCCCGTGCGTCGGCCGTGCTGTACGCGGGGCTCGCCGAGGCGTACGACCTGGCGGGCCGGGAGCTGCGCCGCGATGCGGAGCCCTGTCCCGGCGAGGCGCTGGACGGTTTCGTGGACGCGTACGCGAGCACGTACGGCGCCCCCGACACGACGGCCTTCCGCCGCGTACTGGCCGGCCGGCTCGCGGCCGATCCGCGCATCGACCGCTACTGGGACCTGACGGCCGAGGTGATCAGTGCTCCCGGCAGCCGCCCCGAGCCGACTCCGGGCTCCGCGCACGACTGGCTCCTGGCCTCCCTGGACGCGCAGTTGGGGGCGATGGACGGCGTGGACTCGTGGGAGGGGCGCGCTTCCGTCGCCCCCTCGCCCGGAACGGGCGTACGGGACGGGGCACGGGCCGTTTCACCCCGGTGAGCGGGGCCGTTCCTGGTCCGCGACCGCCCCGATCAGGCACTCCCGCAGGGCCAGGGCCGCCGGGAGCGGCGTGTCGGGCAGTGCCACATGCACGGTCCGGCGCATGGCGGGGTCGGTGAGGGGGCGCAGGACGAGTTCGCCCGGCACCGCCGGCGCCGCCAGCGAGGGGACCAGGGCCACGCCGAGCCCGGCGACCGCGTAGCCGAACTTGCCCGCCCACCCGGCGATCCGCATGACTTTCCCCGGGGTGAAGCCCGCTCGGGCGCAGGCGTCGGCGAGCATCGTGGGTCGGTCGCCGTACGCGCTCTGGATCCAGGTCTCGTCGCGGAGTTCGTACAGGTCGACGGCGTCGTCCCCGGCCAGGGGGTGTCGGCGCGGGAGGGCGACGAGCAGTTCGTCCTCGCACAGCACGGTGGTCGTGATCCCGTCGGCCGAGGGAAGGCCGTAGGGATAATCGCTCACGACGGCGAGGTCCAGCGTTCCGTCAGCCAGCTGCCGCATCAGCGTGCCGGTCGGGTTCTCGTCGGCCACCACGTCGATCCCCGGCCGGGCGTCCTTCAGGGCGCGCAGCGCGGTCGGCAGGAGTGCGATGTTGGCGGTGGCGAACGCGCCGGTGTGCAGGGGCCCGCCGCCTCCGGCGTGCAGCACGGTCAGTTCCCGCTCGGCCCGGGCCAGGCGGTCGAGAACGTCCACGGCGTGCCGGTGCAGCACCCGCCCCGCGGGGGTGAGCCGTACGCCTCGCGGGAGGCGTACGAGCAGCGGACCGCCCGCCCGGTGTTCCAGCGCGGCGATCCGCCGGGACACCGCGGACTGCGTGTAGTCCAGCCGGGCCGCCGCCCGGGTGAACGATCCGGTCTCGGCCACGGTGACGAGCAACCGGAGCGATTCGTTGTCCCACATGTCTTCCCCCTTGCCGCCGTGCTCGCCGCCCGGCCACCGGCATCCTCCCCGATCGCATTCCGGTGGCGCATGGGTCCCATGCGATTCGGTCGCTGGTGTCATGTCTCGGGCGGCCATAGCGTCGGGTGCGCGGCGGCGCCGAGAAACGGTGCGCGGCCGTCCGGGCCCACCACTCGATCGGTCGAGGACATGCGGGCCCCGGTGGCTTCACATCCCGAGAAGGCGGTTCATCGTGCGACAGACCCGGATCGCACCGGAGTTGGGGCAGCGGATCGGCACGTACCACGCCGTGGGGCTCGCGGGCGCGCTCGCCCAGTTCGCGGTGCGGACCGTCACCCTGCTGGCGGTCGTCCTGATCGCCCTGCTGGTGTGGATCAGGCCGAACTCCGCGCTGCTCAAGGGCGCCGTGGCCGCGATCCTGGTCCTCGTGCTGTTCGGCCTGCGGCTGGTGTGGCGCTTCGTCAGCGCGCGATGCGGCGGCAACCAGTGCCGGCTGCACCAGGGAGGCATCGCCGTCACCGGCCCGCTCGGCGGGGTACGGGACGCGGTGGTGTGGCGTGAGGTGACCGGTCTGCGCAGGACGAGCAGCGCCTCCCTCCTCATGGCCTCCCACCGCGTCGAGATCGAACGGCGGGGCGCGCCACCACTCACCTTCACGGCACTCGGGCTCGAACCCGCCCTGATCGGGGTCCTGTTGAGGCTCGCCGCACGCAACGGTCTGGAGTAGGCGACCGGCCCGGTCGCGGTGGGTCGGCCTGCCGTGTGCGGGCCGAAGCGCCCGGGATCGAGCGTGGCCAGCAGCGAAGTGACCACGAGATCGGTCGACGCTGCCATGTCCACGGATTCCGGTGACAGGAGCCACTGGACCTGCAGGCCGTCCATGACCGCGATGATGGCGTTGGCCGCGTTGTCGGTCAGCTCCGCCCGCCCGGCGGGCGGTTCGCAGGCCTCGCGCAGGGCGTCGGCGACGAAGTCGCGCAGCCCGTGGTAGCGGTCGCGGGAGTAGTCCTGGGCGGGGTGGTCGTCGGTGGCCGCCCTCGGCGTCGACGGCGCCGCCGGTTCCGCCCGGGCGGCCGACCCGGCCGCACAGGTGTGGGTCACCACTCCCGACGGCTCCAAGAAGCTCACCCCGGAAGGGAACGCCCCCTTCACCGGAGTTCCGCAGGCGGTCGACATCCGCGTCGACGCCGCCGACAGGGGCCAGAGGTTCACCGGTGCGGGGGCATCGGTGACGGGCGCATCGACCCATCTCCTCCAGAGCCTCCCCCAGGCTCAGCGCACCACGGTGCTGCGGTCGCTCTTCTCCACGGAGGGCGACGACATCGGGGCTCAACTACCTGCGCCAGCCCCTGGGAAGCACCGACTTCGACAGAGACGGCAACGCTTACACGTACGAGGACGCCCGAGGCGCCTTCTCCATCGACCGGGACCGGAGCCAGATCATCCCGGTCCTGAAGCAGGCCACGGCCATCAACCCGGCCATCCGCTTCATGGGCTCCCCGTGGTCGCCTCCCGCCTGGATGAAGACCGGCAACTCGCTCAACGGCGGCAGCCTGCGGCCCGAGCACTACGGCAAGTGCCTGAGTGTCGACAACTCCTCGACAGCCGACGGGGCCGGGCTCTCGCAGCAGCCCTGCTCCGGCTCCCCGGCCCAGGCGTTCACCCTGACCCGCTGACGCCCGCGACCGACCGCAGCGGCTCTCCGGGCGGGGGCCGCTGCGGTCCCGACACCGACACCGACACCGACAGGATCAGGCGCGCCGTACACCGCCCACGGCCGACGCGCCCCCCTATGCTTCGCCTTCTGCCAGTTCGCCCGCTTCAGGAGGTCCCGTGCCGGCCCGCGCCATGTACTGCTACACGTGCGATTCCGACGAGCAGCACCGTTCCCTCACCACCGACGAGAAGACCTGGCTCCGCGGCCGGACGGGCCGCCGGAGCGTCGACGAGTTCTTCATGTGCCAGGCGCCGAGCTGCCGCAATGTGCGCAGCGGTTTCAACAAGCACCCGTTCGACCCCGTGATCCGCGTCCCCCTGCCGGACTGATCCGGCCCCTGGCCGTCCCCTCAGGTCCGGCGGCGCGACCCTTGTCAGTATCCAGAATCCTGTTTACTGTTTGATGTGTGAACGACCTCGACGACCGACTCCTCACGCGCAACGGCCTCGCCGCCCGGCAGCTGGCCGTCCTGCTCCTGCATCACGAGCCGGACACCCGGCTGCCCCGCGTGCGCGACTTCGCCGAGGAGCTGGGCTGCGGCAACGGGACCGTCCAGGCGGCCCTCCAGCTACTGGAGGAGGCGGGGGCGATCTCCACGACCGCGCGCGGCCATCTGGGGACCTTCCTGGTCCGTTCGGACCGCACCGTCCTGTGGCGGCTGTCCGGCCTCGGCACCCTGCTCGCGGCCATGCCGCTCCCCTACTCCCGCAGGTACGAGGGGCTGGCGACCGGACTGCGCAGCGCCTTCGAGGAGGCGGGCGCGCCGTTCGCGATCACGTTCATGCGGGGCGCCGGAGCCCGCACCGCCGCCCTGCTGGAGGGCAAGGTCGACCTGGTGGTGCTGTCGCGCTTCGCCGCCGACCAGCTGATCGCCGAGCATCCGGTGGAGCTGGTGGCCGACCTCGGCCCCGCCACCTACGTCGGCGCACACGGCATGCTCGTACGGCACGGGGCCGATCTGGCCGCGCCGGGGCTCCGAGTGGCCATCGACCACGCCTCGGAGGATCTGCGCATGCTCGTGGAGCGGGTGTTCGCCGGCCGGGAGGACATCGAGTGGCGGGAGGCCTCCTACATGCAGCTGCACGACCTGTTCGCCCGGAACGAGGTGGACGCGACCGTCTGGAACCTCGACGAGGCGCAGGACCGGCTCGGGCTCGGCGTCGACGTGGTGCCGCTCGGCGACGAGGTCACCCGGGAGCTGGCCCTGCGCAACTCCACCGCCGCCGTGATCGGCCGGGCCGAGGGGGCCAAGGCTCTCGCCGCCGTCCGCGAGTCGCTCGACCTGTCGACGGTGACACGGCTGCAGAGTGAGGTACTGCGGGGGGAACGCGTCCCCTCGTACTGACCCGTCGGCCCGGCCGCCGCGAAGCGGATCATCCGGAGCGCCGTACACCTCGAAAATACAGAATCCTGGTTATTGTTGATTAAGGAGGACGATCATGGACGACCAGCTCGCACTGCGGATCCAGCTGTTCCGCGAAGGCGGTCAGGTCAAACCCGAGGTGGCCGACTTCGTCGCCGCCGAACTCGCCGCCCTGGAAGCCGAGGGCCATCTCGTCACCGAGGCGACGGCTGCCATGCTGACCAGCCATCTCATGATGGCCATCGGCCGACTGCTGAACGGGGAACCGATCGAGCAGTTCCTCACCGACGACCAGGTCGCCGCCGAGCTTGCGGACCATCCGGAAGCGGTCGCGCGCGCCCGGGCCGTCGCCGCACGGGCCGATCGGGAGCTCGGGGCCGCCCTCCCCGAGTCCGAGATCAACTTCCTCGGCATGCACCTGGCCGTACTGGCCCGGAGTTCCCCGCCCGCCCCCGCGTCCTGACCGGTCGCCGCGCCCCTCCCCCCGTACGCCCTCTCCCCGTACGCCCCTCAGCAACACGTAGAAAGCAGGACAGCCATGACGAAGATCCTCACCGGTGGAGTCGGCAAGGTCGAGGTCACCCAGGCCATCGGCAAGCTCGGCATCGATTCCCTCGATGTCGTTCCCTCCAGCGACATGGACGCCGCGATGAAGCTGCGGGTCGGCCAGGCCGACTACTACCTGGGCACCTGCCACACCGGCGCGGGCGCGTCGCTGGGCGTGCTCGTCGGCCTCCTGGGCAGCGCCTCCTGCCACACCTTCGGCCGGAGCGTCCCCACCGAGGAGGCGATCGCCGCCCTCCTCGCCGACGGCAAGAAGGCCTTCGGCTTCTCGATGGACCAGGTCGACGTCATCGCCCCGCTGATGGCCCGCGCCATCGCGGCCCGCGGCTGATCACAGCCTCCTTCATCATCACCCCGGGCACCAAGGAGTGACTCGTGAGCACCACCCTCGCCGCCGGCGCGGAACTCGACTTCTCGCTGGCCCAGCAACTGACCGTGATAGCCCTCTGCGCGCTCACGGCGTTCATCGCGCACATGGCGCTGGCCGTCTTCAACGACGGTGTGCGCCCTTTCCTGCTGGACTTCATCCAGGGGCGCACCACCCGCAGCGCGACGACGGCCGTCTCGTTCGGGCTCTCCGCCGGGTTCATCTTCGGGCTCGGCGCGCCGATGGCCCTGTCCACCGGCGTACTGAACCCGTGGCTGCTCTTCCTGCCCACGGACATCCTCGGGATACTGTCACCGAAGAAGTGGCTGGCCCCGGTCCTCGGCGGCGCGTGGGGCGCGGTGGTGGTCTTCGGACTGAACGGCGCCAACAACATCGCCCATGACCTCCCGGTCGACTTCCTGACCGCGATGCAGCAGATGTCGACGCCGATCCTGTTCCTGTTCACGCTCTTCCCGGTGCTCGCCATCACCAAGCAGTTCGGCCGCACGTGGGGCGGCATCGCGGGCGTCCTCGAACTGGCCCTCGTCGTCATGACGATGAAACTGTGGCCCAACATGTTCGCCGGTGCGCTGGCCATGGCGGTGGGCGTGCTGATGCTCATCGGCCTCGCCGTCTCCAAGGACCTGCGGCAGCGCCGGACCGACCGGGCGGCGGGCGTCGTGGAGGAGGTGGGCGGGGACGACCCGATGGCGTCCCTCTTCAGCGCCAGCGCGGCCCGGCTACGGAAACACCTCCCCCTGTTCATGGTGTTGGGCGCCGGCGTGTGCGTGCTCGCCCAGATGCATGTGTTCGGCGGCGGCGAGGCGACCAGCTTCCTGATCGCGAAGGGGCAGTACGCCGAGGCGGCGCAGGTCGACTTCTACCGGGTCTTCGGCTTCATCCCGCTGATCGCGACCACCGCCCTGGCCTCCGGCGCGTACGGCATCGCGGGCTTCACCCTGGTGTACCCGATCGGGTACCTCATGCCGAACCCCTTCCTGGCCGCCGTCGTCGGTGCGCTCGTGTTCGCCGTCGAGGTGCTGGCCCTCTCCTGGATCGGCAAGGTGCTCGGCAAGCTGCCGAGCGTCCGGGACTCCTCGGAGCATCTGCGCAGCGCCATCGGGGACACTCTTCAGCTCGCGATCCTGTTCGGTTCGCTGATGGCCGCCAACGCCATGGGGGGCGGGCTCGGCATCCTCGTCGTCGGCGGGCTCTACCTGCTGAACGAGTCGATGGGCCGGCCCGTGGTGAGGATGGCCGCGGCCCCGGCGGCGGTGATCGTCGGCGGTGTCCTCCTCAACGTCCTGTACTGGCTGGACCTGTTCACCCCGGTCAAGGGCTGAGGTCCGACCCCGGATCCGGCGTGCCGTACATGGAGCAGGAGGCCCCACGATGAACCACCCCGCACCGCACACCCTGCGCACCGTCACCGGAGAGTTCCGGGCCTCTTCGGTACGCGGCCCCGCCCTCGCCCACGAGCACCTCGTCCTCGATCTGGACCGGGTGGGCGACGGGGCGGCCGTCCTCGGACCGGAACGCCACGCGGCGGCCGTGGCCGCCGAACTCGCCGCACTGCGCGAGGCGTACGGACTCGCCCTGGTCGTCGAGCTGACCTGCCGCGGCATGGGGCGCGACGTGCGGACCCTGGCCCGGATCGCCCGGGAGACCGGTGTCGCCGTCGTCGCCGCGACCGGCTGGTACTACGAGCCGTTCCACACGCCGGAGATCGACGCCCTGGACGTGGCGGCGCTCACCGGCATCCTCGTCCGGGAGATCGAGGACGGCATCGACGGGAGCGGCGTCCGGCCCGGCGTCCTCGGGGAGATCGGCAGCCACGGCGACGTACCCACCGCCGCCGAGGGCAAGGTGCTGCGGGCCGGCGCACGGGCCGCGCTGGCCACCGGCCTCTCCCTCGCCACGCACGCCCAGCTCGGCCGGGGCGGCCTCGCCCAACTGGAGCTGCTCACCGGTGAGGGGCTGCCCGCCCACCGCGTGAGCATCGGGCACCAGGACCTGCTGGACGACCCCGGCGTCCACCGGGAGCTGGCGGCGCGCGGGGCGTACGTCGCGTTCGACACCGTGGGCAAGTCCGCGTACCAGAGCGACGGGACCCGGCTGCGGCTGCTGCTCGCGCTGCTGGAGGCGGGCCACGCCGACCGGGCCCTGCTCAGCTGCGACATCTCCCGCCACGGCTATCTGCGCGGCGAGGGCGGCCAGGGGTACGGGCACCTCTTCTCGCACTTCCTGCCCCGGCTGCGGGCGGCCGGGGCCGACGACGACCTGATCGACCTGCTGACCCGTCGCAATCCGGTGCGCTTCCTGACCGGCGCGACCGTGGAGGAGAACTGACATGAGCCCCGCACCCCCACCCGCCCTCCCCGTGACCTTTCCGCTGCCGACGGTGGCCCTGGAGGACGCCGCGGCCCGGCAGTTCCGGCTGCTGGAGGCCACCGCCGCGCACTTCGAGGGAGAGCAGCTGTTCTCCGCCGACGCGGGAGTCGTCCCCGGCCTCGGCCGGCCCCGCACCACCGCCCGCGTCGAGGCGGTCCTCGCCGACTTCTTCGGCGCCGAGGACGCCGCCCTCGTACAGGGCGCGGGCACCGGGGCGATCCGGGCCGCGCTCAACGCCGTCGTCCGGGCGGGCGACGATCTGCTCATCCACCGGGCCCCGGTCTACCGCACCACCGAGGTCACCTTCCGGGGCATCGGCGTACGCACCACGGAGGCCGACTTCAACGACCGGGCGGCGCTCGACACCGCTCTGGCGTCCGGGCGGTTCCGGTGGGCGTACGTCCAGCACACCCGGCAGCGGCTGGCCGACTCCTACGATCCGGCCGAGGTCATCGCCGCCTGCCGGGCGGCCGGGGTCCGCACGATCGTGGACGACAACTACGCCGTCATGCGCACCCCCGCCGCCGGTGTCGAGCTGGGCGCCGACGCCTCCTGCTTCTCGCTGTTCAAGCTCCACGGGCCCGAGGGCGTCGGCCTGGTCGTGGGCGCCCGCGACCTGGTCGAGGGCGTCCGCCGCGACAACTACTCTGGCGGCGGGCAGGTCCAGGGCCACCAGGCACTGGACGCGCTGCGCGCCCTCACCCACGTACCGCTCCTGTGGGCCGTGCAGTCCCGGGTGGGGACCGAGATCGCCGAACGGCTCGCGGCCGGTGAGGTGGCCGGGGTGGCGGAGGTGCGGGTCGCCAATGCCCAGGACCGCTGCCTGCTGATCCGCCTGGACCGGCCCATCGCCGCTGAACTGCCGTCCGTCGCCGCACGGTTCGGCGCCGCGCCCTACCCCGTCGGCTCCAACTCGCGCTACGAGATCGCGCCGCTCTTCTACCGGATGTCCAGCTCCGCCCTGGACGACGCCCCGGAGCTGGCCGACTGGACCGTGCGCGTCAACCCGATGCGGGCCGGCGCGGACCTCGTCATCGACATCCTGCGCCGCTCGCTCGCCGCGATGGCCGACCCGAAGGACCACTGACCGTGTTTCTCGACACCGTGCTCACCCGCAACCCCGAGCTCGTCGACGCCGCGGCCGCCCTGCACCGGCGTGGCGAGATCCCGCCCGACACGTATGTGATGGATCTCGACGCCGTCGAGTCCAACGCCGCAGCTCTGGCGGCCGAGGCCGAACACCTCGGCATCGGTCTGTGGTTCGTCGTCAAACAGATCGGCCGCAACCCCGAACTGATCCGGGCCGTCGCCCGGCACATCCCCCGCTCCGCCGCCATCGACCCGGCCGAGGCCCGGACCCTGCACGCGGCCGGGGCGAGGCCGGGCAACCTCGGCCACCTCGTCCAGATCCCCCGGCGGGCCCTGCCCGGCATGCTGGCGTGGCGGCCGGAGAACGTCACGGTCTTCGACCTGGCCAACGCCCGTGCCGTCTCGGAGGCGGCCCGTGAGCTGGGCTTCGTCCAGGACGTCCTCATCCGGCTCGAAGGCGCCGGGGGCGTCGTCTACCCGGGGCAGGAGGGCGGGGTTCCGGTGGAGCGGCTGGACGTCTTCGCCGAGGCGGCCGAGGCGCTGCCGGGCATCCGTATCGCCGGCGTCACCGCCTTCCCGTGCGTGCTGTGCGACCCCGCGACGGGCCTGCCCACCGCGACGGCCACCTTCGACCTGGCGCTCAAGGGCCGCGACCTGCTGGCGGCGCGCGGGCACCAGAACCTGAGGCTGAGCGCGCCCAGCGCCACCTCGATGGCGTCCCTCCCGTTGCTCGCCGAGCGCGGGGCGACGCACGGGGAGCCGGGCCACGCCCTCACCGGCACCACTCCGCTGCACGCCCTGGACCCGTCCCAGCCCGAGAAGCCCGCGTACGTGTACGTCAGCGAGGTCGCCCACACCCTCGACGACGGCCGCCCGGCCCTGTTCGGCGGCGGGTTCTACGCGCGCTCCCACATCCGCGGTGCCCTCCTGCCACGCACCGGCGCGCGGCTGGGCGTGCAGGACGCCCCCGCCGAGAACATCGACTACTACCGGCTGCTCGACGCGCCCCCGCCCGGCTCGGACGTCCGGCTGGGCGACACCGCGCTGCTCGCCTTCCGCACCCAGATCTTCGTCACCCGCTCGACCGTCGCCGTCGTCTCCGGGCTCGCTTCCGGCAGGCCCCGGCTGAACGGGCTCTACGACGCCCACGGCCGAGCCCTGTAAGGAGCTGTTCCATGGCCAGGACCGTCATCGTCGTCATCGACGGATTCGGCGTCGGCGCCATGCCCGACGCGGGCGCCCTGCGCCCCGGCGACCTCGCCGCCGACACCTGCGGGCACGTCCTCGACCACGCCCGCGCCGCGTTCGGGCGGCCGCTGCGGCTCCCGGTGCTCGGGGCGCTGGGCCTCGGTCTGGTCCACCCGCACCGGGACCTGGCTCGGAGCACCCGGCTGCCTGTGGCGGCGGGCCGGGCCGCCCTCGGTTACCCGGGAGCGGACACCTTCGCGGGCCACCAGACCATGATGGGCGCGGACTTCAGCCGGGTGACCGTGGCCCGGCTCGCCGACCACCTCGACGAGGTGACCGAGGCGCTCACGGCGGCCGGTCACCGGGTGGAGCGGCTGGACGGGAAGCCGCTGCTGCTGGTCGACGGGGCGGTGCTGGTCCACGACAACCTGGAGGCCGACCCCGGGATCAACTGGAACGCCTCGGGGCGCCTGGAGGATCTGCCGTTCGACGGTCCGGGCGGGATTCTCGCCGTCGCCCGTACGGTGCGGGCGGTCGCCCCGGTCGCCCGGGTCATCGCGGTGGGCGGGCACGCGGACGGTCCGCTCGGTTCCTACGTACGGGGCGGGGACGGGGGCACCGTAGGGCTGGACACCCCGGCCACCGGCTTCTACCGCAACGGCGGCCTGGAGGTGCAGCACCTGGGCGCGCCGCTCGACCACACCCGTCAGCTCCCCGCTCTCGCGGCGCGGGCCGGCATCCCGGTCACCCTGGTGGGGAAGGCCGCCGACATCCTGGTGTGCGAACAGGCGGACCGGCGGCCTGCCGTGGGCACCGCCGATGTCCTGGCGTACACCCTGGACGCGGTGCGGGCCGGGGGCGACGCCCTGGTGGTCGCGAACGTCCAGGAGACGGATCTGGCGGGGCACCAGCAGGACACCGGGCGGTACGGGCAGGTGCTGGAACAGGTGGACTCGGGGCTCGCCGGGCTCCTGGCACTGCTCACGGAACGCGGGGACCGGCTGATCGTCACCGGCGACCACGGCAACGACCCGTCGATCGGGCACGCGCACCACACCCGGGAGTACGTGCCGGTACTGATCCACCGCCCCGAGGGGGCGGGGGTGGAGCTGCTGCCGGACGCGCGGAGTCTCGCCGATGTGGGAGCGACGGCCGCCCGGTCGCTGGCTCTGTCCCCGGGGGAGCTGGCGGCGGGAACGCCGATCGGCACGGACGGGGAGGCGCGTGCGGCCGCACTCCGGAAGTAGTGGCCTGGCCGACACGAACAATCCCCGGGCCGTCATTGCGGTCCGGCGATTGTCGCGGGTATATTGAATTCTTCTGCGCTCATGCAGAAAGGCCCCGCTCGGGGGCCTTATGAGTGCGAATATATCTGGCGGGGAGCCGTTTTGTCAAACCGGGAAAGCGACGAATTGCGGGAAGAGCAGGAATTCATCGACCGGCTCCATGCCCGGGTCGACGCCCTGCGCGGGGTGGCCGCCGACGGCGTCGAGCACGCGCTGACGCCGGTCGGCACGGGCCAGCAGGCGCGGCTGGAACGCGACATCCTCGTCGCGGAGCGCTCGGGTCTGCTCGCCGCACTCAACGCGGTGGACGGCTCGCTGTGTTTCGGGCGCATCGACCGCTCCGACGGGCTCGCGCACCATATCGGCCGTATCGGGATCCGTGAGGACGACTTCGAGCACACCCCTGTTCTGATCGACTGGCGTGCGCCGGTGGCACGTCCTTTCTATCTCGCCACGGGGCACACGCCGATGGGTCTGCGCCGGCGCCGGCACATCACCACCGAGGGCCGCACGGTCACCGAGCTCCATGACGAGATTCTCGATCTGGGAGACCGCGACCGCACCGGCTTCGAGGATCCGAACGGCGACGCCGTACTGCTCGCGGCGCTCGACTCCGCGCGCACGGGACGCATGGGCGACATCGTGCGGACCATCCAGGCCGAGCAGGACGGCATCATCCGGGCCCCGCACCGGGGCATCCTCGTCGTCGAGGGCGGGCCCGGCACCGGCAAGACGGCCGTCGCGCTGCACCGGGCCGCCTTCCTGCTGTACGAGCACCGCGAGCTGCTCGCCAAGCGGGCCGTACTCATCGTGGGGCCCAACCCGGCGTTCCTGCGCTACATCGCGGAGGTGCTGCCCGCGCTGGGCGAGACCGGCGTGCTGCTGGCGACGCAGGCGGAGCTGTTCCCCGGGGTGCATGCCACCGGTACGGACTCCGCGCGCGCCGCGGCCGTCAAGGGCGGCGAGCCGATGGCCGAGGCGCTCGCCCTGGCCGTACGCGACCGGCAGCGGCTGCCCGAGCCCGGAGCGGCGATGATCATCCCGCACGAGGACGGCGGGGACCTGGTCCTGGACTGGGAGATCGCGTACGAGGCCCGGCAGGCGGCCAGGGACACCCGTCTGCCGCACAATCTCGCCCGCCCCCACTTCGTCTTCCGCGTCATCGACGCGCTCACCGCGCAGCTCGTCGAGCGCATCGGCGCGGACCCCTACGGCGGGCCGAACTTCCTCGGCCCCGACGACGTGGCCCAGCTCGGCCGGGACGTGGCGCTGAGCAAGGAGGTGCACGCGGCGGTGGACGAGCTGTGGCCGCCGCTGACCCCCGAGGGTTTCCTCGCCGACTATCTGGCCGACCCGGTGTACGTACCGGACGAGGACGCCGACGCGATCCGCCGCCCGTCCGTCGGCGCGGCGTGGACGCCCGCCGACGTACCGCTGCTCGACGAGGCGGCCGAGCTGCTCGGGATGGACGAGAGCGCGGAGAAGGCGGCAGCCGAGGCCGCCCGTCAGGAGCGGGTCGGCTACGCGCAGGGCGTGCTGGAACTGTCGCGCGGCTCGGAGAGCTACGAGTTCGAGGACGAGGAGTCCGAGGTCCTCGCCGCCCACGACATCATCGACGCCGAGCGGATGGCGGAGCGGCACGAGGAGGCCGACCACCGCACCGCCGCCGAGCGGGCCGCCGCCGACCGCACCTGGGCCTTCGGACACATCATCGTGGACGAGGCGCAGGAGCTGTCGCCGATGGCGTGGCGGTTGCTGATGCGCCGGGCGCCGAGCCGCTCGCTGACGCTGGTCGGCGACCCGGCCCAGACGTCCGAGGAGGCCGGCGTCGGGTCGTGGGAGAAGATCCTTGGGCCGTACGTCGGCGACCGCTTCGAGCACGTCACGCTGGAGGTCAACTACCGTACGCCCGCGGAGATCATGGAACTGGCGGCCGGGGTTCTACGGGAGCGGGACCCCTCGTTCACCGCGCCCGTCTCGGTGCGGTCGACCGGCGAGAAGCCGTGGACGCGGGATGCCGGAGAGGATCTGGCGGCCGAGGTGGCCCGGGCGGTCGTGGAGTTGACGCCCCGGGAGGGGCGCCTCGCGGTGATCGCGCCGCGTGCGCTGCACGAGGAGATCGCCGCCCCGCTGGACGGCGTCGCGGCGGGCGAGGCCCCCGACCTCACGCGCCCGGTGGTGCTGCTGGACCCGCGCCAGGCCAAGGGGCTGGAGTTCGACCATGTGCTGGTCGTGGAGCCCGCCCGGTTCGGCACGAGCGATCTGTACGTGGCGCTCACCCGTGCCACTCAGCGTCTGGGCATCGTCCATCGGGAGGAGCTGCCCCCCGCGTTGCGCTGACGGGGGCGGGCGGCCCGCCCTCGTGGCGCTCGGCGTCGGCGGGCCGCGGGCGTGGCCGGAACACGGTTGGCGAAGCCATAAGGTAACGCCATGTCTTCGCCATTGAGTTCGACAAAGACCGCGGCTGCTCTCCGCACGTCGGCACGGGTCTCCGCAGAGATGCTGCTGGTCCTCGTGGCGGCGGGGGTCGCGCTGTGGGTGCTGGGCCGGATGTGGTCGGTCGTATGGCCGCTGATAGTCGGCCTGTTCCTCACCACGCTGACCTGGCCGCTCGCCCGTTTCCTGCGCCGGCTCGGCTGGTGGCCCTCGCTCGCCGCTTCGGTGGTGACGGTGTTCTCCCTGCTCGTGGGGGCGGGCATCGTGGCGCTGATCGCGGTGCCGGTGGCGGGTGAGTCCGGGGAGCTGGCCGACGGGGTGGTCGCGGGCATCGACAAGGTCCGCGAGTGGGCGGCGGGTCCGCCGCTGAACATCGGCGACGACCAGATCACCGGCGCCCTGGACACCGCGACCGCTCAACTCCAGGACAGTGTCGGCAGCGTGGTCACCACCGCCGTCACCGGGGTGAGCACGGTGGTCAACGGGCTGGTCACGGCGGTTCTGGCGATCTTCCTGATGTTCTTCTTCCTCAAGGACGGCCCGCGCTTCCTGCCGTGGCTCACCCGTCAGCTTCCCGGCCGGCTCGCCACCGACGTCCCCGAGGTGGCCTCCCGCTGCTGGGACACCCTGGGCGCGTTCGTGCGGTCGCAGGCGTTCGTCGGTCTGCTGGACGCGGTCTTCATCGGGCTCGGCCTGTGGATCCTGGGGGTGCCGCTGGTGCTGCCACTGGCGGTGCTGACCTTCGTCTGCGCGTTCGTGCCGATCGTGGGGGCGCTGTTCGCCGGATTCGTGGCGGTGGTCATCGCGTTGGTCTCGAACGGACCGATGGACGCTCTGCTGGTGCTGGCGATCATCGTCGTGGTGCAGCAGTTGGAGGGCAATGTGTTCCAGCCCATGATCCAGAGCCGTGGGCTGGGGCTGCACGCGGCCACGATCCTGCTCGCCGTGACCCTGGGCGGCAGCCTGGCCGGCGTGGTGGGGTCCTTGCTCGCCGTGCCGGTGGCGGCGCTGATCGGTGTGGTCTGGAACTACCTTCGCGAGCAGCTCGTGGACGAGCCGCGTCAGCCGGAGGCGGCGGATCCGGCCGACGGGGCCGGCTCACCGGTCCCATCGGTGTAGGGTCCTGCCCCCCTCACCGCCCGAGGGCGCGCAGCAGCGCCGGCAGCGCCCCGCGCAACTCGCGCTCCCAGTAGGGCGGGGAGTGGGTGCCCCGGTAGAAGTGCGTGGTGACCGCCACCCCGTGGGCCCGCAGCCGGGAGGCCATCGCCCGGTTCTCCGCCCCCATGATGGCCTCGGACTGGGACAGGACGTCCTCGGGGAAGGGGGCGTCGGGGTCCTCCAGGCCGGGGACGTGCGGGTCCGGCTCCGTGCCGGGCGGGTCGAACGCGCCCGCCCGGCCGTCGCCGCTGGAGAGGTGGACCTCGACGCCGCGCAGTCGCTCCGGCCGGTAGTACGGGTCGTGGTCCTGCCAGATCCGCCACTGGGCCACCGGGTCGCCCCACAGCGCGGACCGGTCCAGGCCCAGATAGTCGAGCCCGGCCCGGACCGCCCGGGGGTGCTGGAGCGGATGGACGTAGCCGCTGAGGCCCGCCACCGCGCGGAACAGGCCGGGGTGGCGGGCCGCGTAGGTCAGCGCGCCGAAGCCGCCCTGCGACTCCCCCGCCGCGACCCGCCGGTCCCCCGCGCCGTAGAGACGCTCCAGCAGCGGGCGCACCTCGTCGAGGTGGAAGGTCTCCACGCGCGGCGCGCCGCCGGCGCCGCCGTTCCACCAGTCGCTGTAGAACCCGAAGAGCGGCATCGACGGCATGACCACGAGCACGTCGCGCAGGTGCGGGAGCCGCTCCACCGCGTAGTCCTCGGTCCAGGCCTCGGGGTCGCCGTGGCCGCCCGCCAGCAGATACAGGACCGGCCACCGCTCGCCGCGCCGGCGATCCTCCCAGCCGTCCGGGGTGAGCAGGCGGACCGTGCCGGCGCCCTCCAACGCCGCCGACCGAACGGTCAGTTCGAGGAGCCGGTCGCCGATCCGCCGCTCCCCCGTCACCTGTATCCCCGGGGGCCGGTCCCCGGGCGGGGCCGCTGCCGCCGTTCCGGGCAGGATCAGCAGCAGGGCGGCGGCGCCCCATGCGATCACCTTGCGTGGAATGCTCATCACCGCGACCTCCCGACATCGTCGGCCGGACTTCGCCCGACGCCTCGGACGGTACGGAGTGGGCCGGGTGCCCGGCATCCTCCGACGCTAGGCCGCCCGTACACCGGCGGGAGGCGGTCTCCCGCCCCGGGTCACTTCACGCAGGTCTCGTCCCTCTTCGGGAGCCGCCCCGTCGCGAGGTAGCGGTTGACCTCGGTGTCCACGCAGGCGTTCCCGTACTCCCCGTACAGAGCGTGACGGTTGGCGTTCTCCAGGGTGAGGAGCCTGGAGCCCGGAAGCCTGCTGTGCAGGGTGGTGGTGCTCCGGTAGGTGGTGCGTGGGTCGCCCGTGGCCGCGACCAGGAGTACGGGGGCGTCGTGGCTGATACGGGTGGGGGCTTCCCGTGGCGCGTCCCAGAAGGCGCAGGGGCCGATGTTCTCGGTGAGGGGGCCGAACAGGGGGTGTGCGCCACGGCTCCGTTGGATGTCGCGCCAGTAGCGCTCGGTCTCGCGCGGGGCCGGTACGTCACCGCAGATGATCGCCGTCTGGGAGCTGCCGAAGGAGGAGCCCGCGCCGGAGAACAGGAGACGCAGCGTCTCCGCGAACCCCGGGGGCAACGGAGTCTCACGGCCCTTCGACGCCCGGGACAGTGCCGCCACCTGCTGGGCGAGGAGGTCCCGCGAGCCGTCGACGTCGTCGGCCACGCCCATGAAGAGCAGCGTCGGTATGTGGGTGTCGTCGACCCGGAAGACGTCGGGGCCGGTGCCGAGCGTCAGCGGGGCGCGGGCCGCCTTCGCCATGACGTGGTCGATGGTGGAGAGCACCGCGGTACGGGAGCGGCCCAGGCCGTACGTCGTGTGGCGGGTGGCCGTCCAGGCGGCCCAGGCGGAGAGGGCCTGCTCGTTCTCGCGCACGGTGTTCTTCAGCAGGCGCGGGTTGTAGTCGTCCGGACCCACCGCTCCGTCCAGGACCATCCGGTCGTAGCGGCCGGGGAACATCTGGGTGTAGACCGTGCCCAGGTAGGTGCCGTACGAATAGCCCAGGTAGGAGATCTTGCGCTCGCCCAGTGCGCCCCGGATCACGTCCATGTCCCTGGCTGTGTTGCGGGTGCTGATGTGCGGGAGCACCGAGGCGTTCGTGGCGCGGCACTTGTCGGCCAGGCTCTTGCTCAGCGCCACCTGGCGGTCGAAGCCCGCCCGGCTCGCACCGGCCGAGAACCAGGTGAAGCTGACGGGCCAGCCGCAGTCCAGCGGGGTGCTCCGGCCGACGAAGCGGGGGTCGAAGCCGACGATGTCGTAGCGCGGGCCGACCTCCTTCATCGCCGTGCGGACGATCGGCGGGGAATCCACGGCCGGGCCGCCGGGGCCGCCGTTGTTGAGGAGGATCGCGCCGATGCGGCGGCGGGTGTCGGTGGCCTTCAGACGGGATATCGCGACCGTGATCGTCCGGCCCCCGGGGGCTGTGTAGTCCAGCGGGACCGTGACGTCGGCACACTGCACGCCCGCCCTGTCCAGGTCTCTGCCCGTCTCGTCCTGCGGGGAGCTCATACAGGTGCCCCAGTCCAGGGGTTGGTGGTAATAGCGGTCGAGCGCTCCGGCGGTCGTCGGCGGTGCGACCGTACGGGGTTCCGGCCCGGGCCGTGCGGTGGCCAGGGCCGGTGACGCCGTGATGCCCGCCGCGAGGGCCAGGGCCAGGCCCGCGGCGGCGGCCCTGGCGGTCGTCCGGGCGGCCGTGGTGGTGCGGGCGGCCGCCAGGGGTTGGATGGTCTTCTCTGCGTCCTGTGCGTAACTCACATCAATAGACGCTAGGAGAAGGACCGTTGGGGATCACTGGGGCTGGCACCCCAACTCGGCGGGGGGTCACCTCCCCCTTTCGTCGGGTTCCCGGGTCCAGGACCGCCGGTCCACTCCCGCAGGGGCAGGTTGCCGGGTGCGGGCGTCAGCGAGGCTTCGACGCGGGCGGGTTGCCGGGCGAGGCTCGTCATTTCGGCGCGGTACTGCGCGTAGGCCGCCTCGGGGAGGCGCAGCCGGGGGATGGCCCGGGGGGCGGCCGGGAAAGGAGCGCGGGCCGCCCGGTCCGGCCCGGTGGGCGGTCAGACCTGGGCGGGGCGGCGCGCCAGGGCGTAGCCGTACTGGTCGGGCCAGCGGGACCCGGCCGCCAGGGCCTCGGCCGCGTGATGGGCCCAGTGCGGATCACGGAGCATCTCACGGCCGATCATGACCGCGTCCGCCCGCCCCGCCGCGACGATCTCCTCGGCCTGGCCGGCGTCGAGGATCAGGCCCACGGCGGAGGTGGGGATGCCGGCCGTCCGCCGGACCTGTTCGGCGAAGGGGACCTGGTAGCCGGGGTGTGCGGAGATCGCGGCGTCGCGGACGATGCCGCCGGTGGAGACGTCGAGCAGATCGACGCCGTGTGCGGCCAGTTCGTGGGCGAGGCGGGCGGTGTCGTCACCGGTCCAGCCCTCGCGCGGGTCCTCGGGGTTCTCGGTCAGCCAGTCGGTGGCCGAGGTGCGGAAGAGGACCGGCAGATCGTCCGGCCACACCGCGCGGACGGCGTCGACCACCTGGAGGGGGAAGCGCAGCCGGTTCTCCCAGCTTCCGCCGTAGGCGTCGGTGCGTCGGTTGGCGGCCGGGGAGAGAAAGGAGTTGATCAGGTAGCCGTGTGCGCCGTGGATCTCGACCACCCGGAAGCCCGCGGCGAGGGCACGCTCGGCGGCCGCGGCGAAGTCACGCACCAGCTGCCGGATCTCCTCCTCGGTCAGTTCGTGCGGCACGGGCAGCCCCTCGAACGCGACGGCACTGGGGGCGACGGCCGTCCAGCCGCCCTCCTCCTCGGGCACGTAGCGGTCGGCGAGCCAGGGCCGGTCGGTCGAGGCCTTGCGTCCGGCGTGGGCGAGCTGGATCGCGGGCACCGATCCGTGTGAGGCGATCGCCGCGGCGATCCGGGCGAAGGCCTCCTGCTGGCGGTCGTTCCACAGGCCCAGGTCCCACGGGCTGATCCGGCCGTCCGGGCGCACGCCGGTGGCCTCCGCCATCACGAGCCCGGCGCCTCCGGCAGCGCGACCCGCGAGATGGGTGAGGTGGAAGTCCGTCGGAACGCCTGCTTCCGGCCCGTCGGCGGCCGCGGAGTACATGCACATCGGAGACATCCACACACGGTTGGGGATCTCCAGGGACCTCAGGGTCAGGGGCGTGAACAAGGCACTCACCGGTACGTCTCCTCATGTGGGGGCGTCGCCGGATGGCGACACCGAGGTAAGTACGATAGGCATCGTAGTACGGCGATTGTCAAACTACGATGTTTCTCGTACTTTGAGAGGGACCCCGAGGAGGCTGGCCACCCATGTCCACCACAGCACGCGGAGCCGCGTCCGGGCGACAGCTCGCCCATCCGCCCAGGGAAGAGATCCGTCTGGAGGCGGTCCTGCACGCCCTGGCCGACCCCATCAGGCTGCGCGTCGCCCGCGAGCTGGCGGACGGGCACAGCGACATGGCCTGTATCGCGTTCGACCTCCCGGTGAGCAAGTCCACCAGCACCCACCACTTCAAGGTGCTGCGCGAGGCGGGCGTCATCCGCCAGCACTACGAGGGGACCTCCCGCCTCAGCCAACTGCGCGAGGACGACCTGGAGGCGCTCTTCCCGGGGCTGCTCCCGGCCGTCCTGGAAGGGGCTCGCCGGTCGGCAGGCGCACCGGACCGGGCCGCCGGGGGATGAGTACGCGTCCGCCCCGAGCACCTCAGGCGCTCGGGGCGGACATTCGCGTGGGAGGGGCGGCCGGGCGGCCGACGCCTCAGATCGTCGCTGTGTCGATGACGAAGCGGTAGCGGACGTCGCTGGCGAGAACCCGCTCGTACGCCTCGTTGACCTGACCCGCGCCGATCACCTCGATCTCGGCGCCGAGCCCGTGCACGGCGCAGAAGTCCAGCATCTCCTGGGTCTCCTCGATCCCGCCGATCATCGAACCCGCGATCGACTTGTTGCCCAGGATCAGGGAGAACAGGTTCAGCGAGATCGGCTCCTCGGGGGCGCCCACGTTGACCAGGGTGCCGTCGGTCCGCAGTAGAGCGAGGTAGGCGCCGAAGTCCAGCGGGGCCGAGACCGTGGAGAGGATGACGTCGAAGGCGCCGGCCAGTTCCTCGAAGGTCCGCGGATCGCTGGTCGCGTAGTAGTGGTCGGCGCCCAGCTTGAGCCCGTCGTCCTTCTTCCGCAGCGACTGGGAGAGGACGGTGACCTCGGCTCCGAGCGCGTGCGCGATCTTGACGGCCATGTGGCCGAGACCGCCGAGGCCGACGACGGCGACCTTCTTGCCCGGGCCCGCGCCCCAGCGCTTGAGCGGGGAGTAGGTGGTGATGCCCGCGCACAGGAGCGGCGCGGCCTCGTCCAGGGCGATGCCCTCGGGGATGGAGAGGGCGAACGTCTCGGCCACGACGATGTGCGTCGAGTAGCCGCCGTACGTGGGCTCGCCGCCGCGGTCGAGGGCGTTGTACGTCTGGGTGTTACCCTCCGCGCAGTGCTGCTCGCGTCCCATCAGGCACGCGTCGCACGCTCCGCACGAGTCGACCATGCAGCCGACGCCGACGCGGTCGCCGACCTTGAACCGGGTGACCCCGGGGCCGGTCTCGGCGACGATCCCGGCGATCTCGTGGCCGGGCACCATCGGGAAGATGCCCTCTCCCCAGCCGTCGCGGGCCTGGTGGATGTCGGAGTGGCAGATCCCGGCGAACTTGATGTCGATCAGCACGTCGAACTCTCCCACCGGGCGGCGTTCGATCGTGGTGCGCTCCAGCGGGGCCTTGGCACGGGGAGCGGCGTAGGCGGCAACGGTGGTCATGCCGGAGGTTCTCCTCTGGGTGATGCGGTAGGAACGTCTCCCAGCATCGCGTCGCGACGGGTGTTTACCCAGGTCACCGCTTTGCCTACGCCCAGCGGTCCTACTACTGACGGGGACAGGCTCAGGCTCCTGCGACCAGGAATCACCGGAATAATGGAAGCCATGGACGATCGACCAGAGGCCGCCGCCCCCGAGCCGATGGACGGGCGCGCCGAGCTGAGTGAGTTCCTGCGCACGCGGAGGGCCAAGCTCCAGCCGGGGGACGTGGGTCTTCCGGAGTTCGGCCGGCGCCGCCGGGTGCCCGGTCTCCGGCGGGAGGAGCTGGCACAGCTGGCCGGGGTGTCGGTGGCGTACTACACGCGCCTGGAGCAGGGCAACGGGCGCAATGTGTCGGCCGAGGTGCTCGACGCGATCGCGCGTGCGCTGCGGCTCACGGACGCCGAGAGCGCGCATCTGACCCACCTGGCCAAGCCCGCGCAGCACAGGAAGAAGCGCCGCACGGCCAGGGTGCAGCGGGTGCGGAAGGGCCTGCTGTACCTGCTCGACAGCATGGACGGCATCCCCGCGTACGTGACCGGGGCGCGGTCCGACGTCCTCGCCTGGAATCCGATGGCGGCCGCGGTGTTCGGTGACTGGGGTGCGCTGCCGTCGGCTGAGCGGAACTGGGCGCGGCTGGTGTTCCTCTCCCCCGCCTACCGGGACCTGTTCGTGAACTGGGACTCCAAGGCCTCGGACATGGTCAGCTATCTGCGGCTGTACGCGGGCTGCCACCCCGACGATCCGGAGCTGTCGGCGCTGGTGGGCGAACTCTCGGTCAAGAGCGAGGAGTTCCGGCGGTTGTGGGCCACGCACAACGTGAAGGAGAAGGGCCACGGCATCAAGTTGCTGCGGCATCCGCTCGTCGGCGAGCTGACTCTGTCGTACGAGACGCTGAACCTCCCGGACGACGAGGAGCAGCATCTGGTGACCTACCACGCGGAGCCGGGCTCGGAGTCCTCCCAGGCCCTGCGCCTGCTGGCGAGCTGGGGAGCGGACGCGGGCCGGGCCGACGTCATCGGCGACGCGAGGCGGGGCCGCGCCGGCTGAGGGCTGTCCCGCGTGACACGGAGGTCAGGAGTCGCCGAATTCACCCACCGGCCTTCTTTGCGGAGTACGGATAAATACGGCAGCCACTCCGGGCCCTTTTCTGCGCCCGCGCTCACCGTGCGCCGTGAAAGCGGTCGAGAAAAGGGAATACATGCGCGGTCGCGCTTATCTTCCGCCCCCGAGGAACAATGGTTCTCCGTTCACCCGCGAAGCAGCCCTATTCCGGTGCGAAAGCCTCCGCGTGCTCGGCCGACCAGCTCCGGAACGGCCTCGCCGGACGGCCCGTCAGTTCCTGGATCGTGGGGACCACGGACGCCTTCGCGCCCGCCCGCTGCCGCTCCGCGCTCTGCAGGAAGGCCTCCGCGACGGGCGGCGGATACTTCGCCAGCAGGGCCGTACGCGCGGCGTCCACGCCCAGTTCCTCGAAGCGCAGAGGCCGCCCCAGCACCCGGGAGAGCTGGGCCGTCTGCTCGCGCGCGGTGATCGCCTCCGGGCCGGACACGGCGTACGCCCTGCCCTCGTGCCCGGTACCGGTGAGAACGGCGACGGCCACCGCGGCGACGTCGCGCGGGTCGACGCACGCTACGGGAGCGTCGCCGTACAGGGCGCGCACCACTCCCGCCGACCGGATGCCGGGGGCCCACGAAAGGGTGTTGGACATGAACGTCCTGGGGCGCACGAACGTCCACGGGACGCCCGAATCCCTGATCGCCTGTTCGTTCTCCCGCTGACGTCGGGTGATGAAGTCGTCGGCGCCCGGCTCCTCCACCGCCATCATGGACAGCTTGACAAGGTGGCGTACGCCCGCCGCGGCCGCCGCCGCGGCGACCCGCTCGTCGTCGGGCTCCGTCGGGCTGTTCGTCACCAGGAACACCGAGGCGACGTCCCGCAGGGCCCGGTCGAGAGCGGCGCGGTCCCCGTACTCCCCCCCGACGACCTCGACCCCTGCTCCCCGCACGGTGAGCCGCTCGGGGCGGCGCGCGAGAACGCGCACGGGGCCGGCCTCCGCGAGCTGTCCGGCGACCTCACGGCCCACTGCTCCGGTCGCACCCGTCACGAGAATCACTCGAACAACCTCTCAGCCGTCGACCCGGGGGCCGGACAGGACCGTGGAGAAGACCGTCTCGTCGTCCTGACGCCCTGTCACCTGGACCGTCACCGTATCCTCGTCCTCCCCCGGCAGGGCCACCGCCCCTATCCAGCACGGCCTGCCGAACTCGGAGTACCGGTGGAACCGGGTGCTCGCCTCCACCGGAACGATTCCGGCGGGCCCTGCCACCAGGCACGCCGCCTGGCGGGCCGCCTCCAGCAGCAACATGCCCGGGACATGGTCATTGGGGCGCTGGAAGAGGGTGGGATGCCGGGTGTCCACGCGCAGTTCCCAGACTCCGTTCTGCCCCGTCTCCGAGAGCACCACGTCCTCGGCGCGGGCACGGCCTGCGAGGACGGCCGGAACCGGCACGGTCTCCGGTATGGATATTCCTTCTGCCGGGGCGTCGCCGCGCATCCGCCTGTACGCCTGGGGCGTGCTGAACCGGGTCGCCCCCATCCCCGTCGCGGCGAGCTGACCGTCCCGGTGCACCGCCCAGCCGACCCGCCCCTGCGCCGGGAGCCCGCTCCGCCACTTCAGGTCGGAGCAGAACACCTCCACGTCGATCTCGGTGGGCGCGCCCCCCACCGCCAGATGTTCCTGATGGCAGACGTAGTCCAGTCCCGTCATCAGGAACTGGTAGCCGAGCGGGATCCCGTACCCGGCATGGAAGGCGAGCATGGCCGCCTGCCGCATCGCCTCCGCGACCAGCAGGGGATCGTGCCGGTCGTCGCCCACCGGAGCGAAGAAGGGGTGGTCGTGCGGAAGAACCGCCTCCACCGCGAACCGGTCGCGTCCCAGGCGTACCCAGTTCCGCGGGAAGGCGTCCTCCGGCCTGGTCCGGTGCACCATGTCGATCCCCACGGGATGCACCACCTCGGCCTCCACGTCCGTAGTCGGCACCGGATCGATCAAGACTGCTGCTTCGGGCATAACTCCCCCCAGGGGTCATGTAGTGGCGAGCCGTTCCTGCGATGCGCGTACTGGTAGGACAAGATACAGAATAGTCGGTTATTTTCTCCATGTCCGAACGAGGCTCCACACCCCGCGGGCCTCCGGGAAATGCATCTGCCGGGTCGCGACGATTACCGGAATTCCCCCGGCGCCGACCGCGCGAAAGGCCGTACCCGTTCCCTTTTCCCGCATGGCACCGATCCTGTCGAAAGATGGCGATCATGGGCATGGTACGCCGGGCGAGCGGCCTCGTCCCTGGACGCGTGGAGCGTCCAGGGACGCCGCTGGGCACGGGAGGCGCTCAGGCGCTCAGCGCCAGCTTCGCCCCGAGGCCGATCATCGTCACGGCGACCAGCCCGTCCAGCACCCGCCACGCGGAGGGCCGCGCGAGGACTCCGCTCAGCAGCCGGGCGCCGAACCCGAGCGCGGCGAACCAGCACACGCTGGCGAGGATCGCACCGAGGCCGAAGGTCCAGCGCAACGGCCCTCGGTCAGAGGCGACGGACCCGAGCAGGAACACGGTGTCCAGGTACACGTGCGGGTTCAGCCAGGTCATCGCCAGGCAGGTCAGCACCACACCCCGGCGCGAGGCAGCCGGAGCGTCCCCCGCGTGCAGGGCCGACGACCGCAGGACCCGGCGCGCGGCGAGCAGGCCGTAGCCGATCAGGAACACCCCGCCGAGCAGAGCCACCACCGTCAGCGCCGACGGCCAGGCCACGACGAGAGCGCCGACGCCGGCGACTCCCAGCGCGATGAGCACCGCGTCGGACAGGGCGCAGATCCCGACCACCGCGAGCACGCCGTCACGGCGGACGCCCTGGCGCAGCACCAGCGCGTTCTGGGCTCCGATGGCGACGATGAGCGAGAGGCCGGTGCCGAAACCGGCGGCTGCGGTGGTCAGAGCGTTCGTCATGGGGCGACGCTACGGAGCGAGAAATCATGGTGTCCAGCTAAAGATTCTTACGTATCATTAGCATTCATGATGTCCGAGCTTCCTCTCGATCAGGTGCGGACCCTGCTGGCCGTGGTCGACGAGGGCACCTTCGACGCGGCGGCGAACGCCCTGCGCCTGACGCCGTCGGCGGTCAGCCAGCGGGTGAAGGCGCTGGAGCAGCGCACGGGCCGGGTACTGCTGATGCGTACGAAGCCGGTGCGGCCCACCGAGTCTGGTGAGGTGGTGGTGCGCTTCGCCCGCCAGCTCGCCCGGCTGGAGCACGACGCACAGGCGGCGCTCGGGTTGTCCGGGCCGGGCGAGCCGACGCTCCTGCCGATCGCGGTGAACTCCGATTCGCTGGCGACCTGGTTCCTGCCCGCCCTGCGGCGCGTGCCGGAGGAGCTGGGGCTCTGTTACGAGCTGCGCCGGGAGGACCAGGACCATACGGCCGCCCTGCTGCGGGAGGGGCTGGCGATGGCCGCGGTGACCTCGTCGCCGGAGGCGGTGACGGGCTGCTCGGTGCGCCGGCTGGGTCGCATGCGGTATCTGCCGGTGGCCAGTCCCGGTTTCGCCGACCGGTGGCTGGGGCGGCGGGAGGGCGCCGCGTTGCGCGAGCTGATCGGCGACGCCCCGGTGATCGGCTTCGACCGGCGCGACGATCTTCAGGACGCCTTCGTGCGCCGGCTCGTCCTCGACCCCCGGCCGAGCGCCCGGCGCCACCTGGTACCCACGTCGGAGGGGTTCGCGAACGCCGTGGCGTCGGGCATGGGCTGGGGCATGGTGCCCGAAGTCCAGGCGGAGCCGTTGCTGAGCGAGGGCCGGCTGGTGCGGCTCGCCCGGGACCACACCGTGGACGTCCCGCTGTACTGGCAGCAGTGGAAGCTCGAATCAGCTGCCCTGGCGGCCGTCGCCGAGGCGGTGGCGGCGGAAGCCGCCGAGGCACTCGACGGCGACTGGCCGGACTGAACGGCGCCCGGATCAGGGAGGTGCTGCTGTCGCTGAGCCCGAAGGAGTACGCGTCTCGCGCCCGTTCGGTCGCGGCGCGGCATCGGGCCGGCGCTCATTCGCTCATGACCGGCCGTCCATGATGTGAGGGCAGGTTCGAAAGCCCACGCAGGGGAGTCACGCATGTCCCAGCACGTCGTCCGTACGTTCCTCCGCCGCCGAAGCACGCTCGCCGGTCTGGCCGGCGGTGTCGCCGTCGCGACGGGAGCGGGACTGCTGCTGTCCAACGCCTTCGCCTCGGGAGCAGCGCCCGAGGTCGTGCCGCCCGGGGCCGACGTGACCTTCGACTACCAGATCGGCGGCGCGTACACCCCGCCGGCCGGGGTCGGGGCGGTCTCCCGCGACCGTGGCGACGAGCCGGCCGAGGGCCTGTACAACGTCTGTTACGTCAACGCCTTCCAGACCCAGCCCGACGCGCTGGACCGATGGGAGAAGGACAACCCCGATCTGCTGCTGCGCGACGGCGACGGCGGCCTGGTCAATGACGAGGAGTGGGGCGAGGCGCTGCTCGACACCTCGACCGCGGACAAGCGCACCCGGCTGGCGGACATCGTCGGGGGCTGGGTCGACGGCTGTGCGCAGTCCGGTTTCCAGGCGGTGGAGCCGGACAACCTGGACTCCTACGAACGGTCGGAAGGGCTGCTGACCCAGGCGCACAACGCGGCGTTCGCGAAGCTCCTGGCCGACCGGGCGCACGCCGCCGGGCTGGCGATCGGCCAGAAGAACACCACCGATCTGCTGGAGCAGCGGGAGACGATCGGGTTCGACTTCGCCGTCGCCGAGGAGTGCGGCCGGTACGACGAGTGCGACGCCTACGCCTCCGCGTACGACGACAGGGTGTTCGTCGTCGAGTACACCGACGACGACTACACGAAGGCCTGTTCGTCCGTGGGGGCGAAGGTCTCGGTGGTGCGCCGGGATCTCGACGTCCGGCCGGCCGGACAGCCGGGGTACGTGTTCCGCACCTGCTGAAGGGCGCTTTCGGGAACGGGCGGGCTCAGGGGGCGTCCGGCGGTTGGGCGCAGACGGTGAAGATGCCGCCGTGAGGGTCCCTGATCACCGCTTCGGTTCCGTCGGCGGGCGAGTCCACCATCGGTCCCACCGTGCCGCCCGCCGCGCGGGCCGCCGCGGTGGCCGCTTCCGGGTCCGCGACCGGGAACCGGACGTGCCAGCGCGGGCGCAGCCGGGGGTCGGGGGACGAGGCGTCACCGCCTCCGCGCAGCGTGGCCACGGTGCGGCCGCCCTGCCGTACGACGACCGCGTCCTGTTCGTACGCGTAGCCGACCTCGCAGCCGCCGGGTTCCTCGGAGGCCCAGCCGAACACCTCGGCATAGAAGATCGCGCAGTCGAAGGCGTGGCTCGTCCGCAGTTCGATGGAGGCGGGCGGATTGTCGCGGCCGAACGACCAGGGCGGGGTCCGGCCTTCCCAGAAGCCGAATCCGGCCCCTTCCCGGTCGGCGGCCACGGCCCCCCGCCCGGGGCCCAGCCGGATCGCGCCGACGGCGATGGTGCCGCCCCGTTCCCGGACCCGGGCCGCCGTGGCGTCCGCGTCATCGACGGCGAAGTACGGGGTCCAGGAGACGGCGTTGGGCAGACCAGGGGCGATCCGGGCGACCCCCGCGACCGGCAGGGCGTCGAGGTGGGCGACAGTGAAGCCCTCGCCGAGGGTGCCGGAGCGGAAGGTCCACCCGAGGACGGTCCCGTAGAAGTCCTGGGCGGCCCGCACGTCCGGGGTCATGAGACTGACCCAGCACGGGACGCCGTGCACCGGGGTGCTCTGCTCTGCCGCGGTCATCGGGATCCGTCTCCTCGTCCCCGGTGGTGAGCCGCCGGACGCGGACGCCGGTCCGGCGGGTGCGCCTGCTGGTCACCGGCCGCCGCAGGCCGGTGCGCTCCGTGGCGTCGGGCGTCCCTGGAACGGCACGCCTCCATACCTACGCCGCCGGGGTCGTCGCCGCCACCCGGGCCGCGTTCCGGAACGGTGCGGTGCGCACATCCGGACCGCCCTGGGCGGGGACCGCGTGTCAGTGCCCGGTGGCAGACTGCCCCCATGACCGACCCGCAGCCGAAGGCTGACCTCCAGCACTATCTGCAGTCCGCTCGCGACGCCCTGCTCTGGAAGCTCGAAGGGCTCTGCGAGTACGACGTCCGGCGCCCTCTGACGCCGACCGGCACCAATCTCCTCGGGCTGGTCAAGCACGCCGCCGGGGTGGAGCTGGGCTACTTCGGCGAGACGTTCCGCCGGCCGTTCGGCGAGACGCCGCCCGCCTTCGGGGACGGTGCCGAGGCGAACCAGGACATGTGGGCGGCCGCCGACGAGTCGCGCGAGGACATCCTCGCCCTCTACCGCCGGGTGGCGGAGCACGCGGACGCCACGATCGCCGAGCTGCCGCTCGACGCGGTCGGGCACGTCCGGTGGTGGCCCGGCGAGCGGAGCCGCGTGACGCTGCACCAGATCCTGATCCATGTGATCGCCGACCTCCAGCGGCACGTCGGCCACGCCGACATCGTCCGGGAGCTCGTCGACGGGACGGTCGGACTGCGGTCCGGCACCGACAACATGCCGCCGGGCGACCGCGCGTGGTGGGAGGAGTACCGGCAGCGCCTGGAGCAGGTGGCGCGGGAGGCCGGGTAGTCGCTCCTCCCCCGTTCCGTCGCCGTTCAGCGGCCGGCGAGCGCCGCGGGTTCGCCGAGGTGGTGCGCGGCGGTGCGCCAGGCCGCGGTGACGGCTTCGCGGGCCGTGGCGGTCGCCGCCTCGACATCCGGCGGGAGACACAGCGGGGCGCCGACGTGGACGTGGAGCCGGGGGCGGCGGGCCGGAGCGGTGAGGAGCCCGGAGATCTGCTTGACGCGGGGGCCCGAGGTCACCCGGCGGGCTCCCGCCTGGCCGAGCGGCACGACGGGCGCGCCGGACGCGTGCGCGAGACGGGCGAGGCCGCTGCGGAAGCTCTCCGGCGGAGCCTCCGCCGCGTCCGTGCGGCAGGGCAGCCGTCCTTCTCCGTAGATGAGCAGGTGACGGCCGTCCCCGAGCGCGACGGCCGCCGCGTCGAGGGCGGCCGCGGCCCGGTCGGTGTTCCGGTGCACGGGCACGTGGCCGCCGCGTTCCAGGAGCCGGCCGAGGACCGGTATGCGCCACAGCCCCGCGGTGGCCATGACGACGGGTTCGACGCCGAGGCGCAGCAGTGCGGCGAGGACGATGCCCGGGTCGGCCAGGGAGGTGTGGTTGGCGACGATGATGCTGCCGGCGGCCGGGGCCGTGGCGTGGTCGGACGTGACCGTGAGTCGTCCGAGCGAGGGGACGACGGCGGCGGCGATGCGGCTGAGCACGGTTCTCCCGGGGTTCGGCGGGCGGGGGCCGTCGTGGTGACGGCGGTGCGGGGTCCGCCTCTCCCGGCTTCGCCCGCCACACCCTCATCGTCCTGGCGGCCGGGGCGTGGGGCCTGAGTGCGGGTACTCAGGCCCCTGGTCGATCACCCCCACAATCGGGGCGTCCCGGGCTACCGGGACACCCCGGACCGTGTGCCGTACCGGTTCAGAGGGCCAGCCACACCGCCGTGTCCCGGGGGAGCCGGCCTCCGGCGTCCAGGGGGCCGCTGGTGAGGAGGACCTCGGTGTGGGTGGGGAGCCGGGCGGGTTCCTCGGCGAGGTTGACGGCGCAGACCAGGCCCTCGCCTCGGGTGAACATCAGGAGGCCGGGTTCCTCGTTCAGCCAGCGCAGCGGTTCGGTGTGCAGCGCGGTCAGGGTGCGCCGCAGCCGCAGGGCCTCGCGGTAGAGGGCCAGCATGGAGTGGGGGTCCTGTGCCTGGAGGTCGGCCGCGCGGCCCGGCCAGTCGGCGGGGAGCGGGAGCCAGGGTTCGACGGTGGAGCCGAAGCCGGCGAAGGGTTCGCCGGCCGCCCAGGGCAGCGGGGTGCGGCAGCCGTCGCGGCCGGGGGCCCGGCCCTGGGAGCGGAAGTACATGGGGTCCTGGATGCGGTCCAGCGGTACGTCGGCCTCGGGCAGGCCCAGTTCCTCGCCCTGGTAGAGGTAGACGGAGCCGGGCAGGGCGAGCGAGAGGAGGGCGGCGGCGCGGGCGCGGCGGGTGCCCAGATCCAGGTCGCTGGGGACGCCGAACGCCTTGGCCGTGAAGGCGAAGCCGCTGTCCTCGCGGCCGTAGCGGGTGACGGTGCGGGTGACGTCGTGGTTGCAGAGGACCCAGGTGGCGGGGGCTCCGACGGGGGCGTGTTCGGCGAGGGTCTCGTCGATGGCGCGGCGCAGCAGTGCGCCGTCCCAGGGACAGCTGAGGAAAGTGAAGTTGAAGGCGGTGTGCAGTTCGTCGGGGCGGAGGTAGCGGGCGAAGCGCTCGGAGTCGGGCAGCCACACCTCGCCGACGAAGATGCCGCCGAACGCGTCGGCGATGGCTCGCCAGCCCCGGTAGATGTCGTGCAGTTCGTCCCGGTCGATGTACGGGTGGGGCCCCGGGTGCCCGTCGAGGTCCGGGAGCGCCGGGTCCTTGGCGACGAGGGCGGCGGAGTCGATGCGCACCCCGGCGACGCCGCGTTCGAACCAGAAGCGCAGGACGTCCTCGTGCTCCTGGCGTACGGCCGGATGCGCCCAGTTGAGATCGGGCTGCTCGGTGGCGAAGAGGTGGAGGTACCACTCGCCGTCCTCGACACGGGTCCAGGGCACCCCGCCGAACTCGCTCTCCCAGTCGTTGGGGGGCAGTTCGCCGTGTTCGCCGCGGCCGGGCCGGAAGTGGAAGAGTTCCCGCTCCGCGCTGCCGGGGCCCGCCACCAGGGCGGCCCTGAACCAGACGTGCTGGTCGGAGACGTGGTTGGGAACGATGTCGATGATGGTCCTGATCCCCGCCTCGCGGGCTTCGGCGATGAGCTTCTCGGCTTCCGCGAGGTCTCCGAAGGAGGGGTCGATGGCCCGGTAGTCGGCCACGTCGTACCCGCCGTCCGCCATCGGGGAGAGATACCAGGGGGTGAACCACAGGGCGTCGACGCCGAGTTCGGCCAGGTAGGGCAGCCGGGACCGTACGCCCGTCAGATCGCCGGTGCCGTCGCCGTCGCCGTCGGCGAAGCTGCGGACGTAGACCTGGTAAATGACGGCCGAGCGCCACCAGTCGTCGGCGGCAAGCTGGCTGCCTTCCATAAGGCGGGTTCCTTTCGGGCGGGGCGCGGTGGCCGGCGGGGTGTGGGCCGGTCCGCGCGACAGGGGGCGGGAGGTTCTGACGCCGCCGCCCCGGAGCGGGGCGGGAAGGCCGGGGGCGGCGGCGGGTCCGGGTGGGCGGCACAGGCGGTGCCGTCCGGTGCGGTCAGCCTTTTGTGCTGCCGGCGCTGATTCCGGCGATGATGTGACGCTGGAAGACCAGGAACATGAGGACCATCGGGATGCTCGCGATGACCATGGCCCCGATCAGCACGGTCAGCGGGACGTTCTGCGAGAGCTGCACCAGTGCCACGCTGATCGGCTGCTTGTCGGTGTCGGAGAAGACCATCAGGGGCCAGAGGAAGTCCTGCCACACGGCGACCAGCGCGAAGATCGACACGACGCCGAGGACGGGTCTCGACAGGGGCAGGACGATGGACCACAGGGTGCGGAGCTTGCCCGCCCCGTCGATCTCGGCGGCTTCCAGGACGTCGCGCGGGATCTGGTCGAAGAACCGTTTGAGCAGGTAGAGGTTGAAGGCGTTCGCGACGGCCGGCAGCCAGATGGCCAGCGGGTCGTTCAGCAGGTTGACGTGGATCAGCGGCATGTCCGCGATGGTGAGGTACTTCGGTACGACGAGGGCCTGCACGGGGACCATGAGAGTGGCGAGGATTCCACCGAGGATGATGTTGCCGAAGGCGGGCTTGAGCTTGGACAGGGCGTAGGCGGCGGCCGTGCAGAAGACGATCTGGAGCACCCAGGCGCCGGTCGCCTGGACGACCGTGTTCCACAGGTGGGTCGGCAGCCGCATGAGGTCCCAGGCGTCGGTGTAGCCGCTCACCCGCCACTGCTCGGGGACGAGGGTGGGCGGGGTGCGCACCACTTCCTCGGGCGGTTTCATCGCGCCCGTGACCATCCAGTACACGGGGAAGAGGAACGCGAACGCGAAGAGCAGGACGACGAGGGTGAACACCGACCAGTAGGCGACCTTGCCGCGGCGTCCGGCGAGTGCCAGCGGCGAGATGACGGTACGTGAGGACCGCTCGGCCGGGGCATCGCCGGACTTCCTGGCGCGGACGGTGGGCGGTTTCTGTACCGGGGGCGGAGCTGTCTGTGTCATGGCGGGCGACGCTCCTCTCAGTCGGTGCGGGTGAGTCGCAGATACAGGGCGGAGAAGGCGCTGAGCACCAGCAGGAGCATCACGCTGAGGGCGGACGCGCCGCCGAAGTCGTTGTAGAGGAAGGCGTACTTGTAGATCAGGTAGAGCACCGTGACGGTGGAGTTCTCCGGGCCGCCGCCGGTGATGACGAAGGGTTCGGTGAACACCTGCATCGTCGCGATGACCTGGAGGAGCATCAGCATCAGGATGATGAAGCGGGTCTGCGGAATCGTGACGTGCCGGACGCGCTGCCAGACGGACGCGCCGTCCAGCTCGGCGGCCTCGTACAGCTCGCCGGGGATGCCCTGGAGGGCGGCGAGGTAGATGAGGACGGTGCCGCCCATGTTGGCCCAGGTGGCGACGGCGACGAGCGAGACGAGCGCGGTGTCGGCGCCGTTGGTCCAGTTCGACGTCGGCAGGTGGAGGAAGCCGAGCACCTCGTTGGCCAGGCCCGCGCCCGGATCGTAGAACCACTTCCACAGCAGGGCGCTGACCACCGGCGGGATCATCACGGGGAGGTAGACGACGACCCGGAAGAAGGCCTTGGCGTGCCGCAGTTCGTTGAGGACGAGGGCCATGACGAACGGGATGGCGAACCCGATGACCAGGGCGAGCACGGTGAAGGTGAGGGTGTTGCGCCAGGCGGCGGCGAACTCCGGGTCCTGGAAGACGCGGGAGAAGTTCGCGGTGCCGACCCATTCGGGGTCGGAGCCGGGGGTGTACTTCTGGAACGCGATGATCACCGACCGGACGGCCGGGTACCAGGAGAACAGGATGAAGCAGAGCAGGCCGCCGATCAGGAACCCGTAGGCGGTGGCCTGGTCGGCGATCTTCCTGCGCAGCGGGCCGAGGGGCCCGCGGCCCGCCCTGCTCGCGTCTCCCGGGGGAGGCGTCGTGCCTGCGGACCGCGGCCTCGCGGGCGGTGCGGGTCGGGACGTGGTCTTCATGGCTCTCTCAGCCCCGGGCCAGGATTCCGTCGATCTTGGACTGGGCGTCCTTCAGCAGGGCGTCGACGTCCGCGTCCTTCTTCGTCAGGACCGCCGAGACGGCGCCGTCGAGGACCGCGTAGATCTGCTGGCCGTGCTTGGGCTCCAGCTTCATGTCGAGCTGCTGGCCGCCGTCGATGAAGGCCTGGTAGTTCTCGACCGGGACGTTGGCGGACGCCTTCTTCAGCTCCTGGTCCTTGGCGTCGGTCGCGCCGGTGAACAGGCGCGGCTCGGGCAGACCGACCGGGGACTTGTCCTCGGCGGCGCGGGCGTAGTTGTTCATGTAGCCCTGGCCCGGGGTGAGGAAGGTCCACTCCAGCCACTTGAGGCCGGCCTTGATCTGCTCCGGGGTGGCCTTCTTGTTGAACATGTAGCCGTCGCCGCCCATGAGGGTGCCCTTGCCGCCGGGCATCGGGGCGAACGCGAGGTCCTCGTACGCGCCGCCGGCCTCCTTGACGATGCGCGGGACGTTGTCGGGGGCGGCCAGGTACATGCCGAGCTTGCCGGAGCCCATCATCTGGAGGGTGTCGTTGATGATGAGCAGCTGCTTGGCGCCCATGGAGTTGTCGCGCCAGCGCATGTCCTTGAGGTTCTGCAGGACGGCCTTGCCCTCGGGGGTGTCGACCGTGGCCTTCTTGCCGTCCTCGCTGACGACCGTGCCGCCCTGGGAGTAGATCGAGGCGGTGAAGTGCCAGCCGCCCTGGTTCTGGGCGCTGTACTCGGCGAAGCCGACGGTGCCGTCGCCGAGGGCGGCGATCCTCTTGGCCGCCGCCTGGACCTCTTCCCAGGTGGCCGGCGGCTTGTCCGGGTCGAGACCGGCCTTGACGAAGAGCGGCTTGCTGTAGAGCAGGCCCATGGAGTAGTTGGTGCGCGGGATGCCGTAGACCTTGCCGTCGACGGTGTAGGCGTCGCGCAGGGGCTGGGCTATGTCCTTGTACGCCTTGAGGTCCTTGACGTACTCGGTGATGTCCGCGGCCTGGTTGATGGAGACGACGCGCTCGGTGTCGGTGAAGTACGTGTAGAAGACGTCTTCCATCTGGCCGCCGGCCAGCTTCGCGTCGAAGGTCTTGGGGTCCTGGCAGGGGAAGGCGTCGTGCGCGGTGACGTCGATGCCGGGGTTCTGCTTCTCGAACGTCTTGACGTCCTCGTCGAACCGCTTGTGGTCGGTCTTCGCACTCGGCTGGGGCCAGCAGTTGACCGTGATGCGCGTCTTGCCGTCCGCGGCACTGTCGCTCTCGGAACTGCAGGCGGCCAGGCCGGTGATGGTCAGTGCGGTGGCGACGGCGGTGACGCAGGTACGACGAAGAACAGAGCTTCTCATCGGTGGACCCCTCTAGGGCAGGAGTGCGGGAAGCCCACAGCCCCGAGCTGTGCGGCGAGCCACACTCAACCACCGCCGACGAATGTCCGCAAGATGTCACGTTGATTTCGTAAATCTTTGACAGTCCTTGCCCGCTGCGGGCCCACCGACGGAAGAAACCATGGAGAACCATGGAGGCGGGACCCCGTGCGAGGGTCGAGCGGGGACCGCGGGCGCCGTGCGGGACCGAGGCAGGGGCGGCCGCCGCCCCCACGGAAGCGGCCGGGCGGCGGGAGCCTCGGGGCAAGGGAGGTGCGGCAGCCTGCGACGGGTGACGTACCGCGGGGCGCGCGACACCCGCAAGAGATACCCACGAGCGCGGACATCGGCGACAGAGCGTGGGCCACCATGGAAAACGGGCGAGAAACCGCCCGGTGGGCGGAGCCCGGCCGACGGCGCGCGCGGGGTCGGCGCTGCTGCCCGTCGCCCCTCGGCGGCCGGCTGGGAGCGCTCTCCACGCGCCTGCGTGGACCGCTCACCGAAGCACGGCCGCCGGGCGGTCGCGACGGGGTGGCCGGGGGCCGCGGCGGCATCGGGCGCGACGTCGGACGCCCGGCCTACCGCAGCCTCACCCGCTTTCACTGACGACGGCTGTTCAGCAAACCATCGCGTCACGAACGCAAGAATATGGCAATAGTTGCAGGACGTTTATCGTCCTGTGATGAACATGGCCGCCGCGAGGCGGCTGCGGCCGGGGGTGCCGGCCTGCGGAACCCGAGCGGCCCTCAACGTGCCGCGGCGGCCGTCCGCACCGTGCCGAAGTCGATGGCGCGGTCGGCCTCGCGCAGGACCTCCTCGGCCACTCTGCGTACTTCGGCGGGCACATCACCGTGCTCTTCCACGAGGCCGGCGTAGATCGGTGCTTCGGTGCTGTCTGCGGAACTCATACGATTTTTTTCCCGGTGGTCTGGTGCGAAAAGCCCCTGCCGGTCGGCGGAGGCGGGGGCGAGTGTACGTGGTGGGCGGCGGCGGCCGCGATTCCATTCCGGCGCGCGGACCCTGCGGCGTCTGCTGGACCAGCGCCCTGCCCGCGCCCCCGGGGGCGCGGGCGGAGCCCTGTCACCGTCTGCGGCGGTCGGCGCCGAGGTGCTGCACGGGAAAGCCCGCGCGGGCGGCGAGCGCGGTGAGCTCGTCGGCACGGGCCGCCCGCAGGCCCACCACCGGATAGCAGTCGGACTCGATGTCGAGGACGGCCAGCGCCGCACCGGTCTCCCGGTAGCGGCGTCCGCAGGCGTGCAGGAACTCCTCGGTCGGCAGGAGCGCCTCCTCGGCCTCGAAGAGCTCCCACGGATCCACGGATGGCCTCGATTCCAGCTTGCTCAGCTGGGCCCGGATCTCCTGCGTGTCCTCCTTCCAGTCGAACTCCGCGAGCAGACCGTGTGCGTCGAGCGCGTCGATGAGCGCGATCCAGGCGAGGGCGTCCACCGGCTCGTCGATGCCCCGCCCCTCCAGGCGGTCCCCGAAGGCGCGCACGTAGTCGCGCGGACTGTCGTGGGCGCGCAGCACCTCCTCGGCCACGGCGGGGCGCGCGGGGGCGAGCAGCCAGGCGATCTCGGCCAGGGCCGTGCGGATCGCGTCGGCGTCGTGCGGGTCGGACATGTCGTGCACTCCTCGAGGCGCAGGGCGGGCACCGGCAGGCAGGGCGCGGGCCGGGCCGGGGCGCGGGGCCGGGATGTGTTCTAGGCCAGTTCTAGGCCGTCTCCGCCGAGCGCCGCCGCCGGGCCTCGGGCAGGGGCCGGTGGCCCTCGGTCCACTCGTTGACCCAGCCGCAGCCCGAACAGGCGTACCGCCCGTCGAGACCCGCGATCAGGGTGCCGCAACGCGCGCATCCGATGTAGGTGATCTCCGGGTGCTCCGTGGCCGCTTCGTCCGGGGAGCGCCGCTCCGGGCGGGGTGAGGCCGTCATCGTCGGGCGTCCGTTCCCACGGTGTCCAGCAGGACGCGGGCGAGCTCGGCCGGCTGCGAGAACATCGGCCAGTGGCCGGTGTCCATCGTGACCAGCCGCCACCGCGCGCCCGCCAGCAGCTCCGTCACCCCAGGGCTCGGCTCGGGCCCGTCGAGCAGGCACTTGACGTACGTCGCGGGCAGCAGGCCCAGGGGACGGGCCAGAACGGCGGGATCGGTGAGCGTGGCGCCGGGGTGGGGGGTCGAGCCGTCGAGGAACCGGGCGAGCTGTTCCTCGGTGAGGCCCTGGCCCGCGCAGTCGGCGGCGGCCGGCGGCGGCCAGAAGCCCCCGTTGGCGGCGATGGCGGCCTCGACACCGGCCCGGCCGTCCGGCCAGCCGGAGACGAAGGACTCGCCGTCGGCCGGAACGCTGGAGTCGACGAACACGACGCGGGCGAGCCGGTCGCCGATCCGCTCGGCGGCCTGCCCGACCGGAATGCCCGCGTAGCTGTGGCCGACCAGCACCACGTCGCGCAGGTCCAGACGCTCGACCGCGTCGACGATGTCCTGGACGTGGGTCTGCTGACCGGCCGCCGCTTCCTGTCTGTCGGCGAGGCAGGAAAGGGTCAGCGGGTGGACCCCGTGACCGGCCGCGCGCAGGCCGGACTCCACGTCGCGCCACGCCCACGAGCCGAGCCAGGCCCCTGCCACCAGTACGAATTGCGTCATGCCAGCAACGTAGCGCAGGGGTACGACAGAGCCTCCCGGCCGCCGTTCCGTCCGCCGCCGTCCCGTCCGCCGCCGACGCTCCGCTGTCTTCGCAGCACCGGAACGGGGCGTCGGGGCACCGGCACACCATCCTCTTTTCGATCTAGGCCACTTACCGATCGAACAGGATTCATTGTCGGCCGTTTCTGACTGCTTTTCGCTATGAACGGAGGCGGTGGGCCGCGGCGAGGCAGGATGTCCCCGTGATGGGCAACCTCCCCGTCGTGACGACCAGCTTCGTCGGACGCGACAACGAACTGGTCAGCGTCGAACGGGCACTTCGAGAGCATCGGCTGGTCACACTCACCGGCCCCGGCGGGGTCGGCAAGAGCCGGCTCGCCCTGCGCACCGCCGAGCAAGCCCGGGAGCGCTACGCCGACGGTGTCTGGTGGGCCGGCCTCTCCCATCTGCATGACGAGCAACTGCTCGCCACCACGGTCTGCGACGGCGTCGGGCTGCTGGACCACAGCCCCCGCCGGCCCGTGGCCGCACTCGGTGAATGGCTGTCCGGTCGGCGGCTGCTCCTCGTTCTCGACTGCTGCGAGCGGATCGTCGGCCCCTGCGCGCGACTCGTGACCGAACTGCTCGCCTCGGCACCGGGGCTGACGGTCCTGACCACCAGCAGGGAGCCGTTGGGCGCGGCGGACGAGAAGTGCGTCGAGGTGCCCCCGCTCTCCGCGGGCGACGACGGTGACGAGGCCGTCCGGCTCTTCCACGATCGCGCGGCCGCCGTCGCCCCGGCCCTCTCGCTCGACGACCCCGGGAACGCGGCCGCCGTCGCCGAGATCTGCCGTCGGCTCGACGGCATACCGCTCGCCGTCGAACTCGCCTGCGCCCAGCTCCGCGAGAGCAGCGCGCAGGAGATCACCGGACGGCTGGCCTCCCGTATGGACGAGCTCACCGACGACACCGTCTGGCCCCGCCGCCACCGGGCCCTGCGCACCACCATCGGCTGGAGCCACGAGCTCTGCGCACCGCTGGAGCGGCTGTTGTGGGCACGGCTCTCCGTCTTCCGCGACGTCATCACCACCCCGGACGCGGAGGCGGTGTGCGCGGGCGGTCCGCTGGAGGCCGGGGCCATCGCCCCGGCCCTGGAACGTCTGGCCGACCAGTCCGTGCTCCGGCGGACCGGGGACGGCTACCGCATGCTGGACACGCTGCGTGAGTACGGGGCGATGTGGCTGGCCGAACTGGCGGAGGACGCGCTCCTCGCGGACCGGCACGCCCGGCACTTCGCCCATGTCGCCGTCCAGGCGTACGCGGGCTGGCTCGGGCCGTCGCAGGTCCTCTGGTACCATCGGATCGCCGCCACCCACGCGGACCTGTGCGCGGCCCTGGACCATCTGCTGGCCGAGGACCCGGAGATGGCGATGGAGATGGCCGGGTGCGCGGGACTCTTCTGGAGCTGCTGCGGCCATCTGCACCAGGCCCGTACGTATCTGGAGCGGGTGCTCGCCCTGCCGCTCTCCGCCGGCCCTCACCGGACCCGGGCGCTGTGGGCCCTGGGCATCACGCTGACCCTGCAGGGCGACCACGAGGCGGCACGCCGCACCGGCGAGGAGTGCCGGCACGCCGCACACCGCGACGGGGACCCGGAGGCGGTGCTGCTCGCGGCCCACTCCATGGGCTTCACGTACCTGATGATGGGGCGACCGCTCACCGCGTACGCCGTCAGCGACCGCGCGCTGAGCCACCACGACGGCGACCCCGCCGACGCCCCCTCCCAGCTGCGTTGCCGGGTGATACGGCTGTTCGCCCTGTCCGCGCTCGGCCGGCTCGACGAGGCGTACGAGGAAGCCATGCGGCTCCAGCGGATCAGCCTGCGGTTCGGCGAGCACTGGGCACGGGCGTACGCCGATCACCAACTCGCCCTCATCCACCTTCTCCAGGACCGCCCCCGTCATGCCGAGAGCCACGCGCGCGCGATGCTCGCGAGCAAACACGAACTGCACGACAGCCTCGGCATAGCGCTCGGCCTCGATCTGCTCGCCGGGTCCATCGCCGCCCAGGGGAACGGAGTGGCCGCGGCCCGTGCCTCCGGTACCGGACACACGTACTGGCGCATGATCGGCCACCCCCACCGGGGCACCCCGGAGCTCGGGGCGATCCGCGAGCAGTGGGAGCTCCGGGCCCGGCAGGCCGCGGGCGACTCGGCGTACGAGCGGGCCTACCGGCGCGCCTCGGCCGGCGACGCGGAACGCGGCCTGGCCCACGCCCTGGAGCGCGGACGTCCCGGATAGCCCGAGCCGCCCGGACGCCGGACACCGGATGCGGGATGCGGGATGCGGGTGCTGGGCACCGAACACCCCGACGGGACACCACTTAGCATCCCCGTATGACGTCCATCAACAGGCTCCGTCCCGACCACGCCGAGGCTCTGCTCTCCTTCGAGCGGGAGAACCGGGCCTACTTCGCTGCGTCCATTCCCGACCGGGGTGACGACTACTTCGCCGCGTTCGCCGAGCGGCACCGTGAGCTGCTCGCCGAGCAGGACGCGGGGCTGCTCCACTTCCACGTCATCGAGGACGACGACTGCGGCGTCCTGGGCCGGATCAACCTCGTCGAGGTGCGGGAGGGCTCGGCCGAGCTGGGCTATCGCATAGCGGAGAAGGCCGCGGGGCGCGGGCTGGCCACCTGGGCGGTCCAGCAGGTCTGCGTCCTGGCGGTCCGGGAGTACGGGCTCACCGCACTGCGCGCGGAGACGACGCTGGACAACACGGGATCGCGCGCGGTGCTGGCGCGCTCGGGGTTCGAGCCGCTGGAGGACGTCATGTTCGGCGACCGCCCCGGGCGGCGGTACGTCCTGGACCTGAGCGGGGGCGCTCCCCCGGCGCACTGAGCGGCACCGCTGAAGGAAGAGGGGGCCGGTAGCGGTCGGGTGACCGGCGCTGCCCGGCGTCGGCGGTGCGGCGGGGATCAGCCGGATGGTCCACCTCGGGGGCAAGCCTCGTCCGGCCGCCCGATGCTGGGGCTCGCGGGAGCGGACGCCTCCGCTCCGCCCGACGCCCACCGCCTTCAGGAGGCCCCCGTGCCCGTACCTCCTCGCCCTGATGCCCCGCTCCCCCGCCCCCGTAGTCGGTCCCGGCGGCGAAGAGCCGTCGTCGCGGCCCTGGCGGCCGCATCGCTCGCCGGCCTGATGCCGGGCCCGGCAGCCCACGCGGTCGGCGGTGACGGCGACGGCCCGCACGGGCCGGTCGACCCTGGACTGCGGCGGGGGCTCCAGGCGCTCGTGGACACTCCGGGAGGGCCGCCCGGGGCCATCGCCGTCCTCACGGCGGGCGGCCGGAGCGAGGTGTACCGGGCGGGTACGTCACAGCTCGGCACCGGGCGTCCGCCCAGGACCAACGACCACATGCGGATCGCCAGCACGGCGAAGGGCTTCAGCGGCTCGGTCGCCCTGCAACTGGCCGAGCGGGGTGCGCTCGGCCTGGACGACACGCTCGGCCGACGGCTGCCCCGGCTCCCCGCCGCCTGGCACCGGGTGACGCTCCGCCAGCTCCTCAACCACACCAGCGGGCTGCCCGACTACACCGAGGCCCCGGCCTTCATCGCCGAGCTGACGGCCGACCCACGCCGGCGCTTCGACTCGCGCCGCCTGCTGGACTACGTCGCCGGGGACCCGCTGAGGTTCGAGCCGGGCTCGGCGTACCACTATTCCAACTCCGACAACATCGCCGTGGCGCTGATGGCCGAGGCGGCTACGGGACAGCGGTACGAGAAGCTCCTCGCCGAGCTCGTGTACCGGCCGCTCGCCCTGCGAGACACCAGCCTCCCGCAGGGCTACCGGCTGCCCGAGCCCTATCTGCACGGCTACGCGGTGGACTCGCCGAACGCACCCGAGGACGTCAGCACGGTACTCGGCGCGTCGGGCGTGTGGGCGTCGGGCGGCATCGTCTCCACACCCCGGGACCTGGGAGCCTTCGTCCGCGGCTACGCCGGGGGGCTGGGCCTCGGCCCCGAGGTCCGCCGGCAGCAGCTTTCCTTCGTGGAAGGCAGCTCCGAACCGGCCGGCCCCGGGCGCAACAGGGCCGGTCTCGCGGTGTTCTCGTACACGACGCGCTGCGGCACCGTGTACGGCCACACCGGCAACTTCCCCGGCTACACGCAGTTCGCCGCGGGGACCAAGGACGGCAAGCGATCGCTGACCGTCTCCCTCACCTCCCAGGTGAACAGCTCGACGAACCCCCACCTGCTGGCCGGGCTCCGCGAGCTCCAGGAAGACTTCGTCTGCCGGCTGCTCGACCGCCGGAAGCCGGGAACCACGCACGAGAGGCCATAGAAAACGGAAGGGGTACGCCGGGCGTCCGGCGTACCCCTTCGCGGGTCAGGCGGGGCGGCGGTCAGTCGTTGTCGGTCTCCTCGCGGACGATCGTGTCGTTCTTGGCGTCCACGTCGAAGGTTGTCTTCTTCCAGTCCGAGCCGACCACGTCGACCTGCCAGACGACGCCGCCACCCTCGTTGTCGTCGAGGCCGACGGAGGTGACCGTCCCCTTCTTCTTCTCGGTGGCGACCTTGGCGGCCTGCTGCGGGGTCTGGGTGGCCTGGGCGAGCCGGTCGGCCGTCTGCTTCTTGTCGTCCGCGTCCTGATCGGCGTCGACCCGGGCCTCGATGACCTTGCCGTCGACCGCGTTGATCCGGACGGTGTGGACCGTGCCGTCCTTCTCCGCGACCTCCGCGACCCAGACCGGGCCCTCGGAGCCCGGGCTCGCGCTCGGGCTGGACGTGCCGGTTCCGCTCGGACTCGCGGTGCCGGTCGGGCTGGCCGAACCGGTCGGGCTGACCGAACCCGTGGGGCTGCCGGATCCCGTCGGGCTGGGGCTCTGGTCCTTGTCGTCGTCGTCCACACCCTCCAGGTCCAGATCGACCAGCTTGCCCCCGGCCACCTCGCCGGCGGCGGTGGTGGCGGCGTCGTCGAAGGTGACCTTCGTGGCGTCGAGCACCTTCTTCCGCTCCTGCTGGTCCTCGGTCAGCTGGGCACTGGCCGAGGGCGACGTCGTCTGCTTCTGCGGGACGACCTTCGCGGCTTCGGAGGTGGCCGCACTCGTCGCGCTGTCCGAGCTCTGACCGCATCCGGTCATCAGGACGGCCGTGGCGGCGGCCATGCCGAGGGCGCCGACCGTCTTGAGGGTGCGGGAACGGGAGGAGGCACTGTTCATTCGTCGAGGCTCAAGTCTCATGCACGCATGCCTAGCCCTTCGGGCCACGGGTCATGTTGTCCTACCGGGGAGTCACCCGATCGACCGGACGGGTCCGCCCGTTGGCCGTCGCTCCCCGGGCGGTGGGCGCCGGGGTGCGAAACAATGGCGGCAGGGCCGTATTCTCCGCGCCCGGCCCGGAGGCCGTCATGGATCACATGGTGCACACCGAGTGTTACGAACTCATCTTCCAGCTGTCCGGAGCCGCGGACGACGTGGTCCACGTGCGGCTCACCGACCGGCTGGGGGCCGGCGGGTTCCCGGTGTACGAGGACGAGACGGGGATCGTGCGCGCCGAGATCAGCGACCGGGGCGAAGTCCGCATGCTCGCCAGCGGTGGCCACCAGGTCCCCGGCACTCCCCTGCTGGCCCGCCCTCTGAACGAGGACGCACCCCGAACGCCGTGACCGAACCCGCAGGGCGGGGCGCACCGTGCACGGTGCGCCCCGCCCTGCGGTGCGCGCACGTCCGCGCGTGAGCTCACCCTTCCGTTCATGCCCGCCCATCGCCCGATTGTGTTTACATTCCCGCACCTCGGACGTAACCTGAGCTGAAACCACATACCCGGGCATGAAACGGAAAAGAAACCACATGTACGCACCGGAGCGTCAGCAGGAGATCCTCCGCCTCGCCCAGGAGAGCGGGCGGGTCGACGTGCTGTCCCTGGCCGAGGAGTTCCAGGTGACGGCCGAGACCGTCCGGCGCGACCTCAAGACCCTGGACCGGGCGGGGCTGCTGCGCCGGGTGCACGGCGGGGCGATCCCCGTCGGGCGGCTCGACTTCGAGCCCGACCTCGCCGAACGCGACGCCGTCGCCGCCGACGAGAAGGACCGCATCGCCCAGGCCGCCCTCGCCGAACTGCCCGCCGACGGCAATGTGATCGTGGACGCCGGGACGACGACCGCACGGCTCGCCGCCGCCGTACCGGTCGACGCGACGCTGACCGTGGTGACGCACGCCCTGTCGGTGGCCGCCCGTCTCGCCGACCACCCGGGCATCGCGCTGCATCTGGTGGGCGGCCGGGTCCGGCACCGCACCCGCGCGGCGGTCGACGCCTGGGCGCTGGGTTCGTACGCCGAGATCAACGCCGACGTGGTCTTCCTCGCCACCAACGGCTTCTCCCCCGACAGCGGCCTGACTACGCCCGACCTCGCCGAGGCCGCGGTGAAGCAGGCCGTGATCAAGGCGGCCCGCCGGGTCGTCCTGCTCGCCGACTCCGGCAAGTTCGGTCAGGAGCACTTCGCCCGCTTCGGCGATCTCACCGACGTGGACCTGCTCATCACCGACACGGGCCTCAGCCCCGACGACGCCCGCTCCATCGAGAGCCGGGGCACGGAAGTTGTACGCGCATGATCCTCACCGTCACCCCCAACCCCAGTCTGGACCGCACCTACGAGCTGCCCGGGCTGACCCGCGGCAGCGTGCTGCGTGCCACGGCGGACCGTGTCGATCCGGGCGGCAAGGGAGTCAACGTCTCCCGCGCGGTCGCGGCGGCGGGCCACCCCACCCTCGCCGTCGCCCCGATGGGCGGCCCGGAGGGCGCGCTGCTCACCCGGCTGCTCGGCGACCTGGGCATCGAGGCGGTCGGCGTGCCGATCGCCGGGAACACCCGGATCAACGTCACACTCGTCGAACCCGACGGCACCCTCACCAAAGTCAACGCGGCGGGCCCCGAGCTGAGTCCGGCCGAGGCGGAGGCAGTTCTGGAAGCGGTACGGGCCCACTCGGCCGCCGCCGACTGGGTCGCCTGCTGCGGAAGCCTGCCGCGCGGACTGCCGCCGCAGTGGTACGCGGAGCTGGTCGAGCGGAGCCACCGGGCCGGCGCGCGCATCGCGCTGGACACCTCCGGAGCGGCGCTGACCGCGGCCCTGGACCGGGGGCCGGACGTGATCAAGCCCAATGCCCAGGAGCTCGCCGAGGCCGTCGGCCGGACGCTCGCCACGGTGGGCGACGCGCTCAAGGCCGCCGAGGAGCTACGGGAGCGCGGGGCCGGGTCGGTGCTGGCGAGCCTGGGCGCCGACGGGCAGTTGCTCGTCGAGGCGTCGGGTGCGTACTTCGCCACCGCGCCGGTCGCCGCTGTGCGCAGCGATGTCGGCGCCGGGGACGCCTCCCTGGCCGGCTTCCTGGCAGCGGGCGGGCAGGGCCCGGAAGCGCTCGCCTCGGCCGTCGCCCACGGTGCCGCGGCCGTGCAGCTGGCCGGAAGCCTCATGCCCACCCCGGCCGACCTCGATCTGCCGTCGGTCGTGACGACCTCCGACGTGCCGCTGGACCGCGCGCTGACGGATCCCGCCCCATGACCCCCGTACCGCGATCACCGACCCCCGTACCGCCATCGCCGCCGCAGTACCCGCAACTCCCGTACGGACCCCACCCGTACGAGCCCGCCGCCCCGTCCCCCCGAGCCGCCGCACGGCGGTCCCCGAGCAAGGAGCACCGCGATGAGTGAGCTGATCACCGCGGAACTGGTCGACCTCGATCTGTCCGCCACGACGAAGGACGCCGCCGCGAGGTCGCTCGCCGAGCGAATGGTGGCCGCGCACCGCGTCACCGATCTCGAAGGCTTCCTGGCCGACGTCGCCGCCCGCGAGGCGCAGATGCCGACCGGCCTCGACGGCGGCATCGGCATCCCGCACTGCCGCAGCGAACACGTGAGCGCCCCGACGCTGGCCTTCGGACGCAGCGGGGCAGGCATCGACTTCGGGGCGGCCGACGGTCCGGCCGACCTGATCTTCCTCATCGCGGCCCCGGCCGGGGCCGACGACGACCACCTCACCATCCTGTCGGGCCTGGCCCGCAGGCTGATGGACGCGGAGTTCACCGCCGCCCTGCGCGCCGGAACGGATCCGCGGACGGTAGCCGCGCTGATCCGGGGCGAGGAGCCGCCGGAGGAGAACCAGGAGCAGGAACAGGAACAGGCGAAGACGGAGACGGAGACGAAAGCCTCAGTAGCCGCCGCGAGCGCCCCCTTCCGGATCGTCGCCGTCACCTCCTGCCCCACCGGCATCGCCCACACCTACATGGCGGCCGAGTCCCTGGCCGCGGCGGGCCGCGCCGAGGGGGTCGAGGTGAGCGTGGAGACCCAGGGTTCGGCCGGCTTCGAGAAACTGGACCCCGCCGTCGTCGCGGCGGCGGACGCCGTGATCTGGGCGCACGACGTGGAGGTCCGGGAGAAGTCGCGCTTCCGCGGCAAGCCGCTGGTCGACGTCGGGGTCAAGGCGGGCGTCAACCGGCCCGCCGAGCTGATCGCCGAGGCCCGCCGCAAGGCGGAGCGCGGGGAGATCGCCGCCGTGTCCGAGGACGGCGGAGGCGCGGACACCGGGGGCGTGAACGAATCCTCCGCGGACCACGCGCACTTCGGCGTCCGGCTCCGTACGTATCTGATGTCCGGCGTGAGCTACATGGTGCCGTTCGTCGCGGCGGGCGGTCTGCTGATCGCCCTGTCGTTCGCCATCGGCGGCTACGAGATAGCGAGCGCCAAGTCGGTCGCCGACCACTTCGTCTGGGGTGAGGCGGACAGCTGGGCCGCGCTGCTCAACCAGATCGGCTCGGCGGCCTTCGGGTTCCTGGTCCCGGTGCTGGCCGGGTACATCGCGTACGGGATGGCGGACCGGCCGGCGCTGGTGCCCGGGTTCGTCGGCGGGGCCATCGCGCTCACGGTGAACGCCGGATTCCTCGGAGGTCTGGTCGCCGGTCTGCTGGCCGGTGCAGTGGTGATGGCCATTCAGCGGGTCCCGGTCCACCCGACCCTGCGCGGCATCATGCCGGTCCTGGTGATCCCTCTGATCGCGTCGGCGACCGTCGGGTTCCTGATGTTCATCGTGGTCGGCAAGCCCATCGCCTCACTGCAGAACGCGCTCACGGACTGGCTGGACGGACTGTCGGGCTCCAACGCGGTGATCCTCGGCGTCGTCCTCGGGCTGATGATGTGCTTCGACATGGGCGGTCCGCTGAACAAGGTGGCGTACGCCTTCGCGGTCGGCGGTCTCGCCGACCCGACGCCGGGCAGCCTCAAGGTGATGGCCGCGGTCATGGCGGCCGGGATGGTGCCGCCGCTGGCGATGGCGCTGGCCACCACCGTACGCAAGCGGCTGTTCACGAGGACCGAGCAGGAGAACGGCCGGGCAGCCTGGGTGCTGGGCGCCTCGTTCATCACCGAGGGCGCGATCCCGTTCGCCGCCGCCGACCCGCTGCGGGTCATCCCGTCGGTGATGGCGGGCGGCGCGGTCACCGGCGCCCTGTCGATGGCCTTCGGCGCGACCCTGCGCGCTCCGCACGGCGGCGTCTTCGTCGTCCCGCTGATCGGCGAGCCGTTCCTCTATCTGCTCGCCATCGCCGCCGGGACGCTGGTGGCGACCGCGCTCGTCGTCCTGCTCAAGGGTGCGCGGAGGGCGGCGCCGGAGGCTGCCGGGGACGCGGGACCCGCGGGCCCCGACGGCTCCCGGGTCACCGTCGCCGCCTGAACTCCGCACACACACGCCCCTCCTGAACACCTCTTCCCTCAGGAGTGATCCATGCACCGGCAGACCGTCGCCATAGCCTCCCGCAGCGGGCTCCACGCCCGTCCGGCGTCCCTGTTCGTCCAGGCCGCCGCCCGTCAGCCGGTCAAGGTGACCATCGCCCGTGAGGGCCGCGACCCGGTCGATGCCCGCAGCATGCTGGCGGTGCTGGCCCTGGCCGCCCCGCACGGGGAGACCGTGGTGCTCAGCGCCGACGGCGACGGAGCGCGGGCGGCGGTCGAGGAACTGGCCGAGCTGCTCGCACGGGATCTCGACGCCACCTGATTCCCGGCCGACGGTGCGATCCGTACCACCGGCGACTGCCGGGTCGTTAGGTTGGGACACGTGATCGAGACGTGGAACGCCGCCGACCCGGCCGTCCTGGCCCTCCCCTCCGGACGGCTCGTACGCGGCCGGGGTCTGCGCAAGCCCTTGCCGGCAGGCCCCGAACCGGACTTCGCCGTCTATCTCCTCGGGCGTACCCCGCCTCCGGTCGCCTGGGAGTCCCGGTGGCTGCGGTGGCCGGACTTCCGGCTCCCGGCGGACCGGGCGGCGACCCGGGAACTCCTCCACGAGGTGTGGGAGCGGTCCGCCGGGACGCGGGTCGAGGTGGCGTGCGGCGGCGGAATGGGCCGCACTGGCACGGCGCTGGCCTGCCTCGCCGTCCTGGACGGGGTCCCCGCGGACGAGGCGGTGGCGTTCGTGCGCGCCGGCTATCACCCGCGGGCGGTGGAGACGCCCTGGCAGCGCCGCTACGTACGGAACTTCGCGCAGCGCTGAGGGACAGCCCTCAGCGAGTGGCGGAGCCTCGGGGCTTGTCGGGCACGTTGTCGAAGGTTCCCGGCACCGGCAGGATGCTCCAGCGGCCGACCGGCCAGGCGACGACCACGGCCCTGCCGACGACCTCGTCGACCGGGACCATCCCCTGGTTCGGGTCGTCCTGGTGGTAGCGGGAGTCCGCGGAGGCCTGGCGGTGGTCCCCCATCACCCAGACCTTACCTTCGGGCACGGTGACCTTGAACCGGCCGCCGTCCTCGTCGTCGCTGCAGGGGCTGTTGCCCGGGAAGACGTACGGCTCGTCCAGGGCGGCGCCGTTGACCTTCACCGGCCCGTCGCCCTCGCACTCCACGGTGTCGCCTCCGACGCCGATGACCCGCTTGATGAGGTCCTTCTCCTCGGCGGAGGGCATCACGCCGACGAAGCTCAGGACCTTCTGCACGGTGTTGGGCGGGTCCACGGGCACGCCCGCGAGCCAGTTGGACGGGTCGTGGAAGACGATCACCTCACCGCGCTCCGGCTCCGATCCGAACCAGGGCGTCAGCTTGTCCACGAGGACCCGGTCACCCCGCTGGAGGGTGCTCTGCATGGAGTCCGAGGGAATGGAGAAGGCCTGCACCAGAAACGTCTTGATGAGCAGCGCCAGCACCAGGGCGACACCGACGAGGAGCGGCAGCTCCACCCAGAACGGCCGGTTCTTCCGTGTCCTCGACCGCCGCGTGCCCGCCCGCCCCATGTGCACCGCTCCTCGCCCGTGTACCGCGTGCCCGTCCCTGGGGGAACGGATCCGGTGATCCACTCTATGGGGCGCGGAGAGCGGTGAGCGACGTCAGACGGGGCCCGCGCCGACCGGAGGGACCGTCGCGCCCTCGCCGGCGCGGACGGCTTCGACCACGCTCTGGTGGAAGGTGCGGCTCTCCTCCTCGGAGGGGCACGGCACGGGGCTGCCGGTGAGGGTGAACCAGTCCGAGGACCCGCTGTACTGCACGGCCACCGACGCCTGTCCGTCGGACCAGGTCGTATGCACCGTGAGGTCGCCGCTCAGGATGCCCGCTTCCTCGGTACGCACCCCACCGGTTCCCGCGAAGACACCACTGGTCGTCCAAGATGCCCAGCTCATGACGGTCACCTTTCGGACGATGGCAAGCCTGTCCAGCCGACTTCTTCCGAGTATGGCACCGCCCGTGGGACTACGCACGGGTGTGCGAGGGCCCGGTTCTGCCACTACTCCGGTCGCCGGTCCTCAGGCGCGTTCCAGCATCCCTCGGACAAAGGCGGCCTGGCCCGCGTGCTGGAGATCCTCGGCGATGACGCTGATCAGCCGGACACCGAGCGTCACCGGGGGCGACCAGCCCTCGTCGACGATCCGGTCGAGGGCGTGGCCCTCCAGCCCCGCGACGAAGTCCAGGGTCCGCTCGTGCACGGCGTCGAAGTAGCCGAGCAGGGAGTCGGCGGAGTCCACGCGGACGGCGGCGACCTCGTCGGTACTGTGCCCGTAGCCGGTCGCCGCCTCGTCGAACGGCAGTCCGAAGGTGTTCACCCAGCCTTCGGTGAGCCAGATCTGTCCGGTTCCGGCGGCGTCGGCGATGTGGTCGTCCTGGACGCGGGTGAGATGCCAGACCAGCCAGGAGATGGAGTTCGCCCCCGTGTCGACGCGGGCGTTGAGGTCGTCGGGCGTGAGTCCTTCGACCGCCGCGTGGACCGCTTCCCCGACCCGGTCGAACGCTTCGGCCAGCATGCCTGCGGTGTTCATGCGTCCACCTTCGCCGGAGGAGCCCGTTGCTCCCGGGTGCGACACACCGCCGGGTGGCGGTGTGTCGCCGCGCACTGCCCGCCGACGAGCGTGACGGGCACGGGCACGGGCCGGGCGTCGCTCAGCGCAGGCCGTGCAGCCAGTCGGTCAGCAGGCGGTTGACCTCGTCGGGGCGTTCCTGCTGGATCCAGTGGCCGCAGCCTTCGAGGATGTGGGCTGCGGACAGGCCGGGGAGGGTGCGCGGGTAGGCGTCGATGGCGTCGGACATCCAGGTGGTGGAGGCGTCGAGGGCGCCGCCGATGAAGATCGACGGCTGGGCGACGGGTGTTCCGTCCCAGGCGGCGAGGTCCTCCCAGTCCCGGTCGACGTTGCGGTAGCGGTTGAGGGCGCCGGTCAGACCGGTGCGTTCGAACTCCTCGGTGTAGACGTCGAGGTCCCGTTCGTCGAGCCAGCCGGGGAGCGGGCCGGCGGGGAAGCGGTCGGCCATCCGCGCGCCCGGAGGTACGAAGAAGAGGCCGGGGTGGTCCGCGGGGGCGGGGGTGTCTCCGGAGAGACCCGCGTAGAAGCCGGCGAGCCAGCCGCGTACGTCCGGTTCGATCTCCGCCTCGGCGCGGCCGGGGGTCTGGAAGTAGCTGACGTAGAACTCCTCCTCGCCTCCGATGCCCGCGAAGCCGTCGGTGGGGCGGGGGCCTCCCCGGGGCGTGTACGGGACGCTCAGCAGTGCGACCGCCGTGAAGACGTCCGGCCGGAGCAGGGCGCTGTTCGCTGCGATGGGCGAGCCCCAGTCGTGTCCGACGACCGTGGCGGTCTCCTCGCCGAGGGCGTGGACGACTGCGGTGTTGTCGGCGACATGGGCGAGCATGCGGTAGGCGTCGGTGGCGGCGGGTGCGGAGGAACGCCCGTAGCCGCGTACGTCGATGGCGACGGCCCGGTGCCCCGCCGCGGCCAGGGCGGGGAGCTGGTGGCGCCAGGAGTACCAGGACTCGGGGAAGCCGTGGACGAGGAGCACGAGGGGGCCCGTGCCCTGTTCGACGCAGTGGATCCGGCCGCCGGGGACGGCGACCGTCCGGTGCGTCGCGCCGGGCAGGAGGGCGGAGGGTCGGGCGGCACGGTCCGCGGAACGCGCGGACGGCGTGGGTACGGGGGTGGGCTCCGGCATGGCTCCTCCTCGGGCGCCCCGTGCGGGCGGGGCGGTCGTGTCGCTTCGGCGGGCGGCCGGGCCGGGGGCCCGGCCGCCCGGTCACGATCATTCGGCCGGTGCGACCGCCCGGACAAGGTTGTTTGCCGTTCCGGCAAAACAACGGCTGCGGGGGCCGGCTTCAGACGAGCAGGCTCAGCAGGTGCGCGCAGGCGGTGGCCTCGTCCGGGTGGCGGGCGACGACCTCGTATGTTCCATGCTCGAAGGCCCCGGTCTCCCAGCCTCCGCCCCCGCCCCGCCGGACGAAGAGGAAGTCCGGCGGGGTGGGAACGGGCTCGTGGACGCCTTCGATCCGGTAGTAGCCGCCGGGGATCCGTGCCTCGACGAGTGCGGCCTGCAAGGCCCGGCGGTCCATGGCGGGTTACGCGCCCGCGGGCGTCAGGTAGGCGTTGTCCAGCAGCCACTTCACATTGAGCCGCTGCCCCGCGCCCGGGTCGAGGAACACGGCGTCGAGCTTGATCTGCTGGCCGCCGCCGGGCTGCTCGAACCACGGGGCGATGCCGCCCTGCCAGACCCAGAAGGGCTTGGCGACCTTGTAGACCCGGTAGTCGCAAGGTGTGGCCGCGTCACGGGTGTTCAGGTTCTGCGGGGGCAGGGCACGCTCGGCGTAGGCGTCACCCGCCGGGGCGAGGTAGCCGCCGTACTCCGAGCCGAAGCGGTCCAGGCGCTGGCCGGCACGGAGCTTCACGGGCTCCTTGTCGATCTCGCCGTTCACCTCGGCGAAGCCGTCGTTGGGCGGGTACTTCCAGCTGCCGGTGTCCGCGGGCCCTTCCCAGTACTTCTTGAGGAAGTCCTTCGGCGTGAGGTCGCCGGTGCGCTGCCAGCCCTTCAGGAGCGGGCCGACCGGGGCGAGCCGCTTGTTCGGCAGCCACTTGGGACCGAGGCGGGCGTCGCCGCGGAACTCTCCGGTGCAGGGTTCGTGCCGCTCGGCGGCGGGCGCGGGCTGGGCGGGCCCCGGTGCGGCGCTCGCCGCCGGGGCGGAGATCAGTCCGGCGGTGATGCCGAGCGCGGCGAGTACGGTACGGATGCGGTTCATTCAGGAGTCCCCTCGAGCACTGATGATCAATCAGAACAGCTGACGTAGGGTAACCGCTCAACTACCCGATACTTCCGCGCCGTGCCGCTTTCCGGCCACCGCGAACAGCACCGCGCCCCGGCCGCGACGATGCGCGACCGGGGCGTGGACTGACGGAGGGGCGTGGAGCCCGACCGGTACGGCGCGCCTAGCTGACGTTGACGTCGATGCAGGCGTAGAAGGCGTTCGGGGTGTCCGCGACGTTCCAGACGGCGAGCACCTTCTGCTGGCCGGTCTTGTTGCCGAAGTCGACCCGGTGGGTCACGGTCGCGCCGGGCCGCGCGCCGCCGTCGTCGAATTCGGCGATCTTCTCGCCGCCCACGAAGTACTGCCAGGTGCTGGTCGAGTGGCGCGCGGTGAGCTTCCACTCGAACTGCTGGGAACGGTTCACCGGAGTGACCGACCAGCCCTTGGAGTCGTCGTCCAGCTCGGCGAAGCCGCTGTTTCCGCCACTGCAGCTGGCGAGCCCCTTGGGGCCCTCGACGCTCTGCGGCTCGTACTTGATCGCACCGCAGCTGACCGTGCCGGCGGCACACTGCGCCTGCCTGCTCGGCGGGTTGGAGATGTAACCGTGGGCACTGGCGGAGCTCGCCGGAAGGCTCAGGGCGAGGACCGGGGCGAGCATGGCGCCGACGGCGAGCGCTGTCTTCCTTTTCGCGTGCATGTTTCTCCTTCACAGGAGACCGCACCGCGCGGTGGCGGGCCGTGGGGGGCCCGGCTTCGGCGGCGAGGCCTCGCGAGTGTGGGGCCAAGAGGCGAAGGGCTGCAAGTCCCTTGCCGGACAAGCCTGATGAAGGTGTCCGGAAAGGCCTTGCACTTGGACTAGACCATACCCATCGACGCGTTCACGTCAAGGGTGGTGCGCGGTGGGCGGCCTCCCCTCCGAGCCGCGCGGGTGGCCGCGCTCGTCCCGCGCGGCCATCCGTTGACGCGATCACTCCTGGTCGTCGCCGTACCGGACCGTGACGCGGTCGAAGCCGAGGGAGCCGAGCAGCCCCTTCAGCATGTCGGCGGTGTTCTTCTCCGCGCGGACGGTCAGTTCGCTCTCCTTCGCCGCTTGTGAGATGTGGTGGACGGCGAGCTTGTTGACCGCCTGCTCACTGCCGGGATTGTCGGAGAAGAGGTCGCCCAGCCGGTCGAGGAGACCGCGCTGTTTGGACACCGCGTAGGAACGGTCGGGATCGAGGGCCGGCCTGCCCAGCACCGCGTGCGGCAGCCGGAGTTCGGCCGTGGTGCGGTCCTCGTTCACCACGACGCCGCTCCCGGTGACCTTGCCCAGGTCGACGGAGGCGCCGACGGTGCCCGCACCGACGAACAGGGTGCGGGTGCCGCGCAGGGCGTCGGGGACGAACTTCGCGTCCTTCTCCAGGTCGACGACGACCTGGAAGTTGCCCGAGGCGGCCTCGTACGCGCTCATGTCCTGGATCGACTTGAGCACGGCGGGGCCCGACCGGTCGTGGGTCTCCTCGCCGAAGAGGTCGTCGAGACCCGGCAGGAGGCTGAGCCGGCTGCCCGCGAACAGCAGGACCAGAACGGCCGCGGCGACGCCGAGGACCATCGGCCACCTGCGGGAGCGGCGGGTGTCGCGCTTTCTGTCGCCGTGCGGCGAGGGCTCTGTGGTTACGTCGCTGGACGTCATGCTCACCGTGTGACCCACGGCCGGTGCTTTCAGTCCGGCTGCTCCCGAATCCCGAGAGAACCACCGTACAAAATGGGCCTGTTCCGGTACGGCCGGGCAGACACGAGGGCGTCTGCCCGGCGGCCGGGCACGCTCAGCCCGGCGCGGGGGCCACCCGTACGCGATCGCTCCCGCCGTCGGTCAGGAAGGACGCCAGCTCCCTCCCCTGGTCGGCCACGGCATCGCGGTCGGCCCGGGAGAAGGCCCGCAGGGGTTCCACCGCGACCACCCCGTCGGTGACACGCCAGGTGGCCGCCACGCGGCCGTCGACCAGCACGACACGCTCGCCGGCGACCGAGAGGCCGCGGTGGGCGTCGTCGATGATCCGGCCGCGGTCCTGATAGCCGAGGATCGCGTTGTCGAAGGCCGGCAGGAACCGCACCGGAGCCGGAGTGTCCGGGTCCGGCCGCGGCGCGTCGGGCAGGTCGAGCAGCTCCCGTCCCCGCTCGTCGCGGAAGCGGACCAGCTCGTCGCGTACGGCGGCCACCGCGCCGGGCAGTCCGGCCAGGCCCGACCAGGCGCGCAGGTCGGCCGTCGCGGCGGGTCCGTGGGCGGCCAGATAGCGCCGGACCAGTACCTGGCCGACCGGGTCGGCGCCGTCGGGGGCGGGCGGGTCGACCGGGCGGCCCAGCCAGAAGGAGAGGGCGACGTTGCGCACCCCGCCCTTCGCTCGCCACAGCCCCCGGGGCGGCGCCTGCGCCATCGGGACGAGGGCGGCGACCACCATCTCGCCGAGGGGGCGGGAGCCCGGACCGGGCCAGCGCCCGGCGAGCGCCCGCACGATCTCCGCCGCGGTACGGGGTTCGCCGTCGGCCATCAACTCCCGGGCGTCCGCTGCGAGTGCGTCGAGGTCGACCCCTTTCAGCTCGTCGCGGTAGACCCCGAGCACGCGTTGGCGCAGCATCGCGTCGTGGCGGGCCCGCCAGGCGAGGACGTCGTCGGCGGTGACGAGGTGGACCGTGCGTCGCATCAGATGAGTGCGCACCACGCTCCGCCGGGTCAGCAGGTCCGAGAGAACCGCCGGATCGAAGGCGGTCAGCCGGGACCAGAGCCCGACGAAGGGCTCCTGCGGTTCCTGCGCCTGGAGGCCGCAGAGGTGGGCCACGGCGTCCACGACCGGCAGATCGGCCCGGTCGAGCAGCAACTGGCGGGCCAGCATGGCGCGGTTGAGCGCCCGGTTGTCGAGGACGGTCACCGTGTGGTCTCTCCTTCTCGGTCGCCCGACGCCGGTCTCCGCGCGCCCCCGCGCGGTGCGCCGGTGGTCAGGTCGCCTGCCGGCCGTCGAGCGTCTCGCGCAGGATATCCGCGTGCCCGGCGTGCTGGGCGGTCTCGGTGAGGACGTGGGTCAGCACCCGCCGTACGCTCCACTCGCCGCCGGGTTCGTTCCAGGGCGCCTCGGGGAGCGGCTGTGACGCCGAGAGGTCGGGCACCGCGAGGATGATCTCCTCGCTGCGGGCGGCGACCTGCTCGTAGGCGCCGAGGACCCCCGCCGTCGTCTCGCCGGGCAGCATCCGGAACTCCTTCTCCCGCTCGATCGCCCACTTCGGGTACTCAGCGGCGGTGCCGGCCGCCAGGTCGTCCCAGGTGACTCCTTCGGGCAGGGCGAAGGACATCGCCGACGGCCCCTCGGTCACGAAGTTCAGCCAGCTCTCCTCCATGGCCGTGACGTGCTTGACGAGGCCGCCCAGGCACAGCGCGCTGACGGTCGGGCGCTCACCGGCCTGCTCGTCGCCGAGGTCCTCCACCGTGCGGATCAGGGCGGCCCGCGCGGTGGCCAGGGCGGCGAGCAGGTCGGTGCGCTCGGGGTCGGGAGAGGTGGTGGCCGTGGTCATGGTGATCGGGTTCCTTCCGGTGTTCCTGTCGTGCGGTACGGGTCAACCCTCGCAAGGGAAGAGGCCAGGGTGTGGCCTCTTCTCGGGTCATACTGGCGTCATGCCGAAGACTTCAGCGCGACTGCTGGCGCTGCTCTCCCTGCTCCAGGCGCGCCGGGACTGGCCGGGTCCGTTGCTGGCCCAGCGGCTGGAGGTCAGCCCGCGCACGGTGCGGCGTGACGTCGACCGGCTGCGGGAGCTGGGCTATCCCATCGCGGCGTTCAAAGGCCCCGACGGCGGATACCGGCTGGACGCGGGCGCGCGGTTGCCGCCGTTGCTGTTCGACGACGACCAGGCCGTCGCGCTCGCCGTCGCGCTGCGGACGGCCGCCGCGACCGGTGCCGGGATCGGGGAGGCCGCGGCCCGCGCGCTCACCACCGTCCGGCAGGTCATGCCCGACCGGCTGCGCCACCGCGTCGACGCCCTGCGGGTCACCGCCGTCGAACGCACGGGAGGCCCGCCGCGACCGCAGGCCGATCCGCGGGTGCTCGTGGCGTTGAGCACCGCCGTGCACGCCCGCGAGGTGCTGCGCTTCGACCACTCCCCCGCGTACGCGCCGGCCGCCGCCGATGCCCCGCCCGCGGTGCGGCGGGTGGAGCCGCACCGGCTGGTCACCTGGGGCGGGCGCTGGTATCTCGTCGCCTGGGACCTGGATCGCGAGGACTGGCGGACCTTCCGCGCCGACCGGATCACCCCGCGCACTCCCACGGGTCCCCGGTTCACCCCGCGCGAGGTGCCCGGAGGCGATGTGGCGGCCTTCGTCGCCGCCCGGTTCCAGGGCTCCGACGCCCCGGGCGCGTGGCCCTGCCGCGGCGAGGTGATCCTCGACGCGCCGGCCTCCGCGGTGGCCGGCCACGTCCGCGACGGGATCGTCGAGGAGCACGGCCCGGACCGCTGTCGTGTGGTCCTGGGCGCCTGGTCGTGGGCGGGCCTCGCCGCCGGACTCGGCCGGTTCGACGTGGACATCGAGGTCGTCGGGCCCGACGCGCTCAGGGACGCCTTCGCTCGATTGGCCCGCCGCTATGCCGAGGCGGCGGAGGCCGGGGCGGGGCCCGCCGGCCCTCAGGAGCCGACGAGACGCGTGTCGTAGGTGTCGTCGGTCGTCGAGGCGGTCACGGACGAGGCGATGTGGCCCGCCAGGCCCAGCACCAGGAACAGCACCACGAGCCATTTCGCGGCGCTGCTCAGAACCAGCGGGCGGGTGGCGGAGCGCGACCGCTCCGGGGCCACCGCGAGGTCGTCGTCGCCGAACAGCCCCTTGGGGTAGGCGGGGGTGAGCATCATGACGTACGCGGAGAACCGCATCCGGTAGCGCAGGGTGGCCGCCGTCGCCTCGAACAGCGGCCGGGGCATCCGGCCGAGACACAGCGTGATCAGCCACCAGACGAAGGCCAGCGCCCACCACCCGTATACGGCGAAGCTCTGCACGATCGCCGCCGGGATCATCAGGAAGACACGGAACAGCACCGCGAGGCGGTTGAGCGAGGTGGGCCGCACCTCGATCCGCACCGGATAGCCGACCGGCGGGGTCAGGGCGAAGGGCGGGTAGCGGTCGATGAGAAGCATGTCGCTGGCCGAGACGCGCATGTCGTAGCCGAGGACGCCGGTCAGGAAGCGGAAGACGGGGTCCGGCAGCCGTCCCAGCACCAGTGCCGCGAACCAGCCCGCGATGACGGTGAAGAACGCCGCGATGTGCAGGACGAACAGCACGATGAAGTGCGGGACGAGCAGCAGCAGTCGCAGGAGGACGGTCAGCCGCCGCTGGCGGGCCGGTTCGACGATGTCCAGGACGGGCCGGAACTCGTCCGCGTCCGTTTCCTTGCGACCCGGGCTCCACCGGCCTTCGGCCATGGCGCTCCTCCTCGGCAGGGAATCCGTACGGCATCCGCGCGCAGGACGTGTCCTCACCGTGCGTCCGCCCCGGGCCGCCCGCAAACGGCCCGGCCCGAACGGGTGCCCGTGCTCAGCGGCCGCGGAGGCGGTCGAGCAGGGAGCGGACGGAGCGGGACCCGGTGGCGCTGCGGCCGGCGCCCGCCGGGCCGTCGGTCCTTCCGGCGCGGGAGTCGCGCTTCTTCGCCGGGGTCGCGGCCGCCGACTCCGGCCGGGCCCGTTGTCCGGTCTTGGTGGCCGCGGTCTTCGTGCCCGCGGTCTTCGTCGCCGCGGTCTTCGTCCGGCCCGCCCTGGTGCGCGTGGCGGGAGCCGGCGCGCGCACCGGCTCGGCCTCGGGCTTCTCCGCCGACGGGCCGCCGGGGGAGCCCAGGTCGTCGGTGTAGGTGTAGTAGCGGTGGCTGATCCGGCGGCCCAGCACGAAGTAGCCCAGCAGCGCGCCCGCCGTGTTGAGGATGACGTCGTCGATGTCGAAGGCGCGCCCCGCGACCAGGGCCCCCTGGATCAGTTCGACGAGGGCCATGGCGACGGCGGTCAGCAGCGTCGTCCGGATCATGCGCAGGCGGCGTGGCACGAAGAACGGCAGCAGGAGCCCGAACGGCACGCCGAGCAGCAGGTTTCCGCCCGCCTGTTTGACCGCGGCGAGGAAGGTGTAGTCCTCGGCGTACTGGCGCAGGGAGCGCCCGGGGCGGAGATTCGAGGTGACGAGGTCCGCAGAGGCCGGTGAGGGCGTGAGCGTCACCTTGGCCAGGAGGACGGAGAACGCCACCAGTCCCAGCAGCACCACCGTCAGGACCGCCCCGCGCACCAGCACACGTACCCATGTCCCCTGGCGTGTACGGGGATTCGCCTCTGCTGTCATGGCCGACGGGTGCCCCCGACCGGCCGGAACACACGCCGGACGGCCCCGTGGAGCGAAAATCTCACACGGCTGTCCATGCCCGCCTGCGACGATGTGCGCATGAGCGCACACAAGAAGAGGGACCTGCTGGAAGAGGCCGACCGGTTGCGTGCGGAGGGCCGGCCCGAGGAGGCGCGCGAACGGCTCCTCGCCCTGACCGCCGAGTACCCCGACGACGCGGAAGTGGCCTGCCGGACTGCGTGGATCCACGACGCGCTGGGGCTGGAGTCGGAGGCGGTGCCCTATTACGAGCGTGCTCTGGCCAATCCGGAGCTGGCCGCGGAGGATCGGAGGGGGTCGCTCCTGGGACTGGGCAGTACGTACCGGATCCTCGGGCGGTACGGACAGGCGGTGGAGACGCTGCGCCGGGGCGTCGAGGAGTTCCCGGACGACGGCTCGTTCCGGGCCTTCCTGGCGATGGCCCTGTACAACACCGACGAGCACCACGAGGCGATGCGGCTGTTGCTGGAGTTGACGGCCACGACCAGCAACGACCCGTACGTCCAGCAGTACCGGCGGGCGATCGAGCACTATGCGAAGGACCTCGACGAGACCGTGTGACCCGTACGGGGCCATGGCGGTCGTCCACGACGCGGAGACTCCTGGGGCCACGTCGGGCGCGGTGGTGATGGCCTCGGGTGTTCCGGTGCTGGAGACGGTCCCCGTACCGGGCGGGCCCGGCACGGGGAGGCAAAGGGGAAGCCCCGGCCGGATCGGGGGAATCCAGCCGGGGCGGCTTGAGTGCGGGCGTGAAGGACGGTCGCCTCTCGGCGGAGCGCTCCATGGGGCTCCGGCGGGACGATGTTCCCCATGGGCTACAGGTGAGGCCCGGGGATACGATCCCCCTCACTCCCACATATAGATGAACGATAAACCATCCTGGCCTGTTCCTGGGAACCCGCCCCCACGGATGTGATCCACGGCACGGATTCCCGGGCTTTCCCCCTGGTCAGAACGGTCTCGGTCAACTCGCGGACGTCTCGCCGGTGCCGTAGCGGCGCCGGAACTGTTCGACGCGGCCCGCCGTGTCGAGCTCCTGGCGGCCGCCGGTGTAGAACGGGTGGCTCGCCGACGAGGTCTCCACGTCGATGACGGGGTAGGTGTTGCCGTCCTCCCACGCCACGCGCTCGCCGGAGTCGGCGGTGGAGCGGGTCAGGAAGGCGACGTCGGCCGCGCGGTCGCGGAAGACCACCGGGCGGGACACGGGGTGGATGCGGGACTTCATGGATACGTTCCTTCCTCACCGTGGAAAGCGGTGACGTACAGCGGGACGGACTTCTTCCGGACGGTCAGCGGACCTCGCGGAACAGAACGTGCCGGCCGGCGGCGGAGTCGAACTTGCGGAGCTCCAGCCGGTCGGGGTTGTTACGGCGGCTCTTGCGCGTCACATAACTCCGGCCCGTTCCCACGGTGGACCGGAGGGTGACGACCGGCCTGGTCTCACTGCGTGCCATGGGCGCCTCCCTGTGCTTCCGCCGACCCCACACCCATACCGGGAATGGGATTCGTTTTCGTTCTGGTGGGGTAACGCGGGCCCCCCGCTCGGCATTCCCGACCCGCCGCGCACCGTGTTCCAGAGGGCTGCCCGCGCCGTTCTGCCAGCGGCAGAACACCAGCCGGACCGGGCCCGACGGTCGCTACAGTCCGGTCTCATGGAGACGGTGACGACGCGTACGGTCGAGTATCCGGCCGACGGTTTGACGATGATCGGGCACCTCGCGCTCCCGGCCGGTGTCGACCGCCGGCCCGCGGTGCTGCTCGGACCCGAGGGCACGGGGCTCAGCGACGTCGAGCGCCGCCGGGCCGACGCTCTCGCCGAACTGGGATATGTGGCGCTGGCCTTCGACCTTCACGGTGGGCGCTATCTGGGCGAGCCCGAGGAGATGCTGGCCCGTTGCCTGCCGCTGCTCGCCGATCCCGACCGGATGCGGGACATCGGCCATGCGGCGCTCGACGCGTTGCGCACCGAACCGCGGACCGACCCCGACCGGATCGCCGCCGTCGGCTACGGCACCGGGGGCGCCATAGGGCTGGAACTCGGGCGCGGCGGCGTCAGCCTGCGCGCGATCGGGACAGTCAACGCCACCACCACGGGCCGACCGGGCGAGTCGGCGCGCATTCGCTGCCCGGTGTGGGCCGGGGTCGGGTCGGAAGACCCCATCATGCCGCCCGCGCAACGGAGCGCGTTCACCGCCGAGATGCAGGCCGCGGGCGTCGACTGGCGGCTCACGGTCTACGGCGGCGCCTTGCACGCCTTCCACCACCCGCCGGTCGACCACCCCGTGGTCCCGGGCGTCGGCTTCCACCCGCAGCACGCGCAGCGAGCCTGGCGCGACATCGTCGAGCTGCTCGCCGAATGCCTGCCCGTGAGCTCTGGAGACGCGGGCGAGAGGGGTATTCGTTCAGCTCAGATGCCTCGCTGATCGCTGATCGCTGATCACTGATCGCCCGATCGTTGATCCTGTTGCCCTTGGCGCGCTCTTCAGCCACACCCGCCCCCACGGTCAACTCGCCTCAAACGCAAGCGTGTTCGGATTAGTCACCACCCCTGAGAGCCTCTGGCATATGCCAGAAGCAAGCACCCATCGAGTGTTGCCAAAGCTCTTACGGGCCGCCGCGGCCTGTGCGACAGTCGGTAGCGATCCACCCTTCAGAACCGGCTAGGCCGCGCCTGTATCGGAGTACGAGATGCCGTCCCCCCGCTCCGCGGACCGCCCCGCACCACAGCTTCCCGCGCATGACGCAGTCGAGGCCCTGATCCACCGCACGCGTCGGTTGCGCGGGGACGTGGACGCGGTACGGCGGGACGCCGTCCTGTTCGAAGAGGACGACCCCCAGCTGCGCTGGCAGCGTGCCCTGTGCGAGCTTGCCGTGCAGCACCTGGACAACCTCGACGAGCATCTGGGACAGCTCCGGGCGGGCCTGCCGGACCGGAGCCCCGACGACGCCCCCCGGCCTGTCGCGGTCCCGGACGACCCGGGCGCCGGTTCCCTGCTGAACCGGGTGGGCAGCGCCGAGTGGAACCTCCTCACCGACGAGTCCTGCTGGTCCGAGGAGCTGTACGAGATCTTCGGCAGGCCGCCCGGGTCCGCCCCCCTCTCCCTCGACGACCTGCCGTCCGTACTGCTGCCCGAGGACCAGCCGGTGCTGACCGCCATGGTGACGGGCTGTCTCGTCGACGGCCAGCCGATGGACGGCGAGTTCCGCATCGCGCGGCCCGACGGCCGCACACGCACTCTCCATATGACGGGCGAACCGATCCTGGACGCCGAGGGCTGCACCGCCTCCATGTGGGCGGTCCTGCGGGACGTGAGCGAGCTGCGGCGCAGCGAACAGGCCGTGAGCAGAAGCAGCGCGTCGGTGCGGCACGAGAACCACATCGAGCGCGCCGAGCACCGCATGGCCGTGGAGCTCCAGGAGGCCGTCCTCCCTCCGTGGCGCGGATCGCCGCAGCTCCCGACGCGGGGCCCCGGGGCGCTGGACGTCGCCGCGCACTACCTCCCTTCCGAGTCGAGCGACCTCATCGGCGGCGACTGGTACGACGCCATGGAGCTGCCGGACGGGCGCACCCTCCTCACCGTCGGCGACCTCACCGGGCACGGCATCCGCGCCACCTCGGCGATGGCGATGATGCTGGGAGCGCTGCGCGGCATGGCCGTCGCCGGCATCGAGCCGGGCGCGCTGATGAGGCACCTCAACCAGGTGATCGAAACGTCGATACAGCCCGCGCTGGGCAGCGCCCTGTGCTGCCGCTACGACCCCGACACCTCCGTTCTCTCCTGGGCGCAGGCCGGACACCCCGCACCGCTGCTCTTCCGCCACGGTTCGGGACGGCTCCTGCCCCCGCCGGACGGCATGCTGCTCGGCGCCGCGTCCAACGTCGTCTTCGAGCAGGACGAGGTACGGCTGTACCCCGGTGACGTGCTCGTACTGCACACCGACGGCCTGACGCGACGTGGCGACCGGGGTGCGGGCCCGGAGGCGTTACTCGCCCTCGCCCCCCGGTTCGCGGACGCCCGTACGGCACGGGAGTGCGTACGGAGCGTCGTCGAGGAGTTCGGCGGGGCCGAGCGTCTGGACGACGCGTGCGTGCTGGTCGCCCGCATCGGGGCCTGAGGGGGCGGGGGCGTATCAGGGCGTGACGGAGCGCGGAGTGGCGCCGCCGGCTCAGATCTGCGTGCCCTCGGCCTTGGCCTTCTTCTGGCTCGGCGGCATCGACAGCTCGATCTGCTCACGCAGATCCTGGATCCCCGCGTATCCGGCGAACTGCCCGGTGAGCCGGTACATTTCGCGGAGCCGGTCCCACGTGCGGTGCGAGGAGGTCTCCCCCATCGACACCAGCGCGAGCCGGGCGTACCGGTCGGCCTGTTCGGGGTCGTTGGCGATGAAACAGGCCGAGGCCAACGAGATGTAGTCGAAGATCTTCGACCTCTGGCGCCCGTTGACCCGCAGCTCCAGCGCCTGCTTGGCATGGCGCTGGGCGATGATCGCGGCCCCCTGGTCGTGCTCGGCCAGGGTGCGAAACGCCAGTGCCTGCATCCCGTGCATATCGGCCTCGTCGAACATCTGCATCCAACTGGGCGGCGGCACATCGCTCTTGTCCGAGGTGAAGAGCTCCTCGGCCTCGCCGAGGGTACGCCGCATGGCCTGCCCGCGGCCCATCGACGCCTGTGCCCAGGCCTCGATGGTGCGCAGCATCGCCTGCGTACGGGGCAGGGTCTCGTCGCCCGAGCCGGATTTGGCGAGCTTCATCAGGTCGAGCGCGTCGTCGGGGCGGCCCAGGTGCACCATCTGGCGTGCCGCCCGGGAGAGCGCCTCTCCGGCGCGCGGCCGGTCGCCGCCCTCGCGAGCCGCGTGGGCGGCGATGACGAAGTACTTCTGGGCGGTGGGTTCGAGGCCGACGTCGTGGGACATCCAGCCCGCCAGGACGGCGAGGTTGGCGGCGACGCCCCACAGGCGGCGCTGGAGGTGGTCGGGGTGGCGGTAGGCGAGCATGCCGCCCACCTCGTTGAGCTGACCCACGACCGCCTTGCGTTGGAGTCCGCCGCCCCGGGACGCGTCCCAGGCGCGGAACACCTCGACCGAATGCTCCAGGGCCTCGATCTCCTCGGAGCCGACCGGGGCGGCCTCGTACCGGTCGAGACCGGCGGGATCGGCGTGCAGGGGGTCGTTGGCGCGTGGCGCGTCGGCCGCCGAAGCGGGGGCGCTGTTCAGCCAGTCACGCATGGGGCCGGCGATGGTTGAGCCGGCGGTGAGCGCGGCACCCGCACCCGCACCCACCACCAAGCCACGTCGGTTGAGCATGAGGTCCATTCCCGTGAATTCGGTGAGGACCGCTGCCGTCCGTTCGGGCGCCCACGGCAGTTGATCGGGATCGTGTTCCGTCCCGGAGTCACGCCGCTTCCCCACACGCCCGCGTCGGCCGAACCCGAGGTCCTCGATGGTCACGACACGGCCGAGCCGCTCGGTGAACAGAGCCGCCAGCACTTCGGGCACGGGATCACGGGGGGACTCCCCCATGTCGATCCAGCGCCTGACCCGCGAGGTGTCGGTGGCCAGCTGCGGGTGGCCCATGGCCGCCGCCTGCCGGTTCACCATTCTCGCGAGTTCGCCCTTGGACCAGCCGGCCAGGCCGAACAGGTCAGAAAGGCGGGTGTTGGGTTCTCCGGTCACTTCAAGCCCCCAGGTTCTCGGCTGACTTGACACTAACCCCCTGTCAGATGCGCTGTGACTATTCGCCAGGGTTCGCCAGGGTCCGCCAGATGGTCTGCCACCCGCGCTCCGGTGTCAGGTAGGAAAGCGCCACCCCGCCCGGCAGCCCTAGGTACTCCCCAGGGTGCCGAACGGCCGTCGGCCGGGTTGGCGCACGTAACTTGTCGGCGCACGAAGGGATCTGTCTCGCCCATGTACACAGCATCGTCCTCCGTGTCCGCCCCGCCCCGTCCGCTCCGCCCGATGGGCGCGGGCGGCGGGCCCTATCTCGCTCCTCACGCCGGCGCACCGGCGCAGGGTCCGGGCCGGGCCCGACGGGCCGCGGGACCGGGCACCGGACCGCTCAGCGGAAGGATCGACCTGTCCGGGCCCCAGGGCGCGCAGGTAAGGATGGCCATCGCCTCCGTGCAGCGCATCTGCCCCGAGTTCAACCCGGTCCAGGTGCTGCGCCGCAGCGGCCGCTCGGTCCTGATCGTCGGAACGACCGGGCGGGCCACCGCCGTCGCGAAGTGTTTACTGGACCACTCGCCGGCGTGGACCGAGCGGTTCCGGCACGAAATAGCGGCATACCGCGCGTTCGTCCGGCACCGCCCCCCGGTTCGGGTGCCCCGGCTGATCGCGGCGGATCCGGAGAACTGCACGCTGGTGATCGAGCGGATGCCCGGTCGGGTCGCCGCCCTCACCCGGCACCCGGCGGAGGCTCCGCCGAGGGCCGACATCCGGGCCGCGCTCGGGGCGATCGCCCGGGTGAACGCCTGGCGGCCGCCGCCCGGACTGTTCGAGGCGCCGCTCGACTACGCGTCGCGGATCGCGCGCTACCACGAGCTCGGTCTGTTCACCGACCGTGACCTCGGCGATCTGCAGAAGCTGCTGCACGGTCTGGCCCACGCGGGCGGCAAGCAGGGCGTGGGGCAGTTCTGCCACGGGGACGCCCTGCTCTCCAACATTCTGCTGTCGCCGACCGGGCCGGTGCTCGTCGACTGGGAGCACGCCGGCTGGTATCTCCCGGGGTACGACCTGGCGACGCTGTGGGCGGTGCTGGGCGACGCCCCGGTGGCTCGACGTCAGATCAGCCAGCTGGCCCAGGCCAGGGGGCCGGCCGCGCGGGACGCGTTCCTGGTGAACCTGATGCTGGTGCTGACCCGCGAGATCCGCAACTACGAGACGGCGGTTCAGCGCACCATGCGCGAGGCGCCCGCGGCGGGGACCGGGGCCGACCGGCCCGGCGCGCTCTCCTCGGGCGAGGAGCAGCGGCTGCTGCTGCGCAGGCTGCACGACGACTGCGCCCTGGCGCGGCGGGCGGTGCGGGCCGCGGTCGGCACACGCTGAGGAGCAGACGGCGAAGCGGGGATACGGCCCGCCTCGCCGAGAACCGCGGTGACCTGACCACCGTGAAGAAGAAGCGCGCTGCGGGACCGGTGCCGACACACCGGTCCCGCAGCGCGCTGTCGTGCGTTTCCGGGCCCTTTTTCCGTCGCCCGACCTCGCCAGGTCTCGCCCTCTCCCGCCCGGTCGAGCTGACGCCGCCGCTCCCGGGTCGGCATCGGCCGAGGCCCCGTACGGCGGCGACGCGACCCCTTCCGTGCCGTATCTCCCCGTGACCGGGCGTTGACCCTGTGCCGCCCCGAGGCGCCCCCCGGGTGAGGCCCGCCACGAGACCCACGTCACCTACGGCCTCCAGTAGTAGGCGCGGGCCCTCGCGGACGGCGTAACGAACCGCCCATATGGCTCATAAATTGGCATCTCACGATGAAGAGTAGTAAAGGCGGTCATTGCTTCCTATGTCGGCGAGCGCTAACCATGGATCCCGGCAAGCACCGAGTTCGAGCCGGCGTCGATCGCCCTCCGGCGAACGCGGCCCGGACATCCCGGTTCCTGCCGACGCGGCGCGAAGGCCGCGAAGCCCGTCCCCCATAGGAAGAGCTCACGCATGCCCCGCATCTCCACCCTGCGCATCACCCGCTCGCACAAGATCGCCACCGCCGTGCTCGTCGCGGCCGGTTCCGTCAGCGCCATAGCCGCCACCGGCGGCCCGAGCGAAGCGCAGACCACGGCGGCCCGGTCCTCCATCTCCGTGGAGCCGGTCGCCGCCGCAGGTATCCCCACGGCGAAGGACGCGGCGGCCGAGAAGGCCGCTCAGGAGACCGCCGCCAAGGAAGCCGCCGCGAAGAAGGCAGCGGCCGCCCGCAAGGCGACCGCGGAGAAGGACGCCGCGGAGGCGCGCTCCGAGAAGCAGGCCGCCAACCGCTCCACCGAGCGCAAGGCCGTCGCGCCCAAGACGTTCGCGAACAACCTCGACGGCTGGATCCGCGAGTCGCTCGACATCATGAAGAAGAAGAACATCCCCGGCTCCTACGAGGGGCTGCACCGCAACATCATGCGCGAGTCCAGCGGCAACCCGAACGCCGTCAACGACTGGGACATCAACGCGCGGAACGGCATTCCCTCCAAGGGTCTCCTCCAGGTGATCCAGCCCACCTTCGACGCCTACCACGTCAAGGGCACCCCGAAGAAGCTCACCGACCCGGTCGCCAACATCACCGCCGCCGCCAACTACGCCGCGGACCGGTACGGCTCGATCGACAACGTCGACTCCGCCTACTGAGCGACAGACTCCCGAACGCCAGACTGGCGAACGTCCGACTGGCGAACGACCGCCTTCCGAGCACGCACCGGCGCCGCGATTATGTGACTATTCGCCGTCGTGCGTGCTCCGTATGGCCGAAGGGTAGTGCTGCGCGGACACCACCGGTCCGCGCGTTTCCCCGCGTGGAGGCTTCTGGAAAGGCCTGACGCACATGGCACAGCCCTTCTCACTGCCGGACTTCTATGTTCCGTATCCGGCGCGGCTCAACCCTCACGTGGAGGCCGCACGCACGCACACCCGGGCGTGGGCCCGCTCCATGGGGATGCTGGAGGGATCCGGCATCTGGGAGGAGAGGGACCTGGAGGCGCACGACTACGCCCTCCTGTGCGCCTACACCCACCCCGACTGCTCGACCGAGGCGCTCTCCCTGGTCACCGACTGGTACGTGTGGGTCTTCTTCTTCGACGACCACTTCCTGGAACTCTTCAAGCGCACGCCCGACCGGGAGGGCGGCAAGCGGTATCTGGACCGCCTGCCCGCCTTCATGCCGATGGAGCGCGGCGCCCCGACGCCGGATCCGGAGAATCCCGTCGAGGCGGGGCTGGCGGATCTGTGGGCGCGTACGGTGCCCTCGATGTCGGACGCCTGGCGGGCCCGGTTCGCGGAGGCGACGGAGAACCTCCTCAACGAGTCCCTGTGGGAGCTCGCCAACATCCACGAGGGCCGCATCGCGAACCCCGTCGAGTACATCGAGATGCGCCGCAAAGTGGGCGGCGCGCCCTGGTCGGCGGGTCTGGTGGAGTACGCGGCCAACGCCGAGGTGCCCGCTCCGGTCGCCGACGCCCGCCCGCTGCGGGTGCTGCGGGACGCGTTCTCCGACGGGGTGCATCTGCGCAACGACCTCTTCTCCTATCAGCGTGAGGTGGAGGACGAGGGGGAGAACAGCAACGGCGTGCTGGTGCTGGAGAAGTTCCTCGGCTGCTCCACGCAGGAGGCCGCCGACGCGGTCAACGATCTGCTGACCTCACGGCTCCAGCAGTTCGAGAACACCACGCTGACCGAACTCGGCCCGCTCTGCGCCGAGAAGGGCCTGGACCCGGCGCAGACCGCGGCCGTGCTGGCGTACGTCAAGGGGCTCCAGGACTGGCAGTCCGGCGGCCACGAGTGGCACATGCGCTCCAGCCGCTACATGAACGGCGGCGGCGCGGGCGAGGCCGTGGCCGGCTTCGGCATGTCCGCCGCCTCCATCAGGTTCACGCTCCGCTCGGAGACCGCGCGGGCCCGTAGCCAGAGCCATGTGCCATACCAGCACGTGGGCCCCTCGCTGCTGCCGGACTTCGACCTGCCGTTCGGGACGACGCTGAGCCCGCATCTGGAGGGGGCCCGGGTCCGGATCGTCGACTGGGCGCGGCGCATGGGCATCCTGGAGGCCCAGCCGGGCGTGCCGGGTTCGCACATCTGGGACGAGCGGCGGCTCGTCGCGATCGACCTGCCGCTGTGCGCGGCGGGGCTGGATCCGGACGCGACCCCGGACGAACTGGACCTGTCCTCGGGGTGGCTGGCCTGGGGTACGTACGGCGACGACTGGTTCCCCGTCGTGCACGGGCGGGCCCGGGACCTGGCGGGGGCGCGGCTGGCCAACGAGCGGCTGTCGCTGTTCATGCCGCTGGACGGCGGGGGAACGCCGGAACCGGTGAACGCCCTGGAGCGGAGTCTGGGCGACCTGTGGCGCAGGACTGCCGCTCCGATGGACCTGAGCGGGCGGCGCACCTTCCGGACGGCGATCGAGTCGATGACCGAGAGCTGGCTGTGGGAGCTGGCGAACCAGGCGCAGAACCGTATCCCCGATCCGGTGGACTACATCGAGATGCGGCGCGCCACGTTCGGCTCGGACCTGACGATGAGCCTGTGCCGGCTCGGGCACGGCAGGAAGGTCCCGGAGGAGGTCTACCGCAGTGGTCCGATGCGTTCCCTGGAGAACGCGGCGGCGGACTACGCGTGCCTGATGAACGACCTCTTCTCGTACCAGAAGGAGATCGAGTACGAGGGCGAGGTGCACAACGGCGTCCTGGTCGTGCAGAACTTCTTCGGCGTGGACTATCCGACGGGCGTGGCGATCGTGCACGACCTGATGAACTCCCGGCTGCGGCAGTTCCTGCATGTCGCCGAGGTCGAACTCCCGGTGCTGTACGACGACTTCGGCCTCGACGCCGAGGCCCGGGAGGTCCTCGCGGGCTATGTGCAGGAGCTCAAGCACTGGATCGCCGGGATCCTGATCTGGCACCGGGGCTGCCGCCGCTACCGTGAGGAGGACCTGCGGCAGGGCAACGACACACCCTGGCATCTGAGCGGCCCCACGGGTCTGGGCACCTCGGCAGCGCAGGTGACCCGGATGATGGCCCAACTCGCGGGCAGCCCGGCGTAGTTCTCCGGGACGCGGCCCGCCGTACGGAGGAACGGACGGCGGGCCGCGACCGGTGGCGGACGCGGACGGGGCGGGGGCTCAGAGCAGGACGTGCCGGAGCACCGCCTCGAACTCCGCCGCCGTCGGCGGGGTGTCGGTCAGCAGGCCCTGGAGCAGCAGGCCGTCGATGACGCCCTTGAGCGCCCGTACCCGGACCGGGTCGTCGGTGTAGCGGCGGCCGTACGCGGCGATGGCCTCCAGCCAGTGCCGGGTGGGGCCGCGGAGCTCCGGGCGGCGGGCCGCGAGCAGGTACAGCTCGTACTCCGCGAGTAGCCGTCCGGGGCCGTTGACGACCTTTGCCAGCAGCTCCGCGAGCGCGGTGATGCCCTCGGAGCCGCCGTCGGTCTCCTCGGCCAGCCGGAGCATGCGGTCCGCGTCCTGGTCCATGCAGCGGGTGAGCGCGCCGGTGAGCAGGTCGTCGATGCTCGTGAAGTGGTAGGCCGCGGCGGTGGCGGGCAGGCCCGCCTCGCGCGCGACCGCCCGGTGGCTGACGCCCGCGACTCCTTCGCGGGCGACCACCTGGAGTGTGGCCTCGATGAGTTCCTCCTTCCGTCGCTCGCCTTTCAGCAGGCGTCCGTCGGTCTGCGGTGCGTGCACGGTGTCTCCGGGCGTCGTGGTGGATGGGACGGCGGGTGTGCGGCGGCACGGGCCCGTCAGTGCGCGGGCCCGCCGGGGGCCCCGGCCGGTTCCCCGGCGTCGCGGTCGTGACGCTCCTCAAGGCTCCGCTCCAGCGGACGCCGGGCGCACAACGCCGTCAGCAGGGCGGCCGCGCCCGCGGCGACGGCGACGACGAATCCGCCGCCGGGACCGAAGCGGTCGACGATCGCTCCCGACACGGCGGCGCCGGACGCGACGCCCACACTGAGCCCGGTGATGGCCCAGGTCATGCCCTCGGTGAGTGCGGCGGGCGGCACCGTCCTCTCCACCAGCCCCATCACCACGATCATGGTAGGCGCGAAGAAGAGGCCCGGGAGGAAGACCGCGGCGGACAGCGAGACGATGTCCCCGACGAGCAGCAGGGGAAGGGTGGTGAGCGCCGTCCCGGCGGTGCCGATGACGAGCAGCCGTGGCAGCGGCGTCGTGAGCTTGAGCGTCCCGAAGACCAGCCCGGCGACGGCGGATCCCGCCGCGTAGACCGAGAGGACGATTCCCGCGCCGGCGGGTGAGCCCTGCTGTTCGGCGAACGAGACGCTCACGACGTCGACGGTGCCGACGATGGCGCCGCCGGCCGCGAGGGTGAGGGCCAGCAGGCGGAGCGCTCCGCCGCGGATCGCCGAGCCGCTTCGCGTCTGGCCGTCGGCCGGCCGGACCACGGGGGGCTCGGTGCGCTTCTGCGGGACGAACGTGAGGACGCCGAGTATCAGCAGGACCCCGGCGACCAGCGGCCCGGCCTCGGGGAACAGCGCGGTGCACAGGGCCACGGAGAGCGCGGGGCCCACGACGAAGGTGAGTTCGTCGACGACCGATTCGAGCGAGTAGGCGGCGTGCAGCCGGTCGGAGCCCTTGAGGGCATGGGTCCAGCGGGCACGCACCATCGCCGCCATGTTGGGCATCGCGCCGGCCACCGCCGCGCAGCCGAACAGGGTCCAGGCGGGGGCGTCGTACCGGGCGCAGAGCAGCAGCGCGCCGAGCGCGATCACGCTCAGTCCGGCGACGGGCGGCAGCACCCGGCTCTGGCCCCGTCGGTCGACCGCCCGGGAGACCCGCGGACCGCACAGGGCCATGGACAGGGTGAAGGTGGCGGAGACGGCTCCGGCGAGGCCGTAGTCACCGCGCATCTGCGACACCATCGCGATGATGCCGATGCCCGCCATGGACAGGGGCATACGGGCGACGAACCCGGCGGCGGAGAAGGCCCTCGATCCGGGCGTACGGAACAGGACGCCGTAGGGGTTGGCCATGCGCGGACCTCCGTGGGCAGACGTAGGGGCGACCCTTCGCGGTGAACGATCCATCAACTTGAACGATCGCTACAACTTGAACAATCGTTTCGTTTTCTACCCTAGCCCGCGCCCGGGCCGCCACCCACCCGGGCACGCGGAAGGGCCGGATACCCGCCCGGACAACGGAAAAGGCCGCCCGGACGCATCCGGGCGGCCTTTCGCAGGGACGTTTCAGCCCTGCTGGAACAGCTCTGCGGGCAGGGGCTTGAGCAGGGTGTACAGATCGTCGGTGATCGGCCGGTCCCAGCTGGCGATGGTCACGAGGACACCGTCGCTGCGGTCGAACTGGACACAGGCGATACGGCTCTCGGAGAGCTTGACGCGGCGGACGATGAGCAGGTTGTCGCCCTGCATGACGGGGACGTCCTCGGAGCTGACGACTTCGATCGGCTCGTCGTTCTCCAGGGCGAGGAGCAGTTGGGCCACCTCGAAGGGGACCTGGCCCTCCTCGGTCTCGCGGGCGGGCGAGCCTTCCGGCAGATTGCCGATGATCATCGCCGGGCCACGGCCGCCGTACAGGTCGTAGCGGAGGAAGACGCCCTGACAGCTGCCGTCGGGGGCGGGGAGCAGACCGGCGCCGAGGTTGCCGGGCCAGTCCCCGGGGTCCATGGCCAGGACGTCGAAGTCCGGGCCCGCGGGTGTTGCGGCGCTACGGCGGCGGAGGAAGGACATGCTGCCATGTTACGTGTCCCGGCTCACGTTGCGGAGCCGGGCCCGGGCCGCGCGGGACCGGGCCCGCCGCTCCCCCTCAGCCGGGCGGGGGCTCCGCTCCGACCAGCCACATGGCGAAGAACTGCGCCCCTCCGCCGTAGGCGTGGCCGAGCGCCCTGGTGGCCCCGTCGATCTGGTGCTCCCCGGCTCTCCCCCGCACCTGGAGGGCCGCCTCGGCGAAGCGGATCATGCCGGACGCGCCGATGGGATTGGTGGACAGCACACCGCCCGAAGGGTTGACCGGGAGGCCGCCGTCGAGTTCGGTGACGCCCGCCTCGGTGAGCTTCCACCCCTCGCCCTCCTCGGCGAAGCCGAGGTTCTCCAGCCACATCGGCTCGTACCAGGAGAACGGCACGTACATCTCGACGGCGTCGATCTCGCGGCGCGGGTCGGTGATCCGGGCCTGCCGGTAGACGTCGGCGGCACAGTCCTTGCCGGCCTGCGGGGAGACGAAGTCCTTGCCCGCGAAGAGGGTCGGTTCGCTGCGCATCGCCCCGCCGTGGATCCACGCGGGCGGGTGGGGCGAGCGGGCCGCGCCGTCGCGGTCGGTGAGGACCATGGCGCAGGCCCCGTCGGAGGAGGGGCAGGTCTCGGAGTAGCGGATGGGGTCCCAGAGCATGGGGGCGGCCCGGACCTTCTCCAGGGTGATGCCGTGGTCGTGGAGGTGCGCGTAGGGGTTCTTCAGCGCGTTGCGCCGGTCCTTGTAGGCGACGAGCGATCCGACCTCGTCGGGTGCTCCGGTGCGCCGCATGTAGGCCCGCACGTGCGGGGCGAAGAAACCGCCCGCGCCGGCCAGCAGCGGCTGTTGGAAGGGGACGGGCAGGGAGAGGCCCCACATGGCGTTGGACTCGGACTGCTTCTCGAAGGCGAGGGTGAGGACGGTGCGGTGCACGCGGGCGGCGACGAGGCCCGCGGCGACCAGGGCGGTGGAGCCGCCGACCGAGCCCGCCGTGTGGACACGGAGCATGGGCTTGCCGACGGCTCCGAGGGCGTCGGCGAGGTAGAGCTCCGGCATCATGACGCCCTCGAAGAAGTCGGGGGCCTTGCCGATCACGACGGCGTCGATGTCGCTCCAGGTGAGCCCGGCGTCCTCCAGCGCCCGGACGGCGGCCTCGCGGACCAGCCCGGCGATGGACACGTCGTGCCGGGCGGCGACGTGTTTGGTCTGGCCGATACCGACGACGGCGACGGGCTCCTTAGGCATGGGTGCTCTCCCCTTCCAGGACGGCGACCAGGTTCTGTTGCAGGCAGGGGCCGGAGGTGGCGTGCGCGAGCGCCCGGTCGGACTCGCCCCGGTGGATGCGGGCGGCGGCCTCGCCGAGGCGGATCAGTCCGGCGGCCATCACGGGGTTGGCGGCGAGCGCGCCGCCGGAGGGGTTGACGCGGACGTCGTCGCCGAGTCCCAGCGCCTTGCGCAGGACGACCTCCTGGGAGGTGAACGGGGCGTGCAACTCCGCGGTGTCGACGGGCCGTTCGAACGCTCCGGCGCGCTCTGCGGCGAGCCGGGCGGAGGGGGAGTCGGTGAGGTCGCGGACGCCGAGGCCGTGCGCCTCGATGCGGTGGTCGATGCCCCGGATCCAGGCGGGCCGCGCGCACAGGGCGCGGGCGGTGTCCCCGGCGGCGAGGACCACGGCGGCGGCCCCGTCGCCGATGGGCGGGCAGTCGCCGGTGCGCAGCGGCCGTACGAGGTAGTCGCCCGCGGGAACGTCGCCGGTGAGCTGGGCGTGCGGGTTGCCGACGGCGGCGGTGCGGTTGCGGGCGGCGACCTCGGCGAGGGCGGGTTCGTCGGTGGCGCCCGCGTCGATGAGGGCCTGCGCCTGGAGGGCGGCGAGCGCGACGGAGTCGGGCCAGAGCGGGGCGAGGTAGTAGGGGTCGAGCTGGCGGGTGAGGACGTCGCGGACCCGGCCGGGCGAGGACTTTCCGTAGGAGTAGACGAGCGCGGTGTCCGCCTCGCCGGTCTGGATCTTCACCCAGGCCTCGTACAGCGCCCAGGCCCCGTCCATCTCGACGTGGGACTCGGAGATGGGCGGATGCGCGCCGACGCCGTCGAGCGCCATCGTGAAGGAGAAGGCCCGCCCGGCGAGGTAGTCGGCGGAACCGGAGCAGGTGAACCCGATCTCGTTCGCCTTGAGGCCGGTCGCGCCGAGCACCTCGTGGAGGACGGGCATCAGCAACTCGACCTCGGAGAGCTCGTCGGTGCGCCGCCGGTGTGCGGTCTGGGCGAAGGCGACGATGGCGACGTCCCGCATCTACACCAGCTCCTTGTACGTGTCGTAGTCGGCGTCGGGCTCCCCGGTGGGCCGGTAGTGGTCCGGGTGACGGGCGCCCTCCTTCCAGACGGGCTCTACGCGCAGCCCCATGCGCACCTGGTCGTACGGGATTCCGGCGATGCGCCCGTGCAGGGCCAGGTCGGCGCCGTCGAGGGCGATGTGGGCGTAGACGTACGGGACTTCGAGATCGAGATTCGCCGTATGAGCGGCTTTGATGTTGACGACGCAGAACGTGGTGACCGTGCCGCGCGGGCCGACCTCGACCTGTTCGGCGGTGGCGACCCCGCAGGTGGGACAGGCTCCGCGCGGCGGGACGTACACCTTGCGGCAGGCGGGGCAGCGTTCGCCGACGGTGCGGTGGTCTTCGAGGGCGGCGAGGTAGGCGCTCTGGGCGCGGCCCGGGGTGTGGACGTAGTCGAGGCGGGCCGGGGTGACGATGCGGGTGACGGGGTCGGTGAACTCCCCGGTGTGCGGTACGGGTTCAAAGCCTCCGGGCTCGCTGTCGTACGGCTCGAAGCAGGCGATGTCGGTGATGGCTCCGGAGCGCGTCACGGCCCAGCGGATGCGGACGCGCATCCCGGTGCGCACGGCGTCCGGGCCCGGAGCATCGAGGGCGTGCAGGAGCGCGGTGCCGGCTCCGTCGAGGCGGACGAGCACCCAGGCGAAGGGCGCGCCGAGCGGCTGGCCGCGGCGTGGGTCCGGGTTCCAGGCCCAGGTGGTGACGGTGCCGGTGGGGGCGACCTCGACGAGGTCGCTGATCTCGTTGGCGGTGACGGGGTCGTACTCCACGGGCGGCACGAGCACCGTGCCGTCCTCCGTGCGGACGCCGAGGACGGTGCGTTCGCGCAGTCCGGTGAGGAAGGCGCTCTGGACGGGCCCGAGCGATCGGGTGAAGGGGAATTCGACCACCAGCGGGGCGCTGAGGACGTCGGACATGGCTGCTGCCTCCTTGCTGAGAGGGCTGAGGGCTTGTTGAGGAGCCGCGTCAGCGCTCAGGCGCGCCGGTAGACGGGCGGCCGCTTCTCGGCGAATGCGCGCGCACCCTCTTTGGCGTCCTCGGTGGCGAACACGGGCCAGCCGCGCTTGAGTTCGGCGGCCAGCGCCTCGGTCTCGGTCAACTCCGCGCCCTCGTAGACCGAGGCCTTGACGGCCTCGACGGCGAGCGGCCCGCAGGCGTTGACCTGTTCGGCGACGGCGAGGGCCTCCTCCAGCGCCGTTCCGTCGGGCACGACCCTGCCGATGAGCCCGATGGCGGCGGCCTCGTCGGCGGTGTACGCGCGGCCGGTGAGAAGCATTTCGAGGGCGTGGGTGCGGGGGATCTGACGGGGCAGCCGGACCGTGGAGCCGCCGATCGGGAAGAGGCCGCGGCGGACCTCGAAGAGCCCGAAGGTGGCTCCCGCTCCGGCGATGCGGATGTCGGTGCCCTGGAGGATCTCGGTACCGCCCGCGACGCAGGGGCCCTCCACTGCGGCGATCACCGGTTTGCGCGGGCGGTGGTGGCGCAGCATCGCCTTCCAGTGGAGATCCGGGTCGGCCGTCATCCGCTCCCGGTACTCCTCCCCCTCCATTCCGCCGCCCGCCAGGGCCTTGAGGTCCATGCCGGCGCAGAAGGCGCCGCCCGCCCCGGTCAGGACGACGGAGCGGACCGTGTCGTCCGCGTCGGCGGCGAGCCAGCCGTCGTACAGACCGACGAGCATCGGCAACGAGAGCGCGTTCCTGGCCTGTGGTCTGTTCAAGGTGAGCACCAGCGTGGCGCCGTCGCGCCGCACGGTGAGGTGTTCCGTACCGCCCATGACCGACTCCTGTTCTCGAGACCTGGAACAGGTTGCAGGAGGAGGGGACGCAGTTCAATAGATTCCTGACAGCTCGTCAGATTGTTTCCACGCCGCCCCTTCCCAGTTGTGCCGACCGGCGCTCTAATGACGGCCGAACCGCCAGTCACCCGGGGTCAGGAGGAACGGTGGAGTACAACCTTGCCGACCTGTTCGAATCGGTCGTCGACGCGGTGCCCGACCGCGAGGCGCTCCTGTACGTCGACCATCCCGGTACGGGCTCGGAGCGGCGGCTCACGTACGCGGAGCTGGACGCCGCCGCCAACCGGATCGCCCATCACCTGATCGACACGGGGATCCGGCCGGGCGAGCACCTGGGGCTGCACCTCTACAACGGGGTCGAATACCTTCAGACGGTCCTGGGAGCCCTCAAGGCGAGGATCGTTCCGGTGAACGTCAACTACCGTTACGTCGCAGATGAGCTGGTCTACCTTTACCGGGACGCGGACCTGGCGGCACTGGTCTTCGACGGCGAGTTCGACGAGCGGGTCGCGGCGGCCGCCCCGCAGGCCCCTGGCCTTCGCCACCTCGTCAGGGTGGGGCCCGCCCCCGCCGCTCCCCCGGCCGTGCCGGTCGTGCCGTTCGCCGAGGCGGAGGCGTCGGGCGCGGCCGGGCGCGGCTTCGCACCCCGCTCGGCCGACGACCAGTTCATCATCTACACGGGCGGCACGACCGGGATGCCGAAGGGCGTGATGTGGCGTCAGGAGGATCTGTTCTTCTCGGGCCTGGGCGGCGGCGCCCCGACCGGCGACCCGGTGAAGAGGCCGCAGGAGCTGGCGGAACGGGTCGCCGTGGGCGGCGGGGGGATCACCTTCTTCCCCACCCCGCCACTGATGCACGGGACCTCCACGCTGACCGCCTTCATCGGCTTCAATTTCGGCCAACGCGTCGTCGTGCACCGTAGGTTCTCTCCCGCCGAGGTGCTGCGGACGATCGAGAAGGAGAAGGTCACCAGTGTCTCGCTGGTCGGTGACGCGATGCTGCGACCGCTGATCGACTGCCTGAAGGGGCAGTCGCGCGGAACGGACTGCTCGTCGCTGTTCTCCGTCTCCAGCTCCGGGGCGATCATGTCGGACTCGGTACGGGCGGAGTTCCAGGCGCTCGTGCCGACCGTGATGCTGCTGAACAACTTCGGTTCCTCGGAGTCCGGTTTCAACGGCACGGCCACCGCCGACTCAGGACCGGAGAAGGGTTTCCGGGTGCAAGTCAACGCCCGTACGGCCGTGGTCGATCCGGTCACGTACGAGCCGGTGCCGCCGGGCGAGCCGGGCCGCATCGCCCAGTGCGGGCATGTGCCGCTCGGCTACTACAACGACCCGGCCAAGACCGCCGACACGTTCTTCCGCAGAGGCGAGGAGCGGTGGGTGCTGCTGGGCGACATGGCGACCGTGGACGCGGACGGCATCGTCACCGTGCTCGGCCGGGGCTCCCAGTGCATCAACACCGGGGGCGAGAAGGTCTATCCGGAGGAGGTCGAGCAGGCGCTCAAGTCCCATCCGGGCGTGTACGACGCGCTCGTCGCGGGCGTACCCGACGAACGCTGGGGCAACCGGGTCGCCGCCGTGGTCCAACTACGCGAGGAAGCACACACCTTGACCCTGGCCGAGATACAGGCGCACTGCCGGACCCGGCTCGCCGGCTACAAGATCCCCCGCGCGCTGGTGCTCGCCGACCGGATCCAGCGCTCGCCCAGCGGCAAGGCGGACTACCGCTGGGCGAAGGCGGTGGCGGCGGGGGCCGGCCAGGACTGAGGGTCACCCGGAGCCGAGGGGCCGCACCGCGGAGCGGGGGTGATCCGCTGGCCGGCGAGCTTCGGGGCGGCGCCGTGCCTGCCCCCGTCCTTTCGGTGCGGGACGGCGCCCGTGAGTCTGTGCTGGAGGCTGGTCCGGTGAACGCCCAGGTGAGCGGACGAGTTCGAGGCCCGGTCTCGACCTCAGACCATGAAGAACAAGCTCACCCTGCGAGCAGGGCGTGCAGCCACTGGTCTTCGCGTTGCTCGATGTATTCGGCGTCGTTTCGCCAGGCCTCACCGTGGCCTTCGGCCCACAGCCTTTCCCAGGGCTGGACACCTTGGGCTGCCTGGTCTCGCAGGAAGTCGTGCATGGAACGCGTACGGCGCCCCAACATAGGGACCAACCGACGACGTTCGGACTCATCGAGACCGTAGGTGTCGGCGAAGACTCGCAGTCGGCCGGCCGCGTCCGGGCGCTCCCAGTCCGGATGCGCGGACAGCGGAATGAACCCGTGCATGGCGTAGGCGACATCCCACAGGCGCGAGCCGGGACCTGCACCGTCCCAGTCGATGAAGGCCCACCGCGTCTCGTCCGCGACCACGAGGTTCCAGGGCGCCAGGTCGTTATGGGCGATAATGTCACTGCCCTCAGCAGAGATCGACGTCTGCCACCGCGCATCGGACGGCGGCGTGAAGTCCTGCACGGCATCGTGGAAGTCCCGGATCAGCCGTGCAACGCGAGCCAGTTGTCGAGCGGGGTCGACCAACGCGAACCGGTCGGGCCAGACCACGTCTCCCGGCATGAAGGTCAGGATCTCGCGCCCCTGATCGTCAATGCCCAGCGGACGAGGCGCCGCGCCGAATCCCACTTCGTGCAGGTGGGCAAGCAGGCCATGCACAGCGGGGGTCCATGGTCCGGCCGGACGGCGAACGGTGTCCCCGACGCGAACGACACCCTCGCTGACATTGCCACCGGACAAAGGCTGTTCATCATCGTGCCGCATCGAACCAGTGTGTCGGACCAGCTCGCCATGGTCACCCCGATAAGTAGGGCGCGCCGGAGTGGGGGGAGGTTCAGGAACAAGCTCAGCGGGAAGGTCTCCCGGCTCCGCCGGTTGCATCGACATCGGCACCCACCCCCTACGACAACGTCGGCCTTCAAGACCACAACCAGGTCTTGAAGGCCGACGTCACGCCGAGCCCCGAATTGACCAACAGCGTCCCCGTGGGCGGGCCCCCGCCCGTTCCGGAACAGCCGCGGCCGGGTGCGCCCGGCTGCCGGGTCAGCGGACGAAGTAGCCGCGCTCCGCGTCGAAGTAGGCCTTCTCGCCCTTGATGTAGGTGATCCCGTACGGGCCGCCGAGGTTACGGTACTCGCCGCTGGCCCAGCCACCCTCGATCTTCTCGTGACCGCCGCCGGCCGGGCCGTCCCAGCCGTTCGTTCCCTGCGCGGAAGCCGGTCCCGCGGCGACGAGCCCGGCCGCGGCGACGGCCGCCAGCGTGATCGCGATACGACGAATCATGGCATTCTCCTTCGTGTCATCGGTAGGTGCGGTGCGACCAACCTGGCCGATGAAACAACCGTTGGCATATGCGGCACGCGGGCGTCCCGACAAGGAGAACCTGTTCGGCCCCATCCGCGTGTCCCCCGTCGTGGGCGTTCTCCTCCCGGGCCCACAGGACACTCGCCCACATCGTCGAACGCCGCGGTCGCACCACCACAGGCTGAGAGGTCTGCTGACTGACGGGACGGGCCGGTGTGCGCCCGTCCCCGTGGGCCATTCGGGCGCGGTGGCCGCCGTCATGACGTGTCCGGGGTGTTTCTCCACCGGGAGTGCGCGGCCGACGTGATCGTCTCTGCATCAGTGCCTGCCTTCGCGCGGCGCGAACCTTCGACCGGCCGTGCACGAAGGCATGCGATCGGGGTACGCGCCTGGGCGGAGTGTCGAGTCGTTCGTCACCACCACTGATCTCGGAATCACCACTGATCTCGGAAAGGCGTGAGATGGACCGTCGCCAGCCTGCGAAACACTCGTTCGGCGATTCTTCGCGCCCGGCCCACAAGGTGGGCGGAGGCCGCCACCTCACCCCGTCGTGCGAGGACGCCCGGGTCGTGGATTCGGACGTGGTCGACGCGGTCCTGCGCACCGCACGGGCCGTGCTGGCGGACCGGATCGACGAGGCGGCGCGGAGCGACGCCTCCTTCTGCGAGGAATTGGCACGCCGGGTCGCCGACTTCACGCTGGAAGGCGGCAAGCGGATGCGGCCCCGCCTTCTGTGGTGGGGGATGCGCTCCTGCGGTGCGGCGGAGACCGCGGCCGCGCTGCGGCTCGGGGTGGCCTTGGAGCTGATCCAGAGCTGCGCGCTGATCCATGACGATGTGATGGACCGCTCGCGGCTCCGCCGGGGGAAGCCTGCCGTGCACATCGGGCTGGCGGAGCGCGCGGGTCTCTCGCCGGATTCCGGGCGGGGTTCCGTCTTCGGCACCTCGGCCGCCGTGCTGGCGGGTGATCTGGCCCTGGTCTGGGCCGACGACACGGTGGCGGAGACCGTACTGTCCGCCGTCCAGCGTCGTCGGATCGGAGCCCTGTGGCGGGCCATGCGGACCGAGATGGTCGCCGGGCAGTACCTGGATCTGCGGGGCCAGGTCAGCGGTGGGTCATCAGTGTCGCAGGCTCTGCGGACCGCCCGTCTCAAGAGTGCTTCGTACTCCGTCGAGCGGCCTCTGGCGATCGGTGCCGCCCTGGCGGGCGCCGATGACCGGACCACCGACGCTCTCCGCTCCGCCGGCCGGTGTGCCGGTATCGCCTTTCAGCTGCGGGACGATCTGCTCGGGGTCTTCGGCGACCCGGCACTGACCGGGAAGCCGTCCGGCGACGATATCCGCGAGGGCAAATCGACCTATCTGCTGGCTGTCGGCCGGAGGTGGGCCGAAGCGGCGGGCGACGAACAAGCGCTGGCGGTACTCGGCCGCGTCACCGGTCATGCCGCTCTCACCGAGGAGGATCTCGCGGACGTACGCGGCGTGCTCGAGGTGACGGGGGCGCGCGCCCATGTGGAGCGGAAGGCGGAGCGCCTCCGCGACCAAGCCGTACGTCGTCTGGGACAGGCCGTCGACGTGGACGCACACGGCGGCCGCCAGCTGCTCGGTCTGCTGCGCACCGTCTCCGGAGAGCGGGCCGCCCACTCCCCCACCACCGCCGGTGGGACGCACGGCGGCGCTACCGGGGCGGCAGGCGCCTCCCCGGTCCTGATCACGACCGAAGGAGGTCATGCCGGGTGATCACGGTCAAGGGGCCCGTCGACCATGTGGTGGTGGTCGGCGCCGGTCTGGCAGGACTGGCCGCCGCGCTGCACCTGCTGGGCGCGGGCCGTCGCGTGACGGTCGTCGAGCGGGAGGGCGTGCCCGGGGGCCGGGCCGGGCTCCTGGAGTCGGGAGGCTTCCGTATCGACACCGGGCCGACGGTGCTGACGATGCCGGATCTGGTGGAGGAGGCTTTCGCCGCGGTCGGGGAGCGGATGGCCGACCGGCTGGAGCTGGTCAGGCTGGCCCCCGCCTACCGGGCGCGGTTCGCCGACGGGTCCCAGCTCGACGTGCACACCGACGGTGCCGCGATGGAGGCCGCCGTCGAGGAGTTCGCGGGGGCCCGGCAGGCGGTCGGCTACCGGCGGCTGCGGATCTGGCTGGAGCGCCTCTACCGGGTGCAGATGCGCCGCTTCATCGACACCAACTTCGACTCACCGCTCCAGCTCGCCCATCCCGACCTGGCCCGCCTCGCGGCGCTCGGGGGTTTCGGCCGGCTCGACGCGCGGATCGGGCACTTCGTATCGGACGAACGGCTGCGCAGGGTGTTCTCCTTCCAGGCGCTGTACGCGGGCGTGCCGCCGGCACGGGCGCTGGCCGCGTACGCGGTGATCGCCTACATGGACACGGTGGCCGGTGTGTACTTTCCCCGGGGCGGCATGCACGCGTTGCCCCGGGCGATGGCGGACGCGGCCGCCGAAGCCGGGGCTTCCCTCCGTTACGGGCAGAGGGTGGCCCGGCTGGAGCGCTCGGGTGACCGGGTCACCGCTGTCGTCACCGACCAGGAGCGCATTCCGTGCGACGCGGTCGTCCTGACCCCCGATCTGCCCGTCAGCTACCGGCTGCTCGGCCGCAGCCCGCACCGGCCCCTGCCGCTGCGGCACTCGCCGTCCGCGGTGATCCTGCACGCGGGCACGGATCGCACCTGGCCGGACCTGGCGCACCACACCATCTCTTTCGGCGCGGCCTGGAAGAGCACCTTCCACGAACTCACCCGCACCGGGAAACTGATGTCGGACCCCTCGCTCCTCATCACCCGGCCCACCGCGACCGATGCCTCTCTAGCACCGCCGGGCAAGCACCTCCACTACGTGCTGGCTCCCTGCCCGAACACCGAGGTCGGGCCCGGCGTACGGGAGTGGGGGGAGCTGGGGCCGCGCTACCGGGACGAGTTGCTGGCGGAGCTGGAGCGCCGCGAGATGCCCGGTCTCGGCGCGGCGATCGAGGAGGAGGGGCTGGTCACGCCGGTCGACTGGACCGCGCGGGGGCATGCGGCGGGCACTCCCTTCTCCGTGGCCCACACCTTCCCCCAGACCGGCCCCTTCCGGCCGCGCAACCTGGTGCGGGGCACGGTCAACGCCGTCCTCGCCGGCTGCGGCACCACGCCCGGCGTCGGCGTGCCGACCGTCCTGATCTCCGGGAAGCTGGCGGCGGAGAGGATTACCGGCCCCCGCATCGCCCGGGCCCCTCGTTCTGCCCCGAGAGGTGCCAGCGCATGACCGACCACGAACTCGACGCAGCAGGCGTCCATGACCCCGCGCTGCGGGCCGCGTACGCCCGCTGCCGCGGCCTCAACGCACGGCACGGCAGGACCTACTTCCTCGCGACGCGGCTCCTTCCCGTCGGCCGGCGGCCGGCCGTCCACGCCCTGTACGGCTTCGCCCGCCGGGCCGACGACATCGTCGATGATCTCGACACCACAGCCACGCCGGGGGAGCGCGCCCGCGCCCTGCTCGACCTGGAAGCCCAGCTGGGGGCGGGGTTGCGGGGGGCCCGGGCCGCCGAGCCGGTGATCCGTGCCCTGGCCGACACGGCGGCCCGGTACGGCATCGACCATCGGCACTTCACCGACTTCCTGTCCTCCATGCGCAGCGACCTGACGGTCGGCGGGTACGCCTCGTACGAGGAACTCGGCAGGTACATGCACGGTTCGGCCGCGGTGATCGGCCTTCAGATGCTGCCGGTGCTCGGGACGGTGGTGGCGCGCGAGGAGGCGGCACCGCACGCGGCCGCGCTCGGTGTCGCCTTCCAGCTGACCAACTTCCTGCGGGACGTGGGCGAGGACCTGGACCGGGGCCGGCTCTATCTGCCGGCCGAGCTGCTGGCCGCGCACGGGGTGGACCGGGAACGCTTCGAGTGGAGCCGGAGCACGGGATTGCCGGACAGCCGGATCACCGAGGTACTGCGGGCCGCCGCGGCCCACAACCGGGCCGTCTACCGGACCGCCCTGCCCGGCATCGCGATGCTCGCCCCGGTGTCGCGGCCCTGCATCCGTACGGCGTTCGTGCTGTACAGCGGCATCCTCGACGCGATCGAGGCGGACGGGTACGCGGTCCTGCACCGCCGGGCGGTCGTCCCGCGCCGGCGACGGGCCGTCGTGGCGCTGGACGGGCTGGTGCGGGCGGTCGCCGTACGCACGGTGCGCCGGCGCCGAGCAGAGACGGTCGAGGCGGTCCGGTCCGACGGAGTGTCCCGGCTGCGGGCGGCCGGCGCCCCGGCCCCGGTGCGGGAGGAGGCCGTATGAGCCCGGCGGCAGGACGCCCACGACCCGGGCGCGTTCCCTTGCGGATGCGGCGCGCGCCCGTCCCGTGGGAGCGTCAGGCGCCCACGTGGCGCGAGGCGAAACCCTGGCTCGTCGCGGAGGCCCTGGAGCGTGCGCAGAGCAGGCCTTCCGGCAACTGGTACGTCATCGGCGCCTCGCGCGCCCTTCCCCCCGGGAAGGCCATCGGGGTCACGGTCGGCTCCACCGAAGTGGTGGCGTGGCGCGACGACGGGGGAAAGCTGCGCACCGGTCCGGGTGCGTGCCCCCATCTGGGGGCGCCCCTGCGCGACAGCCCCGTCCGCTGCGGCACGCTGGTCTGCCACTGGCACGGCCTCGTACTGGACGGCGAGCCGTTCGCCGGATGGGAGCCCTATCCCGCCTTCGACGACGGGGTCCTTCTCTGGGTGCGGCTCGACCGCATGGGGGGCGAGCCCCCTTCGGAACGTCCGTACCTACCGGGCCGGCCGAGGACGCGGGACGCCGTGGAGGCGGTCTACTCCGGCGTAGGGCGCTGCGAGCCGGAAGACGTGGTGGCCAACCGCCTCGATCCGTGGCACGGCGCGTGGTTCCACCCGTACTCCTTCGTGGACCTGACGGTGACGGGAACCCCCGCCGACGGCCCGGCGGACGACAACGGGTTCACCGTCGACGTGTCCTTCAAGGTGGCCGGGCGACTGGTGGTGCCGGTCCGGGCCCGGTTCACGGCGCCCGAGCCCCGTACGGTCGTCATGCACATCGTCGAGGGCGAGGGCGCGGGGTCCGTCGTGGAGACCCACGCCACACCCCTCGCTCCGGACGAGCAGGGCAAGCCCCGCACCGCCGTGACGGAGGCACTGGTCGCGGCGTCGGACCGTCGTGGATTCGCCGTGGCCCGGGCGGCCGCTCCGCTGCTGCGCCCCTTGATGCGTACCTCGGCCGGCCGGTTGTGGCGGGACGACCTGGCGTACGCGGAGAGGCGCTGGGAACTCCGCGAGAGAGGGATGTTCCCGGCCTGACCAGCGGCCTCCTTCAGTGGAGCTCCGCCCGGCCGCTCCGTCAGTCGGCCAGCGCGGCGAGCCGACGCAGAACGGCCGACCGCCCGGCGCGCGGGACGGTCCAGAGCGTCTGCCCCCGTACGCCCCAGCGTTCCAGCAGGGCGTTCGCGGCGAGGAATCCGCTGGTGGCCGCGCGTTCCATCAGGGCCACGGGCAGCTCGGTGCGGACCATGTCCCCGGCCACGGTGACCGTGGGGTCGGGGCTGCGCACGCCGGGCCGGTCCCAGTAGCCGCCCACGGGGAACATCGGGCAGTCCGCCCGCCATTCGTGGCGGGCGTCCAGGAGGCGGGCGCTCCGGGTCTCCGGATAGACGCGGTGCAGTTGTCTCAGCGCCTCGTCCTGTACGGCGGAACGGTCGGCGTCCGGTGCGACGGCGTACGCGTGCAGCTCGACGACCGAGCCCCTCGTGCGCCGGGCCCAGCGGGCGGCTTCTCCCTCCCAGCGGTCGAGGACGCTCACGTTGTCCAGCGGACCGTAGCCGCTGGTGCCCAGGAACCCGGGCCGGTCGTGCGCCACGGGCCGGTCGAGCCAGAGCCGTGAGACCAGGAACGGCGGGGCGGTGCGCAACCGTGCGATCCGTGCGCGCCAGTCGGTGTCGCCCAGTTCGGGGGACGCGGCGACGAGGCGGCGCAGGCCGCCGCTGTCCAGAGCCAGGACGAGGGCGTCGTACCGGGTGGTGCGGTCGTCCGTGGTGAGGTCGAGCCCGCCGCCGGGCAGGGGGCGGACCCGCCGGAGCGGTGTCCGTGTCCGTACGTCGACGCCGTGGATCTCCAGGTAGCGGTGCAGCGGTTCCCACAGGGCCCTGGGGAAGGGTTCGCCGGGCACGTCGAAGAGCAGGCCCTCGCTGGAGCCGAGGAAGTAGATGTGGAACATCAGAGCCAGTTCGGCGGCCGACAGTTCACGCGGGTCGGCGAAGAAGCTGCGGGAGAAGACCTCGAACGCCAGGTGGTGGGCGGCTTCCGGGAAGCGGATGCGGTGGAGGAAGTCGGTGGCGCTGGTCCCGTCGAGCCGTTCGTAGACCTCGGGCACCCGCACGTCCAGCAGCCCGACAGCCGCCCTCGGGTTGATCCGGACCAGGTCCCGCAGACCGAAGGTGGGGCTGAGGGCGACGAACCCCATGGCGCTGAGCGGAGGCGTGCGCGGCACCCGGGCGAAGCTGTCCCGCAGGCCGGAGCTGTGCCACAGCGGGTAGTCGGGCAGCCGGGTCAGGGAACCGAGCTCCGGGTCGACCCGACGCAGAAGTCCGCGCAGGTTGTAGTACTGCCGGAAGAACGCGTGGAACCCGCGGCTCATCGTCACCGCGGTGCCGTCGGTGAGCTCGGTGGGCCACCCCGACAGCCTCCCGCCCAGGCCTGGTTCGCGCTCGTAGAGGGTGACGCGTACGCCGCGTTCCGCGAGAAGGGTGGCCGCCGCGATCCCTGCGATGCCGCCTCCGACGACCGCCACCGCGGGAGCGTCCCCCGTGAACCGGGCGCGGCCGGCCGGTGCCGGCACGACTGCCGCCTGCCGGTCCCTGCCGTGCCGGTGTCCCCTGCCGCTGTCCCGCGCGAACATCACGCCCGTACCCCCGGGACGGCCGCGGTGCGACCGACGAAGGTGTGGGTGATGCCGGTCTGCCAGCCGGGCAGCGGGAGGACGCGTACGTCGGCGAAGCCGGCCCGGCGCAACCGCCGGGCGAACGCGGGAGCCGTGTCGAACCGGGTGACACTGTCCCGGAGGTGTCGGTACAGGTCGGCGTCCCCGGCGAGCCGGCCGGCGGGCTGGATGATCAGCGAGCAGACCGCGCTCCACACCGCACGGTGGACGGGGAACCCGCCGAGCATGTACTCGTGGACGGCGAGGCGGCCGCCCGGTACGAGCAGACCGCGCACCGTGTCGAGGGCCCCGTCGGGGTCGGTGACGTTGCGGAAGAGGTAGCCGGCGAACACCGCGTCGAAGGAACCGGCTTCCAGCCGTCCGGCCAGTTCCTCGACCGGGAGGTGCGCGAAGTCGACGCCCTGCGGCCAGCTCTTGGCCGTCGCGCGGTCCAGCATGCCCGTGGACGCGTCGACTCCGGTGATCCGGGCGCGCGGGGCGGCAGCGAGAAGCGCGGCCGTGGAAGCGCCCGTTCCGCACCCCAGGTCGAGCACGCGCAGTCCGCGTCCCTCCTCCGGCAGGCCCAGTCGGCGTGCGGAGCGGCGCAGATGCGCGTGGTAGCCGGGGCTGGCCGAGACGAGGCGGTCGTAGGCGGTGGAGCCGTGGTCGAAGGCCTCGGACAGCGCGTCACCGCGCAACAGGGTCATGGGGTGCTCCCTTCGGGGGCGGTCGGTGCGGGGGAAAACGGCGCCGCTGAGCGTTCACGCCGGGTCCTGAAGGGGAGTTCGAAGACGGTCCGCAGCATGGGGACCATCGGTGTCCGCAGGCCGATGAGCAGGTCCTCGTGCAGCTGCGACCGGCCGTCCATGAAGTTCAGCAGCCGCTCGCCTGGAACGCCGCGGAAGAGGCGGGTGAAGAAGTCCGCGCCGTCCACCCTGCCGCTGTCCAGGGCCCGCAGCAGCACGGCGTCCATCAGCCGCGCCCGGCGCCCGTACGGGGCGGGCATGTGCAGGGGGCGTCCGGAGCGCAACTGATCGGCGATGGCCCGGCTCTGTCGCTGCACGGCCGCGAAGGTGTAGCCGGTCGACGGGCGGGTCGCGCCTCCGGCGGTGCCGATGCGATACACCGAACGCCCCGGCTTGTGCGGGAAGCGGCCGTCCGTCATGGGGATGACACCGTGCTCCTGCGACGTGACCTGGAGCGGCCCGAGCCGCAGCACGTCGTGGGTGTAGTGGCGCAGGGCTCGCCGGTAGCCGTCGGTGTCCAGCGGGGCGGGGGAGAACTCGGTGTACTCGACCAGCGCGGTGTGCGGGTCCAGCGGCAGGACATAGCCGAACGAGAGGCCGCGAGCGGGCTGCGGCGTACGGAAGTCCATCAGGTCCGCGGTCCCGGGATCGAACGCGGGACGCTCGGTGCGGACGAACCAGCCGGTGAAATGCTGGAGCAGCGTCGTGCGAGCGGGGGGCAGGGGGTGGGACGGCCGGGAGTCGAAGACGAGACGGCCGCGGACAAGGACCCGTTCGCCGCGCGCGGTTCGGGTCAGGACCTCGCCGCCGGCACCGGACGGGTCGTCGCGTACGGCACTCGCGGTCGCCTCCATCCGGCACAGGTCCGGTGCACGGGACAACCGTTCCTCGACCAGTGCCTCGAAGGCGTCCGAGCGCAGCATCTTGTAGCGCAGCCGCGGGAGCCGGACCACGGTGGAGGCCCCGTCGGCCGCCCGGACCCGCAGCCGGGGCCAGGAAGCGGCCAGGACCGGATCGTAGGGCCCGCCCGGCGGCTCCCAGAAGCACCAGGTCCGCGGGGGCGCTCGCAGAGGCCCCGGCGGGGCGTCTACGAGGGCGACCGACAGAGGTACGTCGCTGCCCGGGGCGCAGAGGTGGTACGCCAGGCTCATACCGGCCGCGCCCGCGCCCACGATCACGACGTCGAAGTCAGCGGGCACGGCATTCCTCTCGGTCGGACGGGTGCGAACCTTCGCGGGGCGCGAGCGAAGCCGACGTCCTTCCCATCGAAACGCCGGGCGGGCCGGGTGCCAGGCGACCGTATCCCGCGGTGCCCTCCCTCACCCGGCACGCCCGGCCGCGCCCACCTGAGTGGCGGTAGGGCCTGGCCGGGGACGGCGGGCTTCGCTGCCCCCGGCCAGGTCTTCCACGGGCGATCGCGAGCACCTTGCCGTGCTGCGCCCGACACCCCGGCCCCGCACCACCCGCCTGACCGCCGACGCCGTGCTGAAACCTGCGTGGAATGAGTGGATGGGGGCCGCTCCACGCCGGAACGGCCCCCTGGACGGCCCCGATCAGCTGTAGACGCCGAACTCGTGCAGTGAGTAGCCCCAGCCCGTGCCGCGGGCGGTGAGCTGGAGCCGCACGTGGCGGGCCGTTTCGGTCAGGGCGATGGTGTCGATGTCACCGTTGCCGGTCGTCGTGGTGTGGACCGTGCGCCAAGCGTTGCCGTCGTCCGAGACCTGAACCTCGTAGGACTTGGCGTAGGCCGGGTCCCACACCAGTTGCAGGGTGCGGACGGGCACCCGTGCGCCGAGGTCGACCGCTATCCACTGGGGGTCGCTCCAGTCGCTGGCCCAGCGGGTGTCGGTCCTGCCGTCCGTGGCGCGCTCCGGCGGGCAGGGGCAGTCACCGTACGAGGCCTGGGAGCTGGAGGCCGTGGTGGCCTTGCCCAGGGCGACATTGGTGCCGGTCACCGGCGGGGCGACGACCTTGACCGACTTCGTTTCGATGCCGGCGTTGCCCTTTCCGTCCTCGGACTGGATGTAGACCTTCCACACGCCGAGCTTCTCGGGAGCGGTGACCGCGAACGTGCCGTCGCCCGTGGACCTGAACTGCGCCGGGACGAGCCGCTTGTCGCCGTTGGCGTAGTTGCCGCTGAGGAAGATCTTGTTGGTGAGCTGGTCGCCCTCGGGGTCGCGGATGCCCGCGCGGACGGTGAACTCCTTGCCCGCCGGGGCGGACCCGGCCGGCGTCACCGTCATGTCGGTGATGACCGGCGGCAGGTTGTCACCGGCGTTGGAGCCCGTGTAGGCCTTCTTCACCGAGTAGTACGACAGCCGCTTGAGGCCGTCGGGGATCAGGTTGAACCACACCCCGCCGAAGTCGTGCTCCAGGCCGTAGTGGAAGAGGGTCGCGCCCAGGGCCACTCCCCGGTGGCCGGTGACGCAGTCCCAGGACTTGGTGTAACCGTCGCGCTTCTGCACGTCGGTCGGCTCGTCGGGAGCGCCGTTGGCGTCGTCGGGCACCTCCCACTCACCCGCGGGGCCGCTCTCGGTGATGATGTAGGGCTTGGTGTAGCCCCCCTCCTCCCAGTCCTGCTGGACCCCGCACGTGTCGCCGTAGGCGTTCATCGAGTACAGGTCGAGGTCGGGTGCGTTGCGCTTGTAGTACGGCCAGGCGCCGGTCCACGCGTCGGTGGAGGTCACCGGGTGGTCGGCGTCGATGGAGTGGATCTTCTTGGCCGCGTCGTTGACGAACGTCGTGTAGGCGTTGCGCTGGGCTTCCAGCTCTGCGCCGCTGTAGCAGTTCTGGAGGCCGAGGACGGACTCGTTGCCGACGTTCCACATGAGGGTCGCGGGGTGGTTCTTGTAGGTCTCGACCCACTTGGCGATCTCGGTGAGCATGGTCGACTTGTACGCGGTGTCGGTGACGTAGTCGGCGCAGCCGCCGCTGCCGGGGCCGCCGCCGGGCTGGAGCCAGAAGCCGTTCATGACCCGCAGGCCGTTCGCGGCGGCCGCGTCGAGGAGCGGCTTGGTACTGGCGTCCGTGCCCCAGGTGCGGACGGTGTTGACACCCATCGACTTCAGGTCGGGCATGTACTTCGGAGCGTCCGCCATGGACGGGCCCCAGGTGAGGCCCTTGACGGTGTACGGCTGTCCGCCGACGGTGAGCTGCCACGCGCCCTGGGAGCCGGTGACCTTGACGGCCCCGCCGGGCGGGGGGCCGGTGGTGCCCTGGGAGCCGTAGACCTGGAACTCCCAGAGGGAGTAGCCGTATCCACCGGGGCGCGCGGTGCCGAGCATTCGGACGTAGCGGCCGGAGCCGGCGAGCGCGAGGTCGTCGGTGCCGCCGTCGCCGTCGGTGACCTTCTTCAGGGTGGTCCAGTCGGTGCCGTTGTCGCTGGCCTGGATCTCGTAGGCCTTGCCGTAGGCGCCCTCCCAGGTCAGTACGGCCCGGCTCAGGTCGGACCTCCTGCCGAGGTCGATCTGGATCCACTGGGGGTCGGACCACTGGCTGGACCAGCGGGTGCCGGTGAGGTCGCCGTCGACGGCCTGTGCGGCGGAGAGGCCGTCGCCCTCGTTCGAGGAGGCGGTGGCGGTCTTGCCCTGGGAGATCAGGGGATCGGCGGCGCGCGCCTCGGTCGGCGCGGCGATGAGCGTGAGGGAGGAGGCGAACAGCGCGCCGAGGGTCAGGGTGAGAGCGGGTCTGCGCAGGGACAGCATGGCGGCTCCTGAGAGGAGGACGGGGGGACGCGGACGGCCGCCGTCGGGGAGGACGGCGGCCGTCCGTGGGAGAGAGGGTCGCCGGGTGAACCCTCACCGTGGGCCCCGGGCCGGGGTCAGGCCCGGTCCGGGGGTCGTCCACTGCGGGTGGTTCACCGCGGGGGACGGGTCAGGGGAAGGAGACCAGGGTGGACGGCACGGTCGTGGTGCCGGCCGGGACCGTGGAGGCTCCGGTGTTGTTGATGACGTGGTTGTAGTGGCCCATTCCGCCGAGCGACACCACCAGCAGGCTGTGGAACCTCACGCCCGGCTTCACCGGGGCCTTGAAGCCGTGGTCCTGGCGGATGGTCGAATCGACGTTGTAGTTGCAGTAGCTGCCCATCGCCCAGCCCTCGTGGACGTCGACGGAGTCGTCGACTCGGTAGGCGGCGTAGCCCTTCGTGTCGCCGTTCTGGATGGCTGCCTGGTCGGGTGCGTCGTACGCCTTCTCGTTCTGGTAGAAGATCGTCCGGCCGCGCTCGCCGTACCACTCGACGTCGTACTTGTTGAAGTGTTCGACGAACAGGCCGGTGGCGAGCACGTCGTCGCCGTACACCCGGACCCCGTAGTCGGCGCGGTTGGTCTCCCAGCCGACGCCCTCGCCGTGGTCGGCGCGCCACACCCAGGTGTGGTCGATGATCACGTCGTCGCTGTGGACGGCGATGGAGATGGTGGCCTTGCCGGCGCCCGCGCCGCCGATGCGGACGTAGACGTCCTGGACGGTGGTGGGGTTGGCTGCGTGGTCCGCGGAGGAGTTCTGCGGACCGACCTCCAGCAGGGTCGGGGAGTTGACCGTGCCGGCGTCGATCAGGAAGCCGGCGAGCTTGACTCCGTCGACGTCGGCGACCTTCATCGCGGTGACGCCGCCGTCGGGGATGATCGTCGCGAGGCCGAGGCCGAGGACGACCGTGTCCGCGCGGTTGACGTTGATGGGCTGGTCTACGTGGTAGATGCCGGGGGTGAAGAGGAGGTTGAGGCCCTGGGACAGCGCCTGGTTGATGGTGGCCGCGGTCGCGCCCTCCTTGACGACGTAGAACTTGTCCAGGCCGATCGAGGTGCCCTGCGGGGTGCCGTTCCAGGAGACACCGCGGGCGTTGGTGCGCTTCTCGGGAACGAAGACCTTGTACGTGTTGCCGTCCAGGTAGAGGAACGGCTTCTCACGGGAGATCGGGGTGTTCTGCAGCGTGGTGTAGCGGGGCTCGGGGAACGAGTTGGCGGGTGCGCCTTCGACGCCCGAGAACGTCTGGTTCCAGACGGAGTTGGACCAGCCGCCGATCGAGCTGTCGCGGGTGTACCACTGCTGCTGCGAGTAGTTGCCGACCTGGCCGTCCACCTGGGAGTCGGCGATGTAGCCGCCGCTGGCCCAGCCGTAGCCGTTCGGGGCCAGGTTGAGCCCGCCCTTGACGTGCATGCGGCGGAAGGAGGCGGCCTGGGAGACGGCCCAGCGGTTGGTGCCGCTGACCGGGTTCACCGCCAGGTTCTCGGCCGAGCGCCAGAAGTTCTGCGTCGCGTTGCCGTTGAACCAGCCCGCGTCGACGGTCACGTCACCGTTGATGGTGGTGTCGTCGGGCTTGAGGCCGAGGCCGGAGATCGAGGTGTAGAAGCCGATCTCGGCGTTCAGGTTGTTGTACGTGCCGGGCTTGAAGAGGAACTGGTGCCGGCCGTTGCCGAAGTGCGCCGCCTCCTGCTCGTCGAAGACCTGGTCCAGTCTGGCCTGGATGTCGGGCGTGGAGGGGTCGAAGACGTGCACGTTCGGGCCGAGGTCGCCGCCGCCGGGAAGCTGCGGGCCGTCGGTGCCGCCGGACTCGCCGTAGACCTTGAACTCCCAGAGGGAGAACCCGTACTGGGTGCCGCGTTCGGTACCGTTCACGCGGACGTAGCGGGCTTCACCACTGATGTTCAGTTTGTCGGTGCCGCCGTCGCCGTTGGCGGTCTGGTAGGCGGTCGACCAGTCGGAGCCGTTGGCCGACAGCTCGACGCGGTAACCCTTGCCGTAGGCCGCTTCCCAGTCCAGGACGACCTGGCTCAGCTTCGTTCTCGCGCCGAGGTCGACGCGTATCCACTGCGGATCGGAGGCGGCGCTGGACCAACGGGTGGTGGCGTTCCCGTCGACGGCCGCCGTGGCCGGGGTGCCGTAGTTCTCCTCACTGGAGGCGGTGACCGGCTTGCCCTGGGACAGCAGGACGGGTGCGGCCTCGGCCCTCGCGGCGGGAACGATGGAAAGAAGGGTGGCGGCCAAGACGGTGACCATCCCGGCGACCACGCCGCGGGAGGCCGCTCTTGGGGTACGACGGTGGCCGGTGCTATGGGGCACCGTGACCGCTGGGGGTATGCCAACTCCGGGCATGCGGGGGCTCCTAGAGATCGAACAGAGAGATGAGAGAGCGCTCTCCCGGAACCTTGCCCGTCACGTCAGTCGCGGTCAAGAATCCTGACGCGACTTTCCTTTCGGCTTGTATTAAGTCCTTGTCTCTGCGGAGCCCCTGACGCCCGATCAGGCCGCGCACCAAGGAGGCGACCGGCCACCTGCGGAGTCGGACCGACAGGGAGGCGCCTGCCGGAACCGGAGACCAGTTCGTCGCATGGACCGAGGGTCGGCCGCACATTCGTGGGAAGCCGCTCAACGACCGCCGTCGCCGGTGGACTTGACCGCGGCCGACCGGGTCAGGCGAGCCCGAACGACCGGATCGCCGCGAGGAACTCCTCGGGCCGTTCCGTGTGGATCAGGTGCCCGGCGTCGATGGTGACCAGCCCGGCGCCCGGTATCGCCCGGACCACCTGCGCGAGATGCCCCTGGTCGATGTGGCTGGTGGGGCCGCCCCCGATGACGAGGGTGGGCGCGGTGATCTCCGGGAACCGTCTCCGGACGACCGGGTCGGGGTCGTTCAGCTGGACGTCGATGTCGGGGACGACGGGCCAGTCGAAGTCGAGCGCGCCCTCCGGGCGGACGGACGGCGGCCGGGGCGGGTCGAGCGGGTGGAGGGGCGGTGCGTCCTCGATGACCAGCCGCCCGATCAGGCCCGGTTCCCGCTGGGCCAGGAGGTAGGCGGCCACCCCGCCCATGGAGTGCCCGACGACGGTCGCGCCGGCCAGGTTGCGGGCCTCCAGGAAGGTGTGCAGGTCGTCGCGGAACATCTCGAAGGAGTAGCGGCCGGGCCAGTCGCTCAGCCCGTGGCCCCGGAAATCGAGGGCGTACACACGGTGGTCGGCGGCCAGGTCCTCCGCGATCCTGGTCCAGGTCACGCTGGAGCCCGCCCGGCCGTGCAGGAGGACGACGGGCGGGGACGGCTCCTCGCCCCACGCCCGGTACGCCAGCCGGACCCCGCCCGCCTGCACCGTACGGATGCCGGGGTCGAGGAAGGCTTCCACCGTACGGGCGAAGGCTCCCGGGTCGTCCAGCCACGGGAAGTGGCCGGCGCCCCGCTGGACGACGAACGCGGCGCCCGGGAAGAGCGCGGCGAGCTCCGTGGCCCGGTCCGGGCTCGGGTGGCCGTCGTACTCCCCGGCGAGAACGAGAACCGGCACGGTCAGGGCGCGCAGGGCGGCGGCGGTGGCGGCGGGGTCGTGAACCCCTTCAGCGCTGTAGTGGCCGCGCGCCGCCGCGTTGGTCTGCCCGGCGGAGGCCTCGGCGTGGGCGCGGGCCGTCGCGTCCCAGCGGCCGTAGGTGAGGGGCCGGACGGCGGGCCACAGCTCCGCGAACGGTCCGCCGGCGAGCAGCGCCTCCTGGGCGGCCCTGGCCTCGGCGTACCAGGGCTCGTCGCGCCGCAGCTCGGCGGCCTCGCGCAGGTCCTGGTCGCTGATCTCGATGCCCACGGCCCGGGTGCTGGGCGTGACGAGGGTCAGGGTGCGCAGCCGGTCCGGGTGGCGGGCCGCGTACAGCAGGGTCAGGTCGGCCCCGGCGGAATGCGCCAGTACGTCCATCCGGTCGAGGCCCAGGTGTTCGCGCAGCGCCTCCACGTCGTCCACGAGGCGGTCGCAGCGGTACGTCGACGGGTCCTCGGGCACACCGGAGTCGCCGCTGCCGCGGAGGTCCAGCAGGACGAGCTGCCGCCGGGCGGCGAGCCCGCCGAGGTCACCGAGATACGCGCTCGCCCGCATCGGCCCGCCGGGCAGGCAGATCAGCGGCGCTCCCTCCCCCACCAGGTGATAGGCGAGCGGGGTCGTGTCGTACGCGGAGAGGATCGGCATGCTCCCCATCCAAACAGGAAGCCGTGAGCGGGCGCGCCGGACTTCGCCGCGGGCTGATCGGGCGCGAACGCCGCGTACCTCTTGCCAGCACCCCCGGCCGCCTGAATTACTGCTCCCAGGAAGATCGACCGAATGATCGGTCGTCCCCTTGCGGCCCGTTTGTCAACGTGCTGGCCGCCCGTTTCGGAGGGAAGGGCCCTGATGACGGCCATGCTGGACGCGGCGGAACGGCTCGGCCGTGCCGAACTGGAGGCCCTGCAACTGGAGCGGCTCCGGTCCACGCTGCGCCACGCGTACGACAACGTCCCCTTCTACCGGAACGCCTTCGACAGCGCGGGGCTTCGGCCCGACGACTGCCGGGCGCTCGCCGATCTGGCCCGGTTCCCGTTCACCGTGAAGGCGGATCTGCGGGACAACTACCCGTTCGGGATGTTCGCGGTGCCGGAGCACGAGGTGCGCAGGATCCACGCCTCCAGCGGCACGACGGGGCGTCCGACGGTCGTCGGTTACACCGAACGGGACCTGGACACCTGGGCGGCCGTGGTGGCCCGTTCGATCCGGGCGGCGGGCGGGCGGCCCGGCCATAAGGTGCATGTGGCGTACGGATACGGGCTGTTCACCGGCGGGCTCGGGGCGCACTACGGAGCGGAGCGGCTCGGCTGCACGGTGATCCCCGCGTCCGGGGGCATGACCGCGCGCCAGGTCCGGTTGATCCAGGACTTCCGGCCCGAGATCATCATGATCACGCCGTCGTACATGCTGACGCTGCTCGACGAGTTCGAGCGGCAGGGCGTCGATCCGCGATCCACGTCGCTCAAGGTCGGGATCTTCGGCGCGGAGCCGTGGACCGAGGGGATGCGGCGGGAGATCGAGGACCGGTTCGCCATCGACGCGGTCGACATATACGGGCTCTCCGAGGTGATGGGCCCGGGGGTCGCGCAGGAGTGCGTGGAGACGAAGGACGGGCTGCACATCTGGGAGGACCACTTCTATCCGGAGGTCGTGGACCCGTTCACCGGTGAGCTGTTGCCGGACGGCGAGGAAGGGGAGCTGGTCTTCACCTCGCTGACCAAGGAGGCGATGCCGGTGATCCGCTATCGCACCCGGGATCTGACGCGACTGCTGCCGGGGACGGCGCGGACGTTCCGCCGGATGGAGAAGGTCACCGGCCGCAGCGACGACATGGTGATCCTGCGCGGGGTGAACCTCTTCCCCACCCAGATCGAGGAGATCGTGCTGCGTACGCCGGCCGTCGCCCCGCACTTCCAGCTGCGGCTGACCCGGCACGGGCGGCTGGACGCGCTGACAGTCTTCGCGGAGGCGCGGGCGGACGCGACGACCGACGAACGGGAGAAGGCTGCGCGAGCCATCGCGGCGGCGGTGAAGGACGGCATCGGGGTGTCGGTGAGCGTCGAGATCGTGGATCCGGAGACGCTGGAACGCTCGGTGGGCAAGATCCGGCGGATCGTGGATCTGCGGCAGTCCGGCACGGGCTGAGACAGTGCCCGCCCTGCGGCTGGAGGGGGTGACCACCGATCCGGTGCTGCTGGGCGGCGGCGCGCTGGTGCTGACTATTCGGCGTACGTCGCCGAGGTCTTCCGGGCCGGCATCGAATCCGTGCATCCCTCGCAGCGGGCGGCGGCGCGTTCTCTGGGGCTGAGCGGCGGGCAGACGCTCCGCTTCGTGGTGCTGCCGCAGGCGTGCGGCGGGTGGTGCCGCCGCTGCTGAACGACCTCGTGTCGCTCCAGAAGGACACCGGGCTCGTCTCCATCGCCGGGGCGGTGGACGCCGTGTACGCGGCGCAGATCATCGCGAGCAAGGACTTCAACTACACCCCGTACGTCGTCGCGGGTCTGGTCTTCGTGGCGTTGACCATCCCGATGACCCGGCTCACCGACTGGGTGACGGCCCGGATGGACCGGCGGCGGGCCCAGGGAGGGATCGTATGAGCGTGACACCGGCCCCGGAAGCAGCCTCTCCGGTACTGCGGGTGGAGGCGGTCCGCAAGTCGTTCGGGGCGTCGCCGGTGCTGCGGGACATCGACCTGGAGGTAGCCCCGCACACGGTGACCGCCCTGCGCTGGCGGTACGCCCCCGTCTGCTGCTCCTGGACGAGGTCACCGCCGCCCTGGATCCGGAACTGGTGGGCGAGGTGCTGGGTCTCGTACGGGAGGTGGAGGAGGACGGCATGACGATGGTCATCGCCACCCACGAGATGGCGTTCGCGCGCGAGGTCGCCGACCAGGTGTGCTTCCTGGACGCCGGGGTGGTGCTGGAACGCGGCACACCCGAGGAGGTGTTCGGCGCGCCCCGCCAGGAGCGTACCCAGCGGTTCCTGCGGCGGATCGTGGAGGCGGGGCGGCGGTAGCGGCCGGTTCGGGGATCGGATCGCCGGCTTCAGGAAGCGGCCGGTTCGGGAGAGCGCCGGTCTCAGGAAGGCCGGTCTTGGCCCAGCTCGTCCCGCAGTCGCCTCTTGAGGATCTTTCCGCTGGCGTTGCGCGGGAGCGACTCCACGAACACGACGCGCTTGGGCGCCTTGAAGGCGGTGAGCTTCTCGCGGGCGTGAGCGATGAGTTCGCTCTCGCCCGCCTCGCCGCGCAGGACGACGACGGCGGTGACGGCCTCGATCCAGCGGTCGTCGGGGAGGCCGATGACCGCGGTCTCGGCGACGGCGGGGTGCGTGTAGAGGGCGTCCTCCACCTGGCGGGAGGCGACCAGGACGCCGCCGGAGTTGATGACGTCCTTGACCCGGTCGACGACGGTGAGGAAGCCCTCGGCGTCGCGGACGGCGAGGTCGCCGGAGTGGAACCAGCCGTCGCGGAAGGCGTCCGCCGTCTCCTCGGGCTTGTCCCAGTAGCCGGAGCACAGTTGGGGCGAGCGGTAGACCACCTCGCCCGCGGTGCCGTCGGGGACGTCCTCGCCCTTCTCGTCGACGACCCGGGCCTCCACGAAGAGAACCGGCCGGCCGCAGGACTCCATCCGGCCCTCGTGCTCGTCGGGGCCCAGCACGGTGGCCAGGGGGCCGATCTCGCTCTGGCCGAAGCAGTTGAAGAAGGCCAGGTGCGGAAGGCGTCTCCGCAGTCGCTCAAGGACGGGCACGGGCATGATCGAGGCCCCGTAGAACGCCTTGCGCAGACCGGCGAGGTCGCGGGCGGCGAACTCCGGGTGATGGGCGAGGCCGATCCAGACCGTGGGCGGGGCGAACAGGCTGTCGGCCTCCCCCGCTTCCACGAGGTCGAAGATCGTGGCGGCGTCCGGCGTGTCCAGGATGGTGTTCTCCGCGCCGACCGCCAGATACGGCAGCAGGAACACGTGCATCTGGGCCGAGTGGTAGAGCGGCAGGGAGTGCACGGGCCGGTCTGCGGCGTCGAGGCCGAGCGCGGTGATCGCGCTGACGTACTCGTGGACCAGGGCCCCGTGCGTCATCATCGCCCCCTTGGGCAGGGCGGTGGTCCCGGAGGTGTACAGCAGCTGCACCAGGTCGTCGGAGGCGGGCGGGCGCTGCGGGGTGAAGACCCGTTCCGTCTCCAGGGCGTGGAGCAGGGAGCCGGGGGCGTCGCGCAGCGCGCGCACCGGGAGTCCGGCGGGGAGCCGCGCGGCGAGGTCCGGGTCGGTCAGGACGAGGGAGGAGCCGGACTGGTCGAGGAGGTAGGTCAGGTCGTCGCCGGTGAGGTTCTGGTTGACCGGTACGTGGACGAGACCTGCCCGTGCGCAGGCGAGGAAGCCGATCAGATAGGCGTCGGAGTTGTGCGCGTAGGCGGCCACCCGGTCGCCGGGGGCGAGAGCGTGCTCCTCGGTGAGGACGGCGGCGGCCGTGGAGACGGCGGAGTCCAGGGAGCGGTAGGTCCAGGCCCGGCCGGCGTACCGCACGGCGGTCCGGTCGGGGGTGCGCCGGGCGCTGCGGGTGAGGACGCCGTCGACTGTGCTGCTGCGTACACCTGTCATGGCGTGATCCTGTGCGTCCCGGCCCCCGGGGGTCAAGAGGCTGGATACCGACCAGACGGTTGACAGCTTCCGGGGCTCCCTGGCTGAGTGACGCTTGGCCGTCCGGGCGTTCCGGACCGGCCGCGCCCGTGCCGCCCGCACCGCTGGGAGGAAACACCTTGACGTTACGCAACCGTCTGAGACTGCTCGGGGTCGCCGGTCTCGCTCTGTTCACCGTGTCGGCGTCGCTGCCGCCGGCCGCCGCGTCCGGGGCGCAGGAGACGCGGCGCCCGTCCGGGGGCGGTCTCTCCGCCCTCATCCGGTACACGGAGTACGGCATTCCGCACATCGTGGCGAAGGACTACGCGCAGCTCGGCTTCGGCACCGGCTGGGCGCAGGCCGCCGACCAGGTGTGCACGCTGGCGGACGGCTTCCTCACGGTGCGCGGGGAGCGGTCGAGGTTCTTCGGCCCGGACGCCGCCACGGACTACTCCCTCTCCTCGGCGGCGACGAATCTCTCCAGCGACCTGTACTTCCGGGGCGTCCGGGGCAGCGGCACGGTGGAGAAGCTGCTCAAGGAGCCCACGCCCGCCGGTCCGAGCCGGGACGTCAAGGAGACGATGCGCGGGTTCGCCGCCGGGTACAACGCGTGGATCGCGCAGAACCGGATCACCGACCCGGCCTGCCGGGGCGCGTCCTGGGTGCGCCCCGTGACGGCGCTGGACGTGGCGGCGCGCGGCTACGCGCTGGCGGTGCTCGGCGGCCAGGGGCGCGTGATCGACGGCATCACGGCCGCGCGGCCGCCGACGGCCGCTCCCCCGGCGGCCGGGGTCACGCCCGAGGAGGCGGCGAGGGCGGCGGAACGGCTGCTGTCGACGCAGAACGCGGACATGGGGTCCAACGCGGTGGCCTTCGACGGCTCCACCACGGTGAACGGGCGCGGGCTGCTGCTCGGCAACCCGCACTACCCGTGGCAGGGGGGACGCCGCTTCTGGCAGGCGCAGCAGACGATCCCCGGCGAGCTGAACGTGTCGGGCGCGTCCCTGCTGGGCTCGACGACGATCTCGATCGGGCACAACGCCGATGTGGCGTGGAGCCATACGGTCGCCACGGGCGTCACCTTGAACCTGCATCAGCTCGAACTCGATCCGGCCGACCCGACCGCCTATCTGGTGGACGGCAGGCGGGAGCGGATGACGAAGCGGACGGTGAGCGTCCCGGTGAAGGGCGCGGCCGACGTGACCCGCACCCAGTGGTGGACCCGCTACGGGCCGGTGGTCACCTCGTTGGACGGGGAGCTGCCACTGCCGTGGACGGCGAGCACGGCGTACGCGCTGAACGATCCGAACGCGACGAACATGCGGATGGCGGACACCGGGCTGGGCTTCGGCAAGGCCCGTTCCACAGGTGATGTCGAGCGTGCGCTGCACCGGTCGCAGGGCATGCCGTGGGTGAACACGATCGCGGCGGATCGAGCGGGGCACTCGTTCTTCGCCCAGTCGCAGGTGCTGCCGAGGATCACGGACGAGCTGGCCGAGCGCTGCTCCACCCCGCTGGGCCGGGCGACCTATCCCGCCTCCGGTCTCGCGGTGCTGGACGGTTCGCGGACGGACTGCGCGCTGGGCAGCGACCCGGACGCGGTGCGGCCGGGGATCTTCGGCCCGGGCCGGATGCCGGTGCTCAAGGACCAGCCGTACGTGGAGAACTCCAACGACAGCGCGTGGCTGACGAACGCGGAGCGGCCGCTGACCGGGTACGAGCGGGTCTTCGGCACGATCGCCAAGCCCCGGTCGATGCGGACGCGCGGCGCGGTCGAGGACGTCGCGTCGATGGCGGACCGGGGCCGGCTCCGGGTCGGCGACCTTCAGCGGCAGCAGTTCGCCAACCGTGCGCCCGCCGGGGATCTGGCCGCCTCCGAGGCGGCCGAGTGGTGTGCGGCGCTGCCGGGCGGCACGGCCGTGGGCTCCGACGGGACTCCGGTCGACGTGTCGGCGGCCTGCCGGGTGTTGCGGCGCTGGGACCGGACCGTGGACAGCGACAGCCGGGGCGCGCTGCTCTTCGACCGGTTCTGGCGCAAGGCGTCGGCGGCGCGCGCCGCCGAACTGTGGAGGACGCCGTTCGATCCGGCCGACCCGGTGCGCACTCCGCGCGACCTGAACACGGCCGCGCCCGCCCTGGGCAGGGCCCTGGCGGACGCCGTGGCGGAGCTGCGGGCGGCGGACATCGCACTGGACGCGCCGCTGGGCGAGCACCAGTTCGTCGTACGGAACGGCAAGCGGCTCCCGATCGGCGGCGGGACGGAGTCGCTGGGCGTCTGGAACAAGACCGAGCCGCGGTGGAACGCGGCGGGAGGCGGCTACACGGAGGTGTCGTCGGGCTCCAGCTACATCCAGGCGGTCGGGTGGGACGACAGTCGCTGCCCGGTGGCCCCGACGCTGCTGACGTACTCCCAGTCGGAGAACCCGAAGTCACCGCATTTCAGCGACCAGACCCGGCTGTACGCGGGTGAGCGCTGGGTGACGTCCCGGTTCTGCGAGAAGGACATCGCCCGCTCGCCGGCTCTGCGGGTGGTGCGGGTGCACGAGCGGCGGTAGCGCGGTGGGCGGGTGGTGCGCCCGGCCGCCGTGCGAGGGGTGTCCGCCTCGGTCGCGGGCGCCCCTTCTCACCGACGTGTCGTGACCGTGCGCGCGACGCGTCACGCTCCGCTGAGCCGTCTGCCGCGAAGGCGGCGCTCGCTCATCGTCATCCGCCCGTACTGCCGTCCGGCGGGTGGGATGCGCTCGGTGCATACGGCACCGGGCCCGCGAGGGCGGGCGGGCCCTCGCGGACCCGTTGCTCTACAGGGGGCGTCGGCGCCCCTCCCAGTACGGTTCGCGCAGCCGCCGTTTGTAGAGCTTGCCGTTGGGGTCGCGGGGCATGGCGGCGATGAAGTCGAGGCTCCGGGGCCGTTTGTACCCGGCGAGCCGCTCCTCGCAGTGGGCGAGGATCGCGGCGGCGAGCGCCGGTGACGGCTCGTGGCCCTCGGCCGGTTCGACGACGGCCTTGACCTCCTCCCCGCGGTCGGCGTGGGGGATGCCGAAGGCGGCGGCGTCCGCGACGGCGGGGTGGGTGAGCAGGGCCGACTCGATCTCGGCGGGGTAGATGTTGACCCCGCCGGCGATGACCATGTCGATCTTGCGGTCGCGGAGGAAGAGGTAGCCGTCCGCGTCGAGCACGCCGAGGTCGCCGACGGTGAAGAAGTCGCCGATACGGTTCGTGCGGGTCTTCGTCTCGTCCTTGTGGTAGCTGAAGCCGCCGGTGCTCATCTTCATGTAGACGGTGCCCAGTTCGCCCGGCCCGAGCCGGTTGCCGTCGTCGTCGAAGACGGCCAGCTCGCTGATCGGCCAGGCCTTGCCGACGGTGCCCGGCTTCTTCAGCCAGTCCTCGGCGGTGGCGAACGCTCCCCCGCCCTCGCTCGCCGCGTAGTACTCCTCGACGCAGTGTCCCCACCAGTCGATCATGGCGCGTTTGACGTGGTCGGGGCAGGGGGCTGCCCCGTGGATGGCGTGCCGCATGGAGGAGACGTCGTAGCGGGCCCTCACCTCGTCGGGCAGCGCGAGCAGCCGGTGGAACTGGGTGGGGACCATGTGGGTGTGCGTGCAGCGGTGGGCGTCGACGAGGCGCAGCATCTCCTCGGGCGACCAGCCGTCCATCAGGACCAGCGGGTGGCCGATGTGGAGTGCCGCGCCCGCGAACTGGAGCACGGCGGTGTGGTACAGCGGTGAGCAGACCAGGTGCACGTTGTCGTCGAACGGGCGGATGCCGAAGATGCCGAGGAACCCGCCGAGATAGGTCTCCTCGGGGCGTTTGCCGGGCAGGGGGCGCCTGATGCCGCGCGGGCGGCCCGTGGTGCCCGAGGTGTAGTTCATGACCCAGCCGAGGGTGCGGTCCTCCGGCGGGGCCGCCGGGTGGCCTTCGAGGAGTTCGGCGTAGGGGCGGCAGCCGGGGACCGTGCCGACGCCGTAGCGGTGGGTCGCGGGCAGTTCCGCCTCGTCGGCGGCGGCCGTCGCGGTGGCCGCGAAGCGTTCATGGGCGATCAGGACACGGGCCCCCGAGTCGGCGACGATCCAGGCGATCTCGGGGCCGACGAGGTGGTGGTTGACCGGGACGAGGTAGAAGCCGGCCTGCGAGGCGGCGAGGTGGGCGGTGAGGAGTTCGACGCCGTTGGGCAGCACGACGGCGAAGGCGTCGCCCTCGCGCAGTCCGGCCGCGCGCAGTCCGTGGACCATGCGGTTGACGTCGGCGTGGAGCCGGCCCGCGCTCCACTCCTCGCCGTCGGGGGCGATCAGGACGGTGCGGTCGGGGTCGGCGGCGGCCTGGGCCCAGAAGCCGTTGGGCGGCTGGTTCACGTGGCACTCCTTCCGGCGATGCGGTTCATGCGGGTGACGGCCCGTTCGAAGCCACGGGTCAGGTCGTCGACGACGGCCCGAACACTGCGTTCGCTGGTCATCCGTCCGACGATCTGCCCGACGGGCGTGCCCAGCAGCTCGCCGACCTCGTACTTCTGGATCCGGGAGACGGCGTCGGCGACCAACAGCCCCTGGAGCGGCATGGGCAGGGTGCCGGGTCCGGCCGCGTCGTCCCAGGCGTCGGTCCACGCGGTACGGAGTTGGCGCGCGGGTTTCCCCGTGAGGGCGCGCGAGCGGACCGTGTCGCCGGAGCCGGCGGCCAGGAGCTTGGCGGTCAGGGCCGGGGAGTGCAGGTCGGCCTCCTCGGTGGTGAGCCAGAGGGAGCCGAGCCAGACGCCCTGCGCGCCGAGGGCGATCCCGGCGGCGGCCTGTTCGCCGCTGCCGATGCCTCCTGCGGCGAGCACGGCCAGGGGGGCGACGGCCTCGACGACTTCGGGGACCAGCACCATGGAGCCGATCTCGCCGGTGTGGCCGCCCGCTTCGTACCCCTGGGCGACGACGACGTCGATGCCCGCCTCCGCGTGCCGCCGGGCGTGCCGGGCGCTGCCGGCCAGGGCGGCGACGAGGACCCCGTGGTCGTGGGCCCGTTCGACGACGTCGGCGGGCGGGGAGCCGAGGGCGTTGGCGAGCAGTTTGATCGGGTAGTCGAAGGCCACGTCGAGCTGGTTCCGGGCGACCTCCTCCATCCAGCCGGTGATGCGCCAGCCGGACGCCTCCCCCGCCGCCAGTTCGGGCACGTCGTGGCGGGCCAGGAGCTCCCGCACGAACCCGCGGTGCTCGGCCGGGATCATCGCCTCGACGTCAGCCTCGGTGACGCCCTCGACCTTCTTGGCCGGCATGACGACGTCGAGGCCGTAGGGCTTGCCGTCTGCGAGGTCGTGCAGGCGGTCCAGGTCACGCGCGAGATCCTCGGGAGCGGTGTAACGCACCGCTCCGAGCACACCGAAGCCACCGGCTCTGGTGATGGCCGCGGCGACCTCGGGGAACGGCGTGAAGCCGAAGATGGCGTGCTCGATTCCCAGTTGGCGGCTCAGTTCCGTCTCCATGGGCGGCAGGATGCCGCAGCGGGGCGGCCGAGGGAAGACCTTTTCTGATGCAGCGTCAGATTCTTTGCGGACCGGGACGCACCCGGGAGGGCGGGGGTGACAGTAATCTCTGCGGCGGCAGGAACTTTCACTGCTCGGCGAGATTTCGGAAGTTACTTTCGCGTGGGCTCCGGCGCGGCGGGCACGGCCCGCCGACCGGACGCCGGACGCGGGAAGGAGTCGCGGATGACCGGGGACATGCGGGGCGAGGGACGGGCGGCGGACGGCCGGGACGCGCGAGGAGGCCCGGATTCGGCCGGGGGCCACGGCTCCACGACCGGCCCGCGTCCGGCCGGGGGCCGGGCCGCCGGCGCCCGCGCGGCCGGACGTGGCATCGCCCGGCGGCGGCTGGGCGGCGGGATACTGGCGCTGAGCGGCGCCCTCGCGCTGACGCCGATTCCGCTCGCGGGCGCGGCCGGCCGGAGCGGGCCGCGCGCGGGCACGGCGGACGCAGCTGCGGACACGGGAGCGGGCATGGAGTCAGGGGCGCACCGGCCCACCCTGCGGCGCGGGAGCGCCGCGCGCGCCGGGCTGCTCCAGGAGCCGCTGGACCAGCTCGTCCGGGACGCCGAGGCCTACCTCGCCGACTCCCCCGCCCACCCCTGGTACGCGGGCGCGGTCCTGCTCGCCGGGCGGGGCGGGACGGTGGCGCTGCACCGGCCGATCGGGAAGGCGGTGCGCTATGCCGCGTACGACGAGAAGACCGACACCGGGGTGGAGTTCCCGGCGGACCAGCAGATCGCGATGGCCGAGGACACCGTCTTCGACCTGGCCTCGATCTCCAAGCTGTTCACCTCGCTCCTGGCGGTCCAGCAGATCGAACGCGGGGCGCTGGAGCTGGAGGCGACGGTCGCCTCGTACCTCCCGGACTTCGCGGGCGGCGGCAAGCAGGACATCACCGTCCGTCAAGTGCTCACCCACACCTCGGGGTTCCGGTCCTGGATCCCGCTGTACGAGGAGCCGACCCGGGAGGGGAAGCTCCGGATGCTGTGGGCGGAGGTCCCGGCGAGCACCCCGGGCAGCGCGTACCTCTACTCCGACCTCAACCTGATCTCGCTGCAACTCATCCTGGAGAAGATCACCGGCCGCCCGCTCGACGCCCTGCTCCGCGAGGAGATCACCGCCCCGCTCGGGATGCACCGCACCCGCTACAACCCGCCCGCCTCCTGGAGGCCGAAGATCGCGGCGACCGAGGACGCCCGGCCCCCGTGGTCTGGGCTCGATCGCGGGCTGGTCTGGGGCGAGGTGCACGACGAGAACGCCTACAGCCTGGACGGGGTGGCGGGCCACGCCGGGGTGTTCTCCTGCGCCTGGGACCTCGCGATCCTCGCCCGGACCCTCCTCAACGGCGGGGTGTACGGTCGCTCCCGCGTCCTGTCCGAGGAGTCGGTCGACCTGCTGTTCACCGACTTCAACACCGCGTTCCCGGGCGACGAGCACGGCCTCGGCTTCGAGCTCTACCAGCACTGGTACATGGGGGCGATGGCGACCCCGCGCAGTGCGGGACACACCGGGTTCACCGGGACCAGCCTGGTGCTCGACCCGTCGACCGACGCCTTCCTCATCGTGCTGGGCAACTCCGTCCACCCAGTGCGGAGTTGGCGCTCGGGCAGTGCACCCCGGGTGGCGGCCGCCAACCAGCTGGCGCGGGCCGTTCCGGTCCGGCCCGAACGGGGGCGCACCGCCTGGTTCTCCGGGATGGCGAGCGCGTCCACCGCCACCCTCACGCTGCCCGCCCTGCGTCTGGCCTCCACACGGGCCCGGCTGGAGTGCGCGCTGTGGTGGGACACCGAACCGGCCGCCGACCATCTCTTCCTGGAAGCGTCGGCGGGTGGCCAGGACTGGCAGCCGGTGCCGTTCGCCACCGTACGTCCGGGACCGGGCCGCCGGCCGGACGCGCAGCCCCACCCGGCCGGCTCGGTCACCGGCTGGTCGGGGCGCGTCTGGCACCGTCTTGAGGCGGACCTGACGCCCTGGCGCGGCCGGGAGGTACGCCTGCGCTGGCGTTACACCACCGACCAGCGGTACGTGGGACGCGGCGCGTACGTGGACGGGCTGCGGGTCCGCGACGGCTTCCGCACGGTCTTCGACGCGGAACGGCCCCGGGACGCCGGCCGGATCGAGGCGACCGGCTGGGTGCCATCGGCGGACTGAGCCCACGCCCGGACGGGGAGGGGCGTCGGCGGCCGGCGCCCCTCGCAGCGCCGGGGCGGCCACGCCCTCACGTTCCGGTCCTGCTCGCCCTGTCCTTCGCCGATTACAGGAGGCCCACCCCATGACCCGACTTCCGCGCACCGCCCTGGCCGCCGCACTCGTCGGCGGCCTCGCCCCGCTCGTCGTGACCGCGCCGTCGGCCGCGGCCGAGGCGGCGACCGCGTACTACGTGTCGCCGTCCGGGAGCGACGCGAACTCCGGTACGTCTGCGGGCGCTCCGCTGGCCACGATCCAGAAGGCGGTGGATCTGGCCCCGTCGGGCGCGGTGGTGAACCTGGCCCCGGGCGCCTACCGGCAGCACGTGGTGACCGCTCGGGCCGGGGTCACCATCACCGGTCCGTCGAACGCCGTGGTGAAGGGCGCGGGCGACGCCCGGGTCATCCTCGGCACGGCCCCCGAGCAGCAGGGCTCCAACGGGGCTCCGGACGCGGGGGCGGACATCAGCTGGAACAACCGCATCCACCACAACACCACCGTCCACGACAACGTGGGCGCGGGCGTCCGGCTCGGCGGAGACACCGCGACGGACGGCACCGCGACCTCCGTCTACGGCAACACCATCACCGGCAACGCGGGCGGCGGCATCAAGTTCATGCGCACCCCGCAGGGCCCCGTCTGCTCCAACACCATGAGCGGCAACACCGGCGGCGACGCCGTGGGCACGTACGGCAGCTCCTACGACCCGACCGGTGTGTGCCCGAAGTGAGCGGCCGGGGGCCCGCGAGACGCGGGGTTCTGTACGCGGCGGCGGCAGCTGGGGCCGCGGCGGTCGCCGCCACGGCGACGGACGCGCGCGCGGCGGGGACGACCGGCCCCGCGCGTTCACGCTGGACGGCCTCCTGGGCCACCGCCCAGACCGCGCCGACCGCCGCCGACCCGGTGGCGTACGCCGGGCTGACCGACGGGGACTGCACGGCCGTGCTGCGGCTGTCGGCGGGCGGAGCGGTCCGGCTGCGGTACGCGAACACCTTCGGGACCGCGCCTGTGCTGGTCGGACCGGTGACCGCGGACGGCCGCCCGGTGACCTTCGCCGGGCGGAGCCAGGAGTGGCTGGCGGCGGGCGCGAGTCTGACCAGTGACCCCGTCGCGGGGCTGCGGGTGGCGGACGGGGCGCGGCTGGAGGTGCGGACCCGGGTCCCCGGCCCGACCGGTCCGCTCTCCTTCCACCGCAACACCCATGCCTGGCACACCGTCGACTGGGTGCGCACCCGGTCGGTCCTTCTGCTGACCGGGGTGGAGACCACCGGGGCGCGCGGCCCGGTGATCGCGGTGCTCGGCGACTCCATCGCGGAGGGCGTCGGCACGCCCGACGACGCCGATCTGCGGTGGCCCGACCAGTTGGCGCGGCGGCTGCCCGGTGCGGCCGTCGCCAACCTCGGCATCAGCGGCAACCGGCTGCTGCTCGACGACGTCCGCTTCGGGCCCGGCGGCCAGGCCCGCTTCGACCGCGACGTGCTCGGGCTGCCGGGACTGCGGACGGTCCTCGTCCACCTGGGCGTCAACGACCTCCAGCAGCCGCCGGGCCAGAGCGGTCCGGACCAGGTCCTGGCCGGCTACCGGCAGGTGGCGCTGCGCGCCCGGGGCGCCGGGCTGCGGGTCGTGGGCGCCACCATCACCCCGTTCGAGGGGTGGACCCGCTGGTCGCCCGAGCTGGACGCGGTCCGCGGGCACATCAACCGGGCCGTGCGCACCGGGCGGATCTTCGACGGTGTGGCCGACTTCGACGCCGCGCTGCGCGACCCGGCCCGCCCGTCCCGGATGCTCCCCGCCCACGACAGCGGCGACGGTCTGCATCCGGGCCCTTCCGGTCACGCGGCGATCGCCGCCGCCGTCGACCGCCGACACCTTCTGTGAGCCGACGTGAGCGCGACCCTCGACCTCACCCTGAAGTGGAGCTAGAGCCTTGCTGTTCGACATGCACAACGGCGGCCGGGGCATCCCGTACGCGTGGCCGACCTGGAGCGCGCTCGGCTACGCGCACCTGGTGATGGACAGCGGCGGCGGCAGGAACACCGCCGACACCCCGGACATCGGGCCCGAGGGCCACGGTTCGTCCTCGCCCGGTTTCCTGACCCGGGGCATCGAGGACCCCCACCGGCACTACTACCGGCGGCTCATCACCGACGCGGTCCGGGCCGTCGACGCGGCGAAGGCCCATGACGCGGTGGACGCCGGGCGGGTCGCCGTCCTGGGCGGCAGCCAGGGCGGTGGGCTCGCGCCGGCCGTCGCCGGGCTGCGGGACGACGTTGCGGGCGTCACCGGCCCGGGGCGGCCGTCGCCGCGCTGTGGCCGGGCCCCGCTGACGCCGGGCGGCGCCGCTGCCGGCGTCCCGGGCGATCTTGGGCGGGCGTGCGGGTCAGGTGCGGTGCGGTCCGGCGGCCTCCGCCGACCGTCCGAGCCGCTCCAGGCAGTGCGCCTCGTCGTCGCGGGCCGCCAGCGTCTGGGGATGGTCGGGGCCCAGCACCCGGGCGCGCGCCGCGGCGACCTCCCGGTACGCCGTCAGCGCCTCGCTCCACCGGCCGAGCCAGCCGAGCCCCGCGGCGACCTCCCGGCGGCTGATCACGGTGTCCGGGTGATCGGGTCCCAGGGTGCGTTCCCGGAGCGCGCAGACCTCACGCGCCTCGGCGAGCGCCTCCTCCCAACGGCCCGTCCGCCCCAGGTTGACCCCGAGGCCGTGGCGGGCGCGCAGCGTCTCGGGGTCGGCGGCGCCCGCGGTCCGCGTGCGGTCGGCGACCAGGGAGCGGTACAACTCCAGGGCCTCCGCGTCGCGGCCGAGCCGGCCGAGGCTGATGCCGGCCTCGTAGCGGGCGGCGAACGTGTCGGGGTGATCGGGCCCCAGGGTGCTCGCGCGGGCCCTGGCGACGTCCTGGAAGGTGTCCAGCGCCTCGGCCCAGCGGCCCAGCCTGCCCAGCGTGTACGCCACTTCGTAGCGGGTGGTGAGGGTGTCGGGGTGCGTCGGGCCGAGCAGCCGGGCGCGGGCGTCGGCGACCTCCCGGGCCAGCTGCCAGGACTCCTCGGGCCGCCCCAGCCTGCTGAGGTTGAACGCCATGTTGTGGCGGCAGCGCAGGGTGTCGGGGTGGTCGGGGCCCATGACGCGTTCGCGGACGGCGAGGACCTCTCCGTACACCTGGTGGGCCTCGGCGTGCCGGCCGAGCCGGCCCAGGGCGTGGGCGGTCGCCTGGCGGGCGGCGAGCGTCTGCGGGTGGTCGGCGCCCAGGGCGCGTTCGCGGCCCTCGGCGACCCGGGCGAACTCGCGCAGCCCCTCCTCGGCCCGGCCCGTGCGGCTGAGGGTGAGGCCGAGTTCGTAACGGCTGGCGAGGGTGTCGGGGTGGTCGGGGCCGAGGACGCGGCCACGCTGGGCGGCGACCTCCCGGTGCACCTCGCCCGCCTCCTCCCAGCGGCCCAGGCGGCCGAGGTCGATGCCAGCGCCGTGACGGCCGTCGAGCGTGGCGAGGAGATCGGGAACGGGGGGCCCGGCCGGCCCTGGGGCGGCGGGGCCGGAGTGCGGGGCGGTGGCGGAATGCGGGGTGCCGGTGGTCCACCGGCCCGTCAGCCCGGCGGCCGGGTCGGGTTGTTGGACGCCGGGGCCCGTCGCGCCGGTCGCCCGGTGTCCGGCGGTCATGGAGCGGGTCCAGGCGGGCAGGGCCCTCGTGCGCGGGGCCGGCGGCCGCCCGGCGCCGGACAGGGCGAGGGGTCCCGGTCCGAGCGCGGGCTGTTCCCCGGTCCGGCCGAGGACGATGCGGCGGCGCAGGTCGCCCGCGTCGACGGGCCGCTCCTCGGGGGCCTTGGCGAGCAGGTCGAGGACGACGCGGTCGAGGAAGCCCGGCAGGTCGGCACGGTGGGTGCGCAGCGGTTCCGGCGGGGTGTCGCGGTGTCCGACGAGCACGGCCCAGGCGTCGTCCTGGTCGAACGGCGGTACGCCGGTGGCGATTTCGTACAGGACGCAGCCCAGTGAGTAGAGGTCGCTGCGGTGGTCGACCTCCTTGCCGCTGATCTGCTCGGGCGACATGTAGTGCGGGGTGCCCATGGCGAGGCCGGTGGTGGTGAGGCGGGACGTCATGCCGATGTCGTGGCCGAGGCGCGCTATGCCGAAGTCGCAGATCTTCACCGTGCCGTCGGTCAGCCGCATGATGTTGGCGGGCTTGAGGTCGCGGTGGACGATGCCCTGCCGGTGGGTGTAGCCCAGGGCGTCGGCGACCTGTTCCGCGATGTCGACGACATGGTCGACGGGCAGCGGGTGCTGCTGGTTCTCCTCCAGCAGCTGGCTCAGGTTGTGCCCGTCGAGCAGCTCCATGACGAGGTAGAGCACGCCCTCGTGCTCGCCGAAGTCGTGCACGACGGTGACCCCCCGGTGCTGGAGGGAGGCGGCCACCCGGGCCTCGCGCCGGAAGCGTTCACGCAGGATGCGGGTGAACGCCCGGTCGTGCTGGGGGCCCATGGGTTTGAGGCATTTGACGGCGACCTGACGGCCCAGCGACTCGTCGCGGGCGCGCCACACCTCGCCCATGCCGCCGCGCCCGATCAGTTCGAGCAGTCGGTACCGGCTCTGGATCAGCCTGGTGTCCGCCATGTGCCGCTTCCCGCCCCCGTTGTTCCCCGCTGCTGGCGCTATGCCCTCCCCGGCCCGTCCAGTATGGCGGCCGGTCCGCGGAGTCGGTACGCGGCGGGGCGGCTGTCGGGCCCCAGCCGTGCCATCGCCCCGAGAATATGACCGGGCGGCAGCTGCCAGCGCACCCGGTCCGGGATCGCCCGCAGGACGGCGCCGGTGGCGCGCAGCCGCCGGTCGACGGTGGCCGGCGGCGGGGCGGGCCGGCCGTACAGCTCGTGGGCGTACGGGGGCAGGGACTGGTAGGCCAGCGCCGCCACCCGCCGCCACACCAGGGCGCGCGCCGGAACGAGCCAGGGGCGCACGGGCGGGCTGCGGAGGAAGTCGTCGACGTCGGCGGCCTCGGCTCCGGCGGCGAGTTCGGGGCGTACGCGGTCGAAGTAGGCGGCGAGCGCGGCGGTGGTGGCGGGCACCCGGTCCGGGTCGAGGCCGACGAGGCGGGCGCCGGTGCGGTGTTCGTCGATGTACCGGTCCGCCTGGGCGTCGGTGAGGGGGTAGCCGGAGCGGCGCTGGACCTGGAGGTAGGAGTCGGCCTCGGCGCAGTGCACCCAGAGCAGCAGTTCCGGTTCGTCGACGCCGTACGTCTCCCCGGTGTCCGGGTCGGTGGCCTCGATCATGCGGTGGATCCGGCGGACCCGGGCGCCCGCCCGTTCGGCGGCGTCGGTGGTGCCGTAGGTGATGGTGCCGACGAAGGACGCCGTACGCATGAGCCGGCCCCAGGCGTCCCGGCGGAAGTCGGAGTTCTGGGTGACACCGCGCACGGCGCGCGGGTGGAGTGCCTGGAGGTAGAGGGCGCGGATGCCCGCGATCCACATCATCGGGTCGCCGTGCAGCTGCCAGGTGACCGACCGGGGCCCGAAGAGGCCGGGGTCGGGTCGCGGCGGGGAGACCTCGTTCATCCGCGGGTACCTCCGGCTCGGCGGTGCACGGGGCGGCGCCGGTCCGCGCACGGACCGGGGCCGGGGCCGGGATCGATGGTACGTCGGGGAGGGGCGTCTCCGGCAGGGCGGGGCGGACGGTGGCTCGGCCCCGTGCTCGGTGGCCGAGCGGTTCGCGGTCCGTGCGGGGTCATGTTCAGCGCGCCCACGAGGTCATGTTCAGCGCGCCCACTGGAATACCCCCCAGGGGTATGCTGTTATGGCGGATGTCCCCAGGACGGAAAAGAAGACCCCGAAGGCACATCACACACGTGGAGTCACGATGAACAACCATTCCGGCCACGACATGACCGCCCACGGCGGTGCCCGTCCCGGTGGGCTGTCGGTCTCCGAGAACGGGTACACCCTCGAACTCGACTCGACGGTCTTTTCGGCCGGGGTACGGACGGTCGCCTTCCGGGTGACCGGTCCGGACGGACGGCCGGTGACCGAATTCACGCCCAAGCACGAGAAGAAGCTGCACTTCATCGCCGTCCGGCGCGACACGACCGGCTTCCAGCACGTGCACCCGGTGATGGACGGGAAGGGCACCTGGAGCGTCGACCTGACCCTGGAGCCGGGAGACTGGAGGTTCTTCGCCGACATCCACCCGGTCGGCCACGGCGGAACCATGACGCTGGGCATCGACGCCTCGGTCGCCGGGCCGTACGCCCCACAGCCGATTCCCGGGGGCTCGCGCAGCGCCCACGTCGGCGAGTACACCGTCACCCTCGACGGCGAGCTCCTGCCCGGCACGGCGAGCGACCTGACGCTCACCGTCAGCCGGAACGGCCGGCCGGTCACCGATCTGCAGCCCTACCTGGGGGCGTACGGGCACCTGGTGGCGCTGCGGGTCGGCGACCTGGGCTATCTCCACGTCCATCCGGACGGCGAGCCCGGTGACGGCGTCACCGAGCCGGGGCCCGGGATCACCTTCATGGCCGCGGCGCCGACGGGCGGCGTCTACCGCCTCTACCTGGACTTCCAGCACGAGGACGTCGTCCGGACGGCCGAGTTCACGGTACGGACCACCGCGACCGCCCCCGGCCCGGACGCGGCGCCCCGGGCGGCGTCCGAGCAGTCGGGCCAGCACGGCGGCCACGCACACCACTGACCGGCCGCGGGAACGTCACCGGCCGGCCGGGCCGCACAGCCCGCCGAGGGGCGCTCGATCCGTCGAGCGCCCCGCCACCCTCCACCACAGCCTCCCCTTCGGAAGGACCACCATGCCCCGCCTGACCCGACTCACCCCCGACACAGCGGTCGGCGCCTCGCGCGACCTCCTCGCCGAGCTGGTCTCCCGGCACGGCGAGGTCGGTGACATGGTCTCCACGATGGCGCACTCCCCCGCCGTCCTGGGCGGCTATCTGCAGCTCAGCCGGGCCATGGGTCGAGCCAAGCTCGACCGTGGGATCAGCGAACGGATCTCGATCGCCGTCCAGACCCTCCAGGGCTGCCGGCTCTGTCTGGACGCCCATGTCGGCGCCGCTCGCAGGACGGGAGTGGACGAGGGCGAGATCGAGCGTGCCCGCGCGGGCACCTCGGACGACCCCGGGATCGCGGCGATCATCGCCCTCGCCCTCCAGGTCCACCGCGAGCCGACGTCGATCACCGACGCCCAGGTCACCGCGCTCCGCGAGCACGGCTACAGCGACCGCGCGATAGCCGACGTCGTCGGCGTCGTCGCACTCAACGTCCTCACCGGCGCCTTCAACCTGCTGGCCGGACTCACTCCGGAGAGCGGCGCCGATGCGTAGGGACATCCCCGCCTCCCCCCGCGGGGCGCGGCCTCCGGCGCGAGGCCGCGCCCCGCCGCACGGACCCGGAAGGAACACGCCATGCGCCTGTTCGCCAACCGCGACTACCGCCGTCTGTTCGGCGCGCAGATCATCGCCCTCTTCGGCACCGGGCTGGCCACCGTGGCCCTCGGGCTGCTCGCCTACGACCTCGCCGGTCCGAGCGCCGGTGCGGTCCTCGGCACCGCCCTGACCATCAAGATGGTCATGTACGTGGTCATCGCCCCGGTCGCCGCCGCGTACGTCGACCGCCTCCCCAGAAGAATCCTTCTGACCCTCCTCGACGCGGTGCGCGCCCTGGTGGTCCTGGCGCTGCCGTTCGTCACGGAGATCTGGCACATCTACCTCCTGGTCGGCCTGCTCCAGGCCGCTTCCGCGGCGTTCACCCCGACGTTCCAGGCGGTCATCCCCGACATCGTCACCGAGGAGTCCGACTACGTACGCGCCCTGTCCGCCTCGCAGGTCGCCTCCACGATGGAGAGCCTCCTCTCCCCCGTCCTCGCAGCGGTCGCCCTGGCGTTCCTGAGCTTCGACCGGCTGTTCCTCGGCACCTCCGCCGGATTCCTCCTCTCCGGCCTGCTCGTGCTGTCGACGCGCATCCCCGAGGCCCGTCCCAGCTCCCACACCCGGGCGTGGGACAGGGCGACGGCGGGGATCAGGACCTTCCTCGGGACACCGCGGCTGCGCGGCGTCATGGCACTCAATCTCGCGGTCGCGGCGGCGGGCTCGATCGTCGTCGTCAACACCGTCAACTACGTCCGTGACGAGCTCGGGGGCTCGCAGTCGGCCGTCGCGTGGATGCTCGCCGCCTCCGGCGGCGGGACCCTGCTGGCCGCCCTCGTCCTGCCGTGGGTACTCGACCGGGTCGCCGCCCGGACGGTCATGGTGACCGGCGCGGGAGTCCTCGTCGGCGGCACGGCCGCCGCCGTGACGCTCGCCGCGGCCGGACTGACCACCTGGACCGGTACGGCGATCGTCTGGGCCCTGATCGGCATCGGCATGGCGCTGGTCATCACCCCGACCGGCAAGATCCTGCGCGCCTCGGTCGAACCGAACGCGATCCCCGGGGTCTTCGCCGCCCAGTTCTCCCTCTCCCACCTCGCCTGGCTGATCACCTACCCCATCGCCGGATGGCTCGGCACGAGCACCGGCTTCGCCGCCGCCTGGTCCGTCCTCGCGGCGCTCGCCGCCGCGGGCGCGATCGGCGCTCTCCTCCTGTGGCCGCGCCACGACGGGCGAGGAGCCGCGCCCGCGCCCCTGACCCCCGTCCCGGCCGAACGCCCGTCGGACCGGTCCACCCTCTCCAAGGCCGCGTAGGTCCTGTCGGTCGCCGACGTCGCACGGGCCCGGACGGAGGCCGGCCAAGGGCGCCATCCCCCGACAGCCGTATCCGATCGGCCCCGACAGCAGCTCGCCATACCCCTAGGGGGTATATTGCTCACGCGAAGCGAGATACCCCCCTCCCGTATTGGAGTAAGTCATGTCAACCTCGTCCGCCCCTCCCAGTCCACGCCGCTGGACGGCACTCGTCCTCATAGCCCTGGCCCAGTTCACGGTCATCATGGACACGTCGATCATTGGGGTGGCCCTCCCCAAGATGCAGACGGACCTGGGCTTCTCCCCCGAGGGCCTCTCCTGGGTGTTCAACGCCTACGTCGTCGCCTTCGGCGGGCTTCTCCTGCTCGGCGGGCGGCTCTCCGACCTGTTCGGCGCCAAGCGGATCTTCGTCGCCGGGTGGATCGTGATGGCTGGGGGATCCCTGGTCGCCGGCCTCGCCTCCGAGATCTGGGTCGAGCTGACCGGGCGCGCCCTGCAAGGCGTCGGCGCCGCGCTGATCGCCCCGTCCGCCCTCACCCTGCTGATGATGCTCTTCGGCTCCCGCCCCAAGGAACTGACCAAGGCGCTGGCGCTGTACGGCGCGGCGGCCCCGGCGGGCGGCACCGCCGGCGTCTTCCTCGGCGGTGTGATCACCGAGTACGCCAGCTGGCCCTGGGTGTTCTACATCAACATCCCGATCGCCCTGATCGTGCTGGCCCTCACCCCGGGGGTCATGCCCTCCTCCCCCGTCCGCCGCGGATCCGTCGACTTCGGCGGAGCGGCCACCGTCACCGTGGGACTGGCCACCGCCGTCTACGCCATCGTCCGCGCCCCGGAAACCGGCTGGGGCTCGGCCGAGACCTGGCTCGTCCTGCTGGCCGGCCTGGCGCTGATCGCCGCGTTCGTCGCCATCCAGTCGAAGCGCCGCGAGCCGCTGATGCGGCTGGGCATCTGGAAGGCCCCCAACCTCGCCGGCGCGAACATCGCGCAGCTGCTGATGGCCGCCGCGTGGATCCCCATGTGGTTCTTCCTCAACCTGTACCTCCAGCAGGTCCTGGGGCTGGGAGCGTTCGCCTCGGGCGCGGCCCTCCTGCCGATGACGGTCGCCATCATGATCATGATGATCGTCCTGGCGCCCCGTCTGATGGCCCGTTTCGGGAGCAAGCCGCTGATCGTCACCGGCCTGCTGGCCCTCGCGGCAGGCATGCTGTGGCTGTCGTTCGCCCGGGCGGACGGCACCTTCTGGGTCGACGTCCTGCCCGCGTCCCTGCTGGCCGCGGCCGGCATGTCGCTGGCGTTCATCCCCTCCCTCGGCACCGCGCTGTCCAGTGCGCGCCCCGAGGAGGGCGGTCTCGCCTCCGGCATCGTCAACACCAGCTACCAGGTCGGCTCCGCACTCGGACTGGCCGCGATGACGGCCGTGTCCGCGGCGTACGGCGCCCGTGAGCTCGGCAACCCGGAAGCACTCACCAACGGGTTCTCCGCCGCCTTCATCGGAGCGGCGGCCCTCGCCGCCGTCGGCGCGGCCGCGTCACTGCTCACCCTGCGCGGGACACCCGCCCAGGACTCCGCCCCCGGCGAGAAGCAGCCCGTCTAGGCGGGCGACGCTCGAACCCGTAGGGGCCGGCCCGCCGGGCCGGCCCCTACGGGGCGGTCGCGTTCGGGCGGTCGGCTCAGGCGCGCAGGAACGTCTCGACGCTGGTCGCCAGGGCCAGCGGAGTCTCGTACATCGGGTAATGGCCGCTGTTCGGGATCTCCTCCAGTTCGGCGTTCGGATAGTGGCTGAGCCACGTGGCGCGCATGGCGTCGGCCGTCAGGGCGAGATCGTGCTCGCCGACGACGACCTTGACCGGAACGGGGTTGCCGGTGATCCGCTCCGTGAGGTCGGCGGTGACCCAGTCCTTCACGTAACCGCCGAACGCCTCGCGGGTCGACCACTCCAGCGAGCGGTCGACCATCAGGTCGAGCCATACCCGGGGCGCGCGTCGACCGGTGACCAGGTCCACGATGGCCCGTCGCTTGTCACGGTCGTGCGCGGCACCGTAGAACAGTGCCTCCCCGTCGCGGTCCAGCGGATAGACGCCGGCGGGGACGGGCGCCAGGCCGACCAGCTTGCGCACCCTCCCCGGAGCCTGTGCCAGCACCTGCTGGGCCGCCTTGCCGCCCATGGAGTGGCCGATGAGGGAGAAGCTCTCCCAGCCGAGTTCACCGGCCAGGGCGAGGGCGTCGTCGGCGATCTCGGCGAGCGTGTACGCGCCCCCGACGGCTTTGCGATCGCCGTAGCCCCGGTAGTCGAGGAAGGCGTAGCCGAAGGTGTCGCCGTCCAGGCAGTCCAGGAAGGGGCCCCAGCCGGAGCTGGTCCCGAACCAGTCGTGGAGCACCAGCACCTTGTGGTCGCCGGAACCGGTCAGACGGTGCGGCATGCTCATACGGGGTTCCTCCCGGGTCGTGGACGTTCGGGCGCGCGGGGCGAGGCGCGCACCGGATCCCTTCCCCGGGCCGGGACCGCGAACCGGATCCACGGGGAGGGCCACCGTTCGTGCGGCGGAGTCCGGTCCGGCCGCAGCGCGCTCGCCGGCAGCCGGCTCCCCCGGGGGCGTCCGCTCAGTGGCCGGCGACCAGTTCTCCGGTGAGCCTGTCGTGGAGGCGCGCGCTCGGGTCGTTGAGGCCGGTGATCTCGACGGTCTTGCCGCGCTGGGCGTACTTGGTCTCGATGGCGTCGAGAGCGGCGACGGAGGAGGCGTCCCAGATGTGGGCCGAGCTCAGGTCGATGACGACCCGGTCGGGGTCGTTCGCGTAGTCGAACCGCCCGACGATGTCGTTGGAGGAGGCGAAGAAGAGTTCACCGGTGACCCGGTAGACGACGGTGGTGCGGTCGGGGTCGGTGACGGCGGTGACGTCGGCGAGGTGGGCGACGCGCCTGGCGAAGATGACCATGGCGGTGACGGAGCCGACGACCACGCCGATGGCGAGGTTGTGCGTGATCACGACGCAGGCGACGGTGATCACCATGACGGCGATCTCGCCGACGGGCATCCGCCGGAGGGTCCTGGGCGCGATGGAGTGCCAGTCGAAGGTCGCGAAGGAGACCATGACCATGACGGCCACCAGCGCGGCCATGGGAATGTCGGAGACGACCGGGCCGAAGACGATGCACAGCACCATCAGGAACGCGCCCGCCAGGAACGTGGAGAGGCGGGTGCGGGCGCCGGACACCTTTACGTTGATCATGGTCTGGCCGATCATGGCGCAGCCGCCCATGCCGCCGAAGAAGCCGGTGACGATGTTCGCGACGCCCTGCCCGAGGGATTCACGGGTCTTGTTCGAGTGGGTGTCGGTGATGTCGTCCACCAGCTTCGCGGTCATCAGCGATTCCATCAGGCCGACCAGCGCCATCGCGAACGCGTAGGGGGCGATCGTCGTGAGTGTGTCGAGAGTGAACGGCACATCGGGCAGGCCCGGCACCGGCAGGGAGGTCGGCAGGGCGCCCCGGTCGCCGACGGTCGGCACCGCGATGGCGGCGCCGACCGTGATCACGGTGAGGATGACGATGGAGACGAGCGGGGCCGGGACGACCGTGGTGATCTTCGGGAAGAACACCATGAGCGCGAGGCCGCCGATGATCAGGGGGTAGACGGGCCAGGGCACGTCGGTCATCTCGGGAATCTGGGCCATGAAGATCAGGACGGCCAGGGAGTTGACGAAGCCGACCATCACCGAGCGCGGAATGAACCGCATCAGTTTCGCCACGCCCAGCGCCCCCAGGACGATCTGGAAGACGCCCGCGAGGATGACGGCCGCGATGAGGTAGCCGAGGCCGTGGTCACGGTTCAACGGTGCGATCACCAGGGCGACGGCACCGGTGGCGGCGGAGATCATGGCCCGCCGCCCGCCGACGACGGAGATCACCACGGCCATCGTGAAGGAGGCGAACAGACCGATCGCGGGATCGACTCCGGCGATGATCGAGAACGAGATCGCCTCGGGGATCAGCGCCAGCGCGACGACCAGTCCCGCCAGCACCTCGGTACGCCACACCTTCGGGTCGGACAGCCAGTCGGGCTTCAGGTCGCGCAGGCGGGTGGCCGGGGACACAGCGGATTCAGCGGAAGACAAGGGAGAGGGACCTGTCCTGCTCGGGCGCGCCCGGTCGACGGGCGAGTGCGCGGAGATGACGGGGCGCCGGGCGGCCCCCGCGGGCGGCTCCGTGAGCGCGGAGCCGGAAGACCGGGGGTGGGGACGGACGCGGATCCGCGCTGCGGTGCGGCCGCGGTCACGCCCGGGATCGGGGCGTCACGGCGGGCAGAGCGCGGCGCCGGGCGTCATGGGCTCGCGCACGCTGTTCTCCTGAGACAATCGGACCTTCGCCGGAGGCTTCATCGGCCCCGACACGGCGGTACGGGCAGCGGAACGCGGCCTCACCTCCGGCAACTCTACCCTGACGTTAGGGTAGAGATCGACTGAGGAGCGCCCGGACGGAGGGCGCTGCCCCAGGGGCGGCATCGGTGGGGACGATCCGGGAACGTACCGGGGACGAGAGAGGCCAGGGGCACCGGCGTGGACGGCAAGCACATGCAGATCGGCGAGGTCGCCGCACGGACCGAGCTCTCCCTGCGCACCATCCGTCATTACGAGGAGACCGGCCTCGTCGTCCCCTCCGCCCGGTCCCAGGGCGGGTTCCGCCTCTACACCGAGACCGATGTCGCCCGCCTCATGGTCATCCGGAGGATGAAGCCGCTCGGCTTCACCCTGGACCAGATGCGCGAACTGCTCGACGCCACCGACCGGCTCGACGGGGACGACCTGCTCGACACCGGCCGGCGCGAGGAGTTGCTGGCCCGGGTGCGCGGCTATCAGCAGGCCGCCGCCGAGCAGGTCGAGAAGCTCCGCGTCCAGCTCGCCCGGGCCGAGGACTTCGAAGCCACCCTCCGCGCCCGCTGGGACGGCGACGCCGCACCGTAGGAGGAGGCGGGGACCGTTGCCGTGTCTCCCGCTTCGAGCAGACCATCAAGTCCCGCGAAGAGGACAGGTACCGGTTGATGCGCACACCAGAGCTGACGGAAGCCCCCATCGAGGACGCGAGCAACATCCTGGTCGCACCTTCGGTGTCGCACGACGACGACGCGATCAGGAATTTCTTCGGTTCCGTCATCACGCCCGAGGAGCTCGCCTCCGGGGCGACCGACCTCGCCGGGAGGACCGTCTACCTGTGCGGTGACATATCCGCGCTCGGCGGCCGCCGCCTGCGCTCCGCCGCCCGGGTGTTCGTCGTCCGGGAGCTGTCGCACGGGTACCACGAGGACGTCGACGGGCCCTGGCCCCTCATCGGCATCGGCCGGGTCCCCCTCCGCGTCCATGGAGTCGGCGTGTACTACCGCCGCTTCTTCGGGCTCGACGCCGGTCATTTCGAAGGGATCCAAGCGGAACACGCGTTCCAGTCCCTGACGGAGTCCACCAAGCCCGGCACAGCGCATCGCAGCGGAATCTACCTGACGCCCGTCACACGGAACGGCGACGAACTGCGTTTCCGCCTGCTCCGGTGCTCCACGAACCTCTCGGGGCCGACGGAGGGCTTCCGCCCGACCGACACACGCATCGTCGAGGCGCTGAACCGCGAGGCGGCCACCGTCTTCCGGGACCATGCTCCGCTGAATCACGTCCTCGCCCAGATCTACCACAACACCCTTGCCACGGCGGAGCGCAAGCAGTCCAAGGCCAAGATCTCGGCCCACGCCGACAAGACCAAGGACATGCCCGTCAACGGCATCATGGCGTTCTGCACTTTCTACGACCGGCTCGACAGCCTGCGCCCGCTGGCCGATGACGCCTTCGACCACGGCGTGAGAGGCGTCAGCGGGCTGACCCGGCTCCGCTTCCGTCTCAAGGAGACGGCCGAAGAACGCGACGGGACCCCGCTCCCCTCGCGGTTCGACGTGACCCTCTATCCCGGCTCCGTGTTCTTCATGCCGCTGTCCACCAACCGCCTGTACACGCACGAGATCCGGCCCTCGGCGCTGGACGCCGGGTTGCTCCCGACCCGCCTGGGGTACGTGGTGCGCTGTTCGAGCACCGAAGCCGTGCACAGGGACGGCCACACGTTCCTCGAAGTGGACGGGGATCTGGTGAGGATGGAACCGCCCACACCGGCCGGGCTGGACGATCTGCGCAAGCTGTACGCCGAGGAGAACAGGACCTCGTCCTTCATCGACTACGGCGACGAACTCCTCTTCAGCATGAACACGGGAGACTACGTTGCCCCCCGGGTCTAGTTTTTCGGATGACATCCTCACGTACGATCTGCCGATCGAGACGAGTCCCTTCACGGAGCTGTCCGCATCGGCCCAGCTGGAAGAGCTGGGCAAGGGCCGGCGAGGCGCCGTGCTCACGAGGACGGACGAGGCGGGCGGTGTTCCGCTCGTCCGCACGACCACGCGGTACAGCAGCCCGACGCAGCGCTTCCGGGCCGTGCACGAACGGCTGGCGCGGCACATCCAGGAACGCGCGGCGCTTCCGGTCGGCTTCAACAACGCTCTCATCGAGAGCTACACGAACGCCTATACGAAAATGGGCAGCCATTCGGACCAGGCGCTCGATCTGGCCGACGATTCGTTCATCGCCGTCTTCTCCTGCTATCTGCGTCCCGAAGCGGGCCCTCCGAGAAAGCTGATCTTCGAATCGAAGGACTCCGGTGACGAGAAGTTCGAGATCCCGCTGAGCCACCACGGTGTCGTCGTGTTCTCCGTCGCCGCGAACAGACGGCTCAGGCACAGAATCGTGCTGGAGAATCCCTCCGGGGCGGCTGACAACCTCTGGCTGGGCGTGACGTTTCGGACGTCGAAGACCTTCGTCCTCCATCGCGACGGTCAGGCGCACCTCCCGCAGGGTGTGCGCCTCACGTCGGCCGACGAGGAGCAGAGGGGCGAGTTCTACCGGCTGCGACGCCGCGAGAACAGGGAAACGGACTTCGTCTACCCCTCGCTGACGTACACCGTCAGCGAGAGCGACCTGATGCCGCCCGTCTGACGCTTCGGCCCCGGCAGCCGGGACCTTCCCGCGGGCGTACAGGCTCCGGGTCATGGCGGCAGACGGGTCAGAGGGCGTTGGCGGAGTCGAGCAGGACGCCCTCGTAGGCGAGCCACTGGGCGAAGGCGTGCAGCCCGTGGCCCAGCGCCGTCGCCGGAGTCCAGGCGGGGACCCGAACGGCCTCGACCGGGTTACGCCACGGCGATGCGCCGTCCGACGCCGCCCGTACCGGCACAGGGCGCACGGAGTCGTGCACGGCTTGGGCCAACTCCACGGCCGTGCAGGGCTTCTCGGGCACGACCACGAGGTCGCGCCGGGCCGGCCGGGTGCGCAGGACGGCCTCGATCGCGTCCGCCAGGTCGTGGACGTAGACGGGGTGGACCTCGGCGTCGGGGTCGCCTTCGACGGTGACGGGGCGGCTGCGCAGCGCGTCCCACACCATGCGCCCGATCGGGGTGCGGTGCGAGCAGCCGGGGCCGTAGACCTCGCCGACGTCCAGCAGGTACGGGGCAGGAGCGTTCCGCGGACGGACGGTCACCTTCGCTTCGGCGGAGTGGAGCCGCGTCAGGTCGATCACGGCGTCGGAGCGCACGCCTCGGTCGGCCAGCCTGCGTACGAGATGCTCGCCGAGCGGGGTCGCCGCCCCGCGCCAGATCAGGCCGCCCTGCCGTCGGGCACGTGGGCGGCGCTCGGAAGCGGCCTCGCGCCCGGCCATGAGCGCCTGTCGCGCCACGTCGGCCAGCGGTGCGCGGCGCTCCGCGATGTGCTCCTCCGTGCTGGTGTTGCTGATGCCGCCGGGGCCGATCGTCGCGATCGCCTCCGCGTACGCCTCCGATGTCACGGGCGGTTCGGGCAGTCCCGCGCGGGCCGCCTCGAACCCCGTGGCGAGGGCCGTGAGCCAGGTGCCCCGGACGTCCGGGGCGACCTGGCTGTGGCCGGGCGGGCGCAGGAGAGCGGTCGGTAGTCCCACCCCTCGGAGGTACTGCTCCGCGTCCAGGTGCAGCCAGCGTTCGGGGCCCGGGCCCGTGACCCGGACCGCGCAGCGTGCGGCACCGTACTTGAAGAACGGGAGCACCGTCAGGCCGTCGAGGGTCCGGCCTTCCTCCCCGGCGCGGTCGCCCGGCAGGAAGCAGACCGAGCGGCGCGGGCCGCGGAAGGCGTTGCCGGAGATCGAGCCGCGGTCCTCGTGCTCCGTGAGGTTGGGGGCGGCGACGTAGCGCGGTACTCCCTCGGCCCGCAGGTAGCGGTGCATCAGGATGTCGTCGGGCCAGCCGCCGAGCCGTTCCCTGCCGTACCCGACGAAACCCTCGGCGACCGGGCGCGGCAGTACGATGGCCACGCACGGGAAGTACTCGTTGACGGCGCCGACCCAGCGGGCGCCCGCCAGTGTGCCGAACCGCACGGCCGCCCCGTTGCGGGAGTCCCAGAGCGCGAACAGGGCGAGCGCCGCGTCGGGGTGCTCCTCGATCGCGCCCCGGACCCGCTCGAAGAAGGATTCGGACAACCTCATGTCGTCCTGTACCACTAGTTGATGTGTGGCCCCTTCCTCGATCGCGGACCATGCGGCGAGCGCGGTGCGCAGGACTGAGGGGGTCCCGGTGGGATCGGGGTCCATGACGACCCTCATCAGCCCTGAAGGCGCGCTCAGGGCCAGTTCCTCGGCTGCCTCACGGCGCCTGGGATGCGTCATGACCACCGCGCTGAGTCGTTGACGTGCCATACGTCCTCCCTCGATCCGATCCGCCGGTCCCCGTCGGGCGTCCGTCCGGAACCCTCGCCCGGCGGCCGGATCCGGACAGTACGGAGGGTGTCGGCAGCCCGCAAGAGTGCCGAAATGGCCCCCTGGCAGACGGACGACGTGCCCGTGGATGCTTACCTGGCCCGCCGTGGTCCCCGACCGGTCGGCATGCCTCTCCCCCGATGCCCGAAAGGGGCTTTCATGCCCGCGTTACCCCGCTCGACCGCCACCACCACCGCTGCCACGGAGGAGACCGTCCGGTCCCGGCTCGACAAGCTCCGCGACGCCCGCGTCGTCGTGACCGGCGGGGGCGGCCTCGTCGGAAGCAGGCTGACCCGGCTCCTGCACGGGGCGGGGGCGGCCGTCACCGTCCTGGACCGTATGGACGCCTACCCCGAGTCCGGGCACGAGACCTTCGGGGTGGCGCGCGGTGGTGCCCGGCTCGTCGTCGGCGACGTGCGCGACGCCGACACCGTGGGCCGGCTGCTGCGCGAGGCCGACTTCGTGGTCCACGCGGCCGCCTACGCGGATGTGGCGGCCTGCACCCGCCGCCCGGACATCGCCTTCCGGGCCAATGTGGAAGGGACGCAGGTCGTCCTGGAGCAGGTGGCCCGGCACCCGGTCCGCCGGCTGGTCATGGTCTCCTCGGCCTCCGTATACGGGGATGGCGTGCCCTCCGCCGGGGGGCCGCAGGTGTTTCACGAGGACCAGCCGCTCCACCCGGTGTCCGTGTACGCCAACTCGAAGCTCTGGGCCGAGCACCAGACCCGGCTGATGCTCGGCGCCTCCAGCGGCTCCGAGTACGCGGTGGTGCGCTACTTCTCGGTGTACGGCGAGCCCCAGATCCCCAAGCCGGGCAGCCACTCCTGGATGGTGCCCTGGCTCTCCCTCCAGGCGCACCTGGGCCGTCCCATGAGGCTCAACGGAGGAGGGGACCAGGTCCGCGACCTCATCCACGTCGACGACGTCGCCGAGGCCACGGCGCTGGCCCTGATCGAGGAGGGGATGGCCGAGCAGACCGTCAACGTCGGTACGGGCCGGCCCACATCGGTCCGTGAGGTCGCCGACCTGATCGCCCCGTACTTCCCCGGCGCCCGGCAGATCGTCACCCCGCGGCCCGACGGGGACCCGCTCGGCGGCTACGCGTCGACCGAACGATCCCGCGAACTGCTGCGCTGGCAGGCGGGCATCGAGGTCCGGGAGGGTGTGGAACGGTATGTGCGGTGGCTGCTCGCCACGCCGGAGGCCATGCCGCGCTGGCTCGCCGACGCGGCCGGTGACGAGTGACGCGCACCGGCGGAACCGCGACGCGCGGAACGCGCGGAACGACGAGGAGGACCCGTACGAACATGAGTTACACCGGTTCATACATCTGGTCGTTGCGCCAGAAGGTCGGCTCCAGGACGCTGCTGGTGCCCGGCGCGCAGGTGCTGCTCCTCGACGCCGAGGGGCGGGGGCTGTTCCAGCAGCGGGCGGACAACGGGGTCTGGGAGCTCCCGGCCGGCGCGTGCGAGGAGGGCGGTGACTTCGCTGACGCCGCCGTGCGAGAGGTCGCCGAGGAGACCGGTCTGCGCGTGGAGAGGGAGGACCTGGTGGCGTTCGGGTCGCTCTCCGATCCCCGCGTGCACACCCTGACCTACCCGAACGGCGACGTGACCCACTGCTTCGCCCTCTGCTTCGTCACCCGACACTGGTCGGGAACACTGGCGCCCGGTGCCGACGAGGTGCGGCAGGCCCGGTTCCAGCCGCTCGACGCCCCGCTCCAGCCACTGCATCCGCCGACCGCGGTGGTGCTCTCCATGTACGAGAGGTTCCGCACCGAGGGGAGGTTCCAGGCCCGGTGAATGCCATGCACGCGATACGAGCGACGGTGCCGTGCCGGGCCTGCCTGTCCGGCGAGGACCTGGACTGGCTCGGCGGGGGCCGCTCGGTCAGCCTCGCGCTCGCCCTGATGACGACCGTGGAGGCGGGTCCCGGTCCCGCGCCGGAGGGCGAGGCCGCGGAGGGCTGGCCGCGGGAGGTGTGGGCGTTCCTGCGCGAACGGCTGCCCGGACTGCCCCTGCGGCCGCCGGCCGTCATCGTCCGCAGCCAGGCTCCGGCGGCGAGCGGACTTTCGTCCTCCACAGCTCAGATCGTGGCCCTGTTCCGGGCGTTCACCGACCGGGCGTTCACCGGTCGGCGCGTCGGTGACCACACGATCGCCCAGTGGGCGTACGAGTTCGAGTTCGCCGTGTTCCACGGCGGCGGCATGGACCATCTCGCCGTCGTCGAGGGCGGTGCCCTCCTCCTCGACGGCCGCGAGCGCGGGCTCCCGGCCGTGCGCGAGCGGCTGGAGTTCCCGGCCGAGTGGCGGGTCGTCGTCGTGGACTCCGGCACCCGTAAGGACACCCGGCACCACATTCGGGACGTACGGGCGCAGCTCGCGGCCGGCGATCCCTCGCTCGCCGCCTACCGGGCGGTGGCCGACGAGGCGTCGGAGCGCGTGTGGGGCGCGCTGCGAGACAGGGACCTGGTGGCGCTCGGGGCCGCGATGGTCCGCGCCCACGAGGCCATGCGGGACCACCAGCGGATGTCGACGCCCCTGCTGGAGGAGGTGCGGGCGGTCTCGCAGCGCGCTGCCGGCCTGCCGCTGAAGCTCAGTGGCGCCGGTGGAGGCGGTGCGCTGGTGGGCGTCTGCACGGCCGACGCGGCGGAGGAGACGGCGGCGCGGCTCGCACGGGCGCTGCGCGTCTCCCACCCGCAGGCCCGGGTGATTCCCGCGCCGGCGGCCCCGGGCACCGTCGGGGAACCGGTACCGGCCGGGAGCGGCCGAGGGGCGTCCGGCGGGTCAGGGCCGCACGCCTAGGAAGGCTCGTCATCGCCCTGCCGCCTGCCTGCCGGGCGGCAGGGCGATGGAGATTCCTGGGCCCTGCCGTCAAACTACCGTCTGCCGCGCGGCGCCATGCACGACAGGACCTAGAGGAACGGGTCGTAGTCCTCCGCGAGCGGGAGCTCGCCGGCTCCTCGGTCGATGCGCTCCAGCTCCAGGTTGGAGCGGTGGCGCGCGCAGTGGAACCGGCAGTCCCGGCTCGGGTCGATCATCCCGCGGTCCGAGTCCCGCCAGATGTCGGCGAGGTTGTCGGTGACGGCGTCGCCGATCCGGGCGAGCGGATTGCCCCGGTGGTAGGCGCAGACGTACACCCCGGAGGGGGTGACGAGGGTGCGGAGTTCGGAGACCCGGCAGCGGTCGTACTCCTTGGGCTGGACAGGACCCACGTGGTTGCGCAGGGCGGTGAGGGTGGAGGAGTTGACGAGCTGGAAGGTCTCGCTCTCCAGGCGGGCGGCCTCGGCAAGCTGCCGGTCGACGGATTCCACCACCGCCTCGGGGACCTGGACGATGTGGTGGTCGTCGTCGAACATGGCCTTGGTCTCGAAGTAGTCGCAGCCGATGTCGTGAGCGAGTTCGGCGGCGCGCAGCACCTCGTGGTGGTTGGTGACGGTCCGCCCGTCGGGTCCCCGCCGAGACATCACCAGGAAAGAGTAGCCCAGCGACCCGGTCTTCTCGGAAGCGAGCAGCCGCATGTTCTCCACGACCTTGTCGAAGACGCTGCGGCCCTTGCGGTCGGGCCGGAACAGACCGTAGGTCTCTGCGGTGCCGGCGTCCATGGAGACGCGGACCCAGGTGGCGTACCGGGCGAGTTCGGTGAGGTTCTGCCGGATCATGGTGCCGTTGGTGACGACTCCTATGGACAGGCCCGCTTCGCCGAGTATGCGTAAGACGCCACGCGTACCGCGATGGGCCAGGGGCTCCCCGCCGCCGATGAGGACCACGCCCCGTACGGACATGGCGACGAGTTCCTCGGCGAGGTCGGCGAGCCGTTCGGGGGTGAACCGGCCCTGGTTGAGGAGCTTTCCACTGATGCACTCCGGGCAGGCCAGGTCGCAGAACGTGGTCGGGTCGAGGTCCACGACAAGCGGAGCGCTGGAGGGCTTGCCGGTGGCGGCCTCAAGCACCCGGGGCCAGTCCGTGGGCTGGTACAGCTTGGAGACGAGGTCGAGGCGGTTGTGGGTCACAGGGTTCTCCTCTGTGGTGAACAGGGTTGTGCCGACAGGTCGTTCCGGTACCGGGCAGGCGTGCTTCAACCCTTGACCGCTCCGGAGGCGATTCCTGCGGCGATCTTGCGATGAACGGCCAGAAAGAACACGACGACGGGCAGGGCGGTGAGCGTGGCACCCGCCATCAGCCCTCCGTAGTCGGTGCCGAAACTGGTCTGGAAGGAGACCAGCCAGATGCTGAGGGTCTGCTTCTCCGGGGTGGAGAGCAGCACGTAGACGAGGACGTACTCGTTCCATGCCTGGACCATCGCGAAGACGGAGGTGGCGACGAGCCCGGGGGCCAGGAGCGGCAGGACGACGCGGACGAACGCGCTGATCCGGCCGCAGCCGTCGACCATCGCGGCCTCTTCGAGCTCCACCGGGATCGTGGCGATGAAGCCGTGCAGCATCCACACGGTGAACGGCAGGGTGAAGACGAGGTAGACGAGGATCACGCCGCCGAGGCTGTCGGTGAGACCGGCCTCGTTGAGAAGGAGGTAGACGGGGATCACCAAGGCGGCGAGGGGGATCATCTGAACGGTGAGGATCACGACGATGAACGCCTTGCGTCCGGCGAAGCGGAAGCGGGCGAGGGCGAACGCGGCGAGGGAACCCACCACCAAGGAGACGAGGACGGTTCCGAGACCGATGACCGCACTGGAGCGGACGTTGGCCCAGAAGGTCTCGGTGCTCATCGCGCGGGTGAAGTTGGCGAGGGTGGGGCTGCTCGGCCAGAACTCGGGCGGAAGGCCGAGGATCTCGCTCGCCGGCCGGAACGCGGTGAGGACCATCCAGTAGACGGGGAAGCCGAGGACCGCGGCCACGAGGAGCGTGAGGAGATCGTAGCGGCGACGGTGCCGAGGGCTTTTCCTGTGCCTGCGTCCCGGGCTCACTCGGTCTCTCCCAGTTTCATCATCTGTCGCAGGTAGACCACGGCGCCGGCGAGCATCAGGACGACGGTGACCAGGGCGATGGCGGCACCGACGCTGTAGCGGTTGACGGCGAAGGACTCGATGAAGGCGTGCACGCCGAGCAGGTAGTACTCGCGCTCGGGCTGACCGCCGCGCATCAGCCAGATCTGGTTGAAGACGCCGAAGTCCCAGATCGCCATGAGGGTCGTGACCATCACGAAGAGCGGCTTGACCACGGGGAAGGTGACGTAGCGGAAGACCTGGAACGGGCGGGCTCCGTCGATGAGGGCGGACTCCTCCAACTCCGGCGGAACCTGGGCGAGCGCCGCGTGCAGACTGATCGCGGCGAAGGGCAGCGCGCCCCAGACGACCACCCCGGTGATCACGGCGAACCCCTGCCACGGGTCGGTGAACCAGTTGTGCCGGGCGAGGTCGATCCCGGGCAGGGCCGAGAGCGACCAGTTCACGACGCCGTAGTCGGCGTCGAAGAGCCAGCGGAACACGGCTGCCGCGACCATCACGGGCATCGCCCACACGGCGACGAGCACCCCGGCGAGGACCGCCCGGGCCCACGGCGCTGCCCGCCGCATCAGCAGGGCGATGAGGAGGGCGCACCCCATGGTGAGGGTCACGCAGACGACGGTGAACAGTGCCGTGCGGCCTGCCACGGTCCAGAAGAACCGGTCGCCGAGGATCGTGCGGAACTGGTCGAGACCGGCCCAGGGCGGGGTCTCGCCGCTGAACAGTTCCTTGCGCGTCATGTCCTGGAAGGCCAGCGTGACCATGTCGACCAACGGGTAGCCGAGAACGACGACGAGCGCGAGCAGGGCGGGGGCGATCAGGAGGTAGGGAAGGACGGGGCGCGGTGAGCGCCGGACCGGATCAGCGCTCATTGATCACGGCGTCGATCCTGCGGTCGGCCTCGCGCGCGGCGTCCTGGACGGACGCTTTTCCGGTGGCGATGCGTTCCAGCATCTCGGGCAGGATGTTGGATTTCTCCACCGAGGTCCAGCCGGGAGCGAGGGGCGTGACCCAGCCGCGGGCGGCGGCCTGGGCGGCCGGGCCGTTGATGCCTCCGGCGGCCACTTCGCCGAGTTGGACGGTGTTGTTGGGCAGCGTGTTGGCGGCGATGAGCTGCTGCTGCGACTCCCGGTCGGTGAAGAGGCGGATCCAGTCGGCGGCCAGTTCCTGGTTCCGCGACTTGGCGGGTACGGCCAAGGTGGAGCCGCCGAGGAACGGCGGAAGCAGCTCTCCGGACGGGCCGGGGAAGGGGAAGGTGGCGAACTTGCCCTTGAGGTGCGGATCGCCGCCGGAGCGGGCGTCGGCGGCGGCCTCCGCCTCCCAGGTGTTGCCGTAGAAGACGCCGACCTTGCCCTGACCGACGACCGCCGGCTGGTCGCCGTTGTCCTTCGCCCGGTCGCCGACGTAGTAGTCGTCCAGGAGCTTCTTCCAGGCGGTGAGCCCCTTGACGGATTTCGGTGAGGAGAGGTCGCCGTGCCACTGTCCGTCCTTCTCGACCGCCATCTCACCGCCGACGTCCTTGACGAATCCCATGGCCGCGTACCAGTAGCGGCCGGGCATGTAGAGGGCGGAGAAGCTGGGGTCCTTGGTGCCGTACTCCTTCTTGAGCCGGTCGAGGGCGGCGATCAGCTCGGGGTACGTGCGCGGGGCGGCGGTCACACCGGCGCGCTGGAAGTAGTCGGTGCGGTAGACGCCGACGCGCGCTCCCACGTAGTACGGCACGCAGTACGTCTTGCCGTCGAGCCGACAGGCGTCGGCGAGCGCCGGAAGCCACTGTCCGGACTGGTCGAAGGTCTTCGGGTCCACCGTGGTGAAGGTGTCGTTGACGATGTAGTTGGTGGTCTCGCTGTTCCCCATCTCCACCACGTCGGGCGCGTCGCGGCCCGCGAGGACGGCGTCGAGCTTCTGGTTCTTCGTCGTCCACTGCTGGTACTGGACATCGACCTCCACACCGGGGTGCTTCTCCGTGAACCGGGTGTTGGCGGAGGCGACCAGCTCCGGCCAGCTCTCGCGCGCGTCCACCATCAGCCACACCGTCAGCCTGCCGTCGTCCTCGGCCCGTTCACCCGACCTGTCCTGTCCGCCGGAGCCGCATCCCATCGCCGTGACGAGCAGCATGGCCCCCAGGGCCACGGATCGGCGAGATCGGGTCAGTGCCATGAATTCCTCCGGACGTGGTGCGTCAGGGCGTACCGGGCTTCGGCGACGGTCTTCTCACTACCCCGTTGATCGCGTTGCTCAGCGGCGGCACGGAGTTTCGGCCGGAAGGCGACGGTGGGCGTCCGCCTGGAGAGTGCGGCACATACCCGCTGCGCTGCGCGGATGCCGTTCGCGGCCGGAACGGCGGCGGACGCACTCAGGCCACGCTGACGCGAACGACACGGTAGGTAGCGGGGGGACTCTTGACGGTCATGGCTCCGTACCCGCAGTTTGGGCCACTGCGGCACCCATGATCCCGATCGAAGGGCTTGTACGTGACCGAGCAGAGGACGACCACCCCCGCCGAATCCCCCAGCCCCGTGCGGGTCAACTCCTGGAACGGCTGGGACCCGCTGCGCCATGTGATCGTCGGCCGCGCGGAGGGCACGGTGGTGCAGGCCCCCGAACACGCGGTGCGCCGCTCCTACCCGGACGACGGCTTTCCCCTGGGGACGTACGGGCCCATGCCGGCGGACATGGTCGCCGAGGCCGAGCAGCAACTCGACGACTTCTCCGACATGCTGCGGCGGCGGGGCATCCGCGTGGATCGCCCCACCCCCATCGACTTCTCCCGTGAGGTGTCCACGCCGGAGTGGGCGCACGAGTCGATGTTCGGCTGCATGCCGCCCCGGGACCTGCTGCTGACGGTCGGCAACGAGGTCCTCGAAGCGACCATGTCGTACCGCAGCCGCTGGTTCGAGTACCTCTGCTACCGGCCGGTGCTCCAGGAGCTCTTCGATCACGACCAGCGGATGCGCTGGGAGGCGGCGCCCAAGCCGCGGCTCACGGACGCCTCGTACAACACCGGTTTCTGGGACACGTACAACGACCTCCCGACGGAGGAACAGCTGGCCCGGGTCCGCGACTACGACCTGGTTCTCACCGAGGCCGAGCCGCTCTTCGACGCCGCCGACGTGGCGCGTTTCGGCAAGGACCTCTTCGTGCAGCTGTCGTTCGTCACCAACAGGAGCGGTTACGACTGGCTGCGCCGTCACTTCCCCGACCACCGGGTGCACGCGGTGACCTCGACCAACACCCACCCGCTGCACATCGACGCGACCTGGGTGCCGCTGCGTCCCGGGCTGGTGCTGCACTGCGGTGAGCGGCTCGCGGACGCCGAGCTGATGGAGTTCTTCAAGCTCAACGACTGGGAGATCGTCGAGGCCGTCCAGCCGGCCAGCTGGGACCATCCGCCGAAGCTGTCGTTCTGCAGCCCGTGGCTCGCCGGGAACATGCTGAACCTCGACGAGAACACGCTGTGCGTCGAGGAGAACGAGGTGCGTCTCGCCGAGCAGCTGTCCTCGTACGGCTTCGAGATCGTGCAGGTGCCCTTCCGGGCGGTCGGGCCGTTCGGCGGCGGTCTGCACTGTGCGACCGTCGACATCGAACGGGACGGCGACCTTCAGGACTACTTCCCCCGCCGGTACGGCCGGTTCTAGGGGGCTCGCGTGACGGTGGTACCGGACGGGATCGAAGCGGTCGTCTTCGACTTCTACGGGACGCTCGTTCGGATGGTCCAGCCGCTGCCGCCCGATCATCGCGGCATCTTCGTACGCCGCGGCCTCGCCGCCCAGGGCGAACTCTGGGGAGACCAGTGGTCGGTGGGCCCGGGAGAGGGCGTGGAGCACGCGGCGCAGTCGGCCGACGAGGTCGCGTACGTGACGTGGGAACGCGACCGGCTGAGCCGCCGCGCACGGGCCTGTGGCGTGCCGGAGTCGGAGCTCGACGGCCTGGTCACCGAGCTGGACCAAGCGATGAAGGCGGTCAGGCTCGACCTGTACGCGGACGTGCCCGGAGCGCTCGCCGCGCTCCGGGCACGGGGCCTGCTCGTCGGGGTGTGCTCCAACTGGTTCTGGAACCTGGAGGAGTGCGTCGCGGAGGTCGGGCTCGCCGGGGCCGTCGACGTGGTGGTGGGCTCCGCGCGCACGGGCGCCCGCAAGCCGCATCCGCTGATCTACCGGGCGCTGCTCGACCGGTGCGCGCTGCCGGCGGAGCGGGTGCTGTTCGTCGGGGACATGTGGGCGCCCGACGTGCTCGGTCCGCTGGCGGCGGGCATGCGGGCGGTGCATCTGCACCGTCCCGACCGGGCGGTCGAGGGTGCCGCGCCGCCCCTGCCGGAGCGGGCGGCGCGGATCTCCGGCCTGCGGGAGCTCATCGCGACGGGCGAGCCCGGGCATCTCGATGGCGGAGTCGGTCGAGGAGGTTTCGGGTGACGCGGACGACGGCCGGATCCTGTTCGTGCCCGCAGACCACGGGCCAGTCCGTGGTGCCCGCGGTGAAGACGGTGCCGCCCGCGGTGTAGATGCCCATGGTGGCGGCCCGCGGGCTGGAGATGGCCTTCTCCCGCACAACGGCGTTCCAGTGCCCCCACTTGAAATGATGGAAATCCTCGTGCACCGGTTCGAGGACGTGAATTCCGAGAATGAGGAAGGATTCCGGAGTTCCGTCCTCCCCGGTCGCGTGGGCTGTTCCGTCCGCGTCGTAGGAGAACGCGGCGCCGTCGCATTCATATCCGATGAGGGGTGTTCCGGCCCCCAGGCGGTCCGCTTCTCCGCCGCCGGATCCGTCGCGCAGGCCGGTACCTTCGTAGATCCAGTGGTCGGCGTGCTGCACGGTGTACCCAACTCGGGGCCGGTCTCCGGGCCACTCGGTGGCGGGCCACATTCCACCGTTGCGGAAACTCACACCGGTGAGCGCGTTCTCCGGAATTCCGACACCGTCGGGCGCCGGCGCCCACCATTGGTCGGTCGCGGGAAGGTGGGGGTACTCCTCACCCACATGATGGTCGGTGTCGGACACAAAAGCCGTGTTGTCGTCCGTCGGATGCACGCGCCACCAGCAGGTGTTGGCGCTGAGGAAGGCGATGTTTCCGCCGTCGCGGACGAATCGTTCCGCCTGGTCACGCATCGCGGTGCTCCAGTACTCGTCGTGCCCGACGCTGAGGAGGAGGTCGTACGAGGAGAGCAGTCCGGGGTCCTCGTGCAGATCCAGGTCGGTGCAGTACTCGACGGGATACCCGTGGCGGTCGAGCCAGGCGATGAAGGGGGCGTCCCAGTACGCGAGATCGATGACGCCGCCGGGGCGGTGGAAGCTGACCTGGTGGCCTCGGGGCGCGTCACCGGAGCCCGCGCGGTGGACGGGGTGGTCGTAGAGGCTGATGGCGCGTTCCAGGCCGGGCCGGTCGGAGCGGTTGTAGGCGTGCCGCGTGAAGGTGGACTTCTTGTAGAGGACGCGGGAGTGGCCGCCGGCTATGCGGGGGCGCACGATGAAGAACTCCCGCCCGTGCCCTTCGAGGTGTTCCGCGTCGAGCGGGGGCGGATTTCCTGCGCGGCCCGGGCCGCATTCGACGAATTCGACCAGGTGGATTCCCGGCTGCCAGCCCTCCGGTACGGCATGGGAGAGCGGCGGCCAGTTCCAGTCCTCGGCGGGCGAGGCGCGGCCGGTCAGCCCATCGGGGTGGTCGGGCGGGGCGTGTTCGGCACCCGGGTGCTCCCCGGTTTCTCCCACGAGTACGAGCTCCCTGCCGAGCCGGTAGAAACGGAGACGGAATCGGGGGGCATCGGTCGAGACATGGACCGTTAACGCGTCGCCGACAGTGATGCTTTCACGTCCGAGATAGCCTTCTATCATGGCGCTCATGCTAGGCAGCCGTCAGACGGCCGACAACGGCACCTTCAACCAGCCATTCATGCTCGGTTTTCGGACACCGAGGGTGGGCCCGGAATTCCCGTCCCGACTTCCGGGTAGTGCGGCATCCGATATGGACGCAGGACCGTCCACCGATCGGTGAGGGGCTCGCATGAGCGGTGCATTCCGCGGTGAATTCCGCGTACGGGAACTGGTATTGGGGATCGAGGGACTCGCGCTGCTGCGCCATGCGGTCGACGGGGACGAGGCGTTCCTGAAGGAGCGGGTGGCGGAGATACGCCGCTTCGCCCAGGCGGACCTCACGGAGTCGGGGGAGGGAGAACTGCCGGACGGCGGGGCCCTGGTCAGCGAGCTCGACGCGGCGGCGGGCTACGCGTCCTGGTCAGCGGTGTACGACTCGCTTCCCAGCTCCTACATCGAGGTGGAGGAGCCGGCCGTCCACGCGATCCTCGACGGTCTCGCGCCGGGAGTGGCACTCGACGCCGCCTGCGGTACCGGCAGACAGACCCGCGCCCTGGCCGCGCGCGGCCACCGGGTCATCGGCGTGGACCAGTCACCGGAGATGCTGGCGAAGGCACGCGAGCACACTCCGGAGGCCGACTTCCGGGTGGGGCGCCTGGAGCGGCTGCCGCTGGAGGACGACTCCGTCGACCTCGCGGTCTGCTCGCTGGCCATGACGCACCTTGCGGACCTTGCCCCGGGCGTGGCGGAGCTGGCACGGGTGGTCCGGCCGGGCGGCCGGATCGTCGTCACGGACATGCATCCGTTCGTGATCGCCCTCCAGGGACAGTGCCTCTTCGTCCGCGACTCCGAGGAGCTCGCGTTCGTACGCAACCACGTCCATCTGCCCGGCACCTACCTGGAGGCGTTCGGACGGGCCGGGCTCCGGGTGCTCGGCTGCCGGGAGCCCCTGTTCAACGGGCGGCTGGCACCCGGAGGTTACGAGGAGTTCATCGCGGACGCGGCCCGCGCCGCCTGGACCGGTCTGCCGATCGTCGTCGTCTGGGACGTCGAGGTCCCCGCCTAGAGAGAAGTCCCGATGACCCTGGCACTGGTACGTCACTCGGAGCGGCCCGAGCTGTGGGACCGCATCCCCGAGCGGTTCGCGGGTGTGGTGCCCGAGTACAACCTGCACGGAGACATCAACGGCGACTACTGGAACCGGCTGTTCGAGGACTTCCCGGAGTTCCAGTTCGTCCTGTACGACGACGAGCGCGACGTGATCGCGGGCGCGGGCCGTTCGCTGCCCCGCACCTGGGACGGCACCACGGCCGACCTGGGACCGGGCCTCGACGACTCGATCGCGCGGGCCTTCGCCGACCGCGACGCCGGACGCGCCCCGGGGGCGCTCTGCGCGCTCGGCATCGAGGTCGCCGAGGACCACCAGGGCCGCGGCCTGTCCAAGGTGCTGCTCGACGCGATGGCGGAGACCGCGCGGAACGCCGGGCTCCCGACGGTCCTCGTGCCGGTGCGGCCCACGTGGAAGGACCGCTATCCGCTGGTCCCGATCGAGCGGTACGCGGCGTGGACCCGGGACGACGGCACCCCGTTCGACCCATGGATCCGGACCCAGGTGAGCGCGGGCGGCACGGTCGCGGCGGCGTCCGCGCAATCCTCCCGGATCACGGGAACCGTCGTCGAGTGGGAGGGCTGGACGGGTCTCGCCTTCCCCGAGGACGGCGAGTACGTCTTCCCCGGCGGACTCGCCCCGCTCCGCGTGGACCGGGCGCGGGACGTGGCCGCCTACTGGGAGCCGGGGGTGTGGATCACGCACCGGGCCTGAGGGCTGCCCCCGCGTGGATCGCGGTCCACGCGAACGCGGCCATGGTGCGGACCTCGTCCGGACCCGCCTCCGGGCGGCGTTCCGGCGGGAGTCCGGCGAGCCCGGCGGTGGCGACGGCGGAACGCCGCAGCCGGTCGCGCACGTCGACGGGTATCTCGCCCCGTGCCGGGCCGAGGCGCCGGGAGACGTGGGCCGCCTGCCGGCCGAGCAGCAGGCAGTGGGTCCACAGCTCCTCCGCGAACCCGCCGCCGAAGGTTCGGGCCACCTCCGCCGCGAGATCCGGCGGCAGGTGCGCCTGTCGTGCGGCGAGCACAGCCCCCTCCGTGAGTCCGGTCGCGGGCAGGGCATCGCGCCAGCGGTGGTGGCCGCGGCCACCGTCGGGGCCGTGCTCCTGCCCGACCAGCCGGATATAGCCCTCTCCGTACCGCATGTACGGGATCCAGCCCGGCTCCTCCAGGACGCTGCCCCTGCTCAGCAGGAGGTCGGCGTCGGCGGCGGGGGTGGGGCAGGCCGCACGGCGAATTCCCTGGGCGGCGTGGCCGTTGATACTGCTGGTGCCGATGTGCTCGACGATGTTCGGTACGGCGAGCAGGCTCATGCGGCCGCGCCCGCGGAAGAAGACGGAGAGCAGCTCGTCGTCGTGGCGTTCGGCGCTCTCGCGGGCGTCCGCCCGGAAGTCGGCGGCCGTCCGGGCCGGAAGGCAGACGCCCAGGGACGGCGTGAACTCGTCCGGCACCGCCCGGACCCAGGAGGCGCCCGCGAGGGCGGCCAGCCGGGCGGCGGAGCCGTTGCGTGCGTGCCAGTTGGTGTAGAACACCAGTGCCTCGTCGGGGAACCGGGCGGCGGCCCGTGCGACGATCTCCAGGAGCTCGACGGGGGCGTCGACGTCGTCCTGGACGACGAGGTGGTGGCTGGCCTCGGGGGCCACGGCCGACCACGCGACCAGGGCGGTGCGCAGCGCGGAAGGCGGGCCGTTCGGGTCCGGGTCGATCGCCAGGCCGTCGAGGCGTAGCCGGGCTGCGAGGTGCTGGGCTTGGGCGAGACGTACGGGATGCGTCATGACGGACGAACTCACGAGAATGTTGCTCACGTCGGGCACGCTGCGCTCCTCAGCAGAGGTGGTCGCCGGACATCGTCGCAAAGCCTGGGCGAACAGGCGGGACGCACCGCGAGTTTGGCCGGATCAGTGACGGTGGCCGGTGCCCCAGTGGGAACGGGCGCGAGGTTCGCCGTCGGTGGAGTACCGCACGGCGTGATGACCGCGGGGGCCGGGAGCGTCTTCGCTGTCCGCGTCCGCACCGGTGTCCGGAACCCGGCGGCCGCGAAGGAGCAGCGTCGCGGCGACGAGCCAGCACAGCCCGAGGACGACATCGGCGTAGACGGCGAGAGCGAGCGGCACCGTGGCGGCGCCATGCACGGTGGTCGCCGCGAGGGCTGAGAGGCCGGCTCCGATCGCGAGCAGCGGGTACCGCAGCCTTCGACGCACTGTGAGCACCTCTCGTCGGTTGTTCCGCTTCCGAGAAGTGAACGGCAGACGACCGCGTTCTGTGACGGGCGGTTCCGGTCACATTGGCAGGGCAACGATGGGGCCTCCACCGGGCCCGGAGAGATTTCCCCCCATGTGCACCGAACGGAGACATCCGGCTCCCCGGTCGCGCACCCGTCGCCTCACCGCCGCACGCGCGGCATCCCCAGCCCGATCCACGAGATGATCTCCCGCTGGATCTCGTTGTTGCCGCCGCCGAAGGTGAAGATCACGGCCGACCGGTAGCCGCGTTCCAGTTCGCCGTGGAGCACGGCGCCGGCCGAGCCCTCCTTCAGCGCGCCCGCGGAGCCGACGATCTCCATCAGCCAGGCGTAGGCGTCCCGGCGGGCCTCGGAGCCGTAGACCTTGACCGCCGAGGCGTCCTGGGGGGTGAGGGTGCCGTCCTGGAGGGCCGCGACCATCTGCCAGTTGAGCAGTTTCATCGCGTCGAGGCGGGTGTGGGTGCGGGCGAGCAGGGCGCGCACCCAGCCGAGGTCGATGACCCTGCGGCCGTCGGCGAGCTCGGTGCCGGCGGCCCAGCGCTGGACGTTGTGCAGGGCGCGGACCGCCATCGTGCCGTGGGCGGCGAGGGTGACGCGTTCGTGGTTGAGCTGGTTGGTGATGAGCCGCCAGCCCTCGTTCTCCTCGCCGACGCGGCGGGACACCGGGACCCGGATGTTCTCGTAGTAGCTCGCGGTCGTGTCGTGCGAGGCGAGGGTGGTGATCAGGGTGCAGGAGTAGCCCGGGTCGCTCGTGGGGACGAGGAGCATGGTGATGCCCTTGTGGGGCGGGGCGTCGGCGTCGGTGCGCACGGCGAGCCAGACCCAGTCGGCGGTGTCGCCGTTGGTGGTCCAGATCTTCTGTCCGTCGACGACGTACTCGTCCCCGTCGCGGACGGCGCGGGTCTTGAGAGCCGCGAGGTCGGTGCCGGCGTCCGGTTCGCTGTAGCCGATCGCGAAGTCGATCTCCCCGGCCAGGATGCCGGGCAGGAAGTGGGCCTTCTGCTCGTCGGTGCCGAACCGCATGATCGTGGGGCCGACGGTGTTCAGGGCCATCAGCGGCAGCGGTACGCCGGCCTGGGCGGCCTCGTCGAAGAAGATGAACTGTTCCATCGGACTGAGTCCCCGGCCCCCGTACTCCTTCGGCCAGCCGACCCCCAGCCAGCCGTCGGCGCCGAGTCTGCGGACCGTGTCGCGGTAGAAGCGCTTCTGGGCGGCGGGCTCCGCGTAGCGGGCGTAGGCGTTGTCGGGCACCAGGGCCGTGAAGTAGGTGCGCAGTTCGGTACGCAGCCGCTGCTGCTCAGGCCTGTATGCGAGGTGCACGGCCCCTCCAGAGTCTCGCTTCGGCGTCGTGGCGTGTGCGGCGGCGCACACAGTAGAACGTGTTGCAAGAATCCGGAAGGGCCGGCGGGCGTCCGGCGGGCGAAAGGCCCGGCGGTCAGCGCTTGACGGCGCGCAGCACCACGAATTTCGGGTCGCCCGCGAACGTGGTGCAGTTCCCGAAGATCCGGCGCAGATGGGTGTGGTACGAGAGGTGCCGGTTTCCCACGACCCAGAGCTCGCCGCCCTGGCGCAGGGCGGTGCGGGCCCCGGCGAACATCGTGCGGGCCGTCGCGTCGGTCGTGGCCATGTGCGAGTGGAAGGGCGGGTTGTTCAGCACCAGGTCCACGCTGCCCGGGTCGAGGTCGCCGAGACCGTCGCCGACCAGGAAGTCGGCCTTCGCACCGTCGGGCGCGCCGGCCCGGAAGGTCTCCTCGGCGGAGGCGACCGCCCCGTAGGACTCGTCGACGAAGGTGAGGTGCGCGTCGGGGTTGGCGAGGGCGGCGGAGAGCCCGAGGACCCCGTTGCCGCAGCCCAGGTCGACGACCCGGACCGCCCCGGACCGGGTGGGCAGGTGCTTCAGGAAGAAGCGGGTGCCGATGTCGAGGCGCTCCGCGCAGAAGATCCCCGCGTGGTTGACGGCGGTCAGGCCGGCGACCGGGCCCACGTCGGCGGGCAGCTCGTAGCGGTAAGGCCACGGGCTCGGCGTACGCGGCAGAGCGGGGTCCGGAGTGCAGAAGATGAGCCGTGCCTTGCGCACCGCGAGGGAGGTGCGGGTCGGGCCGATGATCCGCTCGAAGAGCTTGAGCGTGGAGGTGTGGATCTCCTTGACCATGCCGGTGCCGATGATCACGGTGCCGGAGTGGACGGAGGGGGCGATCCGGTGGAGCTGGTCCTCCAGGAACGCCAGGGACTTGGGCACCCGGACGATCAGGACGTCGATCCGGTCCGGCGGGGTGTCGCGCGAGGACAGCAGCCGGACCGCGTCCTGGTCGATGCCGTTCCTGGCGAGGTTGGCGAGGGTCGCGCGCCGGGCCAGGTAGGAGTCGCTGACCTGGACCGGCCGGTGCCCGGCCAGCGCGGTGGCGAGCGCCCCCCACCGGTCCCCCACGACCGCGACCGTCCCCGAGAGGTCGACCGGGCCCGTCTCGGGGTCCGTCAGCTGCCGGAGCAGGTATTCGTCGGCGGCGTCCCACGCGCGGAAGGGGTCGCGCGGGTGCTCGGGGAAGCGGGCGAGCTCGAAAGCGCCCTGTGAGGTCGTCAAACGGTTCATATGTCACTCAGGCTAACCGAGGGAACCGAGGCGCGCCCCACACGCTCCCCGGCGCCCCGGCCGCATCCACCTCGGCGTACGGCTCCGCGCACCCGCCCCCGGGCGTCCCCAGGGGCCCGCCGGGCCGTCAGGGCAGTTGTTTGTCGATGGCCGACCGCCCCTCGGCGGCCAGCTTGCGCCGCGCCCATTCCAAGGTCTCCGGCGTCAGGTCCCGCCCCGAGGCGAGCACCAGATCCTCCGCGCTCGGCCGGTCGCTCGCGCCTGTGTGCAGAAGCCGGTCGGGCGTGATGCCCTCCGGCCCGGACACGGCCGCGGATACGGTTTCGGGCTCTTCGCTCATGCCGCCTCCTCGTCCTTGCGGCAATTCTCGCCCCGCGCCGACGCGGCCGCATCCGAGGAGCGCGCGCCCGTTACCCGGGAGGGTGAATCAGCCCTTGGGGGGCCCGGGGAGTGGGCAGGAGAAGGAGGTCGTTGCCCCATTCTCCGAGGCGGTGCCCATGCTCCACGGTGTCGACGTCAGCGCCTATCAGCCCTCCTACGACACGGACGGACTCGACTTCGTCATCATCAAGTCCACCGAAGGCCGCACCTACGTCAATCCGCGCCTGAACGCGCAGGTGAAGCGGGCCAGGGACGCCGAGTGCGTCGTCGGCTTCTACCACTTCCTCTGGCCGGGGGACGTGGCGGACCAGGTGACGTACTTCCTGAGCAAGACCCCGGAGAAGGCGGGCGATCTGCTCGCGGTCGACTGGGAACAGACCGGCGGCGGGACGCGGGCGAGCAACGCGGACAAGGACCGGTTCATCCGCGCGGTGAAGCGGGAACGGCCCGACCACCGGGTCCTGTTGTACTGCAACCGCTCCTTCTGGCTCAACCACGACACCACCGGCTACGCGGGCGACGGGCTGTGGATCGCCGACTACGGCACCGCGGGCAAGCCCCGCATCGAGGCGGAGTGGCGCATTCACCAGTACACCGACGACCCCCTCGACCGGAACGTGGCCGACTTCGGCTCGGTCCGCGCCCTGCGCGACTGGGCGGCCGGCCGGTAGGGCCCGGCCGGGGAGGGCGGACACCCCGCTCGCCCCGCGCACCCCGTACGCCCCCGGTGGCCCTGGGCCACCGGGGGCGTACGGCGTTCCGACGGCTTCCGGCAGATCAATTCTTGACCTGCACATGATAGGTACACGCTGTTCACACGTGGGGCACGGTGCGTGTGCGAGGCTCCCGCCTGACCACCTACCGCACGGCCGTCACGCGGGCACCCCACCCCGGGTCCTCGTCGCGACGCCCGCGTTCCGGAGAGGACACCCCACATGTCCCGTCGTCACTCGTTCTACGCGCGTCCACTGCTCGCCGCGGTGGCGGCCGTCACCGTGCTCGCCGGCACTGCTGCGGCGGCCCCGTCGGACGCCGCGCCCGGCCGTTCCACCGCCACCGCCGCGACCCTCGACGACACCTACTACCAGGACGCGCTCGGCAAGACCGGAGCCGAGCTGAAGTCCGCCCTGCACACGATCATCAGCGACCAGACCAAACTCTCCTACAGCCAGGTGTGGAACGCGCTCAAGGCCACCGACGAGGATCCCGCCGACTCCTCCAACGTCGTCCTGCTGTACACCGGGCGCTCCCAGTCCAAGAACGACAACGGCGGCAACGTGGGCCAGTGGAACCGGGAGCACGTCTGGGCCAAGTCGCACGGCGACTTCGGCACCGCGACGGGCCCGGGCACCGACGTCCACCACCTGCGTCCCACCGACGTCCAGGTCAACTCCACGCGCGGGAACAAGGACTTCGACAACGGCGGGAGCGAACTGGGCGACGCGCCGGGCAACTTCACCGACGGCGACTCCTTCGAACCGCGCGACGAGGTCAAGGGCGACGTCGCCCGCATGATCCTCTACATGGCGGTGCGCTACGAGGGCGACGACTCCTTCGCCGACCTCGAACCCAACGACCAGGTGAACAACGGGTCCGCGCCGAAGATGGGCAAGCTGTCCGTCCTGAAGCAGTGGAGCCAGGAGGACCCGCCGGACACCTTCGAGAAGCGCCGCAACGACGTCATATTCGACCAGTTCCAGCACAACCGGAACCCGTTCATAGACCACCCGGAGTGGGTCGGCGCCATCTGGTAGTCCGGCCCACCGGGCGGTACGGCTCAGTCCTCCCCGGCCAGGGCCCGCGCGCAGCCTTCGACGGCGCCCTCACGGGTGGCGTAGCGCGGCAGGTCCTGGCCGGTCCGTTCCCGCACGAGGTCGGGCGGGCCCAGCAGATCGTTCGGGTCGACGACCGCCGCGCGGCGCCCGTCGCCCGCGAGCCGGGCGAGCCCGGTGTGCAGCATCGCCAGGGCCACGGAGTCGACGGACGTGACGTCGTGCAGGTCGAGGACGACCGAGCCCCCGTCCGGCCCGGACTCGTCCAGGGCGTACAGCACCCGCTCCGCGGCCGTGAAGTCGATGGACCCCTGGGCGACGACGACGCCGACCTGTTCGTGGAGGACCCGTTCACGCCCGGCGGAGGGCGCCGACGGCAGGTCGTCCGCGGTGGTGACGAGGGTGACGGTGGAGCCGGGGAGCGCGGGGTTGAGCATGAGGTGGAGCCCGTAGCGGTCCGACATCGCCTCCAGTGCGGCGTGGCCGCGCACCGATCCGCCGGTGGCGTCCAGTGGCGGGCTGTAGGTCGCCACGCCGAAGCGGGCGGGTCCCACCGCGATGAGGCCGCCGGACACCCCGCTCTTGGCGGGAAGGCCGACGCGCAGCAGCCATTCGCCCGAGCCGTCGTACATGCCGCAGGTCGCCATGACGGCGAGGACCCGGGCGGCGACCTCGGCGGGGACGACCCGCTCACGGGTCACCGGGTTCACGCCGCCGTAGGCGAGGGTCGCGGCCATCGTGGCCAGGTCTACGGCGGTGACCCGGACCGCGCACTGACGGAAGTAGCGGTCGACCGCCAGGACCGGGTCGACGGGCATGGTGCCGGTGGAACGGATCAGGTAGGCCAGCGCCCGGTTGCGGTCCCCGGTCACCGACTCGGAGCTGAACACCTCTTCGTCGACGTCCAGTTCGCGCCCGGCGAAGCGGCCGAGGCAGTGCAGGATCCGGTCGAAGGCGGGGTCGTCCCCGGTGTCGGGGATCAGCGCGGTGGTGACGATCGCACCGGCGTTGACCATGGCGTTGGCGGGCCGGCCCGTACCGGGTTCGAGGCTGATGGCGTTGAACGCCTCGCCGCTCGGCTCGGCGCCGACCCAGCGGCTCACCTCGTCGAGGCCGAGCAGGGAGAGCGCGAGGGCGTAGACGAACGGTTTGGAGACCGACTGGAGGGTGAAGGGGACCTCGGCCTCGCCCGCGACATAGCGGTGTCCGTCCATGCTCACCAGCGAGAGACCGAAGGCGTCCGGGTCGGCGAGGGCCAGCTGCGGGATGTAGTCGGCCGGCTTCCCCTCCCGTACGCCGACGAACCGGTCGCGCAGGTTCTGGAGGGAGTCGGTCACCGCGTCGGCGGCGCTCATGGCCCGCGCCTCCTCAGCCGCGCTCGGCCTGGGCGACCCGGGGGAAGGTCTTCACCCCGGCGGAGACGGGGGCCAGGGCGCGTACGGCTCGGCGCGCGGGGAGTTTCGGCTTCACGGACGGTCCGTCCAATCCAGGAGAGGGGGTGCGGGAGGAGGGAAGCGCTGTGCGCGGGTCACACCGTCTCGTCGCCGAAGATGTCGCGGAGCTTCGCCTCGCGCTCGGCGTCGAGGTTGCTGTGGAGGAGCTCGGCGCCGTCGCCGGGCAGTTGTGCGCCGATCCGCTCGGGCACCTCGTTCATGGTCAGCAGGAACAGCGCCGAGGTTCCGGGCGTCACCTTCTCCTTGACCTCGGCGATGAAGTCGTCGTCGATGCCGACGTCCGCGAGCCTCCCGCCGGGCGCCCCGGCGGCCGCCCCGATGGCCGCACCCAGCAGCGGCATGAGGAAGATCAGGCCGAAGAGCATGCCCCAGAAGGTCCCGCTGAGGGCCCCGGCGCCGACGAGGTTCAGCAGCTGTTTCGTGCGCGGCTTGGCCCGGTCGGCAGGCCAGCTGACCACCGCCGCGTCGAGGATCTTGATCAGCCCTTCCTTCTGAAGGGATTTCAGCGCCTCCTCGACGCTCTCCGCGCCTTCGGCCGTCCCGAACTTCCACACCGTGAGCGTGGACATCGCGCAACCTCCCGTACTCCAAGGGCAACAACTCGCTCATATTAGGATCAAAAGGTATGAATTGACTCGTCGAAGCATCCGCTTCATACGGGAGCGGGTTCGAGCCCTGGGAGGGAACGATGGATACGGACGCCCTGACCGCCGACCTGTTGCGGGAGCTGCGGGCGACCCGGCCCTATCCGGCCCTGTCCCTGACCATGCCGACCCACCGCAAGGCCCCGGACAACGCCCAGGACCCGGTCCGCCTGCGGAACCTGGTGGCCGACGCCGCACACCGCCTCGACGCCGATCCTCAGGTCAGCCGCGAGGTCCGGGCCGCCCTCGTGCACCAGCTGGAGCGGGCGGCGGGCGAGGTGGACCCCCGTGCGGCGTTGGAATCCCTGGTGCTCCTCGCCACCACCGACGAGTACTGGATCTGGCAGTTGCCGCGCACCGCACCCGAACGGGTGGTGCTCAGCGACACCTACCTCACCCGCAACCTCGTCGCCGCCAAGGCCCAGACCCGGGCCTTCCGGGCGCTGACGGTCGCCGCCGACCACGCGACGCTGTGGATCGGCACGGACGAGGGCATCCGACAGGAGGAGGTGGGCGGCTTCCCGCTGACCGCGCCGAAGGAGCCGCCGAACCCGCAGCGCGAGGAGCGGATCGGGGACACCCCGAGCCTCTTCACCGACGAGGAGACGCGGAACTTCTTCCGCGAGGTCGACGAGAAGCTGCGCGCGGTGCTCGCCGATGACCCGCGCCCGCTGTATCTGGTGGGCCTCGCCCCCGCCCTCGCCCTGCTGGACGAGGTCGGCGAGAGCTCCGGGTCCGCCGTCGGCCGGGTCACCAGGGGCGCACCGGCCGACCTGTCGCCCGCCGAGGTCCTCAAGGAGCTGCGGCCCGCCCTCGACGAGGGCGCTCGCCGGGCGGCAGAGGAGGTGGAGATCCGGCTCGACAACGCCCGCAGCGCCCACTCCTTCGCCGGCGGGCTCGACGAGGTGTGGGCCGCCGTCCGTGAGGGCCGGGCGGGGCTGGTCGCGGTGGAGGAGCGCTTCCAGGCGGCCGTCCAGGTGACCGCCGGGCACCTGGAGCCGGTGCCCGAGGGAACCACGCAGAGCGCGGACGGCACGATCCGCGAGGACATCGTCGACGAACTGGTCGAAGCCGCGCTCGACAGCGGCGCCAATGTGGTCTTCGTCGAGGACGGTTCGCTGGCGGACCACGGCCGGATCGCGGCGGCGCTGCGCTACTGACCGGAGCCTCTGAACTGACCGAGGCCTCTGAGAGGGCCTGTGCCGTCAGCCCAGGCGGCGGAGCGGCTGACCGTCGAGGAAGGCCCTGATGTTCTCCACGGCCTGGCCGTAGTAGGTCTCGTAGTTGGCGCGCGACACATAGCCCAGGTGCGGGGTGGCCAGCAGCCGCGGAGCCGTGCGGACCGGGTGGCCGGCCGGGAGCGGCTCGGTGTCGAACACATCGGTCGCGGCCCCGGCGATGCCGCCGGCGTGCAGGGCGGCGAGCAGGGCGTCCGTGTCGACGACGGCCGCCCGGGAGGTGTTGATCAGATACGCGGTCGGGCGCATCAGGGCGAGCTCGGCCGCGCCGATCAGGCCCCGGGTCCGGTCACCGAGTGCCAGGTGGACGGAGACGAAGTCGCTGGAGGACAGCAGTTCCTCCTTGGAGGCCGCCAGCTCCGCCCCGACCTCGTCGGTACGTTCCTTCGTGAGATTCTGGCTCCACGCGAGGACCTCCATGCCGAAGGCCAGGCCCACGCGCGCCACTCGGCCGCCGATCTTCCCGAGTCCCAGCAGTCCGAGCCTCCGCCCGTGCAGATCGGCGCCGAGGGTGGACTGCCAGGGGCCGTCCGAGCGCAGCGACTCGACCTCGGGGACGATCCCGCGCGCCAGGCCGAGGAGCAGCGCCCAGGTCAGCTCGACGGGCGGGGTGGAGGAGCTGGCGGTGCCGCAGACGGTGACGCCGTGCCGCTTCGCGGCGTCGAAGTCGATGGCGGAGTTGCGCATGCCGGAGGCGACGAGCAGCCGCAGCCGGGGCAGCCGGGCGAACAGCTCCGCCGGGAAGGGCACCCTTTCGCGCAGGGTGACCACCACGTCGAAGTCGGCGAGAGCCGCAGCCGCTTCGTCCTCGGTGGCGAGGTGCTCGGTGAAGGTCACGACCTCGACGTCCGCGGTCACGGGCGACCAGTCGACGACGGTGGTGGCGACGGACTGGAAGTCCTCGATCACGGCACAGCGCAGCTTCATGGCGGCCTCTCCGGTGGGTCTCGGGTCGCCGCCCATGATCGCTCACCGCCCCGTCGGCGAGAACGCCGGCCGGTGGGAACGGATCCGGTGACCGACGCCGTCAGCCGCCCCACGTCCAGTCCACGACCTCCGGCAGATCCGTGCCGTGCTCGCGGATATAGGCGTGGTGGCGGGTGCGGACGTCCGCCATCTCCTGGCGTACGGCGACGGCCCGGACGCCGAGCCCCGGTACCCGGTCGATGACGTCCATGACCAGCCGGTAGCGGTCGAGGTCGTTGCGGACGACCATGTCGAACGGCGTGGTCGTGGTGCCTTCCTCCTTGTAACCGCGCACATGGAGGTGGGCGTGGCCGTTGCGGCGGTAGGCCAGCCGGTGGATCAGCCACGGGTAGCCGTGGTAAGCGAAGATCACCGGCCTGTCGCGGGTGAACAGGGCGTCGTACTCGGAGTCCGGCATGCCGTGGGGGTGTTCCGTGTCGGGCATCATGCGGGCGATGTCGACGACGTTGACCACGCGCACGGCCAGCTCCGGCAGATGGCGGCGGATCAGGCCGGCGGCGGCCAGCGTCTCCTGGGTGGGTACGTCCCCGGCGCAGGCGAGGACCACGTCCGGTTCTCGGCTCCCGTCCTCGGTCCCGGCCCACTCCCAGGCTCCGGCCCCGCGCGCGCAGTGGGCGCGGGCCTCGTCCGGGGTGAGCCAGTCGAAGGTCGGCTGCTTCCCGGCGACGATCACGTTGACGTGGTCCCGGCTGCGCAGCGCGTGGTCGGCGACGGAGAGCAGGGTGTTGGCGTCCGGTGGGAAGTAGACGCGCACGACCTCGGGGCTCTTGTTGAGGATGTGGTCGACGAAGCCGGGGTCCTGGTGCGAGAAGCCGTTGTGGTCCTGGCGCCAGACGTGCGAGGTGAGGAGGTAGTTGAGTGAGGCGATGGGCCGCCGCCAGGGCAGCCGGCGTGAGGTGCGCAGCCATTTGATGTGCTGGTTGACCATGGAGTCGACGATGTGGGCGAACGCCTCGTAACTGGAGAAGAGCCCGTGCCGCCCGGTGAGGAGATAGCCCTCCAGCCAGCCCTGGCAGAGGTGTTCGGAGAGCACCTCCATCACGCGGCCGTCGTGGGCGAGGTGTTCGTCGGTGGGCAGGGTGCCGGCCTGCCAGGCCTTGCCGGTGGCCCGGTAGAGGGCGTCCAGCCGGTTGGAGGCGGTCTCGTCGGGGCCGACGACGCGGAAGTCCCTGCGGTCCTCGGTGGCGGCCATCAGGCTCTCCAGGAAGCCGCCGAGCACCTTGGTCGGCTCGTGGAGGGCGGTGCCGGACCGGTCGACCCGTACGGCGTGGTCCGCCGGGTCGGGCAGCGGGAGGTCGCGCAGGAGCAGCCCGCCGTTGGCGTACGGGGTGGAGCCGAGCCGGGCCGCTCCCTCGGGCACACACGCGAGGACCTGTCCGGTGGGGCGGCCGTCGGCGTCGAAGAGTTCGGCCGGCCGGTAGGAGCGCAGCCAGGCTTCCAGCTGCCGCAGGTGTTCCGGGTTGTCACGGACGCCGGAGAGCGGGACCTGGTGGGAGCGCCAGGTGTTCTCGACGGGCAGTCCGTCGACCTCTTCGGGTCCGGTCCAGCCCTTGGGAGTGCGCAGCACGATCATGGGCCAGCGGGGGCGCTCGGTCGCGCCGTCCTCGCGGGCGGCCCGCTGGTACGCGCCGATGCGGTCCAGAGCGGTGTCCATGGCGGCGGCCAGTGCCCGGTGGACGGCGGCCGGGTCGTCACCACTGACGAACAGGGGGTCGTGGCCGTAGCCGCGCAGCAGTTGATCGAGCTCCTCCTCGGGGATGCGGGCCAGGACCGTCGGGTTGGCGATCTTGTAGCCGTTGAGGTGGAGGACGGGCAGGACGGCTCCGTCGTGGACCGGGTCGAGGAATTTGCCGGCATGCCAGGAGGCGGCGAGCGGGCCCGTCTCGGCCTCGCCGTCGCCGACCACGCAGGCCACCGTCAGGTCCGGGTGGTCGAAGGCGGCTCCGTAGGCGTGGGCGAGGGCGTAGCCGAGTTCGCCGCCCTCGTGGATGGAGCCGGGCGTCTCGGGGGCGACGTGGCTGGGTACGCCGCCGGGGAACGAGAACTGCTTGAAGAGCCGCCCCATGCCCTCGGCGTCCCGGCCGACGTCCGGGTAGGTCTCGGAGTAGCTGCCTTCCAGCCAGCAGTTGGCGAGGACGGCCGGCCCCCCGTGGCCGGGCCCCCACACGCACAGGGCGCTCAGGTTCCGGGACCTGATCACCCGGTTGAGGTGGGTGTGGACGAGGTTGAGCCCCGGTGAGGTGCCCCAGTGGCCGAGCAGCCGCGGCTTGATGTCCTCGGGGACGAGCGGCCGGGTCAGCAGCGGGTTGGCCATCAGGTAGATCTGGCCGACGGCGAGGTAGTTGGCCGCGCGCCAGTGCGCGTCGAGCGCGGCGAGTTCGTCGTCGGAGAGGGCGGAGGGCGCGGAGGGCGTACGGGGGTCGCTCACGGAACAGGTCTCCTCGTCGGGTGACGGCACACGGGCGGGGGTGTCAGGACGCCTCGGGTCCGTACCAGAGCGTGGTGGCGTTGCAGAACTCGCGGATGCCGTGTCCGGCCAGCTCACGGCCGTAACCGGAGCGCTTGACGCCACCGAAGGGCAGGGCCGGGTGCGAGGCGGTCATCCCGTTGAAGAAGACCCCGCCGGCCTCCAGGTCGCGGGCGCAGCGCTCCTGCTCGCCGGGGTCGCGGGTCCAGACGTTGGAGCTGAGGCCGAAGGGGGTGTCGTTGGCCAGGTGGATCGCCTCGTCGAGGTCGGCGACCCGGTAGAGGGTGGCGACCGGGCCGAAGGTCTCCTCGCGGTGGACGCGCATGGCGGTGGTGATGGAGGCGAGCACGGTGGGCTCGTAGAACCAGCCGTTCTCCAGGCCGCCGCCGAGCTTGTCGGGACGCCGTCCGCCGCACAGCGCCTCGGCTCCCCGCTCGACGGCGTCGTCAACGAGTTCCTCCAGGTCGGTGCGGCCCTGTTCGGTGGAGAGCGGTCCGATGTCCGTGCCCTCCTCCAGCGGGTCGCCGACGGTCAGGGCGCGCATGCCCGCGGTGAACCGCTCGGCGAACGCGTCGTAGACGTCGGCGTGCACGATGAAGCGCTTGGCGGCGATGCAGGACTGGCCGTTGTTCTGGACGCGGGCGGTGACGGCGGTGGCGGCGGCCTTCTCCACATCCGCCGAGGGCAGGACCAGGTAGGGGTCGCTGCCGCCGAGTTCCAGCACGGTCTTCTTCACCTCGTCGCCCGCGGTGGAGGCGACGGCGCGCCCCGCCGGTTCGCTGCCGGTGAGGGTGGCGGCGGCGACGCGCGGGTCGCGCAGGACCGCCTCGACGGCGCCCGAGCCGATCAGGAGCGTACGGAAGCAGCCGGCGGGGAAGCCCGCGCGGTGGAAGAGGTCCTCCAGGTAGAGGGCGGTCTGGGGCACGTTCGACGCGTGCTTGAGAAGTCCGACGTTGCCCGCCATCAGCGCGGGGGCGGCGAAGCGCACCACCTGCCAGAGCGGGAAGTTCCACGGCATCACGGCGAGGACCACGCCCAGGGGGCGGTAGCGGACCAGCGCGCCGGAGGCGCCGGAGTCCTTCACGTCGTCGGGGTCCGGGTGTTCGTCGGCGAGCAGCCCCTCGGCACGGTCGGCGTACCAGCGCATCGCCTTCGCGCACTTGGCCGCCTCCGCGCGGGCCGCCGTGACGGGCTTGCCCATCTCGACGGTCATCGTGCGGGCGATGGTGTCACGGTCCTCGTCGAGGAGGTCGGCGGCCCGGTTCAGCCAGCCGGCCCGCTGCTCGAAGGGGGTGGTGCGGTACTGGCGGAAGGTCTCCGCGGCGGCGGCGATCCTGCGTTCGGTCTCCTCCTCGCCGAGGGCGTCGAATGACCTGATCAGTTCGCCGTTCGCGGGGTTGACCGTCGCGATGGGCATGGCAGTGGCCTCCTTTGCATCGGTACTCCGACCGTGCCGCGCCGCACCGGTCCGCGCAACGCGGCCCTCCCCTCCCCCGCACGTACCCGGCCGACGCGGATCATGCGTGCCGGTGCAGCGCGTTCCGCGTCGGCCGGGTGAGGGGGGCCGCTCCTCCGGGCGGTTACACGAGCGCCGCCAGGGGAACGTGGCGGGCGGTGCGGACGCCGGGCAGCGGGGAGTGCGGGAGCAGACCCGCGGGCTGCGGCGCCTCGGCGTAGCGGGTGAACCAGACCACTTTGCCGTCCGTGGTCCGGCAGGTGCCCCAGCTGTCGCTCAGGGCCATGACCCGGCTCAGCCCGCCGCCGCCGGCCGGCAGCAGCCGGGGCATCCGGGCACTGTCGTCCGCGACGGACACGGTCACGTGCCGCCCGGTCCAGCGGAGTTCGAGGACGCAGGTGGTGCCGTCGCCGACATGCCGGTGGACGTTGGTCAGGAGCTCGTCCAGGGCCCGGCACACCGGCCGGACGTGCAGGTCGAGACTCCAGTGACGAAGGTGTGCGGCGACGATCCGCCGCACCTGGGAAACGCGCTCTGCCGACACCTGCGTTTCGACCGAGTAGTGCCGGTCGAGTGGAACGGTCATCGTCGAGGCTCCTCACCACGAGGCCCACGTCCTTCACCCCGTCGTACGAACGCCCCCCGAACACGAAGCGTGAGCACAGATCACTTCTGGGTCACTCATCAGGGTGCGTCGTGTAGGCCGGACGCGCAACAGGTGAGCCGTCCGTGCTGGTGGGGGGTGTCGGTGGCAGGACGGTCACAGCAGATAGGGCAGCAGGGTGTCCGGGGTGAGGGGCAGTTCGCGCAGCCGGGCGCCGGTGGCGTGGCGGACCGCGTTCCCGATGGCGGCGGCGGTGCCGACGATCCCGATCTCGCCGATGCCCTTGGAGCCCATCGGGTTGAGGTGGCGGTCGTCCTCCTCGATCCAGTGCGCCTGGATGTCGGCCGTGTCGGCGCAGACGGGCACGTGGTAGGCGGCGAGGTCCTTGGCGGTGAAGTCGCCGAAGTCCGGGTCGATGCCGCAGCCCTCGGTGAGGGCCATGCCGATGCCCATCACCATGGCGCCGGTGAACTGGGAGCGAGCGGTGCGCGCGTTGAGGATCCGCCCGGCGGCGAACACGCCGAGGAGGCGCCGTACCCGGACCTCGCCGGTCACGCCGTCGACGGCCGTCTCGGCGAAGTGCGCGCCGAAGGCGTGCCGGGCGTACGGGGACTCCTCGCCGGTCTCCTGTTCGGTGTCGGCGGTGATGGTGATCCCCTCGGCGGGCAGCGGGCCCGGGTGCTCCGCCAGGCGGGCGGCGAGGCCGGTCGCCGCCTTGTGCACGGCCCAGCCCCAGGAGGCGGTGCCGGAGGAGCCGCCGGCCAGCGGGGCGGCGGGCAGGCCGGTGGAGCCGATGTCGACGCGTACGGCCTCCGGGGCGACGCCGAGCACGTCGGCGGCGATCTGGGCCAGGACGGTGCGGGCCCCGGTGCCGATGTCGGTGGCGTTGACGCCGACGCGCAGGGCGCCGTCCCGCGCCGCGTGGGCGGTCGCGGTGGACCGGGAGACGAGGACGGGGTACGTCGCCGAGGCCACGCCCGTACCGATGAGCCAGCGGCCTTCCTGACGGGCGGCGGGCCGGGGGTCGCGGTCGTGCCAGCCGAACCGGGCCGCGCCGTCGCGCAGACAGGCGGCGAGACCGCGGCTGCTGAAGGGGCGGCCGCTGTCCGGTTCGGTCTCCGGCTCGTTGCGCAGCCGCAGCTCCACGGGGTCCAGGCCGAGCGCGCAGGCCAGCTCGTCCATGGCGGACTCCAGGGCGTACATCCCCGAGGCCTCCCCCGGGGCGCGCATCCAGGAGGGGCTGGGAACGTCGAGGGCGGTCACCCGGTGGGCGGTCCGGCTGTGCGGCGAGGCGTACATGACGCGGGCGGGCACGGCGGCCTGTTCGACGAACTCCTTGACGGTGGAGGTCTGGGTGACGACCTCGTGGCTGACGGCGGTGAGCACCCCGTCCAGCTCCGCGCCGAGCCGGACCCGCTGGATCGTGGGGGCCCGGTGGCCGACGACCTCCGCGAGCTGGGCCCGGGGGAAGGCGAGTTTGACCGGGCGGCCGGTGTGCAGGGCGGCCATCGCGGCCAGGACCCCCTGCGGGCGAGTGGTGCCCTTCGAGCCGAAGCCGCCGCCGACGTGCTCGGAGACCACGGTGATCCGGTCCGGATCCAGGCCGAACGCCTGGGCCAGGCTCTCGCGGACCTTGGTGGAGCCCTGGCTGGAGTCGTGGACGGTGAGGTGTCCGTCGGCCCACACGGCGGTGGCGGCGTGCGGCTCCATGGGGTGGTTGTGCAGCGCGACCATCCGGTAGGTGGCGTCGACCTGGACGGGCGAGGCGGCCAGGGCCCGTTCCACGTCACCGCGCAACCGGACGGCGGGTTCACCGCCGTTGGCCTCGTCGGGCGTGTAGAGGCCGGAGTGGTCCTCGGTGAGGACGACGTCGTGCGGATCGCGTTCGTACTCGACGAGGAGTTCCCCGGCACCTGTCCGGGCGGCCTCCGGGGACTCCGCGATCACGAGGGCGATCGGCCAGCCGTGGTGCGGGACCCGGTCGTTCTGGAGCACGGCGAGGATCGGGTCGTCGGGCTCCTGGAGCTCGGGCGCGTTGTCGTGGGTGAGAACGGAGTGGACGCCGGGTACGGCGAGGGCGTCGACGGCCCGTACGGCGGTGACGCGCCCGGCCGCGACGGTGGCCGGGACGGTCCAGGCGTACAGGCAGTCGGCGGGCGTGCGGTCCAGCGCGTAGCGGGCGGTACCGGTGACCTTGTCCCGGGCCTCTCTGCGGACGACGGGCGCACCGGGGAACTGCGGGGCTTGCGTGGTCATGGCGGTGGGTCCTCGGGGGTCGGTGGTGCGGGCGGGCGGTGGGCGCGCGGGCGGAGGCCCCGGGGGGTTCAGCCGGTCCTCGCGGGCTGCCGGGCGGCGAGTTCGCCGAGCACGTCGAGGGCGATCCGGCGGGCCAGGTCCACCTTGAACGCGTTGTCGCGCAGGGGCCGCGCCTCGGCCAGTTCGGCGATCAGGGCGTGCTGGAACGCGGCGGGCGTGGCCGGAGCGCCGCGCAGCTCTGCCTCGGCCCGGTGGGCCCGCCACGGCCGGTGGGCGACGCCGCCGAACGCGAGCGTGGCGTGTTCCACCCGGCCGGCGTCCACCCGGAGCGTGGCGGCGACGGAGACGAGTGCGAAGGCGAAGCTGGCGCGGTCGCGGGCCTTGCGGTAGCGGGAGGCCGCCCCGGGCGCCGGCGGCGGGAGCACGACCTCGGTGATCAGCTCGCCGGGCCTGATCACGGTGTCCTGGTCGGGGTTGTCCCCCGGCAGGCGGTGGAACTCGGTGAGGGGGACGGTCCGTTCGCCCTCGGGCCCCAGGAGCACCACGGTCGCGTCGAGCGCGGCGAGGGCCACGGCCATGTCAGACGGGTTGGTGGCCACGCACTCCGGGGAGTGCCCGAGGATCGCGAGGTCGCGGTGGGTGCCCTCGCGTGCGGGGCAGCCGGAGCCGGGGAGCCGTTTGTTGCAGGGCTTGGCGACGTCCTGGAAGTAGCGGCAGCGGGTGCGCTGGAGCAGGTTGCCGCCGGTGGTGGCGGAGTTGCGGAGCTGGCCGGAGGCCCCGGCCAGCAGCGCCTGGGACAGCACGGGGTAGCTCCCCGTCACGTCGGGGTGGGCGGCGAGGTCGCTGTTGCGCACGGTGGCGCCGATGCTCAGGCCGCCGTCGGCCGTCCGGGTCACCCGGTCCAGTGGGAGGCCGGCGACGTCGATGAGGACCCGGGGCGTCTCCACACCGAGCTTCATCAGGTCCACCAGATTGGTGCCGCCGCCGAGGAAGCGGGCGCCGGCGCCTTCCGCGCAGAGCCGGACGGCCTCGTCGGTGGAGGCGGGGCGCACATAGCCGAACGGTTTCACTCGATCACGTCCTCGATGGCTTCGACGATCCGGGGGTAGGCCCCGCACCGGCACAGGTTGCCGCTCATCCGTTCCCGGATCTCGTCGGCGTCGAGTGCGACGGGTCCGGCCGGTCCGGTGGCGGTGTCCGGTTCGGTGACGTGCGAGGGGTGGCCGTCCGCGGCCTCGCGGAGCATGCCCACGGCCGAGCAGATCTGGCCCGGGGTGCAGAAACCGCACTGGAGGGCGTCCCGCTCGACGAACGCCCGCTGCACCGGGTGCAGGCTCTCGCCGTCGGCGAGCCCTTCCACGGTGGTGATCGTGGCGCCGTCCTGGGCGACGGCGAGCAGCAGGCAGCTGTTGACCCGCCGCCCGTCGACGAGGACCGTGCAGGCCCCGCACTGGCCGTGGTCGCAGCCCTTCTTGGCCCCGGTGAGCCCGAAGCTCTCCCGCAGCGTCTCCAGGACCGTGGTGCGGTGGTCGACGGTCAGTGTCGTCGGGTCACCGTTGACGTGGAGAGTCACGGTGGAGTGTTCGTCGACGACCGGTTCCGGTTCGAGGTCGGCCCCCAGAGCGAGGGAATCCATGCGCGCGCCTTTCGCTTCGCCGCGGGGCTCGGTCACCCCGGTCGGGTTCTCGTACCGGCCGTCAGCGGCTCTCCAGCCGCAGCCTGACCTCCTGCTCCTGGTCGCCGGCTGCCGTGCCGACGACGCTCACGGCGAAGGCGCCGGTGAGGTGGGTACGCAGCCGGTCGACGGCCCAGTAGCCGCCCTGGGCGTCCACCATGACCGGTTCGGTGAGGCGGGCGGGGGTGGCGGCGGCCCTCGGTTCGGACACGTCCACGGTGGTGACCCAGACGGTCGGGCGGGGGCCCGAGGCCGACGTGGGGGTCTCGCCCATCGGGTGGTCGGACGCGAAGGCGGTGGCGAGCACGTCGAACACGGTCCGCGCGTCCTGCGTGTCGCAGCGGCTGAGCGAGACCACCACCTCCCGGTCCGCCGGGTGATCCTGGCCGCTCTGCTCGGGGGTGCTGTTCACCGTGATTCCTTCCGCTGGGGTGCCGGCCGTCGGGACCACTCCAGGCTGACCCCGCATCCGGCCGACGGCGACACGGGAAGCGTCCGGAAGAGGGCTTGGGCTCCCGGAGAGCGGGCAGGAGGGCGGTCCTGGCCCACGGTCTTGAAACGCGTTTCCCCTGAGATACCCATAAAACATGAATTGCTGTGAATAGCTGACTGATGCCCTTCTCCCGGGGTATGCGCACTACATGGATGTTCTGAATGCAGTAAACGCGGTCGAGACGTCGGCCGAGGTCCCGCTCGCGGCGAGCACGGGGGCCCTCGGGCTCGTGCTGCCCATCGTGGGTCTGGCCGTCGTCGCCCTGCTGATCGGCGGCTTCATCCTCACCAAGCGCAAGCACGACGCCGAGCCGCCGCCGCCCCAGCCCCACGAGCAGCCGGAGAAGCCGGATCAGCGCACCCACATCGAGCAGCACGACCCGCACTCCTCCGACCGGTTCCCCGCGGACGGCCACGCCCTGTCCCCGTACGAGCTGAAGGACCACGGCAACGGTCCGCTGCCGCCCGACGAGGAGCAGCCGCGCGGCTGACGGCCCGTCCCGCGGAGGCACCCGGCCGCCCCCTGCGCACAGGAGGGGGTGGTGGCGGGCTCGGCGGCCGACCGGCGTACGCGCGTCACGGTCCTGGTGGCACTCGCGGCCAACCTGGTGATCGCCGCGGGCAAGACCGCGGGCGGTCTGGCCGCCGGCTCCCCGGCCCTGTTGTCGGAGGCCGCCCATTCGGTCGCCGACAGCCTCAACTAGGTCTTCCTCCTCGCCGCGCTCCGGCGCAGCCGCCGCCCCGCCGATGCCCGTCATCCGTTCGGATACGGCAAGGAGCGCTTCTTCTGGGCGCTGCTGGCCGCGGTCGGCATCTTCGTGATGGGCGGTTGTTTCTCGTTCTACCAGGGGCTTTCCGCGCTCCGCCGGGACGGTCACGAGTCCCCCGAGGGATACACGGCGGGTCTCGTCGTCCTCGGCGTCGCCCTGGTCGCCGAGGCCATGTCCCGTATCGACCTCGCCCCCGGCATCGACAGCGAGCGGGTGGAGGAGGTCTCGATGCGCGTCAGGGAGGCGGTGGCCGACCGGTGGCCGCAGGCCGACCAGGTCTTCCTCGACATCACGCATGCCCCGCCGCGCGCAGCGCGGTGACCGGGGCCCGCGTTGCGGGACCGGGCGGGCCGGTCGAGGCTGGTTGCTGGACCGCAGCGGCGGGGCAGGACGCCGCTCCCCGACGAAGGCAGTGGACCATGACCGGAAGCGATCCCCGTACGGCCTCGGCAGCACCGCTCACGGGGCCGGCCGCACCGTGCTGGGTCACTCTCATGACCCGGAACCTGGAGACCGCCGAGCGGTTCTACGCGCAGGTCCTGGGCTGGTCGTTCCGCCCCGGGCGGCTCGGGGCCGACTACTCCGTGGCCTACCGCGGCGAGGTGCCGGTGGCCGGCGTCTTCGCCGTCTCCTCGGCGTACCAGGTCGCGGTGGCCTGGACGCCGTACTTCGCGGTGGAGGACGCGGACGTGGCCGCCGCCCGGGTCCGCGAGCGCAGCGGGACCGTGGCGGTGGGACCCCTGACGCTCGGCAAGGGGCGCGGGGTGCTGGCGTCGGACCGGGACGGAGCGTCCTTCGGCCTCTGGGAGCGCACCGAGGACTCCGCCTCGCCGCCGGCCCCGGCCGACCACGCCCACGCCTGGCTGCGGCTGCGGACCCGTGACGCCTTCGACGCGGCGATCTTCTACGGCGAGGTGCTCGACTGGGCGAGCGGGCGGCCCGGGTGCTGCGATGTCGCCTACGAGGGCGACGAGGTCATCGTGCGGTGCGAGGGACATCCGCTGGCCCGGATCAGCTCCGGTGCCGTGGAGGCGGACGTCGACCCGATGGTGCGCCCGCACTGGCAGGTCCAGTTCCCGGCGGCGGACCTCGCGGCGACGGTCTCCGCGGCCGAGCGGCACGGCGGCGCCCTCGTCGAGGAGCGCACCGGCTTCGGCGGCACCGAGGTCACCCTGCGGGATCCGGACGGCGCGCTGTTCGCGGTGACCGATGTGCGCAGCCCGGCCTGACCCGCCTCAGGTGGCGTCGCTCCCCCGGCCGGACGGCTCGTCCCCGCCCCCGCCCTTCTCCTCGTCCTCGTCCTCGTCCTCCGGATCCCGTCGGCCGGAGCGCCCCCGGGCCAGGGCCCATACCGGGAAGACGAACCAGCAGGCGACGAACCAGAGGGCCATGGCTCCCACGAGCCACAGGGCCAGCTGGTTGTGCAGGGCGACGCGCAGGATCAGCAGGAGCACCGAGCACATCGTGCAGAACAGCAGCACCAGGCCGAGCACGGTCATCCGGGAGGCCCAGATGACCGTCTCGGGCTTCATCCGGCGGCCGGTGAGGAGCCGGTGGTACGACACGGGGCCGATGAGCGCCGCCGCGGTCGCCGAGCCGAGCATCACCGTGACGACGTAGATGTTCCGGTCGGTGTCGCCCAGGTCCGCGAACCGCGACTGGAAGACCACCGCGAGCAGGAAACCGAAGAGGATCTGCACCCCGGTCTGGGCGACACGCAGCTCCTGGAGCAGTTCGGACCACTGCCGGTCCGCCCGCTCCTCCTGGGTCTCCTGACGGCCTCTGCTGGATGTCACGTGGCCTCCCTTTCTCCTTGAGGGCCCCGGCGGGGACGGCGGCGTGCCGATGGCCGGATCTCACAGGTTCCCCGCGCACACGGGCGCAACCCCGTGGACCGGTGTGCGCGGGCCGCCTATGATCACGGCAGGGCATCGCGCGTCGGTCACCGGCCGGGTGAGGCGTGGAGGTAGCCCGTGAGATGCCCGTTGGAGGCATTCCACCGTGTCAGTCGAGTTGAACCACACCATCGTCCATTGCCGGGACAACCGCGAGTCCGCCGAATTCCTGGCGGATCTGCTGGGCCTGACGGTCGGAGAGGAGTGGGGTCCGTTCGTTCCGGTCGTCCTCGCGAACAGCGTCACGCTGGATTTCGCGACGGTTCCCGCCGCTTCGATCACCCCGCAGCACTACGCCTTCCTCCTCTCGGAGGCGGAGTTCGACAGCGCGTTCGCGAAGATCCAGGCTCTGGGGATCGATTTCTTCGCCGATCCCCATCAGAAGAATCCCGGCGAGATCAACCACAACGACGGCGGACGGGGCGTGTACTTCCCCGATCCGAGCGGTCATGGTATGGAGTTGATCACCCGCCCGTACGGCGGCTGATCGGCGTCCGCAGCGCCCCGTTCCGGAGCCCGGCCCGCGCACTGCGGCCGGGCTTCGGTCGTTCCCGGCGGGGGGCGTTTCAGCCGATGCGGAGCAGGAGTTCGGGGCGGTCCCACATGACCGCCGGCGGGTCGGCCCGCACCGTGCCGACAAGCTCGGCGCCGATGCTCCGGTAGAAGCCCTCGGCGGGCGGGTGGGAGACGATCCGGACGCCCGTGAGCCCGGCGCTCCGGGCCTCCTCGCGCAGATGGGCGGCGAGCTGTCGGCCGACGCCGAGCCCCTGGGCGGAGTCGGCGACGAACATCAGGTCGAGTTCCGGCGGGTCGAGGAGCAGCGCGTAGAAGCCGAGGATTCGGCCCGTACCGCCGTCCGCGGCGACGAAGACCCGGTGCGCCTCGATGTAGTCCGGCCCGACCCGGTAGCCCTCGACCATCGGGGCGTAGGGGCCCTCGTAGGCGCCCGAGGTGCGGACGAGCCGGGTCAGCTGGCCGGCGTCGCCCGCCGAGGCCCGGCGGACCGTCACGTCGGCACGCCGCGGTGCGCGCCCGCGCCGCCGCCCCGCCCTGCCCGATTCCATACGGCGAGTATGCGGCACCGTGGCGGCGGCTTCAGGCCGGGTCGCGTTCCTCGCGCCAGCGGCGGACGGTCCCGTCCACGTCGAAGGGGACCAGCCGCAGCGGCGGGCCTTCGGGAGGCATGCGGATCGCCCGCTCGATCTTCTCGTTCACCTCGGTCAGGATGCGCCGCACCTCGGCCTCGGTGCGGGCCGCGGCCACCGCGCGGGGTACGTCCTCCGCCTCTTTGCGCAGGGCCAGCGCGGGCGGCAGCATCGACACGCCCTCCCGCTGCATCTTCTGCTTGATCCACCAGGCCTCGTCGTACGGGCGTTCCAGGCCGGCGATCGGCTTTCCGAAGCCCGGGAGCGCGGAGAAGTCGCCGCGTTGCTCCGCCTCGTGGATCTGCCGGTCGACCCAGGACTCGAAGTCGACTCCCGGTGGTTTGCGCTCCGTCATCGCGTGTCCTTCCGACCTGCCGCCGATCCGACGCTTTCACCCTACACAGGGCGTTGGCCGGAGCCCTCCCGGCGGAGGCCGCTGCCTCGAACGGGGATCCGGGGGTACACGAACCCCTGTACATCGCCCGGCGGTTGCCGCCGGGCTCGGACCGAAAGGGGTTGACCACTGTGCGACAGCAGAGCTACGTACCGGCCGATGAACGTCGGGGGCGGTAGCCATGACGACAGCGATCATCATCATCGCCGTGGTCGCCGTGGCGGCCATCGCCGCGTTTCTCCTTCTCCGTGCACGTCCGGTCGGCGGCAGGGGGCTGCGTGGCCGCTTCGGGCCGGAGTACGACCGTGTGGTCGCCCGGCACGGCGGGGACACCGCGGCGGCCGAGCAGGAGCTCGGCGACCGGGTGAGGCGGCACGGGCACCTCGACGAGCGCCCGCTGACCAACGAGGCGCGCGCACGGTACGCCGCCCGCTGGGCGAGCGCCCAGGAGCTGTTCGTGGAATCGCCGGAGCGGTCGCTCACCGAAGCCGACGCGCTGCTGGCCGATCTGTCGCGTGAGCGCGGCTTCCCGGACGGCGAGGACTTCGAGGACCGTACGGACGCACTCTCCGTCCACCACGCCGCGCACGTCGACGGCTACCGCCGGGTGCACGCCGCTCGTCGCGGGAACGTGAACACCGAGGAGATGCGTGAAGCCCTGATCGAGGCCCGCGGGCTCTTCGACGGCCTGCTCGCGGACGGTCCGTCGGGGCGTGAACACGGCAGCAGGCATCTGGTGAAGGGACGCGGTGCATCATGACGCGGACACCGAACGGAGAGACGGGTCTGCCCGAGGGCGCGGGCCCCATCGACATGGGCAGGCCCGTGACGGCTCCGAGGACGGTCACGGGCGAGGAGCCGGCCGGCCGTATCGGGGCGGACCCCCGTACCGCCGCCCCCGGGCCCACGGTCTCCGAAACCCCGGGTCACTCGGTCTCCGGAACCCCGGGTCACACGGTCCCCCAAGCCGGACCGGAGGCCGCCCTGGGGCGTGCCGAGGGCGGCCTCCACCCGGGCGGGCCGTTGTTCGCCCCCGAGGAGCGGGAGGCTTTCGCCGCCCGGATCCAGCAGGCGGTGACCGGCTTCGTGGAGGACCCGCACCGGGCGGTGCGGGAGGCCGACGCCGCCTTCATCGAGGTCGTCGCGAGCCTCGGGGCCGCTCTGGAGGAGCGCGGGCGGCGCCTGCGCGCGGGGAAGGACGGGAGCGACCCTGCCACCGGGGCGGAGACGGAGGATCTGCGGATCGCCCTTCAGCACTACCGCGACCTGACGGAACGCCTCGTACGCCTTTAGCCGGGGCCGCTCCAGCACGCGGAAAGGTGGCCGGTCCGGCCGGACCGGCCACCTTTCCGCGTCCCCCCCGCCCTTGCACAGGCGGCACGCCACGGCCGGTTCAGCCCCGGATCACCAGGCCGTCGCGCAGCCGCTCCAGTGCGGCGTCGGGTACGCGCAGCCCGTTGCGCACGTAACCGTCGAGGCCGCCCCAGCGTTCGTCCATGGCGTCGAGCGCCACATCCAGGTAGCGGGGGCGGACCTCGATGATCGCCGCGGCGACGGCGGGGTCACCGCCACCGTCCAGGAACTTCGCCACGTACGGGGCGTAGGCAGCACGTACGGCGGGATTGACCGCGAGGAAGTCCGACCGCACCGTCGCGCGGGCCGCCCCCAGGAGCATCAGCAGTACGGCTGCCGCCCAGCCGGTACGGTCCTTGCCCGCCGTGCAGTGGAAGAGCACCGGTCGCGCACCGGGGTCGGCGGCCGTCTCCAGAAAGGCCCGGTAGGCGGCCGCGGCACCCGCCGAGAGGACCATCTTCCGGTAGGTCTCGGCGAACAGTTCCTCTGCCCTGCCGCCCCCCAGCGTCCGTTCCGCCTCCACCGGGTCGGCGAGCAGAGACCGCAGCCGGGCGGGCGCCACACCCGGGTGGTCGCCCAGCACATCGGCGACGAAGAGCCTGGCCCGGTCCGGCAGCCGGTCCGGGGCCCACTGGCGTTCGTCGGCGGTACGCAGGTCCACGACGGTGCGGATGCCGAGCGCGGACACCGCCCGGTCGCTCGCCGGGTCGAGCTCGCTCAGCTGACCCGAGCGGAACAGGACGCCCTGCCGCACCCGGCGGTCACGGCCCAGGGCGATTCCGCCCAGGTCGCGCAGATTGACAACGGTGGCGGCCGGAACGGTCCGGGCGGTCTGCACGATGAACTGCCTCTTTCCCCGATGAATTCCAGGAATTCCACATATCAGGATCAACGTCGTACGCAGCAGGAAAGCACCACCGGCGAACTCCGGGCGGCACCCCGGGGCGTCGGCCGGTCTTCAGTCCGACAGGAGCTTCGTCTTCTGCTCCACGAACTCGGCGTCGGTGAGGACGTCCCGCCTCCACAGTTCGGCGAGCCGCTCCAGCCGGGTGATGATGTCGTCCCCCGCGGCCTCCTGGTCACCAAAATCACCGCCCCCGAGGCGCTCGTGCGCGACGAACGCGCCCCCGGCCTCGCGGGCCGCGCGGGCGAGCGGCGTGGTCCACAGGTCCTCCCGGACGACGATCGCCACCACATCGCCCGCGGGCAGCCCCCGGTCGAGCCTTTCGACGTCCTCCGCTCCCAGGACCGCCGCCGCCCCGCCCTCCGCCGTATCGGCGGGAACCACTCCCTCGGGGTCCAGCTCCCGCAGCTCCACCTGGGCCGGCGCGCCGCCCTCGACCCTGCGCACGAAGGCCAGGTCGCCCGCCCGTACGGCTCCGGACGACACGGCGTCGGCGAGCGCGGAGGCGACCGCCCCGGTGAGACGACTGCCGGGGAAGGCGATGACGAGGTACTCCACAGGTCCGACGGCCACGGTCGCGTCCTCTCCGTGTCCCGGCGGCCACAAGGGCGCCGGGGTGGATACGGCATTCCAGGGATGGCATAAAGAATAAGGAAACTTCGCACATAATATGCATCTCTGTCCTGATTCATCCCGATGTCGAGGACCGTCGTGTTGCCGCCGCCCGCTCGCCCGACCGGTTACGCGACCGTATGTAAAGGATCAAGTACATCTCCGCGAGGGCAAGGTCACAGCCTGTGCCCCTGCTCCTCATTCGGCGCACTGGCCTAGCATCTGAGCATGACGGTCCAGCCTGCTGACGGGCTCTCTCCGGCCGCCGCGTTCCCCGACCCTTCCCATGACCAGTGGCAGACCCTCGTAGAGGGCGTACTGCGCAAGTCGGGCAAGGAAGTCTCGGGCTCGGCCGCCGAGGAAGCGCTGTCCACCACACTGGAGGACGGGCTCACCACCCGCCCCCTCTACACCGCGCGAGACGAGTCGCCGGACACCGGCTTTCCCGGCTTCGCCCCCTTCACGCGGGGCGGCAGGGCCGAGGGGAACGCGGCAGGCGGCTGGGGCGTGCGCCAACGTCATACCCTGACCGACCCCGTCCGGCTCAACGAAGCCGTGCTCGGCGATCTGGAGAACGGCGTCACCTCCCTCTGGCTCACCGTGGGCGGCCCGGTGGGCGTCCCCGTCGACGGGCTCGCCCGGGCACTGGAAGGCGTCTACCTCGACCTCGCGCCCATCGCCCTCGACGCCCCGGCCGACCTGGACGCCGCGGCGACGGAGCTGCTGCGGCTGTACGGGGAACGCGGCGTCGCCAAGGGCGAGGCGCGCGGCACGCTGGGCGCCGACCCGCTCGGCCACGAGGCCCGGACGGGCGTCGAGGCGGACCTCACCGCCGCCGTGCGCTGGGCGCGGGTGTGCGACGCGGAGTACCCGGGAATCCGGGCCATCACCGTGGACGCGCTCCCCTACCACGAGGCCGGCGGTTCGGCCGGCGAGGAGCTGGGGCTCTCCCTGGCCGCCGGCGTCGCGTATCTGCGGGCCCTGACCGGTGCCGGGATGAGCGTGGAAGCGGCCTGCGGGCAGCTGGAGTTCCGCTACGCGGCCACCGCCGACCAGTTCCTGACCATCGCCAAGCTGCGCGCGGCACGCCGGCTGTGGGCGCGGGTCGCCGAGGCCTCCGGAGTCCCTGGGGCCGGATCCCAGCGGCAGCACGCCGTCAGCTCGCCGGTGATGATGACGCGCCGCGATCCGTGGGTGAACATGCTGCGCACCACGCTGGCCACGCTGGGCGCGGGGGTGGGCGGCGCGGACTCCGTGACCGTGCTGCCGTTCGATCACGCACTGGGCCTGCCCGACGCGTTCGCGCGGCGGATCGCCCGTAACACCTCGACGATCCTCATGGAGGAGTCGCACCTGGCACGGGTCATCGACCCGGCGGGCGGCTCCTGGTACGTGGAGCGGCTGACCGACGAACTCGCCTCGGCCGCCTGGGCGTTCTTCCAGGAGACCGAGCGGGCGGGCGGTCTGCCCGCCGCCCTGCGCTCCGGGACGGTCGCGGAGCGCCTCGCCGCCACCTGGGCGGCGCGCAGCGCGAAGCTGGCCCGTCGCAAGGAGCCGATCACCGGGGTGAGCGAGTTCCCGCAGCCGGGCGAGCGCCCGGTGGAGCGTGAGCCCGCGCCCGACGCGTACGCGGGTACTCCGGGCGGGTTGCCCCGGGTCCGGCGCGACGAGGCGTTCGAGGCGCTGCGCGCCCGCTCCGACGCGCACCTCGCGGCGACCGGAAGCCGCCCGAAGGTGTTCGTGGCCGCGCTCGGTCCGGCCGCCGCGCACACCGCGCGGGTCTCCTTCGCCGTCAACCTCTTCGGGGCGGGCGGGATCGAGGCGGTCCACGATCCGGTGTCCGTGGATGCGGACACCGCCGCGGGCGCGCTGACCGCCTCCGGGGCGACGGTCGCCGTTCTGTGTTCGTCGGACGCGCTGTACGCCGAGCGGGCGGAGCAGGTGGCCGGTGCGCTGAAGTCGGCGGGAGCGGTACGGGTGTTCCTCGCGGGACGCCCCGGCGAGTACGCCGATGTCGACGCCCATGTCTTCGCCGGCTGCGACGCGGTCGCCGTTCTCACCTCCGTACTCGACCGCATGGGAGTGGCGTGATGCCGACATCGCCCACGGATCGCAAATCCTCCGTTCCCGACTTCTCCGACGTGCCGCTCACGGCGGCCGCGCCGCCGGCCGGTTCCGCCGAGGAGTGGCGGGCGGCCGTGACGAAGGCCGCCGGCGGTTCCGATGCCCCGCTGTGGGAGACGCCCGAGGGCATCACGGTCAAGCCGCTCTACACCGGTGAGGACCTGGAGGGCCTGGACGCGCTGCACTCGTATCCGGGGATCGCCCCGTATCTGCGCGGGCCCTACCCGACGATGTACGTCAACCAGCCCTGGACGATCCGTCAGTACGCCGGTTTCTCCACGGCCGAGGAGTCCAACGCCTTCTACCGGCGCAATCTCGCGGCCGGCCAGAAGGGTCTGTCGGTCGCCTTCGACCTGCCCACCCACCGGGGCTACGACAGCGACCACCCGCGGGTCACCGGCGACGTCGGCATGGCCGGGGTCGCGATCGACTCGATCTACGACATGCGCCAGTTGTTCGACGGCATCCCGCTGGACCGGATGTCGGTGTCGATGACGATGAACGGCGCGGTGCTCCCCGTGCTGGCGCTGTACATCGTGGCCGCCGAGGAACAGGGCGTGCCGCCCGAGAAGCTGGCCGGGACCATTCAGAACGACATTCTGAAGGAGTTCATGGTCCGCAACACCTACATCTATCCGCCGTCGCCCTCGATGCGGATCATCTCCGACATCTTCGCGTTCACCTCACGGAAGATGCCGCGCTACAACTCCATCTCGATCTCCGGCTATCACATCCAGGAGGCCGGGGCGACAGCCGATCTGGAGCTGGCATACACGCTGGCCGACGGGGTGGAGTATCTGCGGGCGGGACGTGAGGCCGGGCTGGACGTCGACGCGTTCGCGCCGCGACTGTCGTTCTTCTGGGCGATCGGCATGAACTTCTTCATGGAGGTCGCGAAGCTGCGGGCGGCCCGGCTCCTGTGGGCGCGTCTGGTGCGGCAGTTCGACCCGAAGAACCCCAAGTCGCTTTCCCTGCGCACCCATTCGCAGACGTCCGGCTGGTCGCTGACCGCGCAGGACGTGTTCAACAATGTGACGCGCACCTGCGTGGAGGCGATGGCCGCGACGCAGGGGCACACCCAGTCGCTGCACACCAACGCGCTGGACGAGGCGTTGGCGCTGCCCACCGACTTCTCCGCCCGCATCGCCCGTAACACGCAGCTCCTGCTCCAGCAGGAGTCCGGCACCTGCCGGGTCATCGACCCGTGGGGCGGCAGCGCGTACGTGGAGAAGCTGACGCGGGACCTGGCGGACCGGGCCTGGCAGCACATCGAGGAGGTCGAGGCGGCCGGCGGCATGGCGAAGGCCATCGACGCGGGCATCCCCAAGCTCCGGGTGGAGGAGGCCGCCGCGCGCACGCAGGCGCGGATCGACTCCGGGCGGCAGCCGGTGATCGGGGTGAACAAGTACCGGGTGGAGACCGACGAGAAGATCGACGTCCTCAAGGTCGACAACTCCTCGGTGCGCACCCAGCAGATCGAGAAGCTGCGCCGGCTGCGCGCGGAGCGCGACGAGGTGGCGTGCCAGGAAGCGCTGCGTGCGCTGACGGCCGCCGCCGAGCGTGACCCGGGCCCGGGCCTGGAGGGCAATCTGCTGGCGCTGGCGGTCGACGCGGCGCGGGCGATGGCCACGGTCGGGGAGATCTCGGACGCGCTGGAGAAGGTGTACGGGCGGCACGCCGGGCAGATCCGTACGATCTCCGGTGTGTACCGCAAAGAGGCAGGAGAGTCCCCTTCGGTGGACCGCACCCGCGCACTGGTCGAGGCCTTCGAGGAGGCCGAGGGCCGCCGTCCGCGCATCCTCGTCGCCAAGATGGGGCAGGACGGGCACGACCGGGGCCAGAAGGTGATCGCCACGGCCTTCGCCGACCTGGGCTTCGACGTGGACGTCGGCCCGCTGTTCCAGACCCCCGGCGAGGTGGCGCGGCAGGCCGTCGAAGCCGACGTGCACATCGTGGGCGTCTCCTCGCTGGCGGCCGGGCACCTCACGCTCGTGCCCGCGCTGCGCGAGGAGCTGGCCGCCGAAGGGCGTGAGGACATCATGATCGTGGTGGGCGGGGTGATTCCGCCGCAGGACATCGAGGCGCTGCACGAGGCGGGCGCCGCCTCCGTCTTCCCGCCGGGGACGGTGATCCCGGACGCGGCCCACGACCTGGTCACGCGGCTCGGCGTCGCGCTCGGCCACGAGCTGTGAGCCGCTGACCGGATGGCTGCGAAGATCGACATCGACGGTTACGCGCGGGGAGTCCTCGACGGGAAGCGGGCGTTCGTCGCGCGCGCGATCACGCTCGTCGAGTCGACGCGAGCCGAACACCGGGTGCTGGCCCAGCAGTTGCTGAGCCGGCTGCTGCCGCACGCGGGGGCGGCCCGGCGGATCGGGATCAGCGGGGTGCCCGGCGTGGGCAAGTCCACGTTCATCGACGCGCTCGGCACGATGCTCACGGGGCTCGGGCACCGGGTGGCGGTCCTGGCGGTCGACCCGTCCTCCAGCCGTACGGGCGGCTCCATCCTGGGCGACAAGACCCGGATGGAGCGCCTCGCGGTGGACCCGGCCGCCTTCGTCCGCCCCTCCCCCACGGCGGGCACGCTGGGCGGGGTGGCCAAGGCGACCCGGGAGTCCATCGTGGTGATGGAGGCGGCGGGTTACGACGTGGTGCTGGTGGAGACGGTGGGCGTCGGGCAGTCGGAGACGGCGGTGGCCAACATGGTCGACACCTTCCTGCTGCTGACGCTGGCCCGTACCGGCGACCAGTTGCAGGGCATCAAGAAGGGCGTCCTGGAGCTGGCGGACGCCATCGCGGTCAACAAGGCCGACGGGCCGCACGAACGTGACGCCCGCTCGGCCGCACGCGAACTGGCGGGCGCACTGAGGCTGATGCATCCGGCGGACGCGGCCTGGACACCTCCGGTGCTCACGTGCAGCGCTCGTGAGTCGAGCGGTCTCGACACCCTGTGGGAGCGACTGGAGCAGCACCGGACGCTTCTGGAGTCGACCGGCCGGCTGGCGGCCAAGCGCCGCGACCAGCAGGTGGACTGGACGTGGACGATGGTCCGCGACGCGTTGCTGGACGGTCTGCACAGCCACCCGGCGGTGCGGAAGCTCGCGCCGGAGCTGGAACAGCGGGTCCGGGAGGGCACGTTGACGGCGACGCTGGCCGCCGAGGAGATCCTCGCGGTGTTCCGCGGGGGCGAGTCCCGGGAGGCCGGAGCGCGCCGAGAGGGCGGCGCGGGAGAGTCCGGCTGAAGGCGTCGCCGTCGCCCGCCGGGGCCGGTGCGCGCCGAGGGCCCCCGCGATCGCTCCAGGCCGGTGGACAGGAGGGCGCGAACATTGTCACAGCGCTGTTATATTAGCGCTGTGACACATCCCGATCCCACCACGCGCCCCGACCCCTGGCACTCCCTCCACGAACTTCTGGCAGCCATGGACGCCGAGATCGAGCAGGTCTACATCGAGCGGGGCATCGAGGGCGTACGGCCCCGATTCGTCTATCCGCTGATCCGGCTCGCGCACACCGGACCGTTGACCATCCGCGAGCTCGCGACGTCCCTGGGGCGCTCGCACTCCGCGATCAGCCAGACCGTCGCCGCCATGCGCGACGCGGGGCTCGTCTCCTCCGAGCCCGGACCCGACGCCCGCACCCGGCGCATCGACCTCACCGACCACGGCCGGTCGCTGGTGCCGTTCCTGGAGGCGGAGTGGCGCGCCACCCACAGCGCGGTCGCCGAGCTGGACGGCGAGGTCCCGTACGCGATGACCGCCGTCGTCGAGGATGTGCGGCGGGCCCTGGAGCGCAGGTCGATGCGGCAGCGGATCCTCCACCACCTGACCGAGCCACCCCGATGAAACGGCGTGTCGGCGGCCCGTTCCTCGACACCCGCCCGCTCCGGGGCAATCAGCCGTTCCGCGACCTGTGGATCGGCACCTCCGCCTCCCAACTCGGCGGCCAGACAGCCAACGTGGCGGTGCTGGCCCAGGTCTGGGAGTTGACGGGCAGCCCGGTGGGCACGGGTGCCATCGGGCTCGCCACCGGTCTGCCGATGGTGCTGTTCGGCCTGGTCGGCGGATCCCTGGCCGACGCCCATGACCGCCGTACGGTCGTACGGGCCGCCACCGCGGGACAGGTCCTGGCCGCCGCGGGGCTCTGCGCCCAGGCCCTGGCGGACAACCGCAGCGTACTGCTGCTGCTCGCCCTGGTCGCCGTGGGAACGAGTTGCGGCGCTCTCGGCGCACCCGCCCGGCGCACCCTCCCGGTCCGGCTCCTGCCGGGCGACCAGGTGGCGGCCGGGCTCGCGTTGACCAACGTCTCCTTCCAGACGGCGATGCTGGCCGGTCCCGCGCTGGCGGGGCTGATCATCGCCGGCTGGGGCTTCTCCGCCGCGTACGCGGCCCAGGCCGTGGCCGTGACGGTCGCGCTGCTCGCGGTGGTCCGCCTGCCCGCCATGCGCCCCGAGGGCACCGACGCGGCAGACGGCAATCCCAGGACGGAGCGCGGCGGCTGGCTGATCGTGCTGCGCCGCCCGACTCTGTGGGGCTCGATGGCCACCGACCTGTCCGCGACGCTGCTGGCCATGCCCATCGCGCTCTTCCCCCTGGTCAACGAGATCCGCTTCGGCGGAGACCCGCGGACCCTCGGCCTGTTCCTCTCCGCCGTCGCGGTCGGAGGGGTCACGGCCGGCCTGCTCTCCGGCACGGTGACGCGTCGGCGCCGCGCCGGTCGCGTGCAGCTGTACGCGGCAGGGATCTGGGGGCTGGCGCTGGCCTGTTTCGGTCTGGCGGGGCCCCTGTGGCTGGCGCTCGCCTGTCTGGCGGTGGCGGGTGCCGCCGACACCGTCTCCGTCGTCACGCGCAGTGCGCTGATCCAGTTGGAGACCCCGGACGCCTGCCGGGGGCGGGTCTCCTCGGTGGAGCACGTCATCGGCGTCGCGGGCCCCGAACTCGGCAACTTCCGCGGCGGCCTGGTGGCGTCGGCCACCTCGGCCTCCTTCTCGCTGATCTCCGGAGGGCTGTCCGCCGTCCTCGCGATCGCCGTTGTGTACGCGACCAACAAGCCCCTTCGCGCCTACCGGACACCGACCGCCCCCGAGAAGCCGTCCGCCCCCAAGGCCCTCGCCCCGGCGGAAGCGACAACCGACCAGGCCTGTCGTCGGACTCCCGCCTGACCCCGCGGGGCCGCCCTCCAGGCGACGACGGGAGTGTGACGACAGGGCCTGGGCCGGCTCAGACGCCGACCGCCGGCACGCGGACGGTCGGTACGACGACGGGCGCCCCGTCGGAGGTCGCGGTCAGGATCTCCGCCTCGATGCCGTAGAGCTCCTGGACCAGTGCGGCGTCCACGGTCTCGCGGGGCGGCCCCGAGGCGACGATCCGCCCGTCGCGCATGGCGACCAGGAGGTCGGCGTACCGCGCGGCGGCGGCGAGGTCGTGGAGCACCATGACGATGGTGCGGCCCTCCGCGGCGACTTCGCGGACCAGGTCCAGGACCTCCACGGCGTGACCGATGTCGAGGGCACTGGTGGGCTCGTCGAGCAGGACGACGGGGGTCTCCTGGGCGAGGGACATGGCGAGCCAGCAGCGCTGGCGCTGGCCGCCGGAGAGCTGGTCGAGCCTGCGGCCGGCCAGGGCGGCCGTACCGGTGGCCTCCAGGGCATGGACGACCGCGTTCTCGTCCTCCCGCGACCACTGGCGGAACAGCCCCTGGTGCGGGTGGCGTCCGTACCGCACGAGTCCGGCGACGGTGACCGCCTCCGGTGCCTGCGGGGCCTGGGGCAGCAGGGCGATGCGGTGGGCGGCGTCGCGCTGACGCAGCTGCCAGACGTCGGCGTCGCCGACGAACACCCGGCCGGAACGGGGCTGGTGGAGCCGGGCCATGGAGCGCAGGAGGGTCGATTTGCCACAGCCGTTGGGGCCGACGATCGCCACGACCTGCCCGGAGGGCACCGTCAGGTCGACCTGGTCCACGGCCGTACGACCGGCGTATCCAGCGATGAGCTGTTCGACACGGATGTCCACGAGGACCGGCCTTTCCGAAGGACAGGGCATCACCTTGCCCGATGCCGCTAAAGTAAGGCTAACCTTAGCTCGCTCACGAGCCGACGGCCGCATCCGTGTGACCGTGCGGCCGTCGCCGCTTCATGTCCCGTTGAACCCGGAGCCCTTGATGATCCTGCACCACCGCCCCACCCGCACCGCCGCCCGAAGAGCGGCGCGCGCCGTCGCCACGCTCGGCGCCGCCGCCCTGCTCCTGACGGCCTGTGGAACGGACTCCGACTCGGGCAAGTCCTCCGGGGGCAAGGGCGGCAAGGCGGACTCCGCCTCCTCCGCGACCCGTACGGTCAAGGACGCCACCGGGAAGGCGGTCGAGATACCGGCGGAGCCGAAGCGCGTCGTCACCCTGACCCAGGAAGACCTGGACGCGGTACTGGCGTTGGACATCAAGCCGGTCGGCATCACCAACGGGCAGGGCCTCGACAAGCCGCCGGCCTACCTCGCCGACCGGGTCGAGGGCATCGACGTCGTGGGCAACCTGCTCCAGCCGGTCATGGACAAGGTCGTCGCCGCGAAGCCCGACCTGATCCTCGCCGGTGACATGCAGGACGAACAGGTGCTCAAGCAGCTGCGGGAGATCACCCCGGCCACGCTGGTGACGATGGCGCCGGCCGACGACTGGAAGCTGTTCTTCCGGGGTGTCGGCAACGCCGTCAACAAGCTGGACGACGCCAACAAGTTCATCTCCGGCCACGAGGCCGCCGCCAAGGCCGCCGGGGAGAAGCTGGGCGCGAACAAGGGCGCCGAGGTCTCCATCGTCCGCTGGAACCCGGACGGGCCGAGCTGGATGGAGAACAAGCAGTTCGCCAGTGGCGTCGCCCTGGAGATGGGGCTGAAGCGGCCCGCGTCCCAGAACAAGGACGGCAACGCGCACACGCCCTCGCTGAGCCTGGAGAAGATCAACGAAATCGACGGTGACTGGCTGTTCCTGTCGACGCTGACCTCGGACGGCGAGAAGGCGCTCAAGGACGTCCAGTCCAAGCCCGCCTACAAGGAGCTGGGCGCCGTCAGAGACGGCCACGCGGTGACCGTCGACGGCTCGGTGTGGTCCACCCGGGGTGGCCCGCTCGCGGCGGACGCCGTCCTGAACGACTACGTCAAGGCGCTCTCGGCCAAGTGACCTCCGGGTGACTTTCACATGACCTCGGGGTGACGTCCGCGCCGTGCGGCCCGGGCCGGTAACTGCCGGTCCGGGCCGCATGCCCGCCAGGGCCCCCGCCCGCCCCGTCAGGCGGACGGCCGGCCCGCGGCCCTGGAGGCCGCGAAGTCGGCGGCGGTCCATGCCATGGCCACCGCTCCGTCGAGCAGGGCCTGTTCGGCCGCCGGGGAGACCGCCGCCTCGGCGAACGCCGCCTCGTGCGGACCACAGGCTCCCCCGCTGATGTCGAGCACCGGATGGATGGACGGCACCACGTGCGAGACGTTACCCATGTCGGTGCAGGCGAACGGCGGGCGCTCGACCGGTTCGGCGCGGCCCAGCTCCCGGGCGTTGGCGGTCCAGAGCCGGATCAGCTCCGGGTCGCCCCGGAAGTCGAGATAGTCGGGCTCGGGCCGCTCCAGGGCCACTTCGCAGCCGGTGGCGAGCGCCCCGGCACGGAAGCAGTCCTCGACCCGCTGCCGTAGTTCGCGCAGGTCCTCGGCGGCCAGGGCCCGTATCTCGTACGTGGCGGTGGCCCGGTCGGGTATCGCGTTCGGCGCGGTCCCGGCGGCGGTGGTGATGCCGTGCACCCGCCACTGCGGGGGCAGTTGCTGGCGCAGGAGGCCCAGGGCGACCTGGGCGACGGTCAGCGCGTCGGCGGCGTTGCGGCCCTCGTGAGGATTGAGGCTGGGGTGCGCGGCGCGGCCGGTGTAGACGACGTCGAGGGTGCCGAGCGCGAAGGAGCGGAAGTCGGCCATCTCGAAGGGGCAGGGATGCACCATCATCGCGGCGTCGACCCCCTCGAACGCGCCGGCCTCCAGCAGCAGCGCCTTGCCCGCGCCCCGCTCCTCGGCGGGAGTGCCGATGACCCGGACGGTCAGGCCGAGTTCGTCCGCGTACGGAGCGAGGCCGAGGGCCGCGCCGACTCCGGCCGCGGCGATGAGGTTGTGCCCGCAGGCATGTCCCAGTCCCGGCAGGGCGTCGTACTCGCAGGCGATGGCCACGGTGACGGGACCGGAGCCGATCGTGGCGCGGAACGCCGTGTCCAGACCGTGGGCGGGTGCGGTGACCTCGAAGCCGTGCGAGGCGAGGAGTTCATGGCAGAGGGCGGCGGCCCTGTGCTCCTCGAACGCGGTCTCGGGTTCGGCGTGCAGACGCCGGCTCAGGTCGATCAGGGCCGGGGCGCTGCCGCCGACCGTCTCCCGCACGGCGGCCCTGAGGGTGCGGATCCGCTCGTCGGCCGACTCATCGGCCCGTGTCCCTGGGCGCGTCTCGGGGCTCGTCCGGGGGCGCGTCTCGGGGCGTGGGGCTGCGGGGACGGTCATGGACTCTCCTTGCGTTCCGGACCGCCCCGGGGCGGTCGCCTGCACAGTCGGAGATAGGTTAACTTAGCCTTACCTAAGTGTGCGCCGAGCCCGTTGGCCCGGTGTCCGTTGTCCTTCAGGGGAGTCGTCACACACATGCATGAGCGTCCGAACCGCCCGACCAGCTCTTCGGCAGCGCACTCCGGCGGCGCGCCCTCCCCCGGACTCCCCCTCCTGACCGCCCAGTCGGGCATCTACTACGCGCACCAGCTGGCCCCTCTCGGCACCGAGCTGAACACGGCGGACTGTGTGGAGATCGACGGGCCGCTGGACGGGGACCTGTTCGTGGAGGCGCTGAGACGGACGGTCGGTGAGGCGGAGACCCTTGCCCTGCGGGTGTCCGAGGCCGACGGCGTACCGGTGCAGCGGATCGCGCCCGCCGCCCGGCCCGTGGTGCGGCGACTGGAGTTGACGGAGGACCGGGCCGAGGCATGGATGCGGGAGGACCTGGCGCGGCCGGTGGATCTCGCCGCCGACGGCGCGCTGACGACGCAGGCCCTCATCCGGATCGGCGAGGGGCGCCACCGGTGGTACCAGCGCGTGCACCACATAGCCGTCGACGCCTACGCGCTGTCCCTCATCGGGCAGCGCGTCGCCGAGCTCTACCGGGCTCTGGTGGCCGGACAGCCGCTGCCGGAGGGCCGGTTCGCGCCGCTGAGCGAGCTGACCGGGCAGGAGGCCGTGTATCTGGCCGGGGAGGAGTACGCGGCGGACCGGGCCTTCTGGGCCGCGCGCACGGCGGGCTCCTCCGTCACCGCGCTCCCCCGCTCCCCCGCCCCCTCGGACACACCGGGTGACGGTCCGCTCCATCGGACCACCGACCTCCCCGCCGAGACCCTTCGGCGGCTGTCCGGGGCGGCGCGCGTAGCGAAGGCGACATGGGCCGAGCTGGTGGTGGCCGCGACCGCCGGTCATCTGCACCGGCTCACCGGCGCCGAGGACGTCGTGCTGGGCCTGCCGTTGACCAACCGGCGGGGGCCCGCGGCGCTGCGGACCCCGGCCATGACCGTGAACGTGCTGCCGCTGCGGATCGGCGTGCGCCCGGGCGACACCGGAGCCGAACTGCTGCGCCGAGTGGTGCTGGAGATCCGCGAGGTCCGCCGTCATCAGCGCTATCCGCAGGCCGACCTGCGCCGCGACCTGGCCCTGGAGTCGGCCGACACCCCGCTGACCGGTCCCATGGTCAACGTCAGGCCGTTCGACGGCGCCCTGGACTTCGCCGGGGCCACGGGCACGGTGCGCAACCTCGCGGCCGGACCGGTGGAAGGCCTCGCGGTCGGCGCCGCCCCCGGCCCGGACGGGGGCCTGCGGCTCACCCTCGACGCCAACCCCGCCGCCTACGGGCCGGAGGACCTCGCCGCCCACGAGGACACCTGGCTGCGCTATCTGGACGGCCTGACCGAGCTGCTGCTGACCGACCCCGAACGCCCGATCGGCACCCTGGACCTGCTCAGCGGCGATCAGGTGCACGAGGCCGTGACGTACGGCCGCTCCGAGCCCGCCGCCCGGCTCACCCTGCCCCAGTCGTTCACCGCGCAGGCGGCCCGGACACCGGACGCCGTCGCCGTGCGCTCCACCATGGCGGGCACCTTCCGGGGGGCGACCTCCGATACGGACACGCGTGCGGGCACGGACGCGGATGCGGCCGCCGCCGAGCCCGGGGCCCGGCTCACCTTCGCCGAGCTGGACGCCGCCTCCGACCGACTGGCCCGCCTGCTGGCCGGCGTCGGCGCTCGCGCCGCGGACGAAGGGAGGCGCGGCACGGTGGCGCTGGCGCTGCCCCGGACCGCCGACATGGTCGTCGCGCTGCTGGCCGTGCTCAAGGCGGGCCTGGTCTGCCAGCCGTTGGACCTCGGCCACCCCGCCGCCCGGACCCTGGCCGTCCTGGAGGACGCGCGGCCGCTGTGCGTGATCGGCACGGCCGCGACGCTCGTCTCGCTGCCCGGCCACGGGCTGCCGACCGTCGCGCTCGACGCTTCCGCCACGGCCGACGCTCTCGCCTCCTGCCCCGACGGACCGCTGCCCACCGGGCCGTCGCTCGCGGACCCCGCCTACCTCATCCACACCTCCGGTTCCACGGGCCGCCCCAAGGGCGTCCTCGTCGGTCACGCCTCGCTCGCCAACCTCTGCGCCGGGCACGGCACGGACCACATCGCCCCGGCCGTCGCCCGGACCGGCCGGGAACGCCTCCGGGTCGCGCACAGCGCCTCGTTCGCCTTCGACGCGTCCTGGGACCCGCTGCTGTGGATGGTCCACGGGCACGAGCTGCACCTGCTGGACGACGCCGCCTACCGGGACCCGGCGGCGCTCACCGCGTACGTCGGCACCCACCTGGTCGATTACCTCGACGTCACCCCCTCCTACGCCGAAGCGCTCATCGCCGAGGGCCTGCTGGACGAGGGGCACCACCACCCGGCCCATCTGGTGGTCGGCGGCGAGGCCGTACCCGCGCCGCTGTGGGAGCGGCTGACCGAGGCCACAGCCGTGCACCCGGTCAACCTCTACGGGCCGACCGAGACGACGGTCGACGCCTACTACTGGGTGCCCGGGACCTCGGCCGCCCGGCCCGACGGCCGCCCCGTGCGCGGCTCACGCGTCTACGTCCTGGACTCCTCCCTGCGTCCGGTGCCCGCCGGTGCGACGGGCGAGCTGTACGTCGCGGGGGCCTGCCTGGCCCTCGGCTATCTGGGCCGCCCTGACCTGAGCGCCGAGCGGTTCGTCGCCGACCCGTTCGGCGCGTTGAACGGCGCTCCCGGCGGCCGGATGTACCGCACCGGGGACCTGGTGCGCCGCCGCGAGGACCACACGCTGGAGTTCCTGGGTCGCAGCGACGACCAGGTCAAGATCCGGGGCTTCCGGATCGAACTCGGTGAGATCCAGGCCCGGCTGGCCGCGCACCCACGGGTCGCGGCGGCCGCGGTCATCGCCCGCGACACCGGCCACGGCAAGCGGCTGCTGGCCTACGCGGTCCCGGTGAAGGAGGGGAACGCCCTCCCGGCACGGCCCGAGGGCGCCGCCCCGACCGCCGACTCCGCGCCGCCCACCCCCGCCGAGCTCCGCGACCACCTGGCCGGAGCCCTGCCCGAGCACATGGTCCCCGCGACCGTGACGCTCCTGGACGCGCTGCCCCGTACCGCCAACGACAAGCTCGACCACCGCGCCCTGCCCGACCCCGAACCGCTTCCGCCCGTAGCGGGCGGCCCGGACGGCACCGTCGGCGGGCCGCACACCGAGATCGTGCGCGGGCTCTTCGCCGACGTGCTCGGTATCGCCGAACCCCCTGCCGCCGACGCGGGCTTCCTCGATCTCGGCGGGCATTCGCTGCTCGCCGCCCGGCTGGCCGCCCGCGTCCGGGAGCACTTCGGCGTGCCGATGGGCATCGCCGACGTCTTCCGCCGCACCACGCCCGCCGCCCTGGCGGCACTGATCCGCACCCGTGGCGGCGCGGCCACCGCGTCCGTCCCGCTCTCCCCCGTACCACGCACCGGTCCCCTCCCCTTGTCCCCGGCCCAGCAGCGGCTGTGGTTCCTCCACCGCCTCGAAGGCCCCAGCCCCACCTACAACATCCCACTCGTCCTGAGCGTCAACGGTCCGCTCGACCGCGACGCGCTCCAGCTCGCCCTGTACGACCTGGCGGAGCGTCACGAGACACTACGGACGGTATACCCGCCCACTGACAACGCCCCCGCCAACGCCCCCGACGGCACCACTGAGGGCGAGGGCGCGGGCGCCTCGGACGACATCCCCCACCAGCGGATCCTCGCCCCCGACGACCCGGCCGCCCGCCCGGTGCTGCACCTGGCGGAGCCGGGCAGCGATCTCACCGAGGCCGTGCGCCACTGCTTCGACCTCGCCACGGAACCCCCGCTGCGCACGGTCTTGTTCAGCGAGTCGCCCGGCCACCACACCCTGCTTCTCCTGCTGCACCACATCGCGGGCGACGGAGCCTCCACCACTCCCCTCGCGCAGGACCTGGCCGCCGCCTACACCGCCCGCGCCGGGGGCCGCGCACCGGACTTCACCCCGTTGAGCGGCCAGTACGTGGACCACGCGGCCCGGCTCCAGCGGCTCCTGGGCACCCCCGCCGAGCCGACCCCCCTCGCCGAGGCCCAGCTCGCGCACTGGCGCGACGTGCTCGCCGGGCTGCCGGACCAGCTGGAGCTGCCCGCCGACCGGCCCCGGCCGCCCGTGGCCACCTCGGCGGGCGACACCGTGCCCTTCGCCCTGGACGCCACCGCGCACGAGGCGCTGCGCCGGCTCGCACGGGCGCACGGGGCGACCGTGTTCATGACCGTGCAGGCCGGACTCGCGGCCCTGCTGACCCGGCACGGGTGCGGCACCGACATCCCCGTCGGCACCCCCGTCGCGGGCCGCGACGACGATGCCACGGCCGGGTTGGTCGGCTTCTTCACCAACACCGTGGTCCTGCGCACCGACACCTCCGGCGACCCCTCCTTCGGCGATCTGCTGGACCGGGTGCGGACGGCCACGCTCGCCGCGTACGAGCACGACGCGCTGCCCTTCGACCACCTCGTCGAAGCGCTGAACCCGCCGCGTTCGCTGGCCCGGCATCCGCTGTTCCAGACCATGCTGGCCTGGCAGTCACTCGCGGACGGGCCCGTCTCCCTCGGCCCCGGCACCACCGCCAGGCTGACCGCCGTCCCGTCCGGCACCGCCAAGTTCGACCTGACCCTGAACGCGGGCGAACTGCCCGGCGGCGGGATCGGGGGGTTCCTGGAGTTCCGCACCGACCTCTTCGACCGGTCGACCGCCCAGGCCCTCGCGGACCGGCTGTCCCGGCTCCTCACCGCGGCGGCCCGGCGGCCCGGGACCCCGGTCGGCCTGCTGCCGATCCTGGACGAGGCCGAGGTCCGCCGTGCCGTGGTCGAGGCCAACGGCGTCAACGACGACCGACCGGTGCCGCTCACGCTCGCCGAGGTCTACGAGGTGGCGGCACGCCGCCACCCGGAGCGGACGGCGGTCAGCTGCGGGGGCGCGTCGTTGACGTACGCCGAACTGTCCTCCCGGTCCCGGTCTCTGGCCCGGCTGCTGGCGGCCCGGGGGATCGGTCCCGGTTCGATCGTGGCGCTCGCGCTGCCGCGCTCCACGGACCTGGTGGCCGGGCTGCTCGCGGTGTCGCTGGCGGGGGCCGCGTATCTGCCGATGGACCCGGACTACCCGGCGGACCGGCTCGCGTACATGCTGGACGACGCCCGTCCGTCGGCGCTGATCACCGACGCCGCGACGGCCGGACTGCTGCCCGCGCACGACCTGCCGCTGATCACGGTCGACGAGGCCGCCGGTCTCCCGGACGGGCCCCTCGGCCAGGCGGACCGCACCCGGCCGCTGAGCCCCGGGGACCCGGCGTACGTCATCTACACCTCGGGGTCCACCGGCCGCCCGAAGGGGGTCGTGGTCACCCAGCACAACGTGACGCGGCTGCTCACGGCGACCGAGCACTGGTTCTCGTTCGGGCCGGACGACGTGTGGACGCTGTTCCACTCCTACGCGTTCGACTTCTCGGTGTGGGAGCTGTGGGGCGCGCTGCTGTACGGCGGCCGGGTCGTCGTCGTCCCGTACGCGACCAGCCGTGACCCGCACGCGTTCCTGCGGCTGCTGGCGGACGAGCGAGTGACCGTCCTCAACCAGACGCCGTCCGCCTTCTACCAGCTGGCCGCCGCCGACCGGGAGGCTCCGGGACGCGATCTGGCTCTGCGGTACGTGGTGTTCGGCGGCGAGGCGCTGGAGCTGGGGCGGCTCGCGGACTGGTACGCACGCCACCCGGAGAACGCGCCGACGCTCGTCAACATGTACGGCATCACCGAGACGACCGTCCATGTCTCCCATCTGGCGCTGGACCGGGCGACCGCCGCCTCCGCGGTCTCCAGCACCATCGGGGTGAACATTCCCGACCTGCGCGTCTATGTGCTGGACGACCGGCTCCAGCCGGCGCCGCCGGGTGTGACCGGCGAGATGTACGTCGCCGGTGAGGGGGTGGCGCTCGGATATCTGGGCCGCCCGGACCTGACGGCCGGGCGCTTCGTCGCCGACCCGTTCGCGCATCTCTTCGGGGAGCGCGGCAGGCGGATGTACCGCTCGGGCGACCTGGCCCGGCGGCGCGTGGACGGCACCCTGGAGTATGTCGGCCGCGGCGACCAGCAGGTGAAGATCCGCGGGTTCCGCATCGAACTCGGCGAGATCGAGGCGGTGTTGGCCTCGCATCCGGAGGTCGCGGATGTGGCGGTCGTGGTTCGCGAGGACATGCCCGGCGACAAGCGGCTGGTCGGCTACGTCGTCCCCGCGCCCGGCTCCGGCCCGGCACCGGCGGCCCTGCGCGAGCACGCCGCCGCCACGCTGCCGGTGCACATGGCGCCCTCGGCGGTGGTGGTGCTGGAGCGGCTGCCGCTGACCGGCAACGGCAAGCTGGACCGCAGGGCGCTGCCCGCGCCGGGTGCTGCGGTGAGCGCCGGCGGGCGCGCGCCGCGCACGGTCCGCGAGGAGCAGCTCTGCGCGGTCTTCGCGGAGGTGCTGGGGCTGCCGTCCGCCGGGGTGGAGGACAACTTCTTCGACCTGGGCGGCCATTCGCTGCTCGCGGTGCGCCTCGCAGGCCGGATCAGGTCGGCGTTCGGCATCGAGGTGTCGATCGGCACGGTGTTCCAGGCCCCGACGCCCGCCGCGCTGGACGCGGCGCTGGACGTCTCGCGCGAGGAGGACCCGCTCGATGTGCTGCTGCCGCTGCGGCCCGCCGGTCCCGGCGACCGCGCCCCGGTCCACTGTGTGCACCCGGCGGGCGGTCTGAGCTGGTGCTATGCGGGGCTGATCCGCCACCTGCCGGCCGATGTGCCGATCTACGGGCTCCAGGCGCAGGGTGTCGGCGGGGCGACGGCGGACGAGCCGCTGCCGACCACGCTGGAGGAGCTGGCCGGGCACTACGTCTCCCGGATCCGCGAGGTCCAGCCGGAGGGGCCGTACCGGCTGCTCGGCTGGTCGACCGGCGGCATCATCGCGCACGCGGTCGCGGCGGTCCTCCAAGAAGCGGGCCAGGGGGTGGAGTTGCTGGCGATCCTGGACGCTTACCCGGCCGAGGGCTTCCGCGGCCTGCCGGTGCCCGACCGGGCCGAGGCCCTCGAATCGCTCCTCACCATGGGCGGTCACGGCCCCGACAGTCTCGGCGACAAGGAGCTGAACACGGCGAACGTCGTGGAGGTGCTGCGTCGCGAGGGCTCCCCGCTGGCGGCGCTGTCCGCCGCGAGGATCGAGGCGCTCGGCGAGGTGTACCTCAACACCAACGATCTCGTACGGGCCTACGACCACCGGGTGTTCCGTGGCGATGTGCTGTTCTTCCGGGCCACCGTGGACACCATCGACGACACCCTGACGCCGGACACCTGGTCCCCGTACGTGAGCGGGCGCATCGACAACACGAACGTCGCCTGCTCCCACAAGGACATGACCCTGCCCGAGCCGATCGCGCACATCGCGCGCGTGGTCGCCGACCGACTGACCGAGCTGGAGAAGTGACACCGATGAGCGACGCATCCGCCAACCCCTTCGACGCGGACGGGGAGTTCCTCGTCCTGACCAACGCGGAGGGGCAGCACTCGCTGTGGCCGCTGTTCGCCGCGGTGCCCGAAGGCTGGTCGACGGCTCACGGCCCGTGCGCCCGCCAGGACGCGCTGGACTGGATCACCGCGCACTGGGCCGGTCCCGTCCCCGTCCCCGTCCCCGCCCGGTGAGCGGGCTGCTGATCCGGCCCCGGATACGTCCCCGGGTCGCGGTCGTCCTCGTCTACACGGCCGCGATGTGCATGAACGGCCTGGACTCGACGATCGTGAACCCGGCGCTCTACACGATCGCGGGTGACTTCGGGCGTCCGCTGTCGGCGGCGAACACCGTGGAGACGGCCTTTCTGGTGGCGCTCGCGGTGGGGCTGCCGGTGGCGGGGTGGCTGGGTGACCGGTTCGGGACGAAGCGGGTGTTCCTCGGTGCGCTGACCGCGTTCACGATCGCCTCCGCGGTCTGCGGTCTGGCTGCGGACCTCCCCACGCTCGTGGTCGCCCGTGCCGTACAGGGCCTGGCGGGCGGGTTGTTGACGCCGGTCGGGATGACGCTGCTGTTCCGGGCGTTCCCGCCGCACGAGCGGATGAAGCTGGCCAAGGTGCTGATCGTGCCGACGGCGCTGATGCCGGCGCTCGGTCCGCCGCTGGGCGGCCTGCTCACCGAACACCTCTCCTGGCACTGGCTGTTCTTCGTGAACGTGCCGATCGGGGCGGCCGCCGTACTGCTGGGCGTCTTCGGTCTGCGGGAGCATGTCGAGGGACCGGAGGGGAGGTTCGACACGGTCGGCTTCTGGCTGGCCACTCCGGCGCTGGGGCTGCTGACGTACGCGCTCGGCTTCGGCCCCTCGCAGGGCTGGACCCGGCCGGCCGTCGCCGTGAGCGCGGCCCTGGGGTCCGTCCTGCTGGTGGCCGCCGTCCTGCACCAGGTGCGTGCGGGGACGCCGTTGCTGAGACTGCGGCTGCTCGCCGACCGGGTGTACGGGTCGGCCTCCGCGCTGGCCGGGGTGACGGCTGCCGGGCTGATGGGCGTGCTGTTCGTCTTCCCGCTGCTCTATCAGGCGAGCCTGGGAGCGTCGGCGCTGGATGCCGGGCTGAGCGTGTTCCCGGAGGCGGTCGGGCTGATGCTCGCCTCGCAGGTGGTGGACCGGCTGCTGCCGCGGCTCGGCCCCCGGCTGCTGACCGTGCCGGCGCTGCTGGTGGCCGCCGCGGTCTTCGCGACGCTCGCCGTGCCCGGGGTGGCGGAGAACGCGTGGAGCGTGCGCGGGCTGATGTTCCTGATCGGCCTGGTACTCGGCACGGCGGTGCTGACCGTGCAGATCTCCGGGTTCGAGTCGATCGCGCCGTCCGACCTGGCGCAGGCGATGGGCCTGTTCCAGATCGTCCGCACGCTGGGCGGCGCGGTGGGCATCGCCGCGTGTGCGGCGGTGATCGGCGGCGGTCATGTGACGGAGGCCGCTGATCCCGGCCCCTACCGCACCGCGGTCTGGGTGACGGCGGCGCTCGTCGCGGCGGGGGCGCTGATCGCGCTACGGCTGCCGCGCGAGGCCCCGCAGCCGCCGCCGTTCGACGACGAGGAGGACGGGCGGCCCGGCCCCGGCGAGGGCCTGGCGGCGGACGAGGCTCCGGCCGTCAGAAGCTGAGCGCGCGAAGAGAAGAAGGGGCGGGGCGGCATCCGAAGGGGATGCCGCCCCGCCCTCCTCTCCTGTCGGGGCAGTGGCGCGGTGGAACGGTCAGCTTCCGCCGAGCAGCTCCGCCAGGCCGTCCGCGAGGCCGCCGCGCCAGCAGGCGTAGTCGTGGCCACCGTTGAACTCCCGGTAGCGGACGTCGTATCCGCGGGCGCGCAGCACGTTGCGGAGTCTGCGGTTCTCCGCGAGGAGCATCCATTCCTGGAGGCCGACCTCCAGGTGGAGCGTCACCGGCCTGCGTTCCGCCCGGGCGTACTCCCCGGTGAGCCATTCGCAGCCGCGTTCGTCGTCGGGCCACCAGAAGGAGCCGGACTGGGAGAGGGCGAGGCCGAAGCGGTCGGGTCGTCGGAAGGCGGCGAAAGCGGCGGTCAGGCCGCCCGCGCTCTGTCCGGCGACGACGGTCCGTGCGGCGTCGGCCCCGGCCCCGTACTCCCGTCCGGCCCAGGGCAGCAGGGTGTCAGCCAGCCAGTCGACGAACGGCGCGCTGCAGGCCAGGTCCTCCATGCGCCGGCCCATGGTGTCGACCAGGACCGCCACGGTGGGCGGCAGGTCCCCGTCGGCGCGCAGGTTGTCGAGGATGTCGCCGACGCCGAGGACCGGACCCCACATCTCGCCGTCGAGGAGGACGGCGAGGGCGTAGGGGCCGCCGTCCGGGCGGTGGCCGGGCGGCAGGTGGACCGTGATCCGGCGGCCGTCCACCTCGGCGTCGAGCATCCGCCCCCGGTCCACGTCGTCACGCCGCCGGGTGCGTGACTGGGCCGGGGCTTCGGGGAGTTCGAGTACGGAGGCGGGGTTGCGGCCGTCCCGGGAGGGCAGCGGGGCGCGGTCGTTGAGCGGGTCGGGTTCGGCGTGGTCGAGGACCTGGAGCCAGGCGGTCCGGTCCGCGCGCAGGGCGTCCTCGCGGGTTCCGTCGGTGGCGTGGAACTGGTAGGAGGCACGGTGGTCGGCCCGCAGCCGGTGGCTGATCGCCCAGACGCCGGTGCCTTCGACGCGTTCCATCAGGTGGGGGGCGAGGTCGCCCGCGTGCCGGTCCTTGTCGGTGACCGTGTGGACGAGGGCCAGGACATGGGCGGCGGGGCGCTCGGGGTCCTCACGGCGGACGAAGGTGACGAGCCGGTGGCCGGGGTCGCCCTCGGGGTCGGGCTCGACGAGCGGGGTGCCGGTGGTGCTCACGTGGTTCCAGAACGCCTCCTCGGCGTCGGGGCTGCCCGTGGTCACGTCGTCGAGGAGTCTGCGCAGGAGGGGGCTTCGCACGGTGTGCGCCTCGGTTCCGGTCGGTCCCGTGGGTGCGGGAGGCGTGGGCTGGTCGCGGTGGTGTGGGCTGGTCATGTGCGGGCCGTCTTTCAGACGCGGGTGGCGGCGGAGCGGCCGAGCAGCACCCACAGCAGGAACGGGCCGCCGAGGACGGTGGTGACGATGCCGACGGGGAGTTCGACGCCGTCGAAGGCGATGCGGCCGAGGGTGTCGGCGGCGACCACGAGGACGGCTCCGGTGAGCATCGAGCCGACGAGCGGTACGCGCAGGGGGCCGGCGAGCCGGGAGGCGATGACCGGGGAGGCCAGCGCCACGAAGCCGACGGGGCCGCAGATGCCGACCGCGAGGCCCGCCAGGGCGACGGCCAGGAGCAGGGAGAGGGCCCGGACCCGGCCGGGCGCGGAGCCGAGCGAGGAGGCGGTCGCGTCGTCGAAGCGCAGGACGCCCAGGTGTCGGGCGACGACGAGGGCGGCCGGGACCAGGATCGCGAGGCCTATGAGGACGGGGACGGCGACGGAGTAGCTGCGTCCGTTGAGGCTGCCGGAGGTCCATACGTACAGCGAACTCGCGGAGGAGAGGGACCTGCGGGACAGGACGACCTGGGTGATCGCGGAGGCCAGCGCGGACATGGCGAGGCCGACGACGAGGACGCGGTAGCCGCGTTGGCCGAGGCCGCCGGAGACGGTGGTGACGACGATGACGGCGGCGAGCGCGCCGAGCGGTCCGGCCCACCAGGCGCCGAAGGAGCCGGTGGCACTGAGGGTGACGGAGAGCAGGACGGCGGCGGTGGCCCCGTCGTTGACGCCGAGGAGTTCGGGGGTGGCCAGGCGGTTGCGGGCCAGGGTCTGGGTGAGGCAGCCCGCGAGGCCGAGGGCGGCGCCCGCGGTGAGTCCGGCGACGATCCGGCCGAGCCGGAACTTCTGCACGAGCAGGACGTCGAAGCGGTCGCCCTGGCCGAGCACCGCGCGGAAGGTGCGGCCGACGCCCATGTCGCTCTGGCCGGCGTACGCGGAGAGGACGACGGCGAGGACCAGGGCCCCGGCGAGGGCGAGGGCGGCGAGCGCGGCACGCCGGGTGACGAGCAGGGACAGCGGGCCGCGCCGCAGGACGAGGGTGTCGGCCGGGCGGACCCGGAGCTTCTTGGTCTTCGGTGTGCGGAGGGCGGGGCGGGGCAGGGCGATCCGGAAACGGCCGGGGCGGTCGGGGGCGCGCTCCTCGGTGGCCGGTTCCGTCATGCCCATCGAGGCCAGTTGCCTGGAGCGGACGATGGCGATGAGGACGGGGGCGCCGATGAGGGCGACGATGACGGAGACGGGCGCCTCGAAGGGCCGGGAGACCACGCGGGCGGCGATGTCGGAGACCGTGAGGACGCAGGCGCCGATGAGCCCGGCGATCAGCAGCCGGGCCGCGAGCCGGGTGCCGGCCAGGGCGCGGGCGAGGAATCCGGCGAGCAGGCCGAGGAAGGAGATGGGACCCGCGAGCGCCACGGCGGCGGCGGTCAGGAGGGTGACGCCGACGGCGACGACCGTACGGATCACGGGTGGCCGGTGGCCGAGGCTGCGGGCCAGGTCGTCGCCGAGGGCGAGGGCGGAGAGCGGGCGGGCGACCAGGAGGGCGACGAAGAAGCCGAGGGCGAGCACCGGGGCGAGGCGGCCGAGTTCGCCGAAGCCCTCGACCCCGGCGAGGGAGCCGAGGACCCAGAAGCGGAATCTGTCGTAGGTCTCCGCGGAGTTGACGACGATGACGCTGGTGAGCCCGCCGAAGGTCGCGCCGAGCGCCGCCCCGGCGAGGACCAGGCGCATGGGAGAGCCGCCGCCGCGCCTTCCGGAGATGAGGAGGACGAGGCCGCTGGCGACCACCGCGCCGACGAACGCGCAGACGAGGTAGGCGTAACCGGAATCGAAGCCGAGGAGCGCGATGCCGGCGACGACGCCGAGTGAGGCGCCCGCGTTGACGCCGAGCAGTCCGGTCTCGGCCAGCGGGTTGCGGGTGACCGCCTGGAGGAGGCACCCGGCGACGCCCAGGGCGGCTCCGACGAGCAGCGCGGTGAAGGTACGCGGGAGGCGCAGATCGCCGACGACGAGGGAGAGCCGGGCGTTGTCGCGTGCGCCGTCCCGGCCCAGCAGATAGTCCAGGACGCCGTCGGGGCCGACCTCGCCCGCGCCGATCGAGAGGGAGAGCGCCGTCAGCAGCAGGACGGCGAGGACCAGTCCGCCGACGGCCGCCGCCACGGTCCGCCCTCGCGGGTCGGCTGTGGACCGGGGATCCCCGGTCACGGCGGTGGGCTGTCCGGTGGCCGAGGCTGTTCCGTTCTCGGCTCCCTGGGATGCCTCCTCGCGTCCGGCGGGCACGGCCTCCACCGTCCGGTCGGTTTCGCCTCCATCCAACTGAACGGTCGAGGAGTCATGTTCGGGAGCCGAGGCCGTGGTCCCCGTGTGCGGCGTATGCATAAGGTGAGGCTAGCCTAAGTATGTGGCGACGGCCCGACATCTTCTGGGCGGTCGCTTCAATTTAGGTTACCCTTACCTAACATCCGGAGGAGGTTGCTCATGCCTGAGCACATACCGGGCAGAAGCAGCGAGTTCATCGGCCGCACTGCTCTGGTCACCGGTGCCGCACAAGGCATCGGCGCGGCAGTCGCCGACCTGCTCGCCACCCTCGGCGCCCGGGTGGCCGCCACCGATCGCGCCCGGCCGGGCGTCGAGGCGCTGGCCGCCGAGTGGGCCCTGACGCAGGAGAAACTGCCCGACGGCGCACGCTCGGGAGGCAGCCTGACCCCGTACGTGATGGACGTCACCGACCGCGGTTCGGTGGAGAGCACCGTGGCCCGGGTCGAGCGCCAACTCGGCCCGGTCGACGTCCTGGTGAACGTGGCGGGCATCCTGCGTACCGGCCCGGCGGCGGTGCTCCCCGCGCAGGACTGGGCGGAGACGTTCGCGGTGAACGCCACCGGCGTCTTCCACGTCTCCCAGGCCGTCGCCCCGCTCATGGCGGCCCGCGGATCCGGCGCGGTCGTCACCGTCGGCTCCAACGCCGCCGGCGTCCCCCGCACCGGCATGGCCGCGTACGCCGCTTCCAAGGCGGCCGCCGCCATGTTCACCAAGTGCCTGGGGCTCGAACTCGCCCGCAGCGGCGTCCGTTGCAACGTCGTCGCACCCGGCTCCACCGATACGCCGATGCAACGTGCGCTGTGGACCGGTCCGGGCGCCGAGCAGCGCGTCATCGACGGGGACCTTTCGACCTACCGCACCGGCATCCCGCTCGGCCGGATCGCCGACCCCGGGGACATCGCGGAGACGGTGGCGTTCCTCGCCTCGGACCGTGCCCGCCACATCACCATGCAGGAGCTGTACGTCGACGGCGGCGCGACCCTGCGCTGACCGGCCCGACCACCCTCCCCCTTTCCCTCACCTCCCATCCAGCCCCCGCACCCGCTGACGGGACCATCGAGAATGGAGTCCCCGTGTCGACGGCATCCCAGGTCGCCACGCACACCGCCCCGGCCGATCCGGCCCATCCGGCCGTAGGAGCGGCCACTGCACTGCTGGACGCCTACACACCGGGCGCCCACTTTCTCGCCACCCCCGGACGCACCCTGCTCGCACGGGGCCCCGGACGCCAAGTCCCCCACGACGGGAGACCGTTGACCGCGCGGGTGGGCACCACGCTCGCCGCGGCGGTCGCCGCCGGTCAGGAAGCGCCGGTGGTCATGGGCGCCATCCCCTTCGACCACGCCGCCCCGGCCGCCCTGAGCGTCCCGGAGTCGGTGCGCTGCGCGCCGCCGCTCACCTCCGACCCGCTCATCGCCCTGCCCGCGAGCGCGCCCGCCGCGGGCGACTGGCGGATACGCCCGGTGCCCGAACCGGAGATCTACGGCAAGGGCGTCGCAGCGGCCGTGGAGCGCATGTGGCGAGGCGAGTTCAGCAAGGTCGTGCTGGCCCGCACCCTCGAACTCACCTCCGAGGCCCCGCTCGACCTGCCCGCGATGCTCCAGCGCCTCGCCCGACGCGACCCCTCCGGCTACACCTTCGCGCTGCCGACCGGCCCCGGGCGCACCCTCATCGGCGCCAGCCCCGAACTGCTCGTCTCCCGCCGCGGGAAGCAGGTCATCGCCAATCCGCTCGCCGGGTCGACCCCCCGCAGCGCCGACCTCGCCGAGGACGTGCGCCGGGCAGCCACCCTGCTGGAATCCGCCAAGGACCTCCACGAGCACGCCGTCGTCGTCGACGCCGTCCACCAGGCGCTCGCCCCGCACTGCACGGACCTCACCGTCCCGGCCCGCCCTACGCTCATCCGCACCGCCACCATGTGGCACCTGTCCACCACGGTCACCGGCACCCTCGCCTCCCCTGACGCCTCGGCACTGGAGCTGGCGTGCGCGCTGCACCCGACGCCCGCCGTCTGCGGCACACCGACGCCGACGGCCCGTCAGGTCATCGCGGAGACCGAACCGTTCGACCGCGGCTTCTTCACCGGCGTGGTCGGCTGGGGCAACGCCGAGGGCGACGGCGAATGGGTCGTCACGATCCGCTGCGCCGACGCCGAGGAGCGCACGCTGCGGCTGTACGCGGGAGCGGGCATCGTCGCCGCCTCCGAGCCCGAGGCGGAGGCCGCCGAGACCGCGGCCAAGTTCCGCACCTTCCTGAGCGCCGTGGGAGCCGAGCTGTGAGAACGGACGTGGCGCCCACCTGGCCCGCCGAGTTCGCGGAGAAGTACCGGGCGGCCGGCTGGTGGCGCGGGGAGACCTTCGGGGAGCTGCTGCGGCAGCGCGCCGAGGACCACCCGGACCGGGTCGCCATCGTCGATCCGACGGCGGGAAGCCGGTGGACGTACGCCGATCTCGACCGGCGCGCCGACCGGCTGGCGGCGGGGTTCCTCGCCCGCGACATCGCCAAGGGCGACAAGGTGGTGGTGCAACTCCCCAACATCGCCGAGTTCTTCGAGGTGATCTTCGCGCTGTTCCGGATCGGCGCGCTGCCCGTCTTCGCGCTGCCCGCGCACCGCGAGTCCGAGATCGCCTACTTCTGCGAGTTCACCGAGGCGGTCGCGTACGTCATCGCGGCCGAGCACGGCGGCTACGACTACCGTGAGCTGGCGTCGAAGACGCGCGCCCAAGTGGGCACCCTGCGCCATGTCTTCGTCGCCCAGGGGGACCCCGGCGAGTTCGAGGCGCTGTCCGAGGTCGCCGAGGAGCCGGTCGGCTACGGCGCCCCGCTCCCGGACGACCTGGCCTTCCTTCAGCTCTCCGGCGGCAGCACCGGCGTACCGAAGCTGATCCCGCGCACCCACGACGACTACATCTACTCGCTGCGGGGATCCAACGAGATCTGCGCCGTCGACGAGAGGAGCGTGTACCTGTGCGTCCTGCCGGCGGCTCACAACTTCCCCCTGTCATCCCCCGGTTCGCTCGGCACGCTGTATGCCGGCGGCCGTGTGGTGCTGTGCCCGGGGCCCTCGCCCGAGGTGGCGTTCCCGCTGATCGAGCGTGAGGGCGTCACCATCACCGGGCTCGTGCCACCGCTGGCCCTGCTGTGGACGGAGGCCGCGCCGGGCACCGCGCACGATCTCGGCAGCCTGGACGTCCTGCTCGTCGGGGGTGCCAAGTTCAGCGAGGAGGCGGCCCGCCGGGTGCGCCCCGCTCTCGGCTGCACGCTCCAGCAGGTCTTCGGCATGGCCGAGGGGCTGGTCAACTACACCCGGCTGGACGACCCCGTCGAGACCGTCGTCACCACGCAGGGGCGGCCCATCTCGCCCGACGACGAGATTCTCGTCGTCGACGACGACGGCCAGGAGGTGGCCCCGGGCGGGACCGGTCATCTGCTGACCCGGGGGCCGTACACCATCCGCGGCTACTGGAACGCCCCCGAGCACAACGCCCGTTCCTTCACCGAGGACGGCTTCTACCGCACCGGCGACATCGTGCGGGTCACCGACACCGGGCACATCGTCGTCGAGGGACGGGCCAAGGACCAGATCAACCGGGGCGGCGAGAAGATCGCCGCCGAGGAGGTCGAGAACCACATCCTCGCCCACCCGGCCGTCCACGACGCCAACGTGGTGGCCGAGCCCGACCCGTATCTGGGCGAACGCGTCTGCGCCTACGTGATCCTGCGCTCGGGCGCGGGTCCGCTCAAGGCGGTGGCCGTCAAGCGGTTCGTACGCGAACGGGGCCTGGCCTCCTACAAGGTTCCGGACAGGGTCGAGTTCGTCGACGCCTTCCCGCAGACCGGCGTGGGCAAGGTCTCCAAGAAGGACCTGCGCCACGCCGCGGCCCGTACCGCTTCTCCCTCCCCGTCCCGCTGAACGACTCCCCGAACGGAACCCTCTCCACCATGGCTCTGCCCGCCATCGCCCCCTATCCCATGCCGGCCGCCGGCGAACTGCCCGCCAACCGGGTCGACTGGACCGTCGACCCCGCGCGTGCGGTGCTCCTCGTCCACGACCTGCAGAACCATTTCCTGTCGGCGTACGACCGCCGGGCCGCCCCCGTGCCCGAACTCCTGTCCCATGTCGCCGAGTTGAAGAAGGACGCCACGCGGCTCGGCGTGCCGGTCCTCTACACCGCGCAGCCCGGCGGCCAGAGCCCGAAGGAGCGCGGTCTCCAGCAGGACTTCTGGGGCCCCGGGCTCCCGGCCGACGAGCACCTGGCGGCCATCGCGGACGAGGTCGCACCCGACGCGGGCGACACCGTGCTCACCAAGTGGAAGTACAGCGGGTTCGTCCGCACCGATCTGCTGGAGCGCCTGCGCGAGCAGGGTCGCGACCAGATCGTCATCACCGGCGTCTACGCCCACATCGGTGTGCTCATGACCGCGTGCGACGCCTGGATGCAGGACATCCAGGCGTTCGTGGTGGCCGACGCGGTGGCAGACTTCTCTGCCGAGGACCATGCGATGGCGCTGCGCTGGGCCGCGGGCAGGTGCGCCGTCGTCACGACCGCCCGGGCCGTCTTCGAAGGGAAGTGACCGCGGTGGCGCTCACGCTCGAACAGCTCCGTGCCGATGTCGCCGACGTCCTGGGCGAGGACCCGGAGGAGATCCCCCTCGACGAGAACCTCGTCGACTACGGCCTCGACTCCGTACGCCTGATGTCACTGGCCGCCGCCTGGCGCCGCGACCACGGCATCGAGGTGGCCTACACCGACCTCGCCGAGCAGCCCGCGCTGGAGTCCTGGGTCCCGCTGCTGGGTGTGACCGGCTGACGCTGCGGCCCCCGCGGCCACCGAGGGTGGTGGGAACCCGAGCATCGGAGTTCCCACCACCCTCGACGCGTGTCGGGCGCCCGCCACGACACGCGTCCGACGGACGACCCGAACGATGTACCGACGGATGTACCGACAGATGTGTCGACGGATGTGTCGACGGATGTGTCGACGGATGTTCTGTCGCGCTCCCGGCGCACAGTGGTACAGTGCGATGAGCACATGTGCATGCCCCTTCTCATCGGGCACCGGTGCTGATTCCTCTCCATCGCTGTCGCGCCCGTCCTTTCCGACCGGCGATCCAGCTTCTTCCCAGCGTTTTCGCTGTCTCTCCGGCCCGGGCATCCGTGCCTCCGGTGCGTGGCGTGATTCCCGCCGCCCCTCCGTATGCCGGTCCCCTCATTCGCCTGTCCGCGAAAGGACCCCTCCCATGACCGCCACACTCGAACGCCCCGTGACCGGGGAGCGGCGCCCCGTCCGGGTCGCCGGCCTCCTCGACACCGCCGACGACGGGCACGGCATGCTCCGTGTCCACGGCGGCCATCCCTCCCCCGACGACATCCAGGTGTCCTCCGCCCTGATCCGCCGCCTCGGGCTGCGCAAGGGCGACGTCGTCGAGGGCGGCTGCGACCGGCCCCGTGTCCTGTCCTCGGTGGACCAGGTGAACGGACTCGCCCCGGAGGAGCTGCGGGGCCGTGCCCGCTTCCGCGACCTGACGCCGGTCCACCCCCGCGAGCGGCTGCGCCTGGAAACGCCGCGCGGCGGGCCCGCACCGCGCATCGTCGATCTCGTCTCCCCCGTCGGCAAGGGCCAGCGCGGCCTCGTCGTCGCACCGCCCCGGACGGGCAAGACGGTGCTGCTGCAGCAGGTGGCCGCCGCCGTCGCCACCAACCACCCCGAGGCGCACCTGATGGTGGTGCTGCTCGACGAGCGGCCCGAGGAGGTCACGGACATGCGCCGCGCCGTACGCGGCGAGGTGTACGCGTCGACCTTCGACCGGCCCGCGCGGGAGCACATCGCCCTGGCCGAACTCGCCGTCGAGCGCGGCCGCCGCCTCGTCGAGCAGGGCCGGGACGTGGTGATCCTGCTGGACTCCCTCACCCGGCTGTGCCGGGCCCACAACAACGCGGCCCGCGCGGGCGGCCGGACCCTCAGCGGCGGCGTCGACGCGGCGGCCCTGACCGGCCCCAAGAAACTGTTCGGCGCGGCCCGTTGCGCCGAGGAGGGCGGTTCGCTGACCATCCTGGCGACAGCCCTCGTGGAGACGGGTTCGCGGGCCGACGACTTCTTCTTCGAGGAACTGAAGGGCACCGGCAACATGGAGCTGCACCTGGACCGCTCCGCCGCCCAAGCGCGGATCTTCCCGGCCGTCGACGTCACCCGCTCCGGCACCCGCCGCGAGGAACTCCTCTTTGGTCAGGGCGAGTTGGCTGCCGTCAGGGCCCTGCGCCGCGCCCTGAGCACGCGGGACGGCCAGGGCGCCCTTCAGGTGCTGCTCGACAGGGTCCGGCGCACCCCGGACAACGCGGCCTTCCTACGGCAGGTGCAGCCGACGGTGCCGGGCGCCTGAGCGCGCCCGGCACCGGTCGGCGTGCGGATCCGAACGAAGGGGCTCAGGCGTCGCCCAGCGCCTCGGAGACCAGCGCCCGGGCCTCTTCCTGGACCTGGGCGAGGTGGCCGGGGCCCTGGAAGCTCTCCGCGTACACCTTGTAGACGTCCTCGGTGCCCGAGGGGCGGGCGGCGAACCAGGCGCTGTCGGTGCAGACCTTGAGGCCGCCGATGGCCGCGCCGTTGCCGGGGGCCTCGGTGAGCACGGCGGTGACGGGTTCTCCGGCCAAGGTGTCGGCCTTGACCTGCTGCGGGGAGAGCCGGGCCAGGACGGCCTTCTCCTCGCGGGTGGCGGGTGCGTCGACGCGGGCGTACGCCGGGTCGCCGAAGCGGCCGGTGAGCCGCGCGTAGTGCTGGGAGGGGGTGGAGCCGGTGACGGCGGTGATCTCGGAGGCGAGGAGGGCCAGCAGGATGCCGTCCTTGTCCGTGGTCCAGACCCGGCCGTCGCGGCGCAGGAAGGAAGCCCCGGCGGACTCCTCGCCGCCGAAGCCGAGGCTGCCGTCGTAGAGGCCGTCGACGAACCACTTGAAGCCGACCGGGACCTCCACCAGGGTGCGGCCGAGGTCGTGGGCGACCCGGTCGATCATGGACGAGGAGACCAGCGTCTTGCCGATGCCCGTCCCGGCCGCCCAGCCGTCGCGGTGGGTGTAGAGATAGTCGATGGCGACGGCCAGGTAGTGGTTGGGGTTCATCAGGCCGCCGTCGGGGGTGACGATGCCGTGCCGGTCGGCGTCGGCGTCGTTCCCGGTGGCGATGGCGTACGCGTCGCGCTGGGCGATCAGCGAGGCCATGGCGTGCGGGGACGAGCAGTCCATGCGGATCCTGCCGTCCCAGTCGAGCGTCATGAACCGCCAGGTGGGGTCGGCGAGCGGGTTGACGACGGTGAGGTCGATCCGGTGGCGTTCCGCGATCCGCCCCCAGTAGGCGACGGACGCGCCGCCGAGGGGGTCGGCGCCGATGCGGATGCCCGCGTCCCGTACGGCGTCGAGGTCGAGGGCGGAGGGCAGGTCGTCGACGTACGCGGTCAGGAAGTCGTACCGGTGGGTGGTGTCGGCGGCCAGGGCCTGGGCGTACGGCATCCGGCGGACCGCTCCGAGTCCGGCCTCGATCAGGGCGTTGGCCCGGTCCTGGATCCACGACGTGGCGTCGGAGGCGGCCGGCCCCCCGTTCGGCGGGTTGTACTTGAAGCCGCCGTCGGCGGGCGGGTTGTGCGAGGGGGTGACCACGATGCCGTCGGCCAGGTGCTCGGTGCGGCCGTGGTTGTGCGTGAGGATGGCGTGCGAGACGGCGGGGGTCGGGGTGTAGCCGTCCTCGCTGTCGATCAGGACGGTCACCCCGTTGGCGGCGAGCACCTCCACGGCGGTGACCCGGGCGGGCTCGGACAGCGCGTGGGTGTCCGCGCCGAGGAACAGGGGGCCGTCGGTGCCCTGCCGGGCGCGGTAGTCGCAGATCGCCTGGGTGGTCGCGGCGATGTGGTCCTCGTTGAACGCGGCGGCGAACGCGGAGCCGCGGTGGCCGGAGGTCCCGAAGGCCACCCGCTGGGCGGGGTCTGCGGGATCGGGGTGGAGGGCGTAATAGGCCGTCACCAGCCGTGCCACGTCGACCAGGTCTGCGGACTGCGCCGGGTGACCGGCCCGTTCGTGCACCATCGGGGCTCCTCGTACGTCTTCGTCGTCGGCCGGCCCGTGGGGAGACGGGCCCGGCGCACCGGGGAAACGATCACCCCGGTCCGTACCCGATTCTGCTCTCCCGGCCGCCCCGGTGCGCGACCGGTTCACGCCTTCCTCGTGTCACTCCCCGGCCGGAGCAGCGCCGCGCCCCCGGTCCGGGGCGGACCGGGGGCGCGGCGACGTACGGGTGGGGGCTCAACGGCCCTGGAGGGACCTCACGTTGTCACCGAAGGTCCAGCCCCGGGAACCGTCCCAGTTCAGGGACCAGGTCATCAGCCCCTTGAGGGAGCCGTTGTAGTGGTTCCAGGCCTGCGAGACGAGTCCGGTGGACATGTAGCCGCCGCCGGCGCCGGGCTGGGCGGGGAGGCCGGGGACCTGCTTGTCGTAGGGCACCTTGATGGTGGTGCCCTGGATGACCAGCCCCTTGTTCAGGCAGTCGGTCTGGGCGGTGAAGCCCGCGACGGTGCCGGCGGAGTAGGAGTCGCCGGAGCAGCCGTACATGCTGCCGTTGTAGTACTGCATGTTCAGCCACCACAGGCGGCCGTTGTCGGCGTACTTCTTGATGATGGGCAGGTACGAGCCCCAGATCGAGCCGTAGACGACGCTGCCGCCGGTGACGTACGCCGTCTCGGGGGCCATGGTGAGGCCGAAGTTCGGCGGCATCGCGGCGAGGACGCCGTCGATGATGCGGATGAGGTTGGACTGCGACGCGGACAGCTGGTTGATGTTGCCGCTGCCGACGAGGCCGGTCTCGATGTCGATGTCGATGCCGTCGAAGTTGTACTTCTTCAGGATCGGGACGATCGTCTCGACGAACCGGTCGGCCACCCTGCTGGAGCTGAGATCGATCCCTGCCGCGGCTCCGCCGATCGACATGAGGGTGGTGAGCCCGGAGGCCTTGGCCTGGCACATCTCGGCGGGGGTGGCGACCTTGACGGTGCGGTCCATGCCGTCCTCCCAGAGGACGGTGCCGTCGGAGCGGATGACGGGGAAGGCCGCGTTGATGACGTTGTAGCCGTGCTGGGTGATACGGGAGTCGGTGATCGGGATCCAGCCGAGCGGCGGGTGCACGCCGTTGGCCGCCCCGTCCCAGTTCTCCCAGTACCCCTGGAGCACCTTGCCCGTGGGCTTCGACTTGACCGCGCAGGTCTCGGCGGCCGCGCTGCTCGTCTCCGCGGCCCTCGGCGGCGCGGCTCCGACCAGCATCGGTACAACGAGCGCCGCGGCCAGGCCGAGGCCCAGCAGTCGTGAGGTACGACCCATGATCCGTACGTCCTTCCAGCCCGGGTCCGCCGCCGACGCGGCGAAAGGTTCGCCCCGCCCCGCCCTATGTCGTGACCCTGCCAAACCGTAGAATGGTCCAGACCTTCGGTCAAGAGCGCCCGCCGGGGTGAACGCGCTCGTCTCGGCGGCCAGGACGTCGGCCTACCGGGTGGCGGTGCGCGGGGAGCTGAAGGACCGGACGTTCTCGCCCGCGTCCTTCGGGTGGGACGCCTGGGACGGCAGGGAACGGTGCCCGGTGTGCCGTGGGGAGCTCACCACGGGAGCGTGAGGGAGATCGGGGCGGGGTGGCCGTCCGATCTCCCTGACCCACGACCTGGCCAGGGATGATTCCCGTACCATATGACCGTCAGGTGCCCCGGTACGAACCCTGAGAGGGTTGCAGCACCGCTTGAGATGCGATACATCGACGATGGCCGCGAGCCGCGAGCCGCGAGCCGCGAGCCGCGAGCCGCGAGCCGCGAGCCGCGTCAGGGCCGTGTACCCGTAGCCTTTCGGGGTGGCCATGCGCGCTAGCCAGCCCCTCCGCGTCCCTGTCGGTGCCGACGCCGGACGGTGGAGCACCTTTCACGGTGAGAAGACTCTGGTCGTAGCGGCCCGTACGGTGACCTCGACCGTGCGGGTCCTCGAATGCCTGCCCGCCCTGCTGCGCGGGGACGCACGGGTGACCGTGGTCTTCGCCCATGATCCCACCTCCGCGTTCAGCGACGGAGTGCTGGAACTGCTGCACGACGCGGGCTGCAGGATCATCCCCTGGGCCCAGGTGCGGCAGGCCGAGCCCGATCTGATCCTCACGGCCAGCGAGAACATCGATGTGCCCGAGGGACACTGCCCGGTCCTCGTGCTGCCGCACGGCATCGGCTTCCAGAAGCAGGTACCGGACTCCCGCGGCCCGCGTGACCGGCTGTCCGGAGTGGTGCCGGACAGCCTCCTGGAGTCCGGGCGCGCCTGGCTGGCGATCTCGCATCCGAGCCAGGAGGAGCAGTTGCTCTCCTCCCATCCGAAGGCCGCCGGTCGCACGCTGCTCGTGGGTGACCCCTGCTACGACGAGTTGCTCCTCAGCGCCGGGCGGGCGGACGCGTACCGGCAGGCTCTCGGAGTTCCCGCCGGTCACCGGCTCGTGGTGCTCAGCTCCACCTGGGGGCGCACCTCACTGATCGGCCAGGACCCGGACCTGGCGGCCCGGATCCTGGACGCACTCCCGTACGACGAGTTCCGGGTCGCGGCGATCGTTCACCCCAACGTCTGGTCGGGCCACGGTTCCTGGCAGATCCGCACCGTCCTGGCCCCGGCCCTGGAGGCCGGGCTGATGCTCATCCCGCACATTCACGCCTGGCGGCCCGCGCTGGTCGCGGCGGACGTCGTGGTGGGCGATCACGGCTCGGTGACGCTGTACGGGGCGGCGCTCGGCAAGCCTGTCCTGCTGGGGGCCTTCGGCAGCGAGGCCGTCGACGGCACCGCCGCGGCCGACCTCGGGCGGGCCGCGCCCCGTCTGAACGCCCTCGGTGACGTACGTGAACAGATCACGTTGGCCCTGGCAGAGCAGGCCCCGGACCGGTTCGCCGCAGTCGCCGCCGGAGCGTTCGACCGGCCGGGGCAGGCCCTGGCCCGGCTGCGCACCGCGCTCTATCACCTGCTGGACCTCACGGAACCCATGCCCGCTCCCCCGCCCGCGCTGTATCTGGGCGAGCCCGAGGCGACCGGAGCGGAAGTGACCGCCTGGACGGTCATCAGCACCGTCTCCCCGAGTGCGGAACCTGACACCGTCACCGTACGCCGACGGCCTGCGGCGGTGACACCGTACGCAGGCATGATCAGGAACGCGGACGAGGACGAGGACGAGACCGTCGGACGCTTCCGTCATCTCGCCTGCGACGAGCGCGAGCGGGAGCGGAGACTGGTGGAGAGCGCTTCGGTACTGCTGCGCGGGGCTCCGGCTCCTTCCTCCACGGCTGCGCTCCGGTGGATCGAGGATGCCTTGGCGCGTCTGCCGGGATGCCGTCTCGCGGCGACCGCCCTGAGCGGTGGGGGCTGTCTGGTGGGGCTGCGCGACGGCAGGATCGTGGAGGCGTCCACGACCGGGCCGCCGGCGGCCCCGGGCCCGGCCGCCGCGGTCGTCTACTCACTGCTGCGCGCGGCCGCTCCCCTGGACGGCGTGCTCGTGACCCTGCGCATCGGCACGCGCGACGAGGACGTGGCCCTGCGACTGCGCGCACCGTCACCGGGCTTCGGCGCGGACTGAGCGAAACTGTGCGTGAGTACCCGCCCGCCGTACGTCAACCGGCCGTCGGCTCTTCCCCCGGTCCTTGTTCCCGCCCTTCCTCCAGGCGCTCCCGAAGCACTTCCGCCTGAGGACTGCCACCGGCCTCGTAGATCTCCAGGGCGCGCTCGCGACGGGCTCGCACCTCGCGGGGGTCGCCCTGGGAGCGTTCCTGAATGTCCGCCAGAGCGACGAGTGCCTGCGCCTCGTAGTGCGTCGCCTCCTGCGCACGAAGGACCTCGGCGGCTTCACTGAGTGCGGCGATCGCCTCCTGTGTCTCGTCGAGGTGGTCGTGGGCCAGGCCGATGGCCATCCGCACCCGCGCCGCCATCCTCAGGTCCTCGCGTGCGGTGAGCTGTTCGTGGGCGCCGCGCAGGGTGTCCAGAGCCTCACGGGAGTTTCCCGCGGCGTCCTGGGCACAGCCGAGGAAGTAGGAGGCTATGGCAGCGCCGCGGCCCTCCTTCGCCGCCGTGTTGAGCTCGAGCGCGCTCCTGTAGGCCGCCATGGCCTTGGAGGGGTCGATGCGGTCCCAGTAGCGTCCGGAGAACTCCTGTACGGAGGCGCGGACGACCAGATGATCCGATACCTCGGCGCAGGCCTGGGCGGTGTCGAGCTCACGCCGGGCCGCCTCGTACTCACCGAGGTCCATCAGCGGGCGCGACAACAGGCTGCGCAGTCGTGCCTCGGCGGCCGGGACCATGGCCTCCGCTGCGGCCCTCGCGCCGAGTTCGAGCGATTCCCGCCAGTCGCCGAGGTGCCGGTGGTGGAGGAACAGGGCGGTGAAGGCCTCGGCGAGCTGCCAGACCTTCGTGTGCAGCGTCTCCTCGCGCGAGGCGGCCCGCAGCACGCCGAGGATGTTGTGGCGCTCGGCCTCCAGCCACTCCAACGGCTCCGGGCCGCCCTCGGACGCGAAGGGGTCGGGAACGTCGGTGAGCAGGCGCGTGAGGTCGGTGATCCGCAGCCGGTCCAGCCGGACAGCCCGGTCGGCCAGTGCGGTGAGGGCCAGGTAATGCAGCGTCACGCGTCGTACGAGAGCGGGGCGCTCGTCCGGCGCCTCTTCCTCCGCCGCGCGTTCACCGGCGTGCAGTCGTACGAGGTCGTGGAAGCGGAAGCGCCCGTCCGGCGTCTCCTCCAGCAGACTGGCCCGGGTCAGCGCGTCCAGCGCGTCCGCGGTACGTCGCGGGTCCAGGCCCGCCGCCACCGCGGCGACTCCCGCGTCGAAGGTGGCTCCCGGGTACCAGCCCATCAGGCGGTAGAGCCGGGCCGGCTCCGGAGCGAGTTCACGGTAGGCGAGGTCGAACGCGGCGGCCACGGACCGCTCCCTTCCCAAAGACATTCCCGCCAGTCGGCGCGACTCGTCGGTCAACTCCACCGCCAGCCCCGCGAGGGTGAGACGTGTCTCCGTCGTCAGCCGGGCGGCGGCCACGTGCAACGCCACCGGCAGCCCGCCACAGTGCCGCACCACCTCGTCCGCCGCGTCCGGGTCCGCCGCGACGGTCTCGGCTCCGCACCGGTCGGCGAGCACCTGCAGGCTGCTCTCGCGGTCGAGCGGCTCCACCGGCATCATCCGCGCGCCGTCCATGGCGAGTTCCCCCAGCCGCGAGCCGCTCGCCACCAGCAGCACGCTGCCCCTGCCCTTCGGCAGGAGCGCGACCGCGTGGGCGGGGTCGGAGATGTTGTCCAGGAAGACCAGCAGCCGTTTGCCCGCCGTCCGGGTCCGCAGGAGACGGGTCCGGTCGGCGAGCGTGGTGGGGATGTACGCCGCGTCGACGCCCAAGGACTTCAGGCAGCCCCACAGGGCCTCGGAGACGTCGGCGCCGGCCGTCCCTCCCCGCAGGGTGGCGAAATCCACGTAGATCTGCCCGTCGGGAAACCACTCCCGCCCCCGTTCGGCCCAGCGGGAGACCAAGGTGGTCTTGCCGACGCCCGGCAGTCCGTACAGCGCGGCGAATCCGACGCTCGCGCCTTCGGGGTCGGGAACGAACCAGCCGTCGAGCAGGTCGAGCATCCCGTCCCGGTTCCGGAACCGCACGGTCAGTGGCGGGATCTCGTCGGGGGCGGTCCGCTCCCCGGCCGGGGCGGCCGGCTCGACGTGGAAAGTGATGCCGCCGTGGATCGTGCCGGCCTGCACGACGGGGCCGTTGACGATGCCGGACAGCTCGTTGCAGGCGGCCGGACGATCGGGGTCGCCCGCGTCCCCGGTCGTCACGCCGTGCCTGGCCGCTGCTCCGGGGCCTCTGCGCTGCGACCGCTGTTGAACGTCGGGGCGAAAAAAGTCTGCCCTTGCAACACCGGGGCGTTCTGGGTTCCTCCGCTGATGATGTTAGTGACGGACACCGCGGGTCCTGCGGGCGCGAGGGGGGACAGTTCATCGAGCAGGGTCCGCAGCTCGTCCGCCGCCTCGGGGTTGGCGCGCAGGGCGCGGCGAAGCCTGATGCGCCACTCCTCCTCGACATCGGCGACCGCTTCGTCGTCGGCGGCGGCGCGTGCGGCCGTCAGTTCCTCACGGGACTCCTCCAGCTCCGCGTCGATCGCGTCGACGTCCTCGCCCCGCGCCAGGAACCGGGCCACCCGCCCGCGCGCCTGCGTCCAGGCCTCCGTCACCATCAGGCCCACGACGGCCGTCGCCCCCGATGCCGCCAGTGCCGTCAACTCGGCTTCCACCGAACCCCCTCCGCTTCACTTGTCGTGCCGGCGCGGGTGCACAACCCGTCGCTGGTGCAACCGTAGAGAGCGATCCGCCCCCACGGAAGCGGAATCAGGGGCGCGGCGCAGAGCAGTTCCGGCCAAGTCGGCCGGTCGTGCGGGGGCGCCTGTGCGCTGCGCCGCCGCTCGGGGCCGTTCGGGCCGCATCCGCTCGGGAGCGGCGGTCGCGCAACCATGCCGACGCCGGATGCGTGATGATGGATGAGGGGCCGCGACACGACGGCGTTGCGCCGACGCCGCCGGCCGGCGCCCCGGAAGGGCGGTCGCCATGTCCGCAGCCGGAATCAGGACCTCGGCCGCAGTGCTGTTCACCGCGCTCGTGCTGCTCGTCGCGGCCGCGTGCACGGGCGGGGACGGGTCGTCGCCCTCCCCCCGCAGCAGTTCTCCCTCCGGCACGGGCCGGGCCGACGTACTCGCCGTGAAGATCGACAATGTGGCGCCCGCACGCCCCCACACCGGTCTGGAGCGGGCCGACATCGTCTACGTCGAGCAGGTGGAGGCCGGCCTGACCCGGATCCTCGCCGTGTACTCCTCCGCTCTGCCGCCGGTCATCGGGCCGGTGCGCAGTGCGCGGGAGACCGATCTGGAGCTGCTGCGGCAGTTCGACCGGCCGGCGCTTGCCTTCTCGGGGGCCCAGAGCAGGCTGCTGCCGGTCATCGACCGTGCGCCGCTGGACCCCGTGCCGCCCTCGAAGGCGCCGGGAGCGTACTTCCGGGGTCCGGACCGGCCCGCGCCGCACAATCTCTATCTGCGGCCGGAGCGGATCCCGTTCGAGGCCTCCGGTGTGAACGCCGTCGCAGAGCTGGGGCTCGAGGTCGGCGCGCCGCCTCCCGGCGGGGAGCCGGAGGACAGCCGCACGGTTCGCTATCCGTCGGCGTCCGTGACCTTCACCTGGTCCGCGGAACACGAGCGGTGGCTCGTCTCCCTGGACGGCTCCCCCGCCCGCACCGCCGAGGGCGGGCGGCTCGGAGCCGGTACGGTCCTCGTCCAGGACGTGACCGTACGGCCGTCGGACCTCCGCGACCGGTCCGGGAGCACCAGCCCGTTCACCGAGACCGTGGGTTCGGGAAGCGCGGTCGTCCTGCGGGACGGCCGGGCGTACGAGGCCCGGTGGGCACGGAGCGCGGCCGGCGCGGACACGGTGTACACCACCCCTGACGGACAGCGCGTAGATCTCGCCGAAGGGCCGCTGTGGATCCTGTACGCGCCGCGCGGGGGCGCCTGAGCGGCGGCTCGCGGAAGCGCCCACAGGGGCATCCCGGGCGGCGGGGCCGGCCCCACGACGCGGGATTCCCCCCGCCCGCCTATCGGGTGCGGGACAGCAGCGCCCCGCCCGCGTACTGCGCCGACTCGCCCAACTCCTCCTCGATCCGGATCAGCTGGTTGTACTTGGCGGTGCGGTCGGAGCGGGACAGCGAGCCGGTCTTGATCTGGCCGCAGCCCGTCGCGACCGCCAGGTCCGCGATCGTGGTGTCCTCCGTCTCACCGGAGCGGTGGGACATCACGGCGCTCCAGCCCGCACGGCGGGCGGTGGCGACCGTGGCGAGGGCTTCGGTCAGGGTGCCGATCTGGTTGACCTTCACCAGGACCGAGTTGCCGACACCGGTCCGGATCCCCTCGCGCACCTGCGCCTCGTCCGTGCAGAACACGTCGTCGCCGGTGAGCTGGCAGCGGTCGCCGACGCGGGTGGTCAGCTCGCGCCAGCCGTCCATGTCGTCCTCGGCCATCGGGTCCTCGATGGAGACGACCGGGTAGGAGTCGATCAGCTTGACCAGGTAGTCGACCTGTTCGGAGGGCGTGCGGCGCACACCCTCGCCCTCGTACACGTACGCGCCGTCGCGGAAGAACTCCGACGAGGCCGGGTCCATGATGAGGCCGATGTCCTCGCCGGGGCGGTACCCGGTGCGTTCGACGGCGCTCATGACGAAGTCGAGCGCCTCCTCGGCCGTGCGCAGCGCGGGCGCGAAGCCTCCTTCGTCGCCGACGCCGGTGGCGTGTCCGGCGGCGAGCAGGTCGCGTCGCAGGGTGTGGAAGATCTCGGAGCCCATGCGGACGGCTTCCGCGAAGGTCTTCGCGCCCACCGGCGCGATCATGAACTCCTGGAAGTCCAGCGGATTGTCGGCGTGTGCGCCGCCGTTGATGATGTTCATCATCGGCAGCGGGAGAAGGCGGGCGTCGGCGCCGCCGAGATAGCGGTAGAGCGGCTGGCGGTGGGCCGCCGCGGCGGCTTTCGCGGCGGCGAGGGAGACCCCGAGGATCGCGTTCGCACCGAGCCGGGACTTGCCGGGCGTGCCGTCGAGCGCGACGAGCGCGGCGTCCAGGCCGGCCTGGTCGTCCGCGTCGCGTCCCACGACCGCGGCGGCGATCTCGTCGTTGACGTGGGCGACCGCACGGTCGACCCCCTTGCCGTGCCACTGCCCGGCGTCGCCGTCGCGCAGTTCCACGGCCTCCCGCGCACCGGTGGACGCGCCGGACGGGACCGCGGCGCGGCCGAGGGAGCCGTCGGCGAGGCGGACGTCGGCCTCGACGGTGGGGTTGCCACGGCTGTCGATGATCCGGCGAGCGGTGACGGACTGGATGACGGTGGGCTCAACTGCCTTGGGGGCCATGCGAGGTCCTTCCGAAGTCACACGTCGCGGCACTCTTTGCGACAACGCCGGCGCGAGCCGCGACGACGCAACTCTACAGCAAAGCTGTTCAGATGTGCTGTTCAGAATGGCTGCTTAGTCTTGCTGTTCAGTTGTGCTGTCCAGTTACGCTGGTCAGTCGCGCTCCGCGGGCCACCCGCGCGGACCCCTGCCGATCACGGGTTAAAGTGCCCTATGCCCACCCCGGAACCCGCCACCGTCGCCGCCGATCTGCGCGTCGCCATGGGCAAACTCGCGCGGCGCGTGAAGCAGGAGGACCGGATCCCGCACGGTCAGGTCGCCGTTCTGGGCGTCCTCGACCGGGACGGGGCCATGACCACCAGCGACCTCGCGGCGGACCAGCGCGTGCGCCCCCAGTCGATGGCCCGCGCGGTCGGGCTCCTCATGGACCAGGGCCTCGTCGTCCGCCGGGCGCACCCGACGGACGGCCGCAAGTCCCTCGTCGACCTCTCCGAGGTGGGCCGGGCGGCGCTGGAGGCGGAGCGCGACCGCCGTGCCGACTGGCTCGCCCGGGCCATCGACCTCGAACTCGACGAGGACGAGCAGGAGACGCTCGCGCGCGGCGCCGCCCTGATGGAACGGCTCGCCGCGTACTAGAAGCCGGTCTCGTCGGCCGGGCCCGCCGACCGGCCCGGACGGCGGGGAAAGCGCGTTGCCGGGGGCGTGCGGGTGTGTCAGGGTCGCCCGGTGAACGCTTCGCGATGTGACCTGCTGCGCCGCCAGTTCGATCTGACCTGGTCGCTGTTCGAGTACCACTTGGAGCGGCTCGACACCGAGGACTTCCTCTGGCAGCCGACGCCGTTGTGCTGGACGGTGCACCTGCGGGCCGACGGCCGGTGGACGCCGGACTGGGCGGAGACGGAGCCCGACCCCGTTCCGGTGCCGACGATCGGCTGGCTCAGCTGGCACATCGGCTGGTGGTGGAACACGACGATCGAGCACTCCCTGGGCCGCGAGCCCCGGGACCGCGAGGACGTCGCGTGGCCGGGCGACGCCGAGGCGGCGATCGGCTGGCTGCGTGAGCTCCGGGAGGCATGGCTGGGAGTGCTGGACGGCCTTGACGACGCGGCTCTCGACGCCGCCGCCCCGTCTCCCTGGGGGCAGGGGCCGGACCACACCATGGCGCACATGGCCGCGTGGGTGAACGCCGAGCTGATGAAGAACGTCGCGGAGATCGGGCAGCTCCGGATGGTGCGCGCGGCATCCTCCGGCTGACCGACGGCTTTCGGGGGCCGGATCGCCAACACCCCTTAGAGGCCGCTGGGTTAGGCTCACCTCATCCAGGGGAAGCCCAGTCTCGCCTCTTCCGCTCTCACGAGGAGACGCGCATGCGTCCGGTGATCGACGAGAATCCGTTCGCCGCCTTCGGTCCCGGGCCGCCCCGGCGGCGACGTGTTCTGGGCGGCGGGTCGCACGCCCGTGTCGATCCCCGCCGACGACGGTCGGCGGACCTTCTTCCTGTGGCGCGGTTCCGAGGCCGTGCTCGCCTTCGAGAGCTGGTCGTCGCCCGTCCCGTTGCACCGCTGGGGCGGTACGGACTGCTGGTACGCCGAGAAGCTGACCGAGCGGGCCGGCGCCACGGTCCGGGTGTCGCGTTCGGCGTCCGGGCATGACCGGGCGGGCTGGCGGCACGCCCTGCTCAGGGATGTCGCCTGGGCTCTCGGCTGAGATGATCCCGGGACGTGCGCGGGCGCACCCCGGGAACCGCCCTGCGGTTCACCTGGTCACGTGAACCGCCTGTGGTTCACCTGGCCACGGCCCGGCAGTAGGCCTCGTCCCCGGCGAGCAGGTTGCGGTGGGTGTCCTCCGCGGTGATGACGCCCTCGTCGAGGACGAGCACCCGGTCCGCGGCGTCCAGGAGCGCCGGACTGCTGGTGAGCACGAGCGTGGTCCGGCCCCTGCGCAGCTTCGCGACGTTGCGCGCGATGAGCTGTTCCGTCACCGCGTCGACGGCCGTCGTCGGATCGTGCAGGACCAGCACGTCGGTGTCGGCGGCCAACGCGCGGGCCAGGGACAGCCGTTGACGCTGCCCTCCGGAGAGGTTCGCGCCCCGGTCGCGGATCGCGTAGTCGAGCCCTTCGCGGTGGAGGGCGACGACATCGGTGAGCATGGAGGCTTCGACGGCCGCCTCGATCGTCCGACCGGTGCCCGACGGGTCGATGTTCGTCCGGAGCGTGCCGGCGAAGACCTCTCCGTCGTAGGGATTCACCAGCAGGTGTTCGCGGACCGACTCGATCGACAGGTCCGCGATCTCCCGGCCTCCGACCCGCACAACTCCCCCGTACGCGTGGGGGGCGGCGTTCACCGAGAGGACGGCGGCCAGGTCGGCCGCCGCGCGCGGCTGGTACGCGGCGATCGCCACGAACTCTCCTGCCGAGACGGTGAATTCGACCCCCCGGAGGGTTCCGTGGCGCAGGCCGTCGACCTCCAGGTCTCCGCCGGGCTCCGGGCGCTCGGGACCCGGTGTCGTCACGGGTGGCGCGGTCAGCACCAGAGCCATGCGCTCGGCCGAAGCGCGGGCGATCATCACGTACTTGGGCATCTCGGAGAACATCTTGAGCGGTTCCATGATGAACTGCGCGAGGCCCACAGCCATGACGAGTTCCCCGATGGTGATCCGGCCCTCGAAGGCCAGCCAGCCCGCCGTCAGCGAGACGGCCGCGGCGAGGACCGCGTTGAGGGCGAGCGCGGTGCCGGCGTAGACGCCGTTCACCCGGGCGACGGTGATCGCCTGGCGCTTCGCGTCCGTGCTGACCCTGCGGTAGGAGCCGAAGGCGGCGTGGTTGCCGCCGAAGCCGTGGAGCGGGCGGAGCCCGATGATGAGGTCGGCGACCTTGGCGCCCGCCCGGGCCACCCGGGCCTGCTGTTCCTGCGTACTGGCTCCGATCCGCCTGGACATCACGGCGAGGACCGACAGGATCGTGACCGTCCCCACGATTACCAGCAGCCCCAACCGGAGGTCCGCCAGGCTCAGGGCGACCGCCGCGACCGCGACGGCGACCAGGGAGCTGATCAGCAGGGGCACCACCTCGATGATGTCGGCGGTCTGGTCGGCGTCCTCGGTGGCGATGGTCAGGATCTCGCCGGATTTGAGGTCCACGTCCCTGGCCACCGGCTGGAGTCCGCAGGCGGCCACCCGCACCCGCCAGCGGTGCGCCTCGGTGGTGTTGGCCTTCTGCAGCACGCGCATGCCGAACCGCCACGACAGGGACACCGTCGTGATGATCACGGCCAGCGAGCCGATCGAGACGCCGAGCGAGCCGAGGCTGCGGTCCTGCATCGTGTGCTCGACGATCAGTCCGAGCGCGATGGGGAACGCGGTCTCGGCGGCCTGGTACAGGCCCATGAGGACGGTGCCCGCGACCATGGCGCCGATGTTGCGGCGCAGCGCCATACGCAGGATGGCGGCCCCCGGGCGGGGGTGCTCGGTGTCAGGAGTTTTCATCAGGTTCAGGAGTTCTCATCGAGGTGGCGGGCGATCGCTTCCGGGGTTCGCAGGGTGAACAGGTCGCGGATGGTGATGACAGGACCGTACTCGCGGCGGAGGAGCCCGATCAGCCGCACCGCCAGCATGGAGTGTCCGCCGAGGGAGACGAAGTCGCTCACCGCGCTGGCCTCGTCGTCGTCGAGGTCGAGCGCCTCGGGGAAGAACGCGCAGACGGCGCTCTCCGTCCCCGTCTCCGGGCCGCGCTCCCCCGCCGTGGTCAGCGCGCCCAGCGGCCTGGCCTCCGGCAGCACCTTGGTGTCGGCCTTCCCGTTCACGGTCAGCGGGATGCTGTCCACCTGGGCGTAGTGCGTGGGGCGCAGGACGTCCGGCAGGCCGGCACCCGCCTCGCCGGCGACCCGCGCCAGGTCCGCGGAGTCGGCGAGGACCAGATAGGCGGCCAGCCGGTGGGCTCCGTCCACCTGCGGGTCGGGCTGGGCGAGGGCCGCGACGAAGCGGACCGCCGGGTGGGCCGCGAACACGGCGTCGACCTCGCCGAGTTCGACCCGGTGGCCGCGGATCTTGACCGACGACGGGGCCGGTCGCGACGTCAGCGTGGTCGACGGCGGCGACGGACGCGGCGCTCGCCACCGCCGCCAGCGCCCCGACGACGGTGTGGGTGAAGATCTGCCGGGCGCTCACGTGGAGACCGGCCTCGCGCAGAGTGCTGAGGAGGGAGATCGCCAGGATGCTGTCTCCGCCGAGCTGGAAGAAGTCGTCGTGCGCGCCGACGCTGTCCATCCGCAGCACCCTCGCGACCGCCTCGCAGACCAGGCGCTCGTTCTCGGTGGCGGGCGCCACGGGGGCTCCGGCGCCCACGGCGGGTTCCGGCAGCGCCTTCCGGTCGGTCTTGCCGTTCGCGGTGAGCGGGAACTCCGTCAGTACGACGAGGTGGGCGGGCACCATGTACTCGACCATGTTGGCCGTGGCCCACTCCTTGACATCGTCCGCGCTCAGGTCCTGGTGGCCGCCGGACGGGATGACGTATCCGATCAGGTAGGTGCGGCCCGCCGTGTTCTTCCTCGCGACGACACAGGTGTGCCGTACGCCGGGGTGTTCGGCGAGGGAGGCCTCGACGTCCTCGATCTCCAGCCGCATGCCGCGGATCTTGACCTGGTTGTCGGCGCGGCCCAGGAAGTCCAGCGAACCGTCCGGGGCGTACCGCGCCAGGTCGCCCGTCCGGTAGAGCCGGGAACCGTCCGAGGCGAAGGGGTTGGCGACGAAACGGGAGGCGGTGAGGCCCGGCGCGCCCACATATCCGCGCCCCAGGAGGAGTCCTCCGACGTACAGCTCGCCGCCGACGCCGACCGGCACGGGCCGCAGCTCGTCGTCGAGCACGTAGAGCTGGGTGTTGGGGTTGGCCCTGCCGATGGAGGTCGACAGCCGTTCCGCGGCTCCCCGGTAGATGACGTGGGAGACGCCGGTGGTCGTCTCGGCGGGGCCGTAGCCGTGGTAGAGGGGGATGTCGAGGCGGTCGCGGAACCTCTCGTACAGCTCCGGGGTGAGGACCTCTCCGCCGCACCAGACGTGCCGCGGGCAGTCGAGGCGGCCGGAGTCGCCCGCGATCTCCAGGAGGACGTCCAGCATGGACGAGACCAGGTAGGTGAAGGTGACGCGCTGCTCGGCGATGACGGCGAGCAGGTGGTGCGGGTCGCGTTCGCCGCCGGGCCGCAGGATCACGAGACGGCCGCCGGTGACCAGCGGCAGGAAGATCTCGTCGACGGAGATGTCGAAGGAGCTCAACTGCCCTCGCGCCAAGCACGCCACAACCGGGCGTACTGGCCGCCCAGCTCGACCAGTTCGCTGTGCGTTCCCTCCTCCACCACGCGCCCCGCGTCCAGCACGGCGATCCGGTCCGCCGCCATCGCCTGGGTCAGCCGGTGGGCCACGAACAGCGTGGTCCGGCCGGAACAGGCGGCCAGCACGGCGCGTTCCAGCTCGGCCGCGCCCTCACTGCCCGTCTCCGCGGTCGACTCGTCGAGTACGACCACGGGTGACCGGCTGAGCACCAGCCGGGCCAGGGCGATCTGGGCGACCTTGGTGACGTCCAGGCGTTCGCCGCCCTCGCCGACCGGGGTGTCCAGACCGTCGGGGAGCAGGTCGAGCCATCCCCCGGCGCCGACCGTGCGCAGCGCCTCCCTCAGCTCGTCGTCGCTCGCGTCGGGTGCGGCGAGCCGCAGGTCGCCGGCGAGCGGGCCGGAGAACACATGGGTCTCCTGGGTCAGGATGCTCACCAGGGCGCGCGCGCCGGCCTCGTCCGTCCCCGCGAGGTCGTGCGTCCCGATGCGCACCGACCCGGCCTGTGGTCTCCCGATGCCGGCGACCAGCGCGGCCAGGGTCGACTTGCCGGCGCCCGTCGCCCCGACCAGGGCGAGGGAGCCCCCGGCCGGGATGGACAGGGACACGCCCCGCAGGACCGGGTCCTCGGCCCCGGGATAGGTGAACGTCAGGTCCCGTACGGTGACGGGGTGGGGCGCGTTGTCGGCCGCGGCCACCGAGCCGTCGCCCACCAGCCGTTCCTCGGAGGGCTCCGAGAACACGCCCACCAGCCGGGTGAGGCTCGCGCCGGACTTCTGCGCCTCGTCGAAGGTGAACATGATGGCGCCGAGCGGGGTGAACAGGCGGTGGAACATCAGGGGGGCGGCCGACACCTCGCCCAGGGTGGCGGCGTCCGCCTCCAGCAGGGCGTACCCGACGACCAGGATCAGGACGAGGCCGATGAACTCGGCCCGGTTCTCCCGGCCGACGAACCGGCCGAAGAAGCGGAAGACCTCGACGCCGAGGTTCCGCACCCGCCACGACTCGCTGGTGACCTTCTCCCGAACGGAGTCCTCCATCCGGTAGGCGCGGACCGTGTCGATGCCGTTCAGCCCGCTGATCAGGGCCTGGGCGCGATCGGCCTGGGCCACCCGCTGCTCGCGGTAGAGCGGCGCGGAGCGGGGCAGGTACCAGCGGAGCGCCAGGGCGTAGGCGGGCAGGGCGCCGGCTCCCGCCAGGCCGAGCCGCCAGTCGAGACCGAACATGCCGATCGTCGCGATGGCCACCAGGACTCCGGCCGAGAACACGGTGGGGATGGCCGTACGGATGCCCTTGGAGAGCACGGCCACGTCGTCGCCGACGCGGGACAGCACGTCCCCCCGCCCCACCTGCTCCACGCGCGCGCTCGGCATCCCCAGAACTGCTCGCACGGCTTCCTCGCGGAGCCGTGCGAGCAGTTCGGCGCCGAGTCTGCCGATCAGGTACGTGGAGGCCGCGGAAGCCGCCGCGCCGAGGAGCGCCGCACCCACCATCAGCACCCCGACGGTGAGCAGTATCGAGCGTGACTCGCCCCCGACCACCCCGTCGACGACCCGGCCGAGGAGCAGCACCGGGAGCACCTGCAACGCGGCCCCGACGACCGTGGTGAGCACGGTGGAGACGGTCAGCCACCGTGCCCGCCGGCAGTGTTCGGCCATCCAGCGGGTGGCCTCGCGTCCGGTGGCCGTGCGCAGGGTCGTCCCGGCGAGGGGGGCTTGGGTGGTAGTCACACGGAGACCGGTTCTCGCCGAAAAAGCCGAGGAAGCCGAGGAAGCCGAGGGAGGGGGCGTCCGATCGTCATCGTCACTTGACCGAGGCGACGAGCTCGTCGATCGCGTACGGCAGGGAGAGCAGGGTGCCCTGGGACATCGCCGCGCCGATCGCCGGTCCCTCGCTGTCCAGCAGGTAGGAGACCTTGCCGTTCTTGACGGCCGGGAGGTTGTTGAACAGCTCGAACTTCTTCAGCGCTTCCGTGTCGGCCTTGTCGTTGATGACGAAGATCCGGTCGACGTCGATGAGGTCGATGCGCTCGGGCGAGAGTTCGGTGGAGAATCCGCCGTCCGCGATCTTGTCGATCTCGGTCTGGTAGCTGAATCCGGTGCCCGTGATGAGCCGGCCCCGCACGTCCGTGGAGGTGAACGCGGAGATCGAGTCCTTGTACCAGGACAGGGCGACGGCCTTCTGTCCGCCGAACTCGGGGTGCGCCTTCTTGGCCGCGTCCAGCTTGGTCTGGATGCCCTTGACCAGTTCGGCGCCCTCCTTCTCCTTGCCGAGCGCCTTGGCGATGTGCACCGCGTTGTCCTGCCACGGGGCGCTGAAGAGCTCCTTCTCGCCCTTGGTGCGGCCCACGGTCGGGGCGATCTTGGAGAGCTTCTCGTAGGCCGCCTTGTCGACCTCGGAGTAGACCGCGATGATCAGGTCCGGCCGCAGGGAGGCGATCTTCTCGAAGTTGGGGCCCGCGTCACCGTTCTTCATGACGACCTCGGGGCGGGTGTCGCCCCACTGGTCCTTCACCCAGGGCCACTGCGTGTTGATGTCGGGCGTCTGCCCGGCCGGGTTCGGGTACTGGTCGACCATGCCGACCGGCTTGACGCCGAACGCCAGGACGGCCTGGTCGTCGGTGTAGCCGACGGTGACGACCCGCTGGGGAGCCTTGGTGACCTCGGTGGACCCGAACGCGTGCTCCACCGTGACGGGGAACGCGCCCCCGGCGGCGGCAGGGGCGTCGTCGGTCTTCTTCTCGTCCGCCGAATCGGTACCGCATCCCGCGAGGAGACCGACGCCGAGGGTCGCGGCGGACACGGCCGCGGCCAGCCGCTGCCACGGCTTCACAAGCGTCGTTCGATGGAGAGGCATCCAAAATCCCTTGCTTTCGCACTGTCCACTGCGCCCCGGTACGAGGGCAGCCAGACTGCACCCCGAGCAAGTGAGGTCAGCCTAGCCTAACTGAATAACTTCCCACCGTTCACGCTCAGTTGCTCCCGCCAGGTGGTCAGCGGCCCTGCGGTGCGGGCCCGTTCCACGGTCCGCGCCGGACGTGTGTGCGGCCGATCGGCACGATGAGCGGCCGGTCGCCCACCGGATCGTCGATCACCTCGGCCCGCAGCCCGAACGCCTCGTGGAGCAGTTCGGCGGTGATCACGTCCCGGGGGTGTCCCTGTGCCAGGACGGCTCCCGCCCGCATGACGACGAGGTTGTCGCTGTAGCGCGTGGCCAGATTCAGGTCGTGCAGGACCATGACCACGGTGCGGCCCGACTCGTGCAGATCGTCGACCAGGTCGAGTACGTCGATCGCGTGGGCCAGGTCCAGGTAGGTGGTCGGCTCGTCCAGCAGCAGCAGGTCGGTGCCCTGAGCCAGGGTCATCGATATCCACACGCGCTGGCGCTGGCCGCCGGAGAGCGAGTCGACGGGCCGGTCGGCCAGGTCCGCCACCCCGGTCATGGCCAGCGCCCGCCGCACGACGTCCGCGTCGTCGGAGGACCACTGCCGCAGCCAGCTCTGGTGCGGGTGGCGTCCACGGGCGACGAGGTCGGCGACGGTCAGCCCTTCCGGCGCCACCGGCGCCTGCGGCAGCAGTCCGAGCTTCTTCGCCACGTCCCTGGTACGGAGCCCGCCGATGTCCTCGCCGTCCAGCACGACAGAGCCGCCGGCCGGTTTGAGCAGCCGGCTCAGGGTCCGCAGCAGGGTGGACTTCCCGCACCCGTTGGGGCCGATGATCGTGGTGATCACCCCTGGTGGAACGGTTACGTCGAGCTTGTCGATGACCGTACGGTCGCCATATCCGACGGTGATGCCCCTGGCTGCCAGCCGGGGGACGTCCTCGACGCCCGCTTCGGACCTGGCGGTGAACTGAGCGGCCACAAGCCCCCCTTGTTGAGGTCAGCCTAACTTCTACCATCTACCGGAGGTTCGCCCGTACCAACAGGTAGACGAGGAACGGTCCCCCGATCGCCGCGGTGACCACCCCGACCGGCAGACCGATCGGCAGCGCCGCGCGGGCGAGAAGGTCCGAGCCGATCAGCAGCAGCGCGCCCACCAGCCCCGAGGCGATCAACGGCGGCGTGGGCCGGCGCGCCAGACGCATCGCCACCTGTGGTGCCACCAGGGCGACGAACGGCACCGGGCCCGCCGCGCTCACCCCCACCGCGGCCAGCAGGACGGCGCAGAGCAGCAGGACGGCCCGAACCCGTGTGAACCGTACGCCCAGCCCGGCGGCGACGTCGTCGCCGAGGTGCATGGGCTTGAACGGGAAGGCCGCCGCGGCCACGACGACGAGCAGGACGAGCGTGCACCAGAACGCCACCCGGACCTCGTCCCAGCTCCGGTTGTCCAGCGAGCCGATCAGCCACACCTGGGCGCGCGCCACGTCCCGAATGTCGGCGGAGGCCAGCAGCCACACCGTGACGGCCTGCATGGCCGCGGTGACGGAGATGCCGATGAGGATGAGCCGGAAGACGTCGATCCCGCGTCGCCAGGCGAGGAAGTACACCAGCAGCCCCGTGCCGAGGCCGCCCAGGAGGGCCGCCGAGGACAGCCCGACCGAACCGGCGATCGCCGCGGCGGCGCCTCCCGTCGTCGTCACCAGGAACACCGCGACGGCGCCGGCTCCGGTGGTGATCCCCAGGATGTCCGGGCTGGCGAGCGGGTTGCGCGCCACGGACTGGGTGATGGCCCCGGAGAGGCCCAGGGCGATGCCCACGATGAGACCGGCCAGCGCCCGGGGCATCCGGAGGTCCATGACCACGAACGCGTCGACCTGTTCGCCCCGGCCGAAGAGGGTGGCGATGACCCGGGAGAGGCCGATGGGGAAGTCACCGACGGCGATGGAGAGGCAGAAGACCAGAAAGGCCGCCGTTGCGAGGACCAGCGTGACCAGGACGAGCCAGGGACGCCAGACGAACGACACCTGGCCGAGCCGCACGCCCGACGGCATCGACGCTCGCACTTCGGTTCCGCTCATGGGCTCCTGGACTTCCCTCATGTGCTCGTGGACCCGCCTCATGCGCTCCTGAACTTTCCTCGCCACACCAGGAGCGCGAAGAACGGGGCCCCGAGGAGGGCGACGACGACGCCCGACTCCAGCTCTCCCGGCCGCACGACCAGGCGGCCCACGATGTCGCAGACCAGCAGTACGCCGGCACCGAGCAGCCCCGCGTACGGCACCAGCCAGCGGTAGTCGGGGCCGGTCAGATAGCGGGCCACGTGGGCCACCATGAGCCCGAGGAAGGCGATGGGGCCACACGCCGCCGTGGCGGCCCCCGCCAGCAGCGTGACGGCGACGATGCCGATGGTCCGGCTCACCGCGAGGTTCACGCCCAGACCGCGCGCCACGTCGTCGCCCAGGTTGAGCAGGTTGAGGGCGGGCAGCGTGATCAGCGCCAGGACCAGCCCGACGGCGATGAACCCCGTCACCGGGCGGATGACGTCGAAGCCGACGCCGGCGACAGAACCCGCGTTCCAGAATCGCAGCGCGTTCAGCGACTTCTGGTCGGACAGCGCCACCGCCGTGGTCATCGCCGCGAGGAACACCGTGACGCCCTGTCCGGCCAGAGCGAGGGTCAGGGGGTTGCCCGCGCCCCTGCCGATGCTGGCCAGGCCGAAGACGACGACGCCGGCGACCCCCGCGCCCACGAAGGCGAACCAGACGTACTGGAACGGGTCGGTGAACCCGAACAGGGCGATGACCGACACCACGGCGAAGGAGGCTCCGGCGTTCACGCCCAGCAGTCCCGTGTCGGCGATCGGGTTGCGCGTGTACCCCTGGATCAGCGCGCCGCCCACGCCCAGGGCCAGGCCCGCCACGATCGCGAGGACCGTGCGGGGCACGCGCACGGTCTGCACGATGAGCCGGATCTCGGTGAGCTTCTGGTCGGGCCCGGGGTCCGCGAACAGCCCGTGCCAGACCTCGGTGGGGCTCAACGCGCGCGCCCCGACGGCCAAGGACACCGCTGCCGCGATCACCAGGGCCACCGCGAGGAAGCCCAGCCCCACGACCCGCCGTCGGTGGGTGTCGGTCGTCCCCCCGGGCACGGGGCGCTCCACCTCAGTCGTGAACATGTCGAGGAACGATATCCCTTTGATCGGAGCGGTCCCGCGGGGCCCACCCGGCAGGTCACCGGGCGGGCGACGACGGCAGTTTGACGGGACAGCGCTTAGCGCGGGGTGGCGCCGCCGGTCCCCTCCACCACGGGCCGGGACTCGTCGGAGGTGGACTTGACCCGGCGGTCGAGCAGGGAGTCCAGGATCTCGCCGACCCGTATCGCGGTGTTGGAGAGCAGCGAGGTGGTGATGCCGTGCGTGTGCTCCGTACCGCCCTGGAGGTAGATGCCGCAGCGCAGGCCGGGGTCGGTCACGATCCGGTAGTCGCGCTCGACCCGTACGCGGCCGGCGTCGTCACGTGCGCAGCGCTCTGCGACCTCGCCGAGAACGCCGAGCGGGTCGGCGGGGCTGTATCCGGTGGCGAACACCACGACGTCGGCGTCCAGTTCCGACTCCTCGTCGGTCACCAGGGATTTGACGGTCGCCCTGACCCCGTCGGCGTTCTCCTCGACTCCGGTGACCCGGGACACGTTGAGGAAGCGCAGCCGTTCGGCGCCCAGCACCTTCTCGCGGTACATCTGGCGGTAGAGGTCGTCGATCAGGTCGATGTCCACCACGGAGTAGTTGGTGTTGCCGTGGTAGGCCATCAGTCGGCTCTTGACCTCCTCGGGGGCGGCGAAGTAGTCGTCGACCGCGTCGGGGTCGAAGATCCGGTTGGCGAAGCTGCTGTCGTCGGCGGGGCTGTAGCCGTAGCGGGAGAAGACCGCGCAGACCTCGGCGTCCGGGAAACGGCGGTGCAGGTAGGCGACGTTCTCGGCGGCGCTCTGACCGGCGCCGACGACGACGAACCGCGCGGGCGAGGGCGAGTCGTTCTCCAGGCCGTCGACCTTCCGCAGCAGGTCGGAGTTGTGCCAGACGCGCTCGCCGCGTTCCACGCCTTCCGGCATGAGGGGGCGCAGCCCGGTGCCGATGACGAGGTTGCGGGCCCGGTGGACAGCCAGTCCCTCTTTGGACCGGACGGTCACGTCGAGGTACTCCACGGTCCCGTCGTGCACGAACGGTGTGACGGCGACGACCTCGTGGCCGTAGGAGACCAGGTCCTCGACCTTGGCCGCGGCCCACTCGAAGTAGTCGTGGAACTCCACCCGCAGGGGGAAGAGGTTCTTGTGGTTGATGAAGTCGATCAGCCGGCCCTTGCTCTGCAGGTAGCAGAGGAAGCTGAATTCGCTGGCCGGGTTCCGGAGCGTCACCAGGTCCTTGAGGAAGGACACCTGCATGGTGGCGTCGTCGATGAGCATGCCGCGGTGCCAGCCGAAGCTCGACTGCTGCTCGAAGAAGTGGGCGGTGACCGAATCCTGCCTGCCGACCTTGCTGTTGTGCTCGCTGAGCGCGATCGCCATGGCCACATTCGACGGGCCGAAGCCGATGCCGATGAGGTCGTGGACCAGTGGTGTGTCGCCAGGAAGAACCTGTGACATGTCACTCCCATTCGTCTGGGAAAGTCGCCTGTCAGGCGTGGGGGTTGGTGGCGAAAGGCGGGCAGGCCGACGGAACCGCCCACCTCGACTTAGGTGAGCCTAAGCTGACCGGCAGGCCTTGTCGATAGTGCGACTGGGGCGACAGCCTACTGACGAGCCGTCACGCCTGGTCCACGGCATGGCCTGTTGCCGACTCAGGTGAGGCTTGCTTTACTTGCCCGGCCCATCCCTGCCCGAGGAGGAACCCATGCGGGTCGTCATGTTCGGTTACCAGACCTGGGGGCACCGCACCCTGCAGGCTCTCCTCGAATCCGAGCACACGGTGGTGCTGGTCGTGACGCACCCCAGGAGTGAGCACGCGTACGAGAAGATCTGGAGCGACTCCGTCGCCGATCTCGCCGAGGAGCACGGGGTCCCCGTCCTGATCCGTGAACGCCCCGACGACGAGGAGCTGTTCGAGCGCCTCAAGGAGGCGGACGCGGACATCATCGTGGCCAACAACTGGCGGACCTGGATACCGCCGCGCATCTTCGGCCTCCCCCGCCACGGCACGCTGAACGTGCACGACTCGATGCTGCCGAAGTACGCCGGATTCTCGCCGCTGATCTGGGCGCTGATCAACGGCGAGAGCGAAGTCGGCGTCACCGCGCACCTGATGGACGACGAACTCGACGCCGGCGACATCGTCCGCCAGGAGGCGATAGCGGTCGGCCCGACGGACACCGCCACCGACCTCTTCCACCGCACCGTCGACCTCATCGCCCCGGTCACCATCGGCGCACTCGCCCTCATCGCCTCCGGACAGACCGAGTTCACCCCGCAGGACCGGTCGAAGGCGACCTTCTTCCACAAGCGGGCCGCCGAGGACATCCGTATCGACTGGAGCTGGCCCGCCGAGGATCTCGAACGGCTGATCCGCGCCCAGTCCGCCCCTTACCCCAGCGCCTTCACCTTCCACCGGGGCCGGCGGCTGGAGGTCCTCTCCGCCGTCGTGTCCCAGAACCGCTACGGCGGCACGCCCGGCCGGGTGTTCTACCGGGAGGGCGAAGGCGTGGTGATCGTCGCCGGGGCCGACGCCCGCACCGGTCGCAACCACGGCCTCGCGATCACGCGCGTACGGACCGAGGACGGCCGCGAGCTGCCCGCGACCGAGTACTTCACCTCGATGGGCGGCTACCTCACCGGCCGTCCCTGATCCGGCGGGCGGCCGCCGCCCGGCGCCCGCTCAGCGGGCCGGGTCGGCGCCCGGGGCCGTCGAGGCATCGATGCGGACCAGCCGATACCCCTTGAGCTCCGCCTTCTTCCTCCGGCCCGGCGGCATGATCCGGCGGCGCGCGCTCTGCGCGGCGCCGAAGAGCGCGCCGAGCCGGAGGTCGCCTCGCCTCAGGCGGTAGAAGGCATCCCGCTTCGCCCCCACCAGAGCACCCACCGCGACGAACGGCACGCCGTCCAGGATGGCGTCCAGCGCCACCCTGAGCACAGCCGGGTTGGTGGCGACGTCCGGTACCACGTCATGCACATGCGCCAGGGACCTGGCCGCCGACAGGGCGGCGTCGAAGACCGGGTCCTCGGCCCGCCAGGACGCGAGCAGACGCTCGGAGATTCCCGCGGCGGAAGCACAGCCTTCGGCTCCGAGCCCCATGGCCGCCGCCCGGACCGCCTCGGCCCGCCGTTGCGCCTTCTCCTCCTTCAGGGACATGGCCGGCCGCAGGGCCTCCGTCAGAGCGCGCTCCGCGGCCCTCGCGGCGCCCAGCCCGGCCACCACGGCCTCGGCCCAGGCATCCGGCCGCTCACCCGCCACGTCGCCCACCGGCCGCTCGCTCAAGGGAGCGCTCCTCTCTCACGACATGAATTGTTCAAGGTGCAACCATATGCGTGATGTCCCTGGCGAGCGCGTCCAGGAGGACCGCCCGCCCGCGGAGCCGGGCGCCGGAGGACGTCCCCGGCCGGCCGGTCAGCCCGCCGTCGTCGCGTCGCCCCAGCCCAGGGGGTGCGGTCCGGCTCCTCCGTCCGGCAGCGGCGCCGACGGCTCGCCGCCCGCCCGGTTGAAGTCGGTGAGCGCTTCGATGAGCGCCGTCCGCTGGTGCGGAGCCAGGCGCTCGACGATCGACGCGATCTCCTGACGTCGACGCGCGGTGACGTTCCCGACCGTGCGACGGCCCTCCTCCGTGAGCCGGAGCAGCGTCTCCCGGCGGTTGTCCGGGTTGGTCTGCCGGTCCGCGAGGCCCGCCGCGATCAGCCGGTCGACCATGCGCATCGCCGTCGACGGCGCCACACCCAGCAACTCCGCCAGGGCCACGAGCTTGGTGTCCCCCCGCGAGGACAGCACCACCAGCATCCGGAACTGCGGCAGTGTCACCCGCTCCTCCACGTCCGCCAGCGAGCGCGCCGACACCGCGACCAGCAACCGGGATGCCGTCAGCACCGCCCCGGTCACGGCGTCCACATCGTCCATCCGCTCCGCAGGAGCCGGGTTCCTGACCATGGCACCTTTCTACCCTGCTCCCGGCAGGGCGTGCCCCACCCCCTCGGTCTGCCACGTCTCCTGGATTTAGGCTGTGCAAAGATTGCACAGGCTAAGAGTCGAGCCGGGGCCCGCTGTGCCGCCGACTCCCGTTTCGCGTCCAGAGGAGGCGTTGTGATGACGCCACGACAAGACACCGGCCCGAGCCGTCCACCCCTGCCGCGCGGCTGGCGGCGACGCCTCGCCCGCCTGCCCATCGCCTTCTACCGCGTGGGCCTCGGCCCGGTCTTCGGCCGGCGCCTGCTGCTCCTGCACCACACCGGCCGGAACAGCGGCCTGGACCGACGGGTGGCCCTGGAGGTCGTCGCGCACGACCGCGGGGAGGGAACCTGGTTTCTGGCCTCCGGTTTCGGCCCCGAGGCCGCCTGGTACCGCAACCTGCGTGCCTCGCCGAAGACCACGATCCAGGTCGGCAACCGCCACTACGCCGTCACCGCCCGTTTCCCGAGCGCGGACGAGGGCGGCGAGATCATGGCCCGCTACGCCCCCGCCCACCCCCGTACCGCCCGCCGGCTGTGCGCCTTCATGGGGTTCGACGTCGCCGACGGCAGTACGGAGGCCTACCGGCGGGCGGGCCGCGCCATCCCCTTCGTGCGCCTCGACGCGGCCCCCGGCCAGCGGGTGCGCTGACCGGGACGTCGGACAGGTCCTTACGGACCCGTGACGAGCGCGCGCCGCGCCCGGCCCGAGCCCCCGCCGGGCCCTAGCGTGGCCGTCATGCGCGTACTGGTCACCGGCGGAGCCGGGTTCATCGGGTCACATGTCGTCGCCGCACTCGCCGCGGCCGGGCACGAGAGCGTGGTGCTGGACGCCCTGCTGCCCTCGGCCCACGCCGGCGACACGCCTCCGGAGCCGCCGGGAGACCGCGTGCTCGTCGGGGACGTCCGGGACCGGGAGGCGGTGGCGGACGCGCTGGCCGGGGTGGACGCCGTGTGCCACCAGGCGGCCATGGTCGGCCTCGGCAAGGACTTCGCGGACGCCCCGCTGTACGTGGGGTGCAACGACCTCGGTACGGCGGTGCTGCTGGCGGAGATGGCCGCTGCCGGGGTCCGGGACCTGGTGCTGGCCGGGTCGATGGTGGTCTACGGCGAGGGCCGCTACGCCTGCCCCCGGCACGGCACGGTCCGCCCCGGACCGCGCGCGGAGGCCGATCTGCGGGCGGGGCACTTCGAGCCTCGCTGCCCGGACTGCGGGGCCGAGCTGACGCCCGGACTGGTGGCCGAGGACGCGCCCGCGGACCCGCGCAACGTGTACGCGTCGACCAAGCTGGCCCAGGAGCACCTCGCCGCCGCGTGGGCACGGGCGACGGGCGGCCGGGCGGTGTCGCTGCGCTACCACAACGTGTACGGGCCGGGCATGCCGCGCGACACCCCGTACGCCGGCGTCGCCTCGTTCTTCCGCTCGGCCCTGGCACGCGGCGAGGCCCCCCGGGTCTACGAGGACGGGGGCCAGCGGCGCGACTTCGTCCACGTCCATGACGTGGCGGCGGCGAACACGGTGGCCCTGGAGGCCGTACGGGAGCGGCTGCCCGCGTCCTTCGCCGCGTACAACACCGGCAGCGGCGAGCCGCACACCATCGGGGAGATGGCCGCCGCGCTGGCCGGCACGCACGGCGGGCCGGACCCGGTGGTGACCGGGGAGTACCGCCTCGGGGACGTCCGCCATGTCACGGCGGACTCGTGGGCGCTGCGCGAGGAGCTGGGCTGGCGGCCCCGGGTCTCCTTCGCCGAGGGGATGCGGGACTTCGCGGCGGCCCCGCTGCGTGGTTCAACGGGCAGTCGGCCGGAGAGCGCCGTCACGCTGTCGGGAGCGTGACGGAGAAGCAGCAGCCGCCCTGTACGTCGCGCACCTCGGCGCGCCCGGGGTGCGCCTCGACGGCCGCGGTGCGTCGGGCGGGGGGGCGGATGGCGTCGATCAGGGATTGCTCAGGACCCGGCCCCTCTCCTCGCCGTCCGCCTCCACCGGCGCCTCGTCGGACCGGTCGCCGGTCAGCCGCACTCCGTGCTCACGGGCCGGTCCGCGACGAGCAGGACGTCCTTCACCGCGAACGGCCCCCGGTCGGCGGCACGGGGGCGGTGGCCGCGTCCTCCGCCGTACGGTCCGCTTCGGCGTCCAGGCGGTAGCCCACGCCCCACACGGTGCGGATCAGCCGGGGGCGGGCGGGATCCGCCTCGACCTTGCCGCGCAGCCTGCGGATGTGGACGGTGACCGTCGACAGATCGCCGAAGTCCCACCCCCAGACCTCCCGCATCAGCTCCTCGCGCCCGAACGCCTTCCCGGGGTGCCGGAGGAGGAAGGCGAGCAGGTCGAACTCCCGCAGCGTCAGGGCCAGTCCGTGGCCGTCGCGGTAGGCCTGCCGGGCCGCCGGGTCGAGGCTCAGCCCGCCCGCGGACAGCGGACCGACCCCGTCCGCCGGCACGGCGGCCCCGGCGCGGCGCAGCACGGAGTCGACCCGCAGGACCAGTTCGCGCGGGCTGAACGGCTTGGTGACGTAGTCGTCGGCGCCGGTCTCCAGCCCGAGGATGCGGTCCTCCTCGTCGCCCCGGGCGGTGAGCATGATGACGGGGACCGGCCCGTGCTCACGCATCCGGCGGCAGACCTCGAACCCGTCCATGGCGGGGAGCATCAGGTCCAGGACGACGAGGTCGGGGCGGTGCGTCGCGAACCGTGCCAGCGCGGCGGGGCCGTCGCCGGCCTGCTCGACGGTGTAGCCGGCGCGGTGCAGATATCCGACGACGACCTCGGCGACGGTGGGGTCGTCGTCCACGACGAGGACCCGGCCGCGCGCCCCCTGCGGGACGGGCGCCGGATGCCTGGCGGGCGGGGTGTTCTCCATGGCCTCCACTGTGGCACCCCGGCCCCGGGACACCCGGGGCCGACCACCCCCATCCGGCCGATGTCCATGTTTCGTAAGAACCTGATGCCCTGAATGTCCCAGTTGTCTCCGTAGGGTGATGCGGGTGACTGATTCTTCTGCCGCTCTTCCCTTCCCGCCCGCCCCGCACACCGGCCTCCCCAGAGCCGACCTCGTGCTGCCCTGCCTCGACGAGGCGGCCGCGCTGCCCTGGGTGCTCGATCGCGTCCCCGACGGCTGGCGAGCGATCGTGGTCGACAACGGCTCGACCGACGGTTCGGCCGAGCTCGCCCGCTCCCTCGGCGCGCACGTCGTCACGGAGGAACGGCGCGGGTTCGGCGCGGCCTGCCACGCCGGGCTGCTCGCCGCCGAGGCCGAGTTCGTCTGCTTCTGCGACTGCGACGGCTCGCTGGACCCCGCGCTGCTGACCGGCTTCGTGCGGCGGATCGCGGACGGCGAGTGCGATCTGCTGCTCGGCCGCCGTCGCCCCGAGGGCCGGGGCGCCTGGCCGCCGCACGCGCGCGCCGGCAATCTGGCACTGGCCCGGATGCTGCGCCGCCGCACGGGTCTGCGCCTGCACGACCTCGGTCCGCTGCGGGCGGCCCGCCGGAGCGATCTGCTCGCCCTGGACCTCACCGACCGGCGCAGCGGCTATCCGCTCCAGATGGTGGTCCGGGCCTCGGACGCCGGGCTGCGGGTCGCCGAGAGCGACGTCCCCTACCGGCCGCGCACCGGGAAGTCGAAGGTGACCGGCACCTGGCGCGGGACCTGGCAGGCGGTCCGCGACATGCGGGGCGTGCTGCGGGAGCCACCGGCGGACCGGGCACCGGACCGGGCCGGGCGCGCGGGGGCGGAGGCCGTCCGATGAGCGCGTACGGGCCCACGGAGCTCCTGGTCATCGCCAAGGAGCCGGTGGCGGGGCGGGTCAAGACCCGGCTCTGCCCGCCCTTCTCCCCCGCCGAGGCCGCCGAGCTCGCCGCCGCGGCCCTCGCGGACACCCTGGACGCCGTGCTCGCCCTGCCCGCCCGGCGGCGCGTCCTGGTCCTCGACGGGCGGCCGGGCCCCTGGGTGCCCCCGGGCTTCGAGGTGGTGCCGCAGAGCGCGGGCGGTCTCGACGAACGTCTCGCCGCGGCCTTCGGCGGGTGTACGGGGCCGGCCCTCCTGGTCGGCATGGACACCCCGCAGATCACGTCCGATCTGCTCGCCCCCGCTCTCGCCCCGGCCGCCTGGGACGGCGTCGGGGCCTGGTTCGGTCCGGCCGAGGACGGCGGCTTCTGGGCCCTGGGCCTGGCGGATCCCGATCCGGCCCTGTTGCGCGGGGTGCCGATGTCCGTCCCGGAGACGGGTGCGGTGCAGCGGCGCAGACTGGTGGAGGCGGGGCTCGCCGTGCGCGATCTGCCGGTACTGGTCGACGTGGACACCTCGGCCGACGCCCACCGGGTCGCGTCGGCGGCGCCGGGCGGCCGGTTCGCCGCGGCGCTCGGCCGGCTCACCGGAGCGGGGGTGCGATGAGTACGACCGTGCCCTCGTCCGGGCTCGTCTCCCCGGCCCCGGCCGACCGCGTCGAGGCCCCGGACGCCCACGCTCACGGAGCGGCCGTCGGCTCCACGGACGCCCCCGGCGCCGCGCCGATCCGCACCGCTCCGTGGGGCGCCGACCCGTACGCCAACGCCCTGCGCACCGGCCGCGGTCCGCTGTTCCTGCGCCGCAACGACGGCTGGCTGCTGCCGCTGGACGTCGAACGCTGGTGCTCCGACGCGGGCTCCGCCGATCTGTCCGCGCTGCACCGGTGCGAGGGCCCCGTGCTGGACGTCGGCTGCGGACCGGGGCGGCTGGTCGCGGAGCTGGCCTCGCTCGGACACCGGGCGCTGGGCATCGATGTCAGCGAGGCGGCGGTGGCCCGTACGCGCGGGCTCGGCGGCGCCGCGCTGCTCCGCAGCGTGTTCGACCCGCTGCCCGGCGAGGGCCGTTGGGGCACCCTTCTGCTCCTCGACGGCAACATCGGCATCGGGGGCGACCCGGCCGCCCTGCTGGACCGGGCGGCCGATCTGCTCGGCGTCGGCGGGCTGCTGATCGCCGAGACCGCCCCCGTCGACGTGGACGAACGGGTCCGGGTCCGTCTCGACGACGGCCGGGACGGAACGGACGGAAGGGCCGCCCCCGCCTCCGCACGCGACGCCGAGCCGTTCCCGTGGGCGCGGATCGGCACCCCGGCCCTGCTGCGGCACGCCCGCGCGGGCGGCTGGCTCACGGCCGGTCAGTGGGGCGCGGAGGGGCGGACCTTCGTCTCGCTGCGCCGGCCCGTACGGGAGCGGACCGCCCGGACCAGCAGCCAGAGCGCGGAGAGCGCGAACAGCGCGCCGGTGATCAGCAGCCAGTTGCCGAAGTAGACGTCCGGGGAGGTGCCGGCGGCGGCCTCGTACCGCCGTTCGGTGCGCCGGGCGATCAGCGGGAACCAGATCAGCAGGAGCAGTCCGGAGAGGAACGCCGGCACCCGGACGAAGTTCACCAGGGACGGCCGGGGGCCGAGCGCGGCGCGCAGCGCCCGGTCGGCCCCCGCGTACACCGGCAGCAGCACCAGGTCGTGCAGGACGGCCGACCCCGCGAACCAGAGCAGCACGCCGACGGTGTCCCCGTCCAGCAGCCGCACGCCCGCGTAGCCGGCCAGGCAGAACGTGGCGGCGAGCAGCAGCGGGTGGAGCGGGCCCTCGCCGTACAGGCGGCGCGGCGAGAAACGCGGGCGGCGGGCGGCGGAGGCGGGCGGTACGGCGCGGGTGGACATCACAGCTCTCCGAACGTCAGGGTCTCGACCCACTTGGTGTTCAGCACCCCGGGCGCGGCGGGGACGATGATCCTGGCCGGGTAGCCGTGGTCGGACGACAGCGGTGCGCCGTTCACCTCCAGCGCGAGCAGCGAGCGGCCGTCGCGGACCTGGTTGTCGCGGAGCGCGGCCTTGCGGAACGAGCCGCTGCGCTGGAGCGACTCGACGAACACGCCCGGCGGCCGGTCCGGGTATCCGGCGAGCGCCGCCAGGTCGGAGAGCCTCACTCCGCGCCACCGCTGGTCCGAGGTCGACCAGCCCTCCACGCAGGCGATCGGGAGCGCGGCGCCGTGCTGTTCCATGGCCAGCAGTTCGGCCCGGGAGAAGCGGAACTCCCCGGCCGGCCCTCGTACCGTCAGCCGCCAGCGCTCACCGGTGTCGGCGGGCCTGATCCGTACGGCGGCGGCGGTCTTGTTGATCTGGAAGGCGTTCGGGCCCGGCCCCGGGTCGGTGCCGCCGCGAGGGGTGAGGAGCGCGATGCGGCGCAGCGGCCCGTCGAAGCTGCGACCGGCCGAGGTGACCAGCAGAAGGAGCGAACCGGCCCCCACGAGGGCCAGCGCGCCGCGCCGGGACAGGGTGGCGGGCAGCGGGTCGGGGGCGGCGAGGGTGTCCGGTCCGCCGCGCGGGATGCCGCCCCGCAACACCCGTACGGCCTGGGGCGTCTTGAGCGCCACATGGGTGACGAACCCGGCGAGGAAGACCCAGGCCCCGTAGAAGTGCAGGGTGTAGAACGACCCGGGGAAGAGGTAGTCCAGCTGGATGTTGAGCAGTCCGGTGAGGAACTCGAACAGCGCCCCGCCCACGAGCAGCAGCAGCGAGATCCGCTCCAGGGCGTGGCCCACGGAGCGGGCGGGCGGCAGCGCGAAGAGCCGGGGGACCACGGACCAGAGCTTGGCGAGCAGGACGGGCACGAGCACGATGCCGACGGTGACGTGCAGGCCCTGGGTCAGCCGGTAGAGCCAGTGCGGGCCGGTCGGCCAGGAGAACAGGTAGAAGCCGAGCCATCCCTTGCCCGGGGTCTTGTCGTTGACCCGGTTCAGGTCGGGGTTGTAGGCCGCGTACGAGAGCAGACCGGTGACGAACAGCAGGGTGAGTCCGGCGAGCAGGATGACGCCGAGCACGGCGGTGAAGCGCGCTCCGCGCACGGGGCTGCGCCAGAATGCCGGGTCGGCAGGGGTGCGCGGGGCGCGGAGGGAGTCGGCCAGGGAGCGGATGCGACGGCGATCGGGCATGGGCCCGACGCTAAGCGGGGAACAGCTCCGACGGGCGGACGCGACTCCTGACGGAATTCTGACGTCGTGGCGCCAGGGCGGGGAGGCGGGCATCGCCGCAACGGTCGCCGCTGCTGGAAGAGCGGATCTGACGGTTCGGTGACGCGGCCCTGCCGTACCGCCCGATCGCGCCCCGGTGTGCATAGCGTGCCAGCGTGAAGACCGAGAACGCCACCCCCACGAACACCGCCGGCGGCACGGGGCACGGCCCGCCCGCACCACCGGACCACGACCGCGCCCGGCACGCGGGGCGGGCCGACCTGGTCGCCGCCGCGGCGGGCGCGCTGCTGGTCACGGCCGCCGTGGTCGTCGGGCATGTCATCCAGAACCGGGACGGGAGTCTGCGCGCCCAGTGGCCGCCGCTGCTGGCCTCCTGGGACCCGCACCTGGGGCCGGGCACTCCGGCCGCTCTGATCATGGCGTTCCTGGTGGTCGTCCACGGCCCGGCGCTCGCCGCCCGGCTGCCGTGGCGCGGGCTGCTGGCCGCGGCCTGGGCCGGGTCGATGGCCTGGGTCTTCTCGCTGGCGCTGATCGACGGCTGGTACCGGGGCGTCGCGAAGCGGCTCACCACGAAGCACGAGTACCTGCGGGTCATCGACCGCTTCGAGGACATTCCCGCCACCCTGCGGGACTTCACGAACCACATCGTGATCGGCGAACCGGGCAACTGGCCGGCGCATATCGCCGGGCACCCGCCGGGCGCGACGCTGACCTTCGTGTGGCTGGACCGCATCGGTCTCGGTGGCGGCGCCTGGGCGGCCGTCTTCTGCGTCGTGGTGGGCGCCTCGGGGGTGCTGGCCGCCCTGATCACGGTGCGCGTGCTGGCCGAGGAGCGCCTGGCCAGGCGTGCCGCGCCCTTCCTCGTCCTCGCCCCGGCCGCCGTCTGGGCGGGCGTCTCCGCCGACGGCTACTTCACGGCCGTGGCCGCCTGGTCGGTGGCGCTGCTCGCGCTGGCCGCCACCCGCCGGGTCCGAGTCCCGGCCGTGGCGGCGGTCGGCGGGGGTCTGCTGTTCGGGTGGACCTGCTACCTCAGTTACGGGCTGGGGCTGATGGCGGCCGTCCTGCTGGCGGTGCTGGTGCTCGCCCGGACCGCCCGTCCGGTGCCGCTGTTCCTGCTCGGCGCCCTCGTGGTCCCGGTGGCCTTCACGCTCGCCGGGTTCAACTGGTGGACCGCCTACCACCTGTTGGTCGAGCGCTACTACCAGGGCGCGGGCGGCGTCCGCCCGTACGGCTACTGGGTCTGGGCCAACCTGGCCTGCGCGACCCTGGCGGCCGGGCTCGCCGCCGTCGCCGGGCTGCGCCGGAGCGCGGCGGCCGCGCCCGGCGCCGTACGGGCACTGCGGGGCGGCCCCGCGGCGGCCTCCCCGGAGGCGAGGCTCGCGCTGCTCGTCCTGGCGGCGCTGGCGGCGCTGCTCGCCGCCGACCTCTCCGGCATGAGCAAGGCGGAGACCGAGCGCATCTGGCAGCCGTTCCTGCTGTGGCTGCTGCCGGCGACGGCGCTGCTCCCCCGCCGGAGTGTGCGGTGGTGGCTGGCCGCGTCGGCGCTTCCGGCTCTGCTGATCAACCACCTGCTGTGGACCGGATGGTGATGAGACGTCAGCACGACATTCGTGTGCGTCACTTGGTCTCCAGGTCCCGGCGGCCAAAGCCCGTCAGCCCCAGCAGGATTAGTCCGGCGGCGACGGTGGTCAGGGCGAGCAGCGGGGTCCAGTCCATCCCGGCGGCCGGGAGTCGCGGCACATGGCCGAAGGGCGACAGGTTCTCCATCCAGTCCGGGAGCTGGAGGATCGGCCCCAGGTACCCGACGAGGAACGCGTACACGGGCACGATCCACGCCACCGCTCCCGCACGCGGGAACCAGCCGAAGAGCAGGACGGCCACGCCGACGGTCACCCACAGGGCGGGGGCGTACGCGGCGGCCGCTCCGACCAGGGCGAGGACCAGGCCCCCGTCCCCCGCCGACGCCGCGCCCGAGAGGCCGAAGCACAGCCCGGCGATGACCAGCAGCGCGGTGCCGCCGGCCAGGGCGACGGCGACATGGCTGCCGAGCCAGCGGTTCCGGGAGAGGCCGGTGGCCAGGAGCGGTTCGGCGCGGCCCGCGCTCTCCTCGGCGCGCGGGCGCAGCGCGGCCATCACCACGTACACGGCGGCGACCACCGCGACGACCACCATCACCATGGACGCGAACGACTCGGCCACGGTGCTGCCGCCGATCTTCGCCAGCGCCTCCTGGACCTGTTCGATGTCCTTCACCATGTCGGCCGCCTCGCCGAGGATCGAGCCGTACATGACGCCCATCAGGCACAGCCCGGCGCCGAAGCCCAGCAGGGTCGCCCGGTGCAGCCGCAGGGCGAAGCCGAAGGGCCTGGTGAGGGCGTCGGACGCCGTACGCCGGCCGAGCCGCGCGGCGCGCAGGCCCGCGCCGACATCGCGTCGGGTGCTCAGGACGAATCCGTACGCCGCGGTCAGCGCGGCGAGGGCGAGGCAGAGCGCCAACGGCCACCACCGGTCGTCGACGAAGACGTAGGTGCGCTGGATCCAGCCGATCGGGCTCAGCCAGGACAGGGCGTCGTTGCCCACGTCGCCGGAGGCCCGCAGCACGTAGGCGGCGCCGATCGCCGCGAGCGCCATGCCCGAGGCGCCCCGGGTGTGCGCCGTGATCTGTGCGGTGATCGCGGCGATCCCGGCGAAGACGAGCCCGATCGCGGCATAGGTGAGGCCGTACAGCAGCGCCCCGCCTGCGCCGATTCCGTCGATGCCCGACGCGGTGAGGCCCAGAGCCAGCAGCAGGGCGAGCGCGAGGTTGGCCACGACGGCGAGCGCCAGTGCGGAGGCGAGGTGGGCGTGGTGCCCGACGACGGTGGAGCGGACCAGTTCGGCGCGGCCGGTCTCCTCCTCGTCGCGGGTGTGGCGGGTGACGATCAGGATGCTCATCAGCCCCACCAGAACGGCCATGAAGCCGAGCATCTGGTGACCGAGCATCGCTCCGGCGGTGTAGTCGGAGAGATAGTGACGAGGGCCGGTCATGGCGAGCGCGGCCGGGCTGTCCATGGAGCCGACGGCGGTGGCGCGTTCTTCGGGAGTGGAGTACAGCGTCTTGTACTGGGCCGCCGTGGTCAGCGTGCCCAGGGTGAGGGCGAGCAGCCATACGGACACGCGGACGCGGTCACGGCGCAGTCCGAACCGGACCAGGGTCCAGGTACCGGTGAAGGCGACGGAGGCGGTCTTGGCGGGCGCGGGCCTTCCGGAGGCGTCGAGCGGCGCGACGGTGCTGGTCATCGGGGAACGCCGCCCTTCCCGCCGGTGGAGGTGGAGGGGGTCCCGTCGGAGTGCGTCGGCGCCTCGGAGGGCGCGGGGTCGCCGTTGCCCGTACGGCCGTTGGACGCGAGCTCGTCGCCGTAGTGGCGCAGCATCAGCTCTTCGAGCGTCGGCGGGTGGCTGGTCAGGCTCCGGATGCCGAACTCTCCGAGCCTGCGGAGCGCGGCGTCGAGGTGTGCTCCGTCCACGGCGAAGTTCACTCTCCGGTCCAGCACTTTCAGTCCGTGCACACCGGGCAGGGCGTCGAGTCCGGTGGCCGGGCGCTCGGTCTCGGCCTCGACGGTCGTACGCGTGAGGTGGCGCATCTCGCCGAGCGTGCCCGACTGCACGGTGCGGCCCCGGCGGACGATGCTGACGCGGTCGCAGAGCTTCTCCACCTGGGCCAGGATGTGGCTGGAGAGCAGCACGGTCTTCCCCGCCGCCTTGGCCTGAAGGATGACGTCCTGGAAGACGGCCTCCATCAGGGGGTCGAGGCCCGCCGTGGGCTCGTCGAGGAGGAGCAGTTCGGCGTCGGAGGCGAGCGCGGCGACGATGGCGACCTTCTGCCGGTTGCCCTTGGAGTAGGCGCGGCCCTTCTTGACCGGATCGAGGTCGAACCGTTCGATGAGTTCGTCGCGCCTTCGCCGGTCGAGGCCGCCGCGCAGCTTCGCCAGCAGGTCGATGGCCTCTCCTCCGGTGAGGCCCGGCCACAGCTCCACGTCCCCGGGGACGTAGGCGAGCCGCCGGTGCAGCTCGACCGCGTCTTTCCACGGGTCCTTGCCGAGGAGTTGAGCCCCGCCGGAGTCGGCGCGCAGCAGCCCCAGCAGGATGCGGATCGTCGTGGACTTGCCGGCCCCGTTGGGGCCGAGGAAGCCGTGGACCTCACCCGCTTCGACGGCGAGGTCGAGGCCCGTGAGGGCGTGCGTCCGACCGAACGACTTGTGCAGTCCGGCGACGGTGATTGCCTTCTTCATATTCCGAAAGTACGCTTCTTTCAGAAGAGTGTGAAGTTAAGAAACCGTATGAATCGCTGGATAGAGTGGCCGGGCACGCGGGCGCACACGGGCGTCAGGAACCACAGGGACCGGGGTCGGAGCATGGATGAGCGGCGGAAAGAGAGCCGCGTGGACGGCGACGACGAGACGGCGGTCTCCCGGTTCGTGGAGCACTTCGCCGCCCAGCTGGTCCAGGCGGGCATGGCGCGCATGCCGGCCAGGGTCTTCGCCGCCCTGCTCTCGTCGGAGCGGGGAGTGCTCACCTCCGCGGAGCTGAGCGAGCAGCTGAGGATCAGCCCGGCGGCCGTGTCGGGAGCCGTCCGCTATCTCGCCCAGGTCAACATGGTCAGCCGCGAGCGGGAGCCCGGGTCCCGGCGTGAGCGCTATCGCGTGCAGGGCGACCAGTGGTACGTGGCGTTGCTGAATCGGGACACCATCCTGAAGAACTGGCAGGCCACGATGCAGGAGGGCGTGGACCGGTTCGGCCTCGACACCCCGCAGGGAAGCCGGATCAACGACACCCTGGAGTTCTTCCGGTTCCTGGAGAAGGAACTCGGGTCGATGATGGAACGTTGGGCCGCGCATCGGGCCGAACACCTGGGCGGCTGAGGAAGACCCGCCCCGGGCACGTCCTCAGCGCCCGTCAGCTCACGCGCTGTTCGGCGAGGTCGAGCCAGTGCTCCACGTCGGACGGGGCGAAATGCCTGATGGCCCAGTCGACCATGCGGAGGCTCATGTGGGCCCATGCCGGCCGCAGAACGTCCTCGGGGACCGCGTCGAGGACGGCGTCGAGGTGTCGTGCCACCCCTGGGTCGGCTCCCCCGCCGTGGATGCCGAAACGCAGGGTGACCAGGTCGAAGCGGTGATCTCCGCGAGCGGCTCCGTCCCAGTCGACGACGCCGGTGATCGAGCCGCCGGTCGCCAGGAGGTTCCCGGGGTGGAAGTCCATGTGCACGGCGTCGTCGCCCGCCAGCCGGTCGGGGTGGTCCGCGCCGATCGCGGCGACCCGGTGCTCCAGCGCGGCGCTGCGGCGTCCGTGCCGACGCAGGGGTTCGTGCAGGCAGTAGCCCGGCCCGTCCTGACGAAGGAACAGCTCCGTGGCGGGGACGCCGGGGTGGTCGGTGAGCCGGCCCGCCTGCAACCGGTTGAGTTCGAGGGCCTGGACGAGGACATCGTGGTCGAGGTGGTCGATCTTCGTACCGGGCAGGAGCTCCTGGACCATGACGACCGCGTGGCCGACCTGGGCCGCCAGTTCGGTGGCCGGGGCCGGACAGCCTGCGTGTCGCAGCACCCGGCTGACGGTGAGCGGCCCTGCCTCCAGGTCCGCCACGCGGCTGTGCGGTCGCCACTTGAGCACGGAACGACGATGGTCGGGCCAGCGCACATAGGCGGTGCCGACCTGACCGCCCGGGCAGGGGCCGTCGAGAGTCAGACGGACACCGGTCCGCTCCCGAAGGGCGTCGAGCGTCCTGGCGGCGTCGAGGCGCTCGGCCCGCGCCCAGCGTTGCGGCGGAGAAGTCATGGATCCCATGATGGCCGCACGGTACGGGCACGGGCTGCGGCGACCGTGCCCCCGGGCCGACCCGTGGGCGCGGTCGAAGGCTGCCGCCCGGGTGCGGTCGGACGGCAGCTCCGCCGGACGCGGGACGTGGATCAGCTGGGGAGCCGGTCCATGATCCAGGTGCACAGCTCCTCGGTGATGCCCGTGTGCGCGGTGGTCGTGGACGAGCAGAGGAAGTCGTCGAGTTCGCTCTCCTGCGGGTCCAGGTCACCGACGTTCGCGTACAGGTCGTCCTGCTTCTCGATGTCGCGGATCGCGACCGCGCTGACCGTGGGGACGAAGCAGACGTCCTCGTGGCGCAGGTCGATCTTGCCGCCGAGCTTCTCCATCGCCCCGGAGAGAATCTTGTACGTGTGCAGGGTTCCGCCCGGCGCGCCGTCCAGTTCCGGGAAGCCGTCGGTCGTGACGGTCTGCTCGGCCTTGGGGAACCTGCGGTTCAGGTACGCGGCCGTCACGTCGTCGCCCTGGGCCTGGGTGTAGAAGGTGGTGCCGGGGTAGATCCGGTCGATCCGCAGAGCGACCTCGCCGGGCTTCACGTCCGGCAGACCGATGCCGTCGGCGCGGCCGTTGGTCACGGCGATCTTCATCGGGATCTGCGGCCAGGAGCCGACCCGGTCCAGGGCGTCGAGGAACTCCGTGCGCTCCGGGGCGACCGTGATCTTCTCGGTGTCCTTGTCGTAGTGCTGCCACAGCATCTGCCGCGCGGCCGGGCTGTTCATCTGCTTGGCGAAGTCGTTCGGGAAGGGGATGAAGTGGGAGAACGCCTGCACGCCGACGGGGATGGAAGCGCCGCGGTGCGGGCTGTCGTAGGAGAAGTACAGCGCGGTCCTGTGGTCCATCCGCTGTGTTTCGAGCTTGGCGAGTGCATAGCGGGTGACGATGCCTCCCATGCTGAAGCCGCCGACGACCAGAGGGGTGTCGCCCACCTGTTCGGCGGTCGCCCGCAGGATGGCGGCCACCGCCGCCTCGGCGTTGTCCAGGATCGAGGCGCTGCGCTCATCGAAGCCGAGGAGGATCACGTCCCTGCCGCGCCGGCGCAGCTCGCTGATGAACGGGAAGCCGCCGCTCTCCAGCCCGTGGTAGAGCACGTCGAGCTTGCTCCGGCCGAGGCTGAAGCCGTCGGCCATGATCACGGGCCGGACGAGGTTGCCGTCGTTGCCCTCGCCGGGGAAGACCCACGCGAAGCCGTTCGGCAGGGGCCACTCCTCGTGCTCCGGCACCTCGACGGTCCGGGCCGGCTCAGCGGTGAGCGGGCCGCCGAGGGTGAAGGCGCCGACATTGGGTTCGGACGTCTCTGACATCGTCGTACTCCTGGGGGAGGTGGGCGGGACGACCTCATCATGGTGGGCGGTATGGGCGTATCACTCCTGGGAGCCGGGGAGTTCACCACATCTGGTGATCATGAGCGAAAAAGCGTGTTCCGTGCGTCCGGGAGATGCTCCAGCAGCGCCGGATGCTTTGACGCCGGTCGACGTGGCGCCGGGGAACGGCCGGGGCCCGGTGATCGTCTCCACCCGGCCGTCGTCCAGGTGGGCGGCCGGTTCCTCTTCGGCCCACCACATCAGGTGGAGGGCCGCGGCGGTCACCGCCGCGGCTGGGCGAGGGTGCCCGGGCGGATCGCCTGATCGCCGAAGCGGGCCCGCGCCCGGTCGGCGGCTTGCTCGATGCGGCGCCGTTTGCCGTCCGCCGGGTCCAGGAGCAACTGCTGGACGGCGTGCTGGGCATCGGTGACGTCCGCGCGAACGGTGATCGTGCGGACACGGGCGCGCTGCAGCCCGAAGCGGGAGTACAGGTCGTACGCGGCGGCGCCGAGTGCCGGCGTGTGAGCGGTGTACTCCTCCAGCGTGCGCGAGCGCTGTGTCGTGGCGCCGTCGGCGTACGAGATGCTCAGCGCGAGCCGCGCGGCGACCTGGCCGGTGGTCCGCAGCCGCAGCCCGAGACGTTCACAGAGGTCGAGCAGGGCCCGGCGGTGTGCGGCGGGGTCGAGCTCGTCATGGCTGAACTCGTGGGAGAAACCGGTGGACTTGGGCGCCGTCTCGGAGGTGACCGGGCGCGGGTCCAGGCCGCGGGCCCGTTGCGACAGCGTCACGGCGGTGGCCTTGCCGAGGATGCGCTGCAGCGTCAGCAGCGGAACGTCGAGAAGGTCGCCGATGCGGTGGAGGCCGTACTCCCCGAGCGTACGGACGGTGGCCGGGCCGACCCCGTGGAGGGCGCCGACAGGCTTGGGACGGAGAAACGCGGCGACTGCCCCGGAGGTTGGGGCGACGACGGTGACCTGGCCGGGAGCGGTCGTGTCGGCCGCCATCGCGGCCAGCATCCGGTTCGGGCCGGCGCCGATCGTCGCGCGTAGCCCGAGGTGTGCGGCCAGGCGGAGTGCGGCCATGGTCGCCAGGCCGCCCGTGTCCCGGTCGAAGAACCGCAGGGCACCGGTGACGTCGAGGTCGGCGGCGTCCGGCGGGAGGGCCTGCACCAGCGGGGTGAGATCACGCAGCAGCGCGAGGGCCCGCTCGTACGTCTCCTGGCCGGCCGGGCCGAGGTCGTGGAGCTGAACGCGCAGGATGCTTCGGGCTCGGGTGGTCATGGCGCTCACCCCGCCGATCCGGGAGAGCGATGTCCCAGGCGCCGCAGGTCGGCGGAGGGGGAACCGGCGGGCCGCAGATCGCTCCAGGCGTTGAGCTTCGCCCCGGCCGTTCCGTCTTCGAGTGTCCGGCCCGCACCCGGCGTGCTGTCATCGCGGGCGGGTGTGGGGGCGGGTGTGGTGCGGCCGAGCAGGCCGAGAGCGGCTTCGGGGCCCAGGTCGCGGCGGGTGGTGGCGACTTCCTCAAGGTCCCAGGCCGCCTGCCCGACCACGGTGCGCCGGGGGCCGCGTTCCTCGACGACTCCGCGGACCAGGAGCAGGCCGGAGTGGAACACCGTGTGCGCGCAGGTGGCGTGGGAGTCCTCGAAGAACGCGAGGTCCACGAGGCCGGAGCCGTCCTCCAGGGTCACGAAGATGACCCTCTTGCCGGACGGGATCGGCGGCGTCTGGGTCGATGCCCGCACGCCGGCGACCAGCACCTGCTGTCCGCGGTGCATCGCCTGCACGTGGTGGGCGTCGGTCGCGCCGAGCTCGGCGAGCAGGCGGTGGTGGTGTTCGAGCAGATGACGGCTGACGTCGATGGAGAGCACGTCGATCTCGGCGCTCATCACGTCGCGGCCGGTCATCTCGGGCAGCCCGGCCGGCTCGCCCGCGTGCGTCTCGTCGCCGAGCGGCAGTTGGCCGTCGATCGCGGTCCGGTTGCGTGCGGAGCGGTGCAGCTCGGTGGCCTGCAACAGCAGATCCCGCCGGGTCAGCCCGCCTTGCAGTGGAGCGAGAGCTCCGATCTTGATGAGGCGCTGGGCGAGAGGCAGGGACGGGCGGGCCCGCAGCCACAGATCCTGCAGCCCGGCGTAGGGCTGCCCGGCTTCGATGCGGGCGCTCTCCGCCTCGGTGATCCCGCGCACCGTGGACAACGCGAGCCGAACGCCCCAGCCGTTCGCGGTCGGCTCGACGCTGTGTGCGTTGCGGGAGGTGTTGACGTCGACCGGCAGGATCGCCACTCCGAACTGCTTCGCGTCCTGGACCAGGACGCGGGGCGCCCACATGCCGGGATCGTGCTGGAGCAGCCCGGCGAAGAAGGCGGCGGGGTAGTGCGCTTTGAGCCACGCCGACTGGACGGCCGGGACCGCGAAGGCCACGGCGTGCGCGCGGCAGAATCCGTACGCCCCGAACTCCTTCACGATGCCCCAGACTTCGCCGATCACGTCCGGGGTGTAGCCGAGCTCGCCGGCGCAGCGGCGAAACCACGCCTCCACCTTCGGCAGCCGCCCGGCGTCGGCGAGGGCGCGGCGTGCGACGTCCGCGGCGGCACGGTCGCAGCCGGTCATCGTGGCCAGGATCATCATGATCTGCTCGTGCCAGATCACTACCCCGTACGTGTCGTCCATGATCGGCACAAGATCGGGGTGGGGATAACGCGGCTCCTCGACCCCGTGCCGGGCGGCGATGAACTTCGCGGGCATGCCCCCGGCGACCGGGCCGGGCCTGAAGAGGCTGATGTCGGCGATCACGTCCTGCATGTGCCGTGGCTGGAGTCTCGCGATGAGATCCTGCTGTCCTGGGCTTTCGAGCTGGAAGCAGCCCAGCACCTTGGTACTGCGGATCAGTTCGAAGGTGGACTCGTCGGCGAGGTCGACGTGGTCGGGACTGTCGAGGTCGATGTGCCGGCCTGTGGTGCGACGGATCTCGGCGACCGAGTGAGCCATCGCCGACTGCATGCGCACGCCGAGGACGTCGAGCTTCAGCAGGCCGAGGTCTTCGACATCGTGCTTGTCGGCCTGCACCGTCGGATACGCGCCTCCCGGAGCGGGCTGCACCGGGAGGCGGCCGAGCAGGCTCGCGTCGGAGAGGATCACGCCGCACGGGTGCATGGCGAAGCCGCGCGGCAGGGCGTCCAGGCCCTCGGCTAGCTCCCACAGCGGACCGTACTGGCCGGCCTCGGCCGCGAGCTGCCGCAGTTCGGGCAGCTCGGACAGGGCGGAGCCGATGTCGCACGCGCGGATGTGCGGAAAGCTCTTGGCGATCCTGTCGACGGTCTGCGGGCGGATGCCGAGCGCGAGCCCCGTATCGCGCAGGGCGTGACGGGCGCGGTAGGTCTCCGGCATCCCGGTGACCGCCACGCGCTCGGAGCCGAACCGTTCGAAGATCCGGTCGTACACCTCCAGGCGCCGGTCGGACTCGACATCGAGGTCGATGTCCGGCAGGGCGGTGCGGCGCTCGCTGAGAAAGCGCTCGAACAGGAGCCGGTGCGAGAGCGGGTTGGCCGTGGCGATGAAAAGGCTGTGGTTGACCATGGACCCGGCACCGGAGCCGCGGGCGGCGACCCGGATCCCCATGGACCGCACGTCCGCGACGACCTGGGCCACCGCGAGGAAGTACGCCTCGTATCCGCGGCGTTCGATCACCCCGAGCTCGTAGCCGAGCCGATCCATCGCCCGTACGTCCCGGTCCAGGCCGCGGGCGGTCATCCCGGCCTCGCTGCGCTGCCGCAGCAACCGCATCCCGTCCCCCGGCCGGGTGCCGGCTCCCACCACGTGCGGCTCGGGGAAGTGTGCCCGTCCCAGGCCGAGGTCGCGCACCGGGTCCACCGTGCACCGCTCGGCGGTAGCCGCCGTCTCCTCGATCAGACGCCGCCCCCGACCGGCCGGGGCGCTCGTGGCCGCGGCCACCCGCTCCGCCACCTCGGCCATCTCGGCCCCGGACTTCAGATACCGCTCGCCCGGGTCGAGCGGTCCACGCTGCGGGATCGGACGCAGCAGCCGGGCGGCGTCCAGCACGTCGGCCAGGCGGTGCTGCTCGCGCCGCTCGTACCGCACCGCGTTGGTGAGCACCGTCGGGATGCCGAGCCGGTCGCCCAGAGCAAGGGTGTGCGCGGCCAGCCGCACCGATCCCGCGCCCAGTCCGGACAGGCCGTAGGCGACCGCCTCCAGCCGGAGAAGTCCCCGGCCCGCGATCTCCCGCCATGGGACGAGCAGCCTTTCCGCGACGTCCGGGCGCCCGGCGGCCAGCGCACGTACAGGCTCGGAGGCCGGCCCGAGGATCGTCACCACGTCCTCGCCCAAGCCCTCCCGCAGCGCCTCCCACGAGGCGACCGGAAAGCCGTCGACCGGATGCGCGTGGGCCGCGGAGACGAGACGGCAGATACGCGCCCACCCGCTCACGGAACCTGCCAGCAGCGTGATCCTCAGGCGCGGCTCCGCCACGTGCCCGCCACCGCGGACCGGTGTGCGCGAGCGGCGAGGAGTCCTGGCCGTGTCGAACGCGGGGACGGCGAGGTCCACCCCGAAGATCGGGCGCACCCCGGTGCCCATGCACGCCTTCGCGTGCCGCACGGCGCCGGTGACACTGTCCCGGTCAGTCAGCGCGAGCGCACCCATGCCGAGCTCCGCCGCCCCGCGCACCAGGTCCTGCGGATGCGAGGCACCGTAGCGGGCGGAGAACCCGGAAGCCACGTGGAGATGCGTGAAAACAGCCATCGCGCACCTCCGAATCTGCTCTGGCACCCCCTGCTCGTCTGGCGTCCCGCTGTCAGAACGTTGCATCCGATCCATTCGCACAATAGTTCGATAGAACGGTTTCAGCCAACCGATCTTGGCGTGGCGAGAAGTCACCCTCCCGCGAGAGCGCACCCCGAACGCACGGAACCGACACGGCGGGACACCGGCACCGACTTCAGCGGCACGGCGAGCACGCGGGCCGCGCGCGGCCCCGGGTCGCTCACCACCAAGTCGGTGGCCAGATCCAGACCCGTCTGCACCGCCGCCGACCCGGCCCAATCCCCGCCTACCTGCCGAACCATGCCCACACTCTTCAATATTCGCTCGAACGTTCGAATAGTTCAAGCCAGACACCCCTCGGCGGGAGCACACCGGGCAGGGGCCGGGGCAGGGGAGGCGCCCGGGCGGCGAAGCAGCCACCGAGGCCGAGCCCGGGCCGGGATCCGGGGGCCGGAGCCGGGAGCCCGGACCGGGAGCCGAGGGGTGGGGTCGGAAGTAGGAGCCGGCGGCCGGAATTCCTTGATATCCGCTCGAACCGCGCAACAGATGGGCAGCAGATGACCAGCACCCGCGATGATCGAATTCGGTGACCGAAAATCATTGCTTGTGGTCCGGGTCACCTCGGGATAGCGTCGCATCCCGTTCCACGCTCTGGGCCGTCCGGCCCGAACTCCGACGCCGAATCGAGCGGTTCTCAGCGAAAGTCGAGCAATCCTCGGCGAAGAACGCGAAGCGCACCGAGCACGCCAGACATGCCAGGCACGCGAAGAGAAATGTACTCAACCTCTGGAGCGGAGGACTGTACATCTTGCGATCTTCCTTCAGCCCCGCCGAAAAGGAATTCGGCGGAAATACGGACTCCCGGGCCAGGTCCCGCGTCGACCCCACCGAAGAGCGGAAGAACTTCGAGGAACGCGGCTATCTGGTCCTCCCCGCGCTTCTGCCCCCTCCGCTCCTGGCGCGTCTGGTGCCCGAGGTGGACCGGTGGATGGACGAGGGGCTGCGCGACCGTTCCATCGCCTGCAGTACCGGTCCGGAGGCGGGAGCCCGCCCCCCGGTGCTGGAGCTGGAGCTTCCCGCCCACGGCGAACTGCTGGCGCATCCGCCCCTGATGGCCGTCCTGGCCGATGTCATGGGCGGCGCGTTCGCCCACCATCACCTGCACAGCCAGCGGCAGGGGGCCGGGGACTCCGGCAAACCCTGGCATCACGACCATGAACCCAACGACCTCGGGGACAGGTCGTTGCCGATGGTGCACGCACTGCACTACCTGGGCGGGCTGGACGAGGCGGTGGGCAGCCTCGCCGTGCTGCCCGGATCGCACCGCGAGGACGTGCCCAAGGACTTCCGCGCCGCACTCGGCACGACCGCACTGCCCGGGGAGGTGGTGATCGACCGGCTGCCGCCCGGTTCGACGGTTCTGATCAACTCGGCGGTCTTCCATGCCCGCCGCCCCGCGCTGTCCCCCGTGGCCGGACGCAACCGGTACTTCGTCGACGCCTCCTACTGCCGTACCGGTGCGCGGTGGCGGCCGGTGAAGCCGTATTGGCAGTACATGCTCGCCCGGGCCAGGGAACTGGACCTCGACCGCGGCCAATGGCCGGAACTTTTCGATGCGCGGCACTTCACGGAGTTTCCGGGAGCGGGGGGCCGATGACGACTGTGGGAAGATCTTCCATGAGCGCTGTGGAAGCCGTCGCATTCTCCGAAGTTCTGCATGTTTATGGGCGGGACCATCCGGCAGCCCGCCCGCACCGGGCGAACACCAACGAGGACGGCGAGGAGAATCTGCGCCGCGCGCATTCCCTGTTCGGGTCCTGGTATCGGATCGAACTCGGCCGGGCCGATATTCTCCGCGTGGTCCTCCCCTGGCACACCGGTGAAGGCGGTGCGCGTGAACTGGTGCCGAGAGAGGGTTTGACGGTCGGTCGCACCGCGGATCTGATCCGTGCCGATGCGGCCGGATACGCCGAGGCCAATCCGGTCTGCGCGGCGAAGCTCGACCGGTTCTCCCGTGTCCCGTTCACGGCGGTCTACCTCAGCGCCCGCCCGGTGGACCACCCGGACTACTCCGACGTACGGGCCCGGGAGGGACTCATCCACCTCGACGGGCTGCACCGCATGGTCGGGTGGGAGGTCGCGGGGCGGCTGGGCGGTGGGGCCGCCGTGACGGCCTACCTGGCGGCCGAGAGCCTTCCCGCCTGCCTGGGGACCCCCCGCGAAGGGAAACCGGTATGACGACGTCCGCCACCAGCCCCCGGTCCTTGACGCCGATACCCGCCGACGCGCCACCGGGCCGCACGACGGTACCGGCCACGGACGCCTCCACCCTGTGCGGGCTCCTGCACCGGGCCGAGCGGCTCCACCCGCACCGGCCGGCCTTCACGGACCACACCCGGGTGATCACGTACGCGGAGCTGGGGGCCGGGGCCGACCGGGTCGCCGCCGGACTCCGGCGGGCGGGCATCGGACCGGGCGACCGGGTGGCGGTCCTGGGCCGCCGGGACAGCCGGCTGTTCGTGCTGCTGCACGGAGTGCTCCGCGCGGGTGCGGCCGTGGTGACGCTCGACACGGCCTGGAGCGCGGAGGACCGGCTGCGCAGGCTGGCGGCCGTGCGCGCCGCCGGCGTGCTCACCACCACCGCGCTGTCGGACGAGGAGGTCCGGGCCGTGTCGGCCGCCGGGGTCCGGTACGTCGAACGCGCCGACCCCGACGTCCTCCTCGCCGCACCGTTCGAACCGCCTGCGCCGGACCGTCCCGTTCCTCGCGTCGGAAGCGACGATCCCGCCTATCTCTCCTTCACCTCGGGCTCGGGCGGCGAGCCCAAGGCCGTCGTCGTCACCCACGGCAACGCGGTGCACTACGCGCTGGCGCTGCGCGACAGGCTGGAGCTCACCGAGGCGGACGCGCCGTGCGTCGCCCACCTCACCACGCTCGCCGCCGACCTGGGGCACACCAGCTGGCTGCTGGCCCTCGCCACCGCCGGGCGCACCCATGTGGTCGGCGACGAGCACGCCAGGGACGCCCCCGCCTGCTGGGCGGCGCTGCGCGAAGCGGGGTGTTCGGTCGTGAAGACGACCCCCTCCCACATGGCGGAGCTCTGGAGGGACCGCCCGGACCCGCCGCGCGGGACGGCTCCCTACCGCCCGGGGACGCTGATCCTCGGCGGTGAGGCCCTCCCCCGGTCCCTGGGGGCCTCGCTGCTGCACGACGAGGGGGTCCACCGGCTCCTCAACCACTACGGACCGACCGAGACGACGGTCGGGGCGGCCTGTTTCCTCGCCACATCGGCCGGGGAACTGCCGGAGGACGAGGAGACGGTCCCGATCGGCACGCCGCTGGGCGAGGCGACCCTCGACCTGCTCGACAGCGCCGGGTCCCCCGTCGCCGACGGCGAGTCCGGCCACCTCCACATCGGGGGACGCGGCGTCAGCGCCGGATATTTCGGCCGCCCCGAGCAGACCGCACGGCGCTTCGTCCCGCACGGAGGGGTCCGTACGTACCGCACCGGCGACCTCTGCCGACGGCGTCCCGACGGGCAGCTCGTCTTCCTCGGCCGGCTGGACCGGCAGACCAAGATCCGGGGCTATCTGGTCGACCCCGCCGAGGTCGAGCACCTCGTCCGGCAGGTCCCCGGCGTCGAGCGCTGCGCCGTCGTCGTGCGGGCCACCGCCACCGGCAACCGGCTGCTGGCCGCCGTCCTGCCCGCCGACGGCGCGGTGGAGGAGCACCGGCTGCTCGACGCCGTGCGTGCGCACCTCGGCGGCCGCCTGCCCGCGTACTCCGTGCCCCGGCCGCTCATCGTGCTCAGGGAGTTCCCCCTCGGCCCCAACGGGAAGCTGGACACCGTACGGCTGGCGGCCGCCCTCGACGCCGTGCTGGCCGCACGGGCCGGGAACCCGCCGTCTCCCGGGCCCGAAGTGGCCCCCCTGGCACAGGAGATAGCGGAGCTCTGGGCCGAGGCCCTGGGCCTGCCCGCGGTGGATCCGGACGCCGACGTCCTGAAGCTGGGCGGCGACTCCATACTCGCCATGCGCACGGTCTCCCAGCTCCGCCGCCAGGGGCACCACGCCGCCTACGCGGACTTCTACCGCCACCCCACTTCCCGGCGTCTGGCGGCCGCCGTACGCGCGACGGCGCCGCGGGCCGCTGCCGAAGAGCCCGGCACGGACCTGCCCGGTGGGCCCGGCGCGCTCGCCCCCGCCCAGCGGTGGTTCTTCGGCCAGGGCGTCGACAACCCCCGCCACTGGAACCAGTCGGTGCTGCTCCGCTGCGCGAGGAACGTCGACCCGGCCGCCCTCGTCACCGCGGCGGCGGCCGTGGTGGAGCGTCACCCTGCGCTGCGCCGCCCCGTCGGCCCGCACGGGCCGGGGGCCGCCCGGCCGTTGGACGAGCTGGATCTCGTCAGCTTCTCCCGCGTCCGGCGCCCCGGGAACGTCGCGGAGGAGATCGCGGCCCTGGGGACCGAACTGCAGCGGAGCCTCGACCCCGAGGCCGGCCGTCTCATCCGCTTCCATCTCTTCTCAGGCGGTCCGGGCACCGACGACCGGCTGGCGCTGATCGCCCATCACCTCGTCGTCGACGGGTTGTCGTGGCGCGTCATCCTCGACGACCTGGCGCACGCCTACCGCGCCGCGCTGTCGGGCCGGCCGCCCGGTCTGCCGCCCGCGGCCGACTTCTACCGGTGGGCCGCGAGCAGGCCCGGGCAGGCGCGGCCGGTGAACCCCTTCCCCGGCGGTGGCCCGGACACCCGGCCGCCCGGGGGCCGCTCCGGCTCCGACTCCCCTCCCCCGCCGGGGACGGTGAGCTGGGGCCTCGACGAGGAGGCCACCGCCCGTCTCGTCGAACGGTACGGAGGTTCCCGGCGGCTGGAGGCGCTGCTGTTCACCGCGTTCGCGGACGCGGTCACCCGCGACGTGGACCGGGGCGGAGCCGGGGGCCCCGGCCGGCTCCCCGCCGCACGGACGCTCGTCGAGGTGGAGACGCACGGCCGGGACACCGGCGGCGAACACCTCGACACCGTCGGCTGGTTCACCGCGATCACCCGGGTGAGCGCCGGCCCCCCGGCCACGGCGGCCGGCGCGGAGCCCGGCACCGGAACCGCGGAGCCCGACGCCGGAACCGCTGGACCCGACACCGGAACCGCGGAGCGCCACGCCGGAACCGCTGGACCCGACACCGGAACCGCGGAGCGCAACGCCGGAACCGCTGGACCCGACACCGGAACCGCGGAGCCCGACACCGGAAGCACGGAGCCCGACACCGGGATCGCGGAGCCCGACACCGGAAGCACGGAGCCCGACACCGGGATCGCGGCGCGTGTCTCCGGGGCGGAGCGCCGGCTGCGCCGTGCGCGCCTGCTCCCGATGGACATCGGCGGACCGCGTCCCGAGGCCGCCTTCAACTTCCTGGGCACGTTCCGGCTGCCGGCCGAGCCGGCTCTGGGCTGGTACCCCGCCGCGGAGCAGGTGGGCACCGCACGGTGTCCCAGCGGCGATCCGGTGTACCGGCTGCGGCTGACGGCCCGCATCGTCGAGGGCAGGCTGGTGACCGACCTCGTACACGCCCGGCCGGATGTCCCCGACACCGAGGCCGACGGGGTCATGGCCCGGTTCGCCCAGGTGGTCGCGGCCGCGGCCGCCGCCACGGCGCCCCGCCCGGTCCGGCTCGCCCGCTCCACCTCCGGTCAGCCCCTCCACCCGGGGGCGCCCACCTCCACGCCCTCGTCCCCCGCGGTCCGCGTGGTACGCGAACCGGCCCGCGTACTGCTCACCGGGGCGACGGGCTATGTGGGCGGGCACCTCCTCGACGCCCTGCTGGAGCGCGGCGCGCAGGTCACCTGTCTGGTACGCGGAGAGCGCGACCAGGACGCCGCCGGCCGGCTGCGCCGCGTCTCGCCCGGTCTGCGGGTGGTGGCCGGGGACATCGGCCGCGAAGGGCTGGGCCTCTCCGCGGCCGGGCGCGCCCGCGCCCGGGACGCGCAGGTCGTGGTCCACGCCGCCGCCGACGTCCGCCTGGTCGCCCCGCCCGAGGAACTGGAACGCGTCAACCACGACGGGGTGCGGCGGCTGCTGGCCTGGATCGACGCCGAGGCCATGGGCGGGGTCCGGTTCCACCACATCTCGACGCTCGCCGTGGCCGGCGGGATCGACCCGGCGGCCCCCAACCGCCGGTTCAGCGAGGCCGATCTGCGCATCGGCCAGCACTTCCGCACCCCGTACGAGCGGTCCAAGTTCCTCGCCGAGGAGGCGGTCCGCGCCTGGGCCGCCTCCGGCCGCCGTTGCCATATCCACCGGAGCGGCCACGTCGCCGCCCACAGCCGCACCGGCGCGTTCCACGGGGGCATCGCCACCAACCGCGTCTACCAGACCCTGCGCGGCTATCTGCTGGCCGGAGCCGCCCCGCGCCTGGAGGGGGCGACGTTCGCCTTCAGTCACGTGGACACGGTGGCCGCCGGGATCGCGGCTCTGGCCCTGTACGCGGACGCGGCCCCGGGGGCCCACCATGTCGAGACCCCGCACCAGGTCGGCCACGACGAACTGGTGGGCTGGATGAGGCGGTCCGGCCACCGGATCGAGCTGCGCGACGCGAAGGACTTCGCAGCCGCGCTGGAGCGGGCGGAAGGCGACCACCCCGAGGAGATCCGGCTGGCCGCGGCCTGGAGTCTGCTGGAGGACCGCAACGTCCGGACCGACTCCTCGCACACCCTTGCCGTACTCGACCGGCTGGGGGTCCGGTTCACCGCCCCGACGCCCCGGTGGTGGGCCATGGCGCTGGCCTGGGCCACCGAGTCCGGCTTCCTGCCCCGGCCCGACCCCGCCGGCCACTGAGCACGTACTCCCGTCACGGGCCGCAGGCTCCCGCCGCAGGCCCCCGAACCGTGAGGTGAACCATGCCCCGGCTGTCACCCGTACTGAAGCAGGCCACTCCCGTCACCGCCGTCCGAGGGGAAGGGCTGTACCTCTACGACGCGGAGGGGCGACGCCACCTCGACTTCACCGCGGGCGTCGGCGTGACCAGCACCGGCCACTGCCATCCGCGGGTCGTCGAGGCGGTCCGCGAACAGGCCGGCCGGCTGATCCACGGCCAGTACACGACCGTCCTGCACGAACCGCTGCTCACCCTGACCGAACGCCTGGGCGAGGTCCTGCCCGAGGGCCTGGACACCCTCTTCTACGCCAACTCCGGGAGCGAGGCCGTGGAGGCGGCGCTGCGGCTCGCCCGGCAGGCCACCGGGCGCCCCAACGCAGTCGTCTTCGACGGGGGTTTCCACGGCCGGACCATGGGGGCCGCTTCCCTGACCACGGCCGGCTCCCGTTTCCGGGCGCGCACCGGCCCGTTGATGCCGGGCGTCGCGGTCGCGCCCTTCCCGCACGCCTTCGACCTCGGCCTGGACGAATCCGCCGCGGTGGAGTACGCCCTGCGGGGCCTCGACCGGGTCCTGGCCACCACCAGCGCCCCGGAGGAGACGGCCGCGTTCGTCGTGGAGCCCGTACTGGGCGAAGGCGGTTACGTTCCCGCCCCCGACGGCTTCCTCGCCGGACTGCGCGAACGCGCCGACCGGTACGGCATCGTCCTCGTCCTCGACGAGGTGCAGTGCGGGTTCGGCCGCACCGGGCGGTTCTGGGCGCACGAGTACGAGACGGGGGCCGCGACCCCCGACATCCTGGTGACGGCCAAGGGCCTGGCGAGCGGTTTTCCCCTCTCGGCGATCGCCGCGCGCGCCGATCTCATGAGCCTCGCCCGCCCCGGCTCCCACGGCGGTACGTACGGCGGGAACGCCGTCGCCTGCTCTGCCGCCCTCGCGACCCTCGACGTCATCCGCGACGAGAAGCTGGTCGCCAACGCGGCCGAGCAGGGCATACGGCTCGCCCGCGGCCTGCACGCCGTCGCGGCGCGGACCCCGGCCGTCGCCGACGTCCGCGGGCGCGGGCTGATGCTGGGCAGCGAGTTCCGCCGGCCCGACGGGTCACCCGACCCGGACACCGCGGGCAGGGCCCAGCAAGCCGCCGCCGAACTCGGCCTGTTGCTGCTGACCTGCGGGGTCTGGGGGAACACCGTCCGGATGATCCCCGCCCTGACCGTCACCGGCGAGCAGGTCGACGAGGCACTCACCCTCTGGTCGAAGGCCGTGGCGGCCGCCGTACGGGAAGAGGACTGAACAGCACGCGCCGCGGCACCGGACCGGTCCCCCACCCGGCGCGGGGCGGACCGGCACGACGTACAGGACAGCGGAAGGGACCCCGATGGAGAACGCTTCACGCGTCAACGCACCCAATCCCTCCGGAGCTTGGGACACCAGCAGGCTCAAGGCCGGGCACGAGGTGTGGCGCCTGGCACCGACCGAGCGGGACCGCGCCCGGCTGTGGTCGGCCGCCGGCGGCCCGGGAAGGGAGCCCGACCCGGTCTGGGAAGACCTGCGCTCCCGCATCCGCACGGGGCTCGACGCCTTCGGGTTCGCCCTCGTGCGGCAGCTCTTCCCCGCCGGCCCTGTCGCGGACGTCCGCCAGGAGGCGGACGTCACCGAGCGGCTCTCCCGGCTCGTCCGGGACTTCGGCGAGATCGTGCCGCAGAACGGTGCGGGCGACGTGACGCAGGTGCTGCGGCACCGGGAGGGGGACCCGGACGAGATCGCCTTCCACTGCGACACCTGCGACCTCCTCGTCCTGCTCTGTCTGCGGCCGGCCGCCCGGGGCGGCGCGACACGTGTGGCCGGAGCGCCGTACATCCATGACGTCCTCGCCGCCGAACGCCCGGACGTGCTGGAACTCCTCGGCCAGGATTGGTACTTCGACCGCACCGGCCGCGCGGGCAGTCAGCTCGTCCTCACCCCGATCCTCACCACCGGACCGGACTCCGCCGTCACCTGCTACTACCAGTCCCGTACGGTGCGGGCCTCCGCCGGACGCGACGGGCGCCCCCCGCTCGACGCCGCACGTGCCGAGGCGCTGGACGTCCTGGACGAGGTCCTCAACCGCCCGGAGACCGCCTACCCGGTCACCCTGGGCTCAGGAGACCTGTTGATCATCCGCAACAGCCGCGTCATGCACGGTCGTTCCCCGTTCACCGACGGCCCCGAACCGCACCACCGGCGGGTCCTGCGTCTGTGGCTGGACGAGGTGGCCGCGTGAGTGGCGCCGTGAGTGGTACGGCAGTCGTCACCGGCGCGGGAAGCGGGCTGGGCCGTGCCGCCGCCCTGGCGCTGCTCGGCCGGGGCTGGAACGTGGTGCTGGCCGGCCGGCGCCCCGATGCCCTGGACGGGACCGCGGCCCTCTCCCCCGCCGGGGACGAGCACGCTCTCGCCGTCCCCACCGACATCACCCGCCCCGACGAGGTCACGGCGCTGTTCCGTACCGCCCGCGACCGGTACGGAAGGGTCGATCTGCTCTTCAACAACGCCGGAGCCCCCGCGCCCCGCGTCCCTGTGGCCGAGGTGGCCCTCGACGACTGGAACCGGGTGCTGGGCACGATCGTCACCGGCACGTTCCTCTGTTCGCGGGAAGCGTTCCGCGTCATGTGCGAGCAGAACCCCTCCGGCGGACGGATCATCAACAACGGTGCGCCGTCCGCGTACGCACCCCGCCCGCACTCCGCCGCCTACACCGCGGCGAAGCACGCGGTCCTCGGCCTGACCCGCTCGCTCTCCCTGGACGGCCGCGCCCACAACATCGCCTGCGGTCAGCTCGACGTGGGGAACGTGGAGCCCCCGGACGGCGCCCCGCAGCCCCCCGCGCGTCAGGCCGACGGCAGCAAGGCGGTGGAGGCGACGCTGCCGGTGTCCCACTTCACCGACGCCCTCCTGCTGATGGCCTCCCTGCCCCTCTCCGCCAATGTGCAGTCCCTCACCGTCCTCCCCACCACGATGCCCTTCGTCGGCCGGGGCTGAGCACCCCGCGACAGGCGGACGAACCCGGCCACGCCGGGTTCCACCCCGCACCCCGTTCATCTCGCCGTACGACGTACTCCCCGGTACTCCCCGCCCCTCGACCGAAAGAGGCGAACATGCTCGGTGAGACCGCACGCACCTGGCTGCAACGCTGGGACCAGCAGCAGGAGCGCTACAGCCCGGACCGGGAGGAACGCTTCCAGGTCGTCATCGACATCGTCGGCCGGTCCCTCGACCGGAGCGGGGCGGCCGCCCGGCCGCTCCTGGTGGACCTGGGCTGCGGCACCGGCTCGCTGACCACCCGGCTGGCCCACGCCTTCCCGCGGGCCGACACCGTCGGCGTCGACGCGGACCCGCTTCTCCTGGGCCTCGCGGAGGAGGCTGTCACGGGCACGGACATCCGCCTCCTGGCGCGCGATCTCACCGCACCCGGCTGGGCCGACGAGACCGGACCGGCGCCCTGGGACGCCGTCGTCTCGTCCACCGCGCTCCACTGGCTCACCCCCGACGAACTCACCGTGCTCTACCGCACCCTGGCCGCCCGGCTGCGTCCCGGCGGCGTCTTCGTCGACGCCGACAACCGCAGTCCCTCCGACGACCCGGAGCTGATCGACATCGCCCGTCACGTCCGGACCCGCCGCGCCCACCGGACGGGCCGTCAAGGCAGCGAGGCCTGGGCGGGCTGGTGGAAGACGTTCCTCTCCGCCCCGGAACTCGCCCCGCTCGCCGAGGCCCGGGCCCGCTCGCCCATCGCGCACCGCACCTTCAGGGAACCCCACGGCCTGACGACCGCCGCCCAGATGACGCTCCTCCGCGAAGCCGGTTTCAGCGATGCCGCCACCGTCTGGCAGTGCGGCGACGACAGCGTCCTGGTGGCCGTCCGCTGAGCCGGTGAGCCGGTGAGCCGCTGAGCCGCTGCCGGTAAGCCGCTGAGCCGGTGAACGGCCACCGGGCCGGCCGGGCGGGGTCACGGGTGTGTCAGTACGGGACAGGGTTCACCGCGATCCGGACGTGGGGCGGGGCCGGAGAGGATTCTCCGGCCCCGCCCCACGTCCTGGCCCGCGCCGGGCCGGGCGTTCTCCTGCTCCCCGGTCAGATCCGCCCGCGCGCCAGCCGGGTCAGCGGGCCCGTCGGAGGCCTGGCCGTCGAACGGCCGATGGCGAACGCCGCTCCGGCGACCCCGGCCATCCCCGCCGCGGCTCCGGCGGCGACCGCCTTGCGGTGTTTGACGACGGTCCAGGCCGTGGTCGCCGCGCCGGCCGCCTTCGCCACGTTGGCGGTCACGGCGTGCTGCCCGCTCTGGAGACCGGCGGCAGCGGCGCGGCCGACGCGGCGGGTGGTCTCACCGGCCGCCCGGGCGCTGTCCGAGGCCGCGTCCTTCGCGCCCCCTGCCGCGTCCTTGGCGCTCCCTGCCGCGGACAGCGCCTCGTCGGCGGTCGCGTCGGCCCGCTTGCCGGCCCTCTCGGCCGTGGCATCGACCGACTTCCGGGCCGATGCCGTCTTGCGGGCGGCCGTGGTCCTGCCCTTGTCCGGAGTCGAGTTCTTCGCGTCCTTGTCGTCAGTCATGGGCTCCTCCTTGCCTTGGGTGCTGCGATGAAACCTGGGCTCTGCCCGCTCACGCGCCGTCGTGCGGCAGCAGTGTGCCGAGCGGTCCGAGGTCGAGATTGAGGTCGTCCATCGTCAGGTCGTAGCGGTCGCACAGTTCCGTCATGCGTTCGTGCAGGATCATCAGCGTCATGCCGATCCGCTCCTCCTGGGGCTCGCTCAGGTCGCCCCGGTCGACGCGGTGGATCGCGGTGCGCTCCATGAGCTGACGGAGCAGTTCGACGATGGTGAGCACCAGCTTGATGAGATCCCGCTCCACGGTGTCCGGGTCGGTGTGCAGCCGCTGGGCCGCCGTCGAGGGACCGCTGTCGTCCGGCTGCGCGGGGCCGAGCCCGAACGCCCGGGCCGCCGCGCGTGCCACCTCTTCGGCCGCCGCGGAGGGCACACCGCCCACACCTCGCGCGCGGTCGTCCTCGGTCATCGTGTCCACCTCCTCCGCCTCCTCGCTCGCCGGCATGTTTCCCCGTACGCCACCGGGGACGGGCTCACCACGGCCCCGGCTCCTCACCGGTGATCGACCGGATCACCGCTCGCAGATTGATGTGCACGAGATCCACGTCGGCGATGGACAGGACGAGGTCCCCGGTGAGCACGGCCCCGCCGTTCAACAGCCGGTCCAGGAGATCGATCAGCGCGACGGGCGGGCCGCCCCGGGGCCCGGTCTCGCCGAGAACGCCGCCGATGATGTCCGTGCTCACCGTGGGCCACCACCGTCCGCGCCCTCCGCCACCAGGGCCGTGGCGAACGAGTAGGGCGCCCACGGCCCGGTCACCTCGATCGACACCCCGGGGGCGCCTTCGGCCAGCGCGGAGAGATCCCGGTGGAGCTGCGCCGTGTGTTCCCGGGGCACGAGGTAGGCCTCGTTGGCCACGTTCACCCCGGCCCGGGCGGCGAGCTGCCCCTGCTGCGGGCGGTGCACCGCCCGTGAGGCCGCCACTCCCTCGGCCAGCCGCGCGGCCCGGGCGGCCAGGTCGGACGCCGCCCGGTAGACGTCCTGGCTGTCGCGCTGCTGCGCCTGACGCTGCCGCAGATAGGCGCGGCCCGCTCCGCCGCCCGACGGCGTCGCCGTGGCCGGTGCCGTCGCGGTGGCCGTACGGGGATCGGCGTAGACCTTCACGCCCAGCTCGACATGGCCCTCCAGTCGGCCCAACAGCTCCTGGAACTCGCTGCGTTGCCGGACCAGCATGTCGGCCACCCGGGTGTCGTCCAGATAGACCGTGGCCAGCCGCATCGGCAGGACGGAGGTCTCCGCGAACGCGGCGTCCACCACGGCGTGGTGGGCCCGGGCCACGGCTTCGAGCCGGTCCAGGTCCTCCATCTGCGCGGTGAGTCCCCGCTCGCTGAACGTGTCCGCCGGCACGGGGGAGACGAGTGCGCACAGCCCGCCTCCGCCGACGGGGCGCAGCGGCCGGCCGTCCACGCCCGGCAGCCGGGCGGCGAGCCCGTCCAGGGCGGGGCCCGCGCGGCCGACGGCGTAGACGTAACTCATCTCTCCGGCGCCTTCGCCCGGAACACGGACGGTCGCGCTCGGTCCGGTGTTCATCGTTCCTCCTCCTGTTCCGCCGGGGCGGCCCGGTCTCCGGCCGCCCCCGCACCCGGGATCCCGGCCGTCGACCGCAGGTGGGCCAGTTCGGCGCGCAGCCGCTCGTTCTCGTCGGCCAGCGCGTCGTGGCCGGGACCGGCCTCGGTCCCACGCGTGGGGCGGGCCCGTGAGGAGAGCGAGGGATCGTGCTCCCACCAGTCGATGCCCATCTCCTTGGCCTTGTCGACGGAGGCGACGAGCAGGCGGAGCTTGATGGTGAGCAGCTCGATGTCGAGCAGGTTGATCTGGATGTCACCGGCGATGACGATGCCCTTGTCCAGCACCCTTTCCAGGATGTCGGCGAGGTTGGCCGACGAGCCCTGCTGCCCGTATGCCGGGCCGGCCCCTCGGGGCGAGGCCGGCAGCCGGCCGGCGAGTGAATCGGACACGGTGTCTCACGCCTTTCCGTACGGTGTCGGTGCGGCTCTGTGCGCGGGCCCGGTCACCGGTCGGCGGTGGCCTGACGGCGTCGGGAGCGCCGGGCCGGCCGCGGCTCCTCCTCCGTCTCCTCTTCCGTCTCCTCGGCCGCGGCTTCGTCGCCCTGCTCCCCGGCGTCCTCGTCGTCCTCGTCGTCCTCGTCGTCCTCGTCGTCCGCGGCCTCTTCCGCCGGTTCGTCCAGCTCGTCCGCCGGCTCTACGTCCTCGTCTTCCTCCTCCTCGTCGCTCTCCTCTTGGTCTTCCTCGTCGCCGAACTCCTCGTCCCGCGGCTCTTCATCCTGCGGCTCTTCGTCCTGCGGCTCTTCCTCCTCGTACGCGATGTCGTCATCCTCGTCAGAGGGCTGCTCGTCCTCGGACGGTTCGTCGGGGGCGCCCTCGTCGGATGCGGAGCCCTCGTCGTTCCGGGACTCCTCCTCGTCCAGCGCCTCGTCATGGCTGAGAACGACCTCCCCGTCACGGATCTCGCCGCGCCAGCTGTCGGTCGCCTCGCCGCGCATCATGATGAACTTGCGGTAGAGCTTGAGGTCGAGCCGGGCGCGGCGGCCCTGGGCGCGCCAGATGTTGCCGGTCTTCTCGAACAGCCCCTTGGGAAAGTATTCGAGGACCAGCAGGACACGGGTGAGATCGTCGGTGATCGCGTGGAAGGTGACCACGCCCTTGACGGTGCCCTTGGCTCCCTCGGTGGTCCAGGTGATGCGTTCGTCGGGCACCTGCTCGGTGACGTTCGCCTTCCAGCTGCGGGTCGACTTGGCGACCTTCACCTTCCAGTTGCTGGTGGTGTCGTCCGCCTTCTCCACGCTCACGACGCCCTTGGCGAACGAGCTGAACTCCTGGAACTGGGTCCACTGGTCGTACGCCTCACGGACCGGCACGCCGACGTCGATGTCCTCGACGATGGTGACGCTCTTGGACTTGCCCCCACCGGACTTGCGCCCCTTGCCGAACAATCCCTTGACCTTCTCCTTGACGGTGTCCTTGAGATGGGAGGCGCCCGCGCTCAGGGCGGCCTGACCGGGTGATTTGCCTTCCCCGAGGGCTTGGCCGCCCTTGGCCAGACTCTTGAGCGCTCCGCCCCCGCCGCCCGGCTCCGCGAGCTTGGACACCGAGTCGCCGAGACGGTGTCCCAGCTGGGTCACCGCGTGTTCGGCACGGGCCCGGAGGTAGTTCTGCAGTTCGTCCTTGAGGCGGTCGGTGGCCGGACTGTTGACCACGTCGTCCTTGATCCCGCCGAGCGTGGAGTCAGGCATCGTCGCCTCCCCGGGCCTTGCGGGCGCCGGAGGCGGCGGTCTTCCGGGCGGTTCCGCCGCGCTTGCGGGCGGGGGCGGACTTGCCCCCGCTCCCGGACCGGCCGCCGCCGCCGGACGAGGATCGGTTCCTCGACGCGGGCTTGGAGTCGGACGCGGCGGCGGTCTTCCGGGGGGTGCGCTTACGTCCCCCGCCCGTGTCCTCGTCCCCACCCGCCTCGACCTCGTCGTCGACGGCGGCTGTCCCGGTCTCGTCGTCCTCCGCGTCCGGCTCCTTTTCGTCGGTCCCGGAACCGGCACCCAGTGCTTGGCTGCGCTGCTGCAGGGAGTCGGCCAGGCTGCCGGCCCGCTGCGTGACGGCCTTGGTCGCCGCCGTTTTGGTGGCGTCGACCAGTTCCTTGCGCACCTGGTCGTTGAGGGAGCTCAGGGCAGGCGAGTCGGCCAGCATCCTGCCGAGCTGCCGCGGGTCGAGGTCGATCTTCTTGCCGAGGAGGAACATCCCGAACCCCAGGGCGAGTTTGGCCTTCTTGGTACGCCCCAGCAGGTATCCCCCCACCAGAGCGGCGCCTATCTTGGCGTTCTTCGTCATGTGCGATGCACCTCTGCTCTCCCCCCGGTCACGTGTGTCGTGGTTGGTGGTCACGGCGCGCGCCGTGTGCTGTCGCGGTACTCCTCGATCTCGTCGAGCAGGTCGAGGAGTTCGTCCTCGCGCCGGTCGAACTCGTCCTCGTCGACAAGGCCGTTGATCAGGTCCTGTTCCAACTGGGCAAGCCGGGCACGTACCGGCTCGGGGTCGTAGTACTCCTCCTCGGCGGCCTGGACGACCTGGTCGAGGACCCAGGACGTCCCCCGTACGGGAGCCAGCGGCAGGGTCAGGATGCTGCTGATGAGGCCCATGGCGAACACCTCCGCTCCTGGGGAGGGCCGGGCGGGCCCGGGCCGCCCGGCGGTCAGACGAAGCTGTACGGGGGCAGCGGACCGGTCAGGGTGAACGCGTACGCGTCGCCCCGCTGCTCCGCCTCCTGTCGGACCGCTGCCACGAAGGCGTCGGTCTCCGCCCGGGGCACGAGGAAGGACTGGTTGAGGAACTGCTGCGGGGCCGGCTCCGCGTGCGAGCTGCGGGTGGCGACGTCCGCCAGCCGGGCGGCGATGTCCTCCGCCTCCCGCTGGTGGCGGGCGGTCACCTCGCGGGCCACCAGCTCTCCCAGGGCGACCCGGTCGTCGTGGCCGCCCTGGGCACGCGTCCGTTCGTTGAGTTCCCGGATGTCGTCGGACTCGGTCATGATCTCCCGCAGGAGGTCGTCCTCGTCGCGGCCGGCCTTGAGGTTGTACTCCACCCGGCCGTCCAGCTCCGCCAGCCGCTCCCGGTACGCGTCGGCCTCCCGGTCCAGAGCCGCGGTGACCTCGTCGTCGCCGGGACCCACCAGTCCGAACCTCATCGGCAGGGTCGCGCCACCGGCCATCAGCGCCTCCAGGACACCCTGATGCGCCATCACATCGCGGCGCTTGGCGCGGAGTCCGGGAGGCGCGTCGCTGACCACGGCGGCCAGCAGGTCGGTGTGCAGGGTGCGCAGCGCGGAGGGCGGGTCGCCCACGCCCCGCAGGCCGTCGAGGGGCAGCGGGTGGTCGGCGCCGGTGATGGCGTAGATGTAGGTGGGCACCGTTACTCCCCGCTTCGCTGGGTCTGGCGGCTGGACGTCGACTTACGGGCCGGGCGCTTGCGCGGCTCTTCCTCGGGCTCCTCGCGCTTGCCCTGCAACGACTCGGTCACCGCCTCCACGGCACCGCTGAGCGCGCCCTTGGACTTGCCCTTGGCGCCGTTCTCCGTCATGTCGCCGACCAGGTCCGTGAGCTGGCTCGGCGCCTTGCGTCCGGACTCCAGATCGAGTCGGTTGCAGGCTTCGGCGAACCGCAGATAGGTGTCGACACTCGCGACCACCACCCGGACGTCGATTTTGAGAATTTCGATCCCGACCAGGGAGACGCGTACGAATGCGTCGATAACCAGCCCGCGGTCGAGTATGAGTTCAAGAACGTCGTAGAGATTTCCCGAGCCGCTCCCACCGGACGTCGCATTGCTCTGCTGAACGAGTGCCATGGGGAACTCCTTTCGGTGATCTTGTTACGTCTGATCTTGTTACGTCTGAGACTTGGTACGTCTGACGACGGAATTTTCAGCGACGGTCGATCTGGCCCCTGGCGTAGCGGCGCAGTCGCTCGTAGGACAGCAGCGTTCCCCGCGGGTCGAGTTCAACTCGGTAGGAGGCCATCACACTCATGGTGTCCGGCACTCTTTCCAGCTCGACCACTTCCACGTCCGCCGACCAACCGTCCTCGGTGGCCTTCACCGCGGAAACAGAACCCGGCTCGCACTGGAGCAATTCCGTGAGCTGCGCAGAGGCCTGCCTCATGGCGGTAGGAACGTCGACGCGCTTTCCGTCACGCTCTTCATCGGACTTCTCATCGTTCTTCTTCTCGGTGCTCATCATTCACCTGTCGCCGGGGATGACCGCTTGCGATCGGCCTCCGTCGTCCATGGCTGACATTCGCCTGCCCCTGCGCTCCGGACGTATGCATGAACGAATGAGCCGATGGCACGAACGAACGGGCCGATGGTGGCGAGCCGCCCCCGATGACGCCGGATGCCCCTGCGCGGCGGCGACTTCGGCGGTGTCGTGACGTGTCGGCGCGTCTCGTGTGCCGAGAGTTCTCAGCGCCCCTCGGGGTACGTGAAGCGGACACGTCGACCACGAAGGAGCCGGCCATGCACATCTCCGGACTCGTCAGCGCTCTGGTCATCGGTGCGGCGGTCGGCCTGCTGGGGCGCCTCGTCCTGCCCGGCCGTCAGCACATCGGCGTCCTGTGGACGCTCGTCGTCGGCATGGCCGCCGCGCTCCTCGGCCCGCTGCTGGCGTCCGTGCTGGGTGTGGGCGACACGCGGGGCGTCGACTGGTCGGAGTGGCTCATCCAGATCGTGCTGGCCGGCCTGGGCGTGGCCGCACTCGACCGCGCCCTCGCCGGAACCGAACGGCGGCCGCGGAAGCGCGCGTGACGTCTGCCGTCAGTACGGGTACGCGCGCCCCGCGGCCCGCCGGTCAGGCCGTCCTCCGACGGATGCGGTCAGGTCGCCCCGCGGGTCCGGGGCCAGATCGTCGCGCCGTTCAGCTCGCGCCGCTGGGTGCGTGGCTCAGGTCCACGACGCAGAAGATGTTGCCGTCCGGGTCGGCCAGGACAACGAAGTCCGGATCGGCCGGGTAGAGGTCCCAGTCGACGCTCTGCGCACCGAGACCGAGCAGTCGCCGGACCTCACTTTGCTGCTCCTCGACCGAATCCGTGAACAGGTCCAGATGGATACGGGGGCGTGGCTCGGGCGGGGAGTCGCTGCGCATCAGGGCGAGCGCCCGGCCGGAGCCGTCGGCGTGGTCGAGCGTTCGCCACGTTTCGCTCGCCCACTCCTGACTGGCGACCAGGTTCAACGCCGCGCTCCAGAAGGCAACCGCCCGGGGGATGTCAGTGACACCGACGACAGGCATTCCGAGTCTCAGCATGGGGCGAGCGTAACAAGGTGCTCCCGGGCGAACGGTGAACGGCCCTGATGGGCGGGGAACGGATGGCAGAGGTCGCTGATCTCCCCGGAGTCGAGGCCCGAGGCCGTACGGCGGATGCTCGACGGAGGACCGGCGGCCCTGCGCGACTCAGCGGAGGTCATCGGGTGTGAGGTCGGGGCGCAGGCGGTGCCAGGAGGGCTGGCGCAGCCGCCCGGCTCTGGTGCGGGTCGTGTAGCGGACCTCTCCGACCAGCCGGGGCTGCACCCACCGGGCCCCGGTCACCGTCGGCCGCTCGGTGAACGGGCAGGTGTCGGTCGCCGCGGCGTGGAGGAGGGCTGCGAGGGTGGTGCGTTCGGCGTCGCTCCAGCCGGTGCCGACGCCGCCGACGTAACGGAGTCCCCCACCAGGGTCCGGCCGGCCCATGAGGAGGGCGCCGGGCAGAGACGTCAGGCGGCCGTGGCCGGGCAGCCAGCCGCCGACGACGATGTCCTCGGTCCGCACGTGCCGGATCTTGATCCACGCCCGGGAGCGGACACCCGGCTCGTAGAGGGAGGTGCGCCGCTTGGCGACGATCCCTTCGAAGCCGGCGGTCCGCGTCATCTCCAGCGCCCGCTGCCCGTGCCCGACGACCGCCGCCGGGGTCGACCACGCGGGCCCGCCCAGGCCCAGGGAGTCCAGGACGGCGCGGCGCTCGGAGTACGGGGTGCGGGTGAGCCGGCTCGTGCCGAGGAACACGACGTCGAAGAGCATCAGGTGCACGGGCGTCTTCGCGGCCATGCGGGCCGCCCTGGCCCCGGAGCCGGCCAGCCCCATCCGGGGCTGCAGCCGCTGGAAGTCGCCGCGCCCCTCGTCGTCCAGGGCGACGATCTCCCCGTCCAGCACGGCGGGGCGGGGGCCCAGCACCGTCCCCAGGCCCGCGAGCTCGGGATAGGCGGGGGTGATGTCGGCGCCGGACCGGGAGCGCAGCCGTACCGAACCGTCGCCGGGCAGGTAGACCATGCACCGCTGCCCGTCCTGCTTCACCTCGTACGCGTACGAGGTGTCCTCCGAGGACGGGGGCAGCCGCCCGGGGGTCGCGAGCATCGGTGCGATGCGGGGCAGACGCGTCACGGAACCCTCTCGGTCCTCGGTCAGGAGGCGCTCCGCTTCCTCGCCGTGCGTTTGGCGCCGGTCGTCTTCTTCGCCGCGGTCGTCTTCTTGGCGCCCGTCTTCTGACCGGTTGCCTTCCTGGACGCCGCCGTCTTCCGGCCGGCGGCCGGTTTCCCGGAGGCCGTCTTCGTCGATGCGGTCTTCTTCCGGGGCCGCATCTCGTGCACCGTGGCCTCCCCGCCCCCGTCCTCCCCGCGGCTCTCCTTCGCTGCCTCGACCGACGCGTTCAGCGCGGCCATCAGGTCCACGACCTTGCCCTCCTCCTGCTCCTCGCCCTCGGCGGGCTCCGGAAGCTCCTTGCCCTCCGACTTCGCCGTGAGCAGCTCCTCCAGGGCGTCCCGGTAGGTGTCCCGGAACCCGGCGATGCTGTCCAGAGCCATGGAGTCGGTCAGCTGGACGGCCCGCTCGATCTCGTCGTCGTCCAGCTCCACCTCTCGCGGGGCCAGGGACTCGGGGCTGCGGATCTCGTCCGGCCAGCGCATCGAGTGCAGCACGATCGCCCCCTCCCTGACCCGCAGCAGCCCCAGCCGCTCACGGTTGTGCCAGGCGAACTTCGCGACGGCCACCTTGTCCGAGCGCTCCAGCGCCCGGCGCAGCAGGGTGTAGGGCTTCTCGGCGACCTTGCCGTCGATCGCGAGGTAGTAGGAGTCGCTGATCCGGATCGGGTCGACGCTGTCGGCGTCCACGAAAGCGACGATCTCGATGGCTTTCGCGGTGGGCAGTGGAATTTGGTCCAGTTCCTCATCGGTGATCGGCACCGTCTGCTCCTTGGAGAGCTCGTAGCCCTTGCCGATCTCGTCCTGCGACAGTGCTTCGCCGTCCAGCTCGCAGACCTTCCGGGTGCGCACCCGCCCGAGATCCTCCAGGTGGACCTGGCGGAAGTGGATCGAGTGGTCCTGGGTCGCGGAGACGACCTTCACCGGGATGGTGACCAGGCCGAAGCTGATCGCACCGGTCCACAAAGGCCTCGGCATACCTACCTCCATCCCCGCCACGGCTGAGTCTCCGTGCGGGCTCTCACGACCCCCACCACATTCTCGGCACCATTCGTATTCCGGCGCCATTCGTGGTGCTGCGTCGGGAGCCGTAACGGCGTAGGCGGCGGCCTTGTCGTTCCCCTCCGCGGCGAGGAAGTCGATCGCATCACATCCGGGATCTCAGCACGTCGACCTCACAGCCCGGAGCGAACGGGTCGAAGCCGTGCTCGATCAGCCAGCGAACTGCCAGCAGGCTTCGCAACGACCACCACGCGTGGATCACGCCGAGGTCGATGTCGGCGCCGTAGCCGGCGAGGACGTCGTCGAGGTGCTTCTCGTGCCCGAGCGTGAAGGTGGCGAGGTCGTACAGGGCATCACCCCGACCCGCCTCGGACCAGTCGATGATGCCCGTGACCTCGTCGCCGTCGAGGAAGACGTGCGCGATCTGCAGGTCGCCGTGCGTGAACGCCGGGGTCCACGGCCGGAGCGCGGCCTCGGCGACCCGGCGGTTGTGGGTGACCAGGTCAGTGGGCAGGAGGCCGCTCGTCACGAGCGACGCGCACTCCTCGTCGAGTTCCGCCGCCAGCGCGACGGCGCTCCGCCCGGCCCGACCGGGCCAGGGCGGCGGCGGCGCGTCGTGCAGCTTCCGGATGGCGGCGCCCGCGGCGGCCCACGCCGACGACGACCCGGCCGACGGCCCGCCGAGACGCCCGATCGTTGCTCCCGGGAGTGCGGCGATCGCGAGCACGGGCGGCTTGCGCCACAGGACCTCCGGGGTCGGAACCGGCGCGAGGGACATCGCCTCGACCTCGACGTCGATACGCGCCTGATCGGCGTCCACCTTCAAGAACACGTCGCCGACGCGCAGAGTCGCGCGCTCGGAATGGGCGACGACGACTTCGACCTCTTCCATGGGCGACCAGTATCCCGGGGATGGTCGCCGATGTCGCCCGGATATGCGTTCCAACGGGCGTGATCAGTCTCCGGAGAACCCGCGACAGTCGAACATGAGAGCCCGCCGGCAGACCGCCGGTGCCTACACTGACGAGGGTGGAGGACGACAGGGCTACGAGGGTCAATGCGCGTCCGGCGCCCGCCTTGCGGCGGTACGTCAGCTCGTATGTCGGTTTCGACCTTCGTGGGTTCCCGGCGGGGGTGCACTGTGGTCCGCCGGGCCGCGTGCTCACCGCGGTGATCAGCCTGTCCGACCCTCTGGAGGTGGCGAAGGGCGTCGACGACGCGTCACCGGTGACTCGATTCGGCAGCGTGGCCGGCGGCCTGATGTGCCGGTCCGTCGCGATCCACCACGACGGACGCCAGCAAGGTGTGCAGGTGTCGCTGACACCTCTCGGGGCTCGGGCCGTCTACGGCATGCCCGCCGCCGCGCTCGCCCACCAGCTGGTTCCCCTCGAAGAGCTTCTCGGAGCGCTCGGCGTCGAGCTGGTCGACCGACTTCGAACGGCAAGGACCTGGGCCGCGCGGTTCGCCGCGCTGGACGAACTGCTCCTGCGAGCCGTCGGCCGCAGCTCCGGCGGCGAACGCGTCTTCCGGGCACGCCCCGAGGTGGCCGAGGCCTGGCGCCGCCTCGTCGCCGCGCGGGGCCGTGTCCAGGTCGGGGCCGTCGCCGCGGAACTGGGCTGGAGCCGTCGGTATCTCACCGAGCGGTTTCACAGCGAGGTGGGCCTGCTACCGAAGACCTTCGCCCGTGTTCTGCGCTTCGAGCACGCGCACGAACTGGCGACAGCGCACGATCCGCTCCCGTGGGCCGAGGTGGCGGCCCTCTCCGGCTACGCCGACCAGGCCCATCTCGTTCGGGACTGGAGGGAGTTCACGGGCCGGTCGCCGACAGCCTGGCGTCGCGGGGAAGTCCTCCTCAAAACCGGGTAGTCGTCGGCCGGCTGCCCGTCGCGTCGGCTCCCGTTCCCTTTCCTTCAAGACCACCCGATGGCCGTCCTGTGACGATCGCCGGCATGAGACTCATCAACGACGAACGCAACGCCATCGACCTGCGGACCACCCCCGTGCACCTCGGGCTGGGCTCAAGTGCCAAACCCGTCGAGGGCTTCGCCTGGGACCCGGAGGTGCTCCAGGCCTACAGCGCCGCGGTCGCGGCGGACGGCGCCGAGGGCCGGACAGTGGCGATCTTCGACGGCGACGGCCCCGGCGACCACTGGGAGCGCCACCCCGCCGGCGACGAACTGGTCGTCTGCCTCAGCGGGTCGGTGACGGTCACCCGCGACGTGGACGGGGTGCCCGACCGCGTCACGCTCCGGCCGGGTGAGGCCACCGTCAACCCGGCCGGGGCGTGGCACGCGGTCGACATGGCGGGGCCGGCGTCCATCCTGACCATCACCGCCGGCCTCGGCACCGACCACCGTCCCCGGTCCGGCGCCCGCCCGGCCTAGACCCTGTCGTCAGACTCCCGCCTCCCCCGCGGCGCCCTGCACGCCCGGCCCGCAAGCGCCGTGACGAAGGCCGCACTCCTCGAACCCGCCGAGCCCACTCCCCGCGCCCGCCGTGATCGTTGCCCCGGTCACCGGCACGGCGTCGGGGCGTGGGCTCGGCCGGTCGCACCGCCGGGGCCACTCACCGAGACATACCTCGGCGCGGCAGCGGTTCGAGTCCGGAGCGAGGCGGTCAGTGGGCGAGGAAGCCCCAGGGCGGCGGAGAGCCCGGTACTTCCTCGCGCACATGGCGGCCTTGAGCCGATGTCATGGTGGCGCGCCCCGGGCCGGAGGACGGGGGGATAGGGCGGTGTCATCGCGAGTTGGCATCATTCCCGGCAGGTGTCCGCTCCCCCACACTCTCCCCGTACCGTCCCGCGCCCCGTCCGGTCAGCGGACAAACTCCAAGGCGCGGCTTCATCGGACAGTAGGAGAAATCCCCCATGAGACACGTCCCGACCGCCATCGCCTCCGCCCTTGTCGGCCTCGGCCTGGTTGCCGCGCTGGGTTCAGCTCCCGCGGCCTCCGCCGCTCCTGCTCCTGCCACCTCCACCCCAGCCGGCATCGCCGCGTACAACGGGTCGGGCGAGAACGCCGCCGCGAACCGGGCCTTCTTCGACGCGGTCATGAAGTCGGTCGCCGAGAAGCGGGCCGCCAACCCGGGAACCCAGGCCGTCACGGTCACGTACAGCGCGGCCTACGCCCCGAGCTTCCGCACCCAGATAGCCAACAGCACCCGGATCTGGAACAGCTCGGTCTCCAACGTCCGGCTTCAGGAAGGCTCCAGGGCTGACTTCACGTACCGCGAAGGAAACGATCCGCGCGGGTCGTACGCCTCGACCAACGGGCACGGCCGTGGCTTCATCTTCCTGGACTACCGGCAGAACCAGCAGTACAACTCGACCCGCGTCACCACGCACGAGACCGGACATGTGCTCGGCCTGCCGGACAACTACTCCGGGCCGTGCAGCCAGTTGATGTCCGGCGGCGGCCCCGGCCCGTCCTGCACCAACGCCCAGCCGGACGCCAACGAGCGGGCCCGGGTGAACCAGCTCTGGCAGAACGGCCTGGCCGCGCTCGCCCGCTCCGCCTCCTGACGGGAACTGATCGCCGCACCATGAGTGGAGGGCCGCTCCGGACGGGCGGACGGGGAGCGGCCCTCCACGCCGAGCCCGCGGCAGGGGCTGCCGGTTCAGCTTCGGTGCTGCGCCCGGTGAGGGTGAGCAGCGCTGCCGTGAGCGCGGTGGTGATGGTGGTGCGGGTGCGCCATGGTCCCCCCGGGGGCCCGGCAGCGCCGCGTAGGCCTGCGGCAGTACGGTCCATCCATGAACTGGGGATACGCGCGGTCGTGGACCGCAACGCTGGGTTGGGGGGACTGGCCCGCCTGGTTGGCTTGGCTGGTCGCCGTGGTCGCGCTGGTCATCAGCCTCAGGGCGCAGCGGGACGGTCGACGTTCCGCGAACGCGGCCGAGAAGTCGGTCACCGCCGCCGAAGCTTCGGTGGAGGAGGCGCGGTTGTCGCGCCTCGCTTCGGAACGGTCGGCCACGGTGGCCGAGGAGACGCTGGCCGATCAGCGACGCGAGGCGGCGGAGCGGCGTGCGGCGGAGGAAGAGGCGTCCCGCCCGCGGGTGGACCTCCGCGTCGAGTACAGCGGTGGCAGCATGTTTCTGCTGTTCAACCAAGGCGCTGCCCGCGCTGAGAACATCCGCGCGGTAGGAGAGTACCCGGCGATGAGGCCCTGGCCGGCCGGACTGTCGCTGGGCGAGAACGAGCCGCACACGTTCATGATGGCGGGCGACTACGCAGATCCCGTCCCAGCCGTGATCAAGGTGGTGTGGGACGGCCAGGACGAACCGGTGTCCCTCCGGGTACCGCAGAACGACGCCTGATGACCCCAGGTCCTGTCGTCGGACTGCCGCCGTCGCCCGGAGGGCGGATCGCCGTTCGGCCCTTCGCGTGCCGGCGTGGGCGTGGACGCAGGGGGCGCAGGGGACGCAGGGGAACGCACCAGGCTGGTCACCGACGGCCTATTGGTGCACGTCCGCAATCCCGTGTTCACGGCCATGACCGTCGCCCCAGAAGTGGCCGCCTCACCGCCTGACCGGCCGCACCGCACGGCCGAGCCCGGCGCACACCGAGGTCCGCCGTGCGGTGCCTGAACGGCTAGGATCGGAAGCCGATATCGGTTTCGTCACTGCCGGAGGTGCGGTAAGGGTGCGGGAGTTCCAGCGGGGCGCGGTGCGGCTGCACATCCTTCATCACGCGGCCGAGGAGGAGATCCACGGCGCGTGGATGACCGAGGAGCTCGCCTCCCACGGCTACCGGATCAGCCCCGGCACCCTGTATCCGACGCTGCACCGGCTGGAGGCCGATGGCCTGCTGACCTCGCAGCAGCGCGTGGTCGACGGCCGCACCCGCCGCGTCTACAAGGCGACCGAGGCCGGCAGGAAGGCTCTGGCCGAGGACCGCAAGGCCCTGGCGGAACTGGCCCGCGAGGTCCTGGGCAACGACGCGACCTGATCAGCCGCGTACCGTCGCCTCGGCCGGGACGGCGGAGGCGGCGTGGGCAAGGCGGGCGTCGAGGGAGTGGACGCCGGCACCGACGATGAGCAGGAACAGGCTGCCGCACAGCTGCGCGAGGTCGGTGCGCGATTCGTGAGCCGGATCCCACCAGCCGGACTTCCCGTCGAACAGCGGAGCGTCGCCCCCACAGGATCGGCAGCTTCGTGAGCAGCAGCGCGCCGAGTATGTTCACGATCATCGGCGCGGCGGCGAGCCGGGGCAGGAGACCGGCGAGGATCAGCAGGCCGCACACGATCTCGAAGAGGCCGTCGAGGGGTGCGAGGAAGCCGGGGCGGGTATGCCGGCCTTGTCGAAGCGGCCGGTGCCGAGCTGGTCGGGGCGCAGGAACTCCAAGACGCCCTCGGACAGGAAGATGCCGCCGACGTAGAGACGGATGAGGACGACGGCGCCCGGCGCGCTCGTGCCGGTCAGCCGGGCCCGCCACTGTGGGATCTGGGTCACGGAACACGCACCTCGCCTCGGCCGGGTAGCGCGTGCGGATATCCCCCGGCGGTTCCGGGATCGGGCACAACAGGCAGTCCGGCCGTTCCCCCCGGTCGGGGGAACGGCCGGAGTGACGGGGTCAGTTCCGCGCGGTGAGGGTGCGGCGTACGGCGTAGACGGCGGCGCCCAGCGCGATCACCGCGGCCCCGGAGACGACCGAGGAGACGGGCAGGGCGAAGGCCAGGACGAGGCAGCCGGCCAGCCCGACGGCGGGGATGAGGCGGTTCGGGCGGCCCTCGCCGGGGGTGAGGGTCCAGGCGGAGGCGTTGGCGACGGCGTAGTAGACCAGGACCCCGAAGGAGGAGAACCCGATCGCCCCGCGCAGGTCCCCGGTCGCGGCGGCCACGGCCACGACGGCGCCGACGAGGAGCTCGGCGCGGTGCGGGACCTGGAACTTGGGGTGGACGGCGGCCAAGGCGTGCGGCAGGTGCCGGTCGCGGGCCATGGCCAGGGTGGTGCGCGAGACGCCGAGGATCAGGGCGAGCAGGGAGCCGAGCGCGGCGACGGCCGCACCGACGCGGATGACGGGGACGAGCCAGTCGGCGCCCGCGGCCCGTGCGGCGTCCGACAGCGGCGCGGTCGCCCCGGCCAGCCCGTCCGGGCCCAGCACCATCAGGACCGAGACCGCGACGAGGACGTAGACGACGAGGGTGACGCCCAGCGCGATCGGAATCGCCCGAGGGATCGTGCGGGCCGGATCGCGGACCTCCTCGCCCAACGTGGCGATGCGCGCATACCCGGCGAACGCGAAGAACAGCAGCCCCGCCGCCTGGAGCACCCCGCCCACGGTCGCGTCATCGCCGACGTCCAGCCGGGCCGCGTCCGTCGCACCGGAGGTGAGGGCGACGACCACCACGGCAGCGAGGGCCGCCAAGACCACGGCCACGATCGCGCGAGTCAGCAGCGCGGACTTCCGCACCCCGGCATAGTTCACCGCCGTCAGCGCCACCACGGCGGCGACCGCGACCGCGCGCTCCTGACCGGGCCAGACGTACGAGCCGACGGTGAGCGCCATGGCCGCGCAGGAGGCCGTCTTGCCGACGATGAAGCCCCAGCCTGCCAAGTAGCCCCAGAATTCACCGAGCCGCTCGCGCCCGTAGACGTAAGTGCCGCCCGACGCCGGATACCGAGCCGCGAGCCGCGCGGAGGAGGTGGCGTTGCAGTAGGCGACCACAGCCGCCAGCGCCAGACCGATCAACAGCCCGGAACCGGCGGCGCGTGCGGCAGGGGCGAGCGCGGCGAAGATTCCTGCGCCGATCATCGACCCCAGACCGATCATGACGGCGTCGGGCACACCGAGCGTCCGCTGCAACTCCTCGGGGACACTGCCGGCGGTCGATGGCTTGCTCATGAGCACACTCCTCAGTGACACAACGCCGCACACTTTACGACTTCCGATATCGGCAGACGATATATCAGTGCGGAGTGATACCCGGGGCCGGAGTCCGACGCTGCGCAACTCGGGCCCGCCGTACGAGAGCGGGGCCGCGGCGCGTTACGGGTCGCCGGGCCGCAACCATGCCGGGGACCATGGCGGCATGCCGTCCGCGGGTCTCCTGGAAGGCCTGTTTCTCCCCGTGACAAGTGGGTCCGTGGCCCCCGGCCCGCCGGCTCGGGTTTCCGGAAGGGACGCCAGGCGACGAAGTCGTGGGTGCCGCCCGCGGAGTCGGTGCGGATCAGGGTCCGGTGCCCGCGCCGGTACTTCTTGGGCAGCTGGGCCAGGGCCAGTTGGGTTGCGGTGATATGGTCGGCCGCCGTGTTCGAGCCCGCGTTGCCTGGTCTGAGCAGGGCCGCAACCGGTTCGCCCGTGCCACCCGGTCCATGGTCAACGAACCCCATCAGCGGGTGGTGACCGTAGGCCCGCTTCATGAAAGCGCGAGGTTTAAGCTCGACCCCACCCCCCAGCGAACGGACGCCCCTCCATGACCAACGGCCTCACCTGGATAGGCGCCCACGCCCACACCGCCACGCCCGTCCCCGGAATGCGCGGCGGCATCTCCCTCACCCTCGCCCGAGGCATCGACCCTGACGAGTTCCTCATCAACCTCGGGGCCGACCTCGATCAGCTCGCCGCCGGCACCCCGCTGGCCGAACTGCGCAGCCGGCCCACCCCGCCCGGCCACGACCTCACCCGCTACGCCTACGCGATGTACGGCAGCCAGGGTGAGTGGACATACGTGCTGGAGAACGACCACGCCGCGACCTGGGCAACCGGCTTCCGCCGTGTCCCCTCGATGAGGCCCGACCCGGGTGAGGAGATCCTGTGCGCCAGCCGGAACCTGTACAGCCCGCCCGCCGCGATCCTGCACGTCGAAGGCGACGAGGTGATACGCCGCGCAGAGTTCGGCACCACCACCGGCCACGAGTCGGCGTTGGACGCGGCGCTCACCGCCGCCGGCGCCGTCTTCCCCTCCATCCCCGACGCCACCGCCGACGAGGTAACCGCCTACTACGAACAGCACGGCGCGCGCCTGCCCACCCTGGTGTTCACCGCGCTGGGCGCGTACACGGGGCTGAGCATCGACCAGGATGCCGCACAGGCCGGGAATCTCCCCGCCGTCCACCTCCCCACTCCTTGAGCGATCTGTCGGAGATCTTGTGCGCGCGGCTCATTCGCCTCGCCGCCACCAGCATTCCCAGGTCAGGCCGCGGGCATCGAGGTACTGCTGGAAGGTCGTGGGGCGTCGGGGGCGGTTGGGGATGGCGAGTTGCGCGCGAGGCGAGGCGTTCGATGTTGATGGCGATGCCGGTCAGGACGTGCTGCACGTGTGTCCTGCGGTGGCCGTGGCAGCGCCTGCGGCGGGCCCGGTGTCCGTTGACGAACTCGCAGATGGCGCCTTCGACTCCGGACCGGGTGGCGCGCTACGCGTCAAGCTGGTCAGACTTGCCACGCATCCGTCTCGCCTCGACCGATCGAACTGCCGTCTACCATGGCTTACGTACATCGGCAGTGGAAAGGGCGGGCTCATGCGACGGCTGGGGGAGCTCGAGGCGGAGATCATGGACTGCCTCTGGCGATGGAATCGACCCGCGACGGTGCGTGAAGTCGTCGATGACATCAATGAACGCCGACCTGTCGCCTACACCACGGTGATGACCGTCGCCACCATTCTCTTCAACAAGGGCTGGCTGCTCCGTGGCAAGCAGGGCCGGGCCTGGCTCTACACGCCGGTTCGCAGCCGAGAGGCGTACTCGGCCGCTCTCATGGAGGACGCTCTGGGTGCGAGCGAGGATCGTCCGGTCGCCTTGGCCCACTTCGTGGAGCGGATGTCCGAAGAAGAGGTCGCCGCTCTGCGGAAGGCGCTGCGGACCAGTGGACGGCAGACCAAGGCGTGAACGCCGCGCCCGCGCTCATCGGCTATGCGGCGGCCATCTGCTATGTCGCCCCGCAGGCGATGCTACGCAGCAGCTGGCCCCACCGAGCCCCCGCGCCTGCCGCATCCGTCTGACAGGCACTCGCCGTGTCCTTCGCGATGTCAGTCGCTCTGGGCGCGTACCAACTTCTATCGCCCACCGAACACCTTCACGCAGGGCTGGTGGGGATACTGCACGGGCGCCACTGTGGCCGGCTGCATGCCGCCATGATCGGGCACGCCTCCCCCGCCGCGTACTGCCTGCCTGGACACGGGAAATAGGCAGCCCTCGTACAGTCGTCTGCTCCCTGGGCTCAACCAGCCGAACGAATATAACCCGACATATTCCGCTTCTAGGCGTTTCGCGCACCGAGTGGAAGACACCACTGGCAGTCTGCGTCACGACGGCGGTCAGGGATGGTCCGGGGGCAGGACGCAGGGGGCTGAGTGAGCGGCTACGAGTGGCAGCCGGTGCTGATCCTCCTCGGTGTGACTGCGACGAGCCTCGCCCTTCTCTACGGCGTCGGCGCCTCACTGAGGGTGACGCGTGAGCTGCTGAACACGAGACCGTTCAGCGGGGGCCTCGATCCGGACGAGCATCCGTTCTCCCGGTTCCACGTGCGCTGGTACCCGGTGACCATGATCTTCCTGGCCTTCGACATGGAGATGTTGTTCATGTACCCGTGGACGAAGGTGGTGAGTACGGTCGGCGTCAGCGCCGTCATGGAGATGTTCCTCTTCCTCGGCGTACTTCTCGCAGGCGTGGCATACGCATGGCGGGAGGGGGCGTTCCGATGGAGTTGAGGTCCACGGCCGCACGCCTGGCGGTGGCCCACCCCGGGGTCCTGCTGGCAGCCTGTCCAGGTGCTACCCGGGCGCGTCTCGCCGTCGAGGAGGAGCTACTGCGCAGGAGCTGGCCCCTTGTCGCCGGCCCCGCATCCGCGAACCTGCTCGTCGTCGTGGGCGACCCCGACCCCGCCCGAGCAGATTGGGCCGAGAACCTGTGGAACGGCATTCCGGAACCGAAGTCCCGGGCCGTGGTCCGGGAAGCGGACCAGGCGGCCGCCGCGCTCGATGACGGCCACCTGGCACTCCTCGGTCCTCGTCAGGTCTCGGTCTCTCCGAGGGAGGAAAGCCGGATGAACAGCGTCCTTCCCTCGGCGCGCACCGGTTCCCGACGCCGGGCGGATCACGCCCCTGACGGCCCCGCACATGCCGTTCGAGACGGCGCTGCCCATCACGACTACGCGGACCACGAGACGGAGAGCCACCACGGCGGTCACTCAGGTGAGGGGCGGGACGGAGCGCATGGCACACACGGCGGGGGGCACGGGCATGACATGCACGCCATGTCGGTCGTGGCCGGTCTGCCCATGGCGGACCGTGCGGACGATCGGGACGGGTTGAGGCTGGATCGGCTGCACGTACCTCTGGGCCCGGCCTTGCTCGACTGGCCGGCCGGACTGGTGCTGCGGCTGGCGTTGCAGGGCGATGTGGTGCAGCACGTGGAGGTCGATCAGATCTCCGTGCGCGCCTCCTCCAGGCACCCCTTCTGGAACGAGCCGTGGTTGCGCGTGATCGCGGGGGAACGGGTCGAGCGTGGGCTCGCTGCCCGCCGGTTGTGTGCGGCTCATCTGGACAGCGTCGGCCGATTCCTGGCCGTGTCCGGATGGGACGACGCGGCGAAGCGCGCGCGTTCCGTACGCCGCCGGGTCCTGGCGGGAGCATCGGTGGAGGAACTGGGCGTACTGCTCAGGCCGTGGGCCCGTCAGCTCCGCCGATCGCGCACCCTGCGCTGGCTGACGCGAGGGCTGGGCGAGATGTCCTCCGAGCGAGCGGCAGCGGCGGGCGTGACGGGTCCGGCGCTGGTCGCGGGCGGGGATGCGTACTGCCGCTTGCTTCTCTGGCTGGACGAGATCGAGCGGGCCGCGGCTGTGTGCGCGGATACCCGCGTGCTTGATGCCACGGATTCGAACGGTCCGCGCGGTCGGCTCGACGGGCCAGTGCCGCCTTCCCAGGCGCTGCTGGACGTGCTGCCGGGGCTCCTGGGCGGTGCCGAGTTCGCGGGCGCTCGCATCATCGTCGCGAGCCTGGATCCTGATCTCGACGAGCTCGTCCCCGTGGTGGATTCGCGGGCCCGTGGTGGATTCGCGGGTGGCCCATGAGTGAGGCCCCTCTCTGGGCAACCGTTCTGCTGCCAACGGTGCTGGCCGTAGCCGCGCTTGGAGCGGCCTCCTTCGACGCCGTGCTTTCGTCCGCAGCAGCGAGGCCGCGGCCCCGGTCACCTCTTGAGGCTGCTGCGGCTGCGGGCACTCCTGGTCGGGAAGTGCTGCGGCTGCTGGTGCAGCAACAACGTCGTACGACCGCGGCCGATGTGTCTCTGACTCGGCTGGGCGTGGTCCTCCTGCCGGTCGCGGCAGTGCTCGCCGCCGCCGTCATCCCTCTCGGCTTCCGGTCCGTCAGCGATCTCGCTGACGGAATCGTGTGGTTCAACGCGATGGAGGCCCTCGCGTGGGCGGCTGTGTGGCTCGCCGGGTGGGGGCCGAATTCGACGCTCGCACTGATCGGCGGCTACCGCTTCCTTGCACAGGGGCTTGCGTACGAACTCCCCCACATGCTCGCGATCACCACCGCCGCGCTGGGTGCGGAGTCCTTGCGGGTGGGCGAGATCGTCGATGCCCAGGCGGGCCTGTGGTTCGTCGTATGGATGCCTGTCGCCTTCGCCATCTATCTTCTGAGTGCAATGGCCATGGCCTTCTGGGGCCCGTTCGATCAGCCTGCCGGACGCGACGTGGCCGGCGGTGCGGCCGCCGAACTCTCGGGAGTTGATCGGATCGTCTTTCTGGGCGGCCGTTGGCTGCTCCTCACTGTCGCTGCCGCTTTCAGCGTCCCGCTCTTCCTCGGCGGGGGCAACGGACCGCTACTTCCCCCGTGGCTCTGGACGGTCCTCAAGACAGTGGCCGTACTGGCCTTCCTTGTCTGGATCCGGCGCAAGGTCCCGACCTTGCGCATGGATCGCTACATGGAGGTGGCCTGGGTCGTGCTGACACCGCTAGCGGTCGTGCAGGCGTTGGTGGTCGCTCTGGTGGTGCTGGACCGGTGACGGGAAGAGGGCGCCGTACGTGGTGAGCGATGTTCTCTTCTGGATCCTGTCCGCCCTTGCGGTGGCCGGCGGCGTCATGGTCTTCCGTTTCGACTCCATGGCCCGCGCGACCTTCGCCCTGCTCACCTCCCTGCTGTGCGTGGCGGGCGAGGTGCTGCTGCTGGGTCTGGACTATCTGGGGATCGTCATCGTGCTGATGATGACGATCGAGATGGTCATCATGGCCGTCTTCATGATCATGTACATGATGAATCCGGCGGGTCTCATGCCGATGACGATGACGCACAACAAGCCGGGTGCCACCGCCATCTGTGCCGCCGCCTTCGTCCTGCTGGCCGCCGGAATCCTCACCACGCCGTGGCCCGCCCGACGGGGCAGACCGCCGACCGACGCCACCATGGACCTCGGGATGTCACTGATGGGCCCGCAGATGCTCACCATGATGACCTTGGGCATGGCTCTGTTCGCGACCATCGTCGCCACGGTGGTACTGGCCACGCGGCGTGGACGGTACGACCGGCTCGGCGACAACATGCGGGCACCGAGCGCCGACGACCCGATCCGCGGAGGTGTCGGCCGGTGAATCTGGAGCTCTTCCTGCTCCTGGCCGCGGCTCTCTTCTGCATCGGGCTGTTCGGGGCCCTCACCCAACAGTCCGTCGTCATGCTGATGATGGGCCTGGAACTGATGCTGGGCGGGGTGATCGTCGCCGCAGCGGCAGCCTGGCACTACATCGCGCCGGCCGCCGCCGAGGGACAGGTTCTGGTGGTTCTGGCCGTCACAGCCATGGCCCTGGAGATGGCGATCGGGTTCGCGGTGGTCACCGCCCTGTTCCGGTCTCGCGAGATCGACATGACCGACATGGCGGCGGAGCTGAAGGAGTGAGCACCCTCCTGTGGGCCCTCGTCGGACTCCCTCTGGTCACCGGGACGCTGCTGCTTGCCTGCGGCCGGACTGTCGACCGGTTCGCGCCTGCCGTGGCGCTCGGCGCCGGCTTCGCCGACCTGGGTCTCGCGGTCACTGCCGCGTACCAGCACCCCTCCGCGTCGGCGCCACTCCTCGATCAGTTGCCGGTCCAGCTAGCGGTCGACGGACTGTCGGGGCTGATGGCCGTCACCGTCACGTCGATCACCCTCCTCGTCCTGGCCTTCAGCGCAGCGGAGTTCGGAGCCGACGAGGCACGTGCCCGGTTCTTCGGGCTGATGCTGCTCTTCGTCGCAGGCATGCTGGTGACGGTCACCGCCGTCACGCTGCCTGTTCTGCTCATGAGCTGGGAGATCATGGGTGCCACTTCCTGGGCCCTGATCGGCTTCTGGTGGCGGGAGCCGGTACGCGTCGACGCCGCCAACACCGCCTTCCTGACCACCCGCACAGCTGATCTCGGCCTGTACTTGGCAGCGGGAGCCGCACTCGCAAGCGGCCAGGCCGGGACACTCCGGCTCGATGACCTGGGGCGTGCTGGGGAGCCCTGGCTGTCCGTCATCACGGTGGGCGTCGTGACCGCCGCCTTCGGCAAGTCCGCTCAGCTCCCCTTCAGCTTCTGGCTGTCCCGCGCCATGCAGGGCCCGAGCCCGGTCTCCGCCCTGCTGCACTCCGCGACGATGGTCGTGGCAGGCGCGTACCTGCTTCTCAGGACCGGACCGCTGCTGGACGCGTCCGGCTGGGGCAGCGAGGCGGTGGCCTGGACAGGAGCCGTGACCGCCGTCGCTCTCGGCCTCGTCGCCGTCGCGCAGACGGATCTCAAACAGCTGCTGGCCGCGTCCACCTGTGCCCAGATCGGGTTCGTGGTGCTGGCGGCCGGCTCCGGCGCCATCACGGGCGGCTCCCTCCAACTGGTGGCCCACGCGGCTGCGAAGAGCCTGCTGTTCCTGGTGGCGGGCGCGTGGCTGACCGCACTGGGAACGAAGGCGCTGCCCGCGCTGCGTGGCGCGGCCCGCCGCTACCGTACGGCCGGCGCCACCTTCACCGTGGCCGCCCTCACCCTGGCCGGGGTGCCGCCGCTCTCGTTGTGGGCGGCCAAGGACGTCCTGCTCTCCGCAGCACTCGGCACCAGCCCATGGCTGTACGTCAGCGGCCTGGCAGCCGCTGTGCTGTCCGCCGTCTACGGCGCCAAAGCCCTGTGGTTCGCCTGGCGCCCGGAGCCGACGGCGGAGCGGCAGACATACGACACCGAGCAGCACGGCACCCGGCGTGTACCACGCTCGGCCGGACCACCTCTGGTTCTGCTCGCCCTGGGATGCCTCGCTCTGACCCCTCTCGCCCTTCAGCCACTGCGCGGCCATGTGGACCTCGTACTCGACAGCACCTCGCAACCCCAGCCGCACGGATGGGAACTCGCCCTCTCCGGCGCACTCGCCCTCTTGGCAGCTGGAGCCGCCTGGGCATGGGGAGATCGCACGCCGGCCCTGCCCGGCCCGGTGAAGCACTGGTGCCGGGACTGGCTGGCTCTGGAGCGCGTCGCGCAGAGGCTGGTGGTGCGGCCCGTGTTCCGGCTCGCCCGTACCGCAGCGGCCTTCGACGACCGCATCCTCGACCGGGGCGTCGACGAAGCCGCGTACTCGGCCCTCCGCTTCGCCCGCTGGACGGACCGCACGGTGGAACGCGCCGTCGACGGCGCGGTGGCCGCGACCGCAGCCGCGACCGGGGCACTCGGTCGGCTCGCCCGGCGTCCGCAGACCGGCCAGCTGCACCAGTATCTCGCCCAGGCCGTCGCGGGCCTCACCGTCCTCGCCGTCGTATTCGCCTTCGTGAGGTGACCTGTTGCTCACTGCCCTCGTCTTCGCGCCGACCGCCGTCGCACTCCTCCTGCTGGGCCTGCCGCGCCACACCCCGAGTGCGGCCTTCCGCGCCATCTGGACAGCGGTCGCGGCCTGCGAACTCGTGCTCGTCATCGCGCTCTGGTCCGGGTACCGGAACGGTGCGGGCGTGCAGTTCGAGGTCAAGGCACGCTGGATCCCCAGCGCCGGTGTGGGATACCACGTCGGCGTGGACGGACTCTCGCTTCCTCTACTCGCTCTGACCTGCGTGTTGTTCCTCGCGTGCGCTGTCCACTCGCTGCGCGGGACCCGCCGGGTCCGCGAGTTCGCCGCGCTCTTCCTCTTCCTCCAGACCACGTGCCTCGGGCTGTTCGTCTCTCTCGACCTGATCCTCTTCTTCGTCTTCTTCGACCTGTCCATCGTGGCGATGTACTTCGTCATCGCGGGATGGGGCCACAAGAACGCCGCCCACGCGGCACTGAAGTTCTTCCTCTACACCTTCCTCGGGTCGCTCGCCCTGCTGCTGGGATTCATCGGCCTCTATCTCGCCGCCTCGCCGCACACCTTCGACATGGTCGAACTGACCGAACAGAATCCTCTCGCAGGCCGCTCCGTCTACGCGGCTCTGGTCCTGCTCGCCCTGGGAATCGGTCTGGCTGTCAAGACACCCACCGTGCCCTTCCACACCTGGCTGCCGCCCGCCCACACCGAGGCACCCGCGGCAGGCTCCGCGATCCTCGCCGGCGTACTGCTGAAGATGGGGACGTACGGTTTCCTGCGGATCGCGATGCCCATGCTCCCCGACGTGTGGCGGCGCTACGCGCTCGTCATCGTGGTCATCGGGGTCGTCTCCGTGGTCTACGGCGCGCTGGTCGCTCTCGCCCAGACGGACTTCAAGCGCATGATCGCCTATACCTCTGTGAACCACATGGGCTACATCCTTCTCGCGGTCGGTGCGGCCGCCGCCGTGAGCGAGGGGTCCGAGCAGGCGCGCACCCTCGCCGTCACCGGGGCAGTGACACAGATGGTGAGCCACGGTCTGCTCACCGGCGCGCTGTTCCTGCTCGCTGGAGTGCTGTACGAGCGGGGGCGGACGTACGACATGGGCGCGTACTCGGGCATCGCCGCCAAGGCGCCCGCGTTCGCCGGCATGACCGCCGTGGCCGCTTTCGCCTCACTGGGGCTTCCCGGCTTCTCCGGATTCATCGCCGAGTTCCAGATCTTCACGGGCAGTCTCGGCCCACGCCCGCTGGCCACCGCCGTCTCACTGCTCGGCATCCTGCTCACCGCCGGCCTTTTCCTGCGCGCGTTCCAGCAGATCTTCCTCGGCCCACTCAGGCTGCCGGACGCCCCGGGCACCCCCCGCGCGTTTTCTGACATCCGCCTCCATGAGAGCGCAGCCGTCGTCCCGCTGCTGGCCCTGGCCGTAGTCCTCGGGGTGGCCCCGCGCTTTCTCCTCGACGTCATCGAGCCCGCCTCCCAGGCCGTCCTGGAGCTGCTCGCGCGATGACCGGCATGGACGAGAACCCCCTCGACATCCTTCCCGAAATCCTCCTGGCAGCTGCCGCGGTCCTCGGACTCCTGCTCGGTTCGTGGCTGCCACGCAGCCGGCAGTGGGTCGTTGCCGTCCTGGCCGCAGCGGGAGCCGTCGGAGGCATCACCGCAGCCGCCGTGGCGGCAACCGCTCCCGCCACGACCGCCTTCGGTGCGGCCTTCGCCGTAGACCCCGTGACCACCACCTCCAGGATCGTGATCCTCGGAGGCACTCTGACCGTCCTGGGACTGGCCGTCGGCCCGTTGCACGGCGATCCGAGGGAGAGCGAGTTCTACGTCCTGGTCCAGCTCGCTTCCCTCGGTGCCCTGATGCTCGCCGGGGCACAGGACCTGCTGCTGCTCGCAGCCGGATATCTGCTGGCCGCCATCCCCGCCTACACGCTCGCGGGCTTCCGCAAGGACGGGCCGGGAACGGAAGCCGCACTGAAGTACTACGTGGTCGGAGCGCTCCTCGGCGTGCTCATGCTGACTGGTATCACGCTGCTGTACGCCGCAGGGCGAGGAACCGCGTATCCGATACTGAGCACGGAACTGCGCACCGCCCCCGGGGCCCTTCTCACCGTCGGCACGATCGGGCTTCTCGCCGGGATCGCGTTCAAAGCAGGGGCGGTCCCGGCCCACTTCTGGGTCCCCGACGCCGTCCAGGGGAGCACTCCCCCAGTGGCCGCGCTTCTCACGACCCTGCCGAAGATCGGGGCGCTCGCGGCCCTCTACCGTCTCGGAGCCGTCCTTCTCTCCGGCAGCATGCCCAGCTGGCCCGCGCTCATCACCGTACTGGCGGCAGCCTCCATGACGCTGGGAAACCTCGCAGCGTTCTTCCAGCAGGACGTCAAGCGGCTGCTCGCCTACTCCACGGTCAGCCAGGTCGGCTACCTTCTGATGCCCGTCGCCGTAGCCGGCCGATCGGACCTGGCGCAACAGGCGCTGCTCTACTATCTCGCCGCGTACGCCGTCACCAACCTCGGTGCCTTCGCGGTGGTCGCCGCGCTTCCCCAGGCACGTAACCTCGCGGATTACAGGGGGCTCTCACGACAGCGGCCACTTCTTGCCGCGAGCCTCGTCATCTGCCTGCTGGGCCTGGTCGGGACACCGCCCACCGCGGTTTTCGTCGGCAAACTGCAGGCGTTCAGCTCTGTCTTCGACGCCGGCTACGCCTGGCTGGCCGTGCTGGCTGCCGTCAACACCGTCGCCTCGCTCTTCTACTACCTGCGCTGGATCGTTCCCACCATGTCCCGAGCCGATGGCCCAAGGAGCTACGGCGGTGACCGACCGTCGCGGATCGTCGCCTACACCACGACCGCGGCCTCTCTCGTGCTCGGTCCGGCCGCAGGACCTGTTCTGGCGGTGCTCGACGGCCCGCTCGCTCGCTGAGGCATCCGGTCCGAAGTGGGGTTGAGGCTGCTCAGCTGATGCGGACGCCAGGTTGGAGAGCACTGAGGGGATTGATCCGCGTGCCGACGTTCGCCTGGGTCTGTGATGTGCGAGGGATGGAGACACCGCCTGCTGGAATGCCCAGGAGGTCGGACCGGAGCAGTCGGCAGTCGAAGGAGTTCGGCCCGGCCGCTCCCCACACGTACGGTGGGCCCCGGCCCGACCACGTGCGCGCGCTGACCATCGTGACGCTTGCGGGCGGACTGGCGTCGCAAGCTCCGACGTTTCGAGCATGGGACTTTGCAGACAACCTCTGCGGTGGCATCGAACACGCCGCGTTGACATCATCACATCGGAGGACCCGGAAGCCGCCATGGACCGCCAAGATCCACAACTGGCTGCACCCTCGCTCACCTGGAACGACTAAGGTCCCGAAGCCCTCCGCTACGCTCACCAGGAGACTGGCATGAAAATGCTCATCAACGTTCCCGAGACCGTTGTCGCCGATGCCCTGCGGGGCATCGCGGCCGCACATCCCGAGCTGACCGTCGATGTGGAGAACCGGGTCGTCATGCGGCGGGACGCGCCCGTGGCGGGAAAGGTCGGCCTCGTCTCCGGGGGCGGTTCGGGGCACGAGCCGCTGCACGCCGGGTTCGTCGGACCCGGAATGCTGTCGGCCGCCTGTCCCGGGGAGGTCTTCACCTCCCCCGTGCCCGACCAGATGCTGCGGGCGGCGGCAGCCGTCGACAGCGGGGCGGGGGTGCTGTTCGTCGTCAAGAACTACACCGGCGACGTGCTCAACTTCGAGATGGCCGCCGAGCTCGCCGACGACGAGGGAATCCAGGTCGCCCAGGTGGTGGTGGACGACGACGTGGCCGTGAGCGACAGTACGTTCACCGCCGGGCGGCGCGGTACGGGAGCGACGCTGTTCGTCGAGAAGATCGCCGGCGCCCTGGCGGACGAGGGCGCTCCGCTGGACCGGGTGGCCGCCGTCGCGCGGCGGGTGAACGGGGCCTCGCGCAGCTTCGGGGTGGCGCTGGGCGCCGTCACCACTCCGGCCAAGGGCAGCCCCACCTTCGATCTACCCACCGGGGAGCTGGAGTTGGGCATCGGCATCCATGGGGAGCCGGGGCGTGAGCGGCGGCCGATGATGACGTCCGGCGAGATCGCCGACTTCGCCGTGAACGCGGTACTGGAGGATCTGCGCCCCACCGGACCGGTGCTGGCACTGGTGAACGGCATGGGGGCGACACCGCTGCTGGAGCTGTACGGGTTCAACGCCGAGGTCCACCGGGTCCTGTCCGAGCGGGGTGTCCCGGTGGCTCGTACGCTCGTGGGGAACTACGTGACATCGCTCGACATGGCAGGCTGTTCGGTGACGCTGTGCCAGGTCGACGAGGAGCTGCTGCGACTGTGGGACGCGCCCGTGCGGACGGCCGCGCTCCGCTGGGGCAGCTGAGCGCCGACGGGATCCCGTGACCGTGTGCGACGCCGGTGCGGGGTTGGCCGTACCGCCCGTGCCACCGCCGGGACGATCCGTTCCGGGTGGGACCGAGGAACAGGAGATCATGTGCTCGACACCGACTTCTTCCGCCGTTGGATGACCGCTGTCGCGGCGTCCGTGGAGCGTGAGGCGGACCATCTGACCGAGCTGGACTCGGCGATCGGGGACGCCGATCACGGCAGCAATCTCCAGCGCGGCTTCACAGCGGTGACGGCGGTGCTGGAGAAGGATGCCCCCGCCACTCCCGGTGCTGTGCTCACCCTGGCGGGACGGCAGCTCATCTCCACCGTCGGCGGGGCGTCCGGCCCGCTGTACGGGACGCTGCTGCGCCGTACGGGCAAGGCGCTCGGGGACGACGACGAGGTGACCCAGGACCAGCTGGCCCAAGCGTTCGCGGCCGGGGTCGCCGCGGTGGGGCAGCTGGGCGGCGCGCAGGCCGGGGACAAGACGATGCTCGACGCGCTGCTGCCCGCGGCGGAGGCCCTCGCCACCTCGTTCGACGGCGCCGCGAACGCGGCTCGTGCGGGCGCCGAGGCGACGGTGCCGTTGCAGGCGCGCAAGGGGCGGGCCAGCTACCTCGGCGAACGCAGCATCGGGCATCAGGACCCGGGTGCGACCTCGTCGGCGCTGCTGGTCGAGGCCCTGGCGGCGACGGCGGCGGACGGAGCGGGCGCGTGAGCGGCGATCGGCAGGTGGGCATCGTGCTGGTCTCCCACAGCGGTCCGGTCGCCGAGTCGGTCGCTGAGCTGGCCCGGGGCCTCGCCGCCGGAGGGGTGACCGCGCCGGTCGCCCCGGCCGGCGGGCTGCCCGGCGGCGGGCTCGGGACGAGCGCGGAGCTGATCGGCCGGGCCGCCGCCTCGGTGGACCGGGGTGCGGGTGTGGCGGTCCTGGTGGACCTGGGAAGCGCGGTCCTCACGGTGAAGGCCATGCTCGCCGAGGGCGACGAGCTGCCCGAGGGCACGCGGCTCGTGGACGCGCCGTTCGTGGAGGGCGCTGTGGCGGCCGTGGTGACCGCGTCGGCGGGTGGCGACCTCGCGGCGGTGGAGGCCGCGGCCTCGGAGGCGTACGGCTACCGCAAGACGTAGCGCTTCCCTCCGGGTCGTGCCGGGCCCGCGTGGCGCCCCGCACCGTGCCGCAGCAGACTCGACGGCATGTCGACAGGCAGGCGCAGTGCGGGGCTTCTTCTCTTCCGGGTCACGGAGGGCGCGGGCGAGCGGGATGTCGAGGTGCTGATCGGGCACATGGGCGGGCCGTTCTGGGCGGGGCGGGAGGCGGCCGCCTGGTCGGTGCCGAAGGGCGAGTACGGACCCGAGGAGGACGCGGAGGCCGCCGCCCGCCGGGAGTTCGTGGAGGAGCTGGGCGTGCCGGTCCCGCCGGGTGAGTGGATCGCGCTGGGCGAGTCACGGCAGCGCAGCGGCAAGACGGTGACCGCCTGGGCCCTGGAGGCGGAGCTGGACGTGGCGTCCGTCGTGCCCGGGACGTTCACGATGGAGTGGCCGCGCGGGTCCGGCGTGCGGCAGGAGTTCCCGGAGATGGACCGGTTCGCCTGGTGCACGCCGGAGCAGGCCGCCGAACGGCTGATCGTCGGCCAGCGGGTGTTCGTCGACCGGCTGCGCGCTCAGGTGCGCGGGACGGCCGCCTCCTCCGACGCGTAGGCCGGCGCCGCGCCCGCCGGGCGGCCTGCCCGCAGTTCCAGTACGTCGCCGGTGAAGCGGGCCCGGAAGCTGCGGTCGTGCGAGACGACGACGACCGCGCCCCGGTACTGGTCGAGGGCCTGTTCCAGCTCCTCCACCAGGCTCAGCGCGATGTGGTTCGTCGGCTCGTCCAGTACCAGCAGATCGGCCGGCCGGGTCACCAGGCGGGCCAGGGCCAGCCTGCGTTGCTGGCCGACGGAGAGGGACGCGACGGGCACGTCGAGGTCCTCGGGGCGGAACAGGCCGAGGGCCAGGAGCTCGTCGGCGTACTCGTCGGGGAAGCCGGGGCGGCCCGCCGCGAAGGTGGCGAGCAGGGTACGCCGGGTCGGGCGCGCGGGCAGTTCCTGCGGGAGGTAGCCGATGCGGGCCCGGCGGGTGACGGTGCCCGTGTCGGGGGTCAGGTCACCCGCGAGGACCCGCAGCAGGGTGGTCTTCCCGGCCCCGTTCTCACCGGTCACCAGGAGGCGGGCGCCCGATGCCACGCGCAGGGAGGGGAGGCGGAGGCGGTTCCCGACGGAGACGGCGTCCAGCTCCACGAGGGGCTTCGTGCGGTCCGCGGTGCCGGTCACGGTGCTGGTTCCGTCGCGGCCCGCCGTGCTGGTCACGTCGGCGGTTCCGTCGCGGCCCGACGGGCCGGTCACGTCGGTGACGGTCGGGCGGCCGGTGAAGGCGAGCGGGCGGGGCGGGGGCGGCACGGGAGACCGGCGCAGCGCGTCCAGCCGGGTCCGGGCGGCCCTGACCTGGCCGGACAGCTTCGCCTCGTGCGAGCGGCGGTGCTTGCCGAAGCCCTGCTTCGGGTCCCCTCCGCCGGCCGCGAGCCGCGCCCCGGCCGCTACGACGAGCTCCTCGGTGCGGGCCAGGTCCGTCAGGTACTCCTCGTGTTCCTGGGTCCAGCGGCGGCGGGCGGCGGCCTTGGCGGTGCGGTACCCGTCCCAGCCGTCCCCGTACCGGGTGACCGTGCGCAGGTCCCGGTCGACCTCCAGGATCACCGAGGTGACGCGCTCCAGGAACGCCCGGTCGTGGGTGATCGCCACGACGGTGCCCGGGTGGGCGCGCAGGTGGTCCTCCAGCCAGCCGACGGCGCGGGCGTCGAGGTGGTTGGTCGGCTCGTCGAGCAGCAGCAGGTCGGGGGCGGCTGCCAGGACGCAGGCGAGGGCGAGCCGGGACTGCTCGCCGCCGGAGAGCGTGGCGAGAGCGCGGTCGCGGGTGAGGTGGGCGAGACCGAGGCCGTGCAGAGCCGTTTCGGTGCGGGCGTCCGCCCGGTAGCCGTCGCGGTCCTCGTAGGCGGTGAGGAGGTCTCCGTACGCGGCGAGCTCCGCGTCGGTGGGCCCCGGGTCGCCGGGCTTCCGCTCCGAGAGGCCGGTCTCCGCCTCGCGGATACGGTGTTCGAGGTCGCGCAGTTCGGCGAGGGCCGCGTCGACGGCGTCCTGCACGGTGTCGGCCGGGTCGAGGTCGAGGGTCTGGGCGAGATAACCGGTGCCGCCGGGGAAGCGGACGGTGATCTCACCGGTGTCCGGTTGCTCCACTCCGGCCAGCAGCCGGAGCAGCGTGGACTTTCCGGAGCCGTTCTCGCCGATGACGGCGGCTTTCTCACCGGGCCGGACGGTGAGGGTCACCTGGTCGAGTACGGAGCGGTCCCCGTACGCCTTGGAGACGTCCTTCATGGCCAGTTGAGCGCGGTCGCGCTGGGGGTGCATGGGTGCCTTTTCCCTGGGTGACGGCCCGCGAAGGCGCGCGCGGAGGCGCGGCGGCGGGGCGTGGATGCCGGACGGCGGAGGGGACGGCGGCGTGCGCGCGCGGTGACGTCGACGTCACCGGGGCGTCTCAGAGGGACGCGCGGTGACGTCGACGTCACCGGGGCGTCTCAGAGGGACGCGCGGTGCGGCGCGCTGCGGCCGTCCGGGCCGGGAATCAGCGGAAGAAGTAGTAGCTGTACGAACCCATGTCGGCCATTCTAACGGCGGCCGGCCTCCCGGCGCCGGGAATTTCTCGCCGGCCCGGACGACGGCCGCCGGGCAGGAGCCGGAGGCCGCCGCCGGGGCGGTCGGGCGGACGTTCGACGCCTCGGGGGATCGGGAGGTTCAGCCGACGCGCGGGGACGCAGGCGCCCGCCGGGGTGCCGGAGGGCGTCAGGCAGCTGCCCGGGGGCCGGAGGGGCCCGGCCGCCCGGATGCCAGAGGGCTCAGCCGCCCGGGAGGATGACGGCCCGGCCGTTGATCCTGCCGTCGTGGAGGCGCTCGTAGGCGAGCGGGGCCTCGTCGATGGAGTACGTCTCCACGTGGACGTCGACCGCTCCGGCATGGGCCAGGTCGAGGACCTCGGCGAGCTCCTTGCGCGAGCCCCAGTAGGGCGCGCTGACGTTGGCGCCGTACGGAAGCGTGCCGAAGCCGACCGGGAGCGCGCCGCCGCCGATGCCGACGATGGTGACGTCGCCGTCGACGCGGGCGACGGCGCCCGCGGTCGCCACGGTGGGCGGCGCTCCGACGAAGTCGAGGACCACGTGGGCGCCGAGTCCGCCGGTCAGTTCCATGACGCGGGCGGCCGCCTTCTCGTCGGAGAGGACGGCTTCGTGCGCGCCGACGGTCCTGGCCAGGGCGAGCTTGTCCTCGGTGACGTCGAGGGCGATCACCCGCGCGGCCGTCATGGCGCGCAGCAGCTGGATCGCGACGTGGCCGAGGCCGCCGGTACCGATGACGACGGCGGTGGAGCCGGGCACCAGCTTCGCCCGGGAGCGCACGATCGCGTGGTACGGGGTCAGTCCGGCGTCCGTGAGGGGCGCGGTCTTCACCGGGTCGAGGTCACCGATCGCGATCAGGTGGCGGGGGTCGTCGACGATCATGTACTCGGCCATCGCGCCGGGTGCGCCGAGTCCGGGCGGCATGATGCCGAGCTCCTGGGCGCGCAGGCAGTAGTTCTCCCTGCCTTCGGCGCAGTTCACACAGGTGCCGCAGCCCCAGGGGCCGTAGACCGCGACGGAGTCGCCGAGGGCGAAGCCGTCGACTCCGTCACCGAGGGCGGCGACCGTGCCGACGCCCTCGTGCCCCAGGGTCAGGGGCAGCGGGAACGGGATCTGGTCGGCGGGCCAGCTCATCACGGCGATGTCGGAGTGGCAGACACCGGCGGCGGTGACCTTCAGCAGGACCTGGCCGGGGCCGGGCTCGGGGTCCGGAACGGTGACCACCTCGGGGGCGGCGCCGACGGCTCGGTACTGGACGGCTTTCATGAGGTCTCCTCGCTTCTCTCTTGACTCTCTTTGTCGCCCCCGTGTCCCCCGCGCGCCACTCGGGCTCCGTCACGGGGCGGAGTAGCCGCCGTCCACCAGGTGGTAGCTGCCGTGGATGAAGGAGGCCTTGTCGGAGAGCAGGAAGGCCGCGAGTTCGGCGACCTCCTCGGCGGTGCCGAGCCGTCCCGCCGGGTGCAGGGAGATCAGGTGCTCGCGGGCCTCCGGGGCGGTGTTCCGCAGGAGCGGGGTGTCGATGAAGCCGGGGCCGACCGCGTTGATCCGGACGTTCTGTCCGGCGTATTCGAGCGCGGCGGTCTTGGTGAGACCGACGACGCCGTGCTTGGCCGCGACGTAGGCGGGCGACCCGGCGAAGCCGTTGGTGCCGAGGATGGAGGACATGTTGACGATCGCGCCGCCGCCCGCCGCGACGATGGCGGGCAGTTCGTAGCGCATCGAGAGGAAGACGCCGCTGAGGTTGGTGGCGAGGACGCGGTTCCAGTCCTCGACCGGGTATTCGCCGGTGGGACTGCTGGGGCCCGCGATGCCGGCGTTGTTGACGGCCAGGTGGAGGGCGCCGAAGGTGTCCACCGCGAACCGCACGCCGGCTTCGGCGGAGGCCGGGTCGGTGACGTCCATCGCGACGGCGGCGGCCCTGGCCCCGGTGCTCTCCAGGTCGGCCGCGGCCTTGCGCGCGTTCTCCTCGTCGTAGTCGGCCACGACGACCGCCGCGCCGCCGGCGGCGAGCCGCCGGGCCAGGGCGAGGCCGATGCCGGAGGCGCCGCCGGTGATGAGGGCGGTGCGGCCCGCGAACTCGGTGCGGGCTTCGGCCTTCGCCTCGGCCGCGGGGGTGGAGCTGTGCTCGGTGCTCATGGTGTTGCCTCGATTCCTTCTGCTGCTTCGGTGGTGCTGGTGGTGCTGGTGGTGCTGGTGGTGCTGGTGGTGCTGGTGGTGCTGGGGTGCTGGTGGTGCCGGGGTGCTGTTCGGGGGCACCCCGGTGCTGTTACGGAGCGGGGCGCGGCTCGCCGAGCAGGTCGGCGGAGAGCGCGTCGAACGCCTCGGCGACCAGTCCGGGCAGAGCGTCCGGCCGGCCTCCGCGCACCCAGGCGGCCTGGGCGGCGAGCAGCGCGCCCGCTCCTGCGGCGACGGTCACGGCGGGCCGGATGTCCTGCCGGGGATCGACGCCGAGCCGGTCCGCGACGATGGCGACCGAGTCCTCCTGGGCGTCCACCCGGATGTGGTGGAAGACGGCGTAGAGGGTCGGCTCCTCCTCGGCGACGACCAGCAGGTCGAAGATCCGGGGGCGGCGGTGCCAGGGCTCCGACGCGGGATCGGCGAGCCAGTCGAGGACGGCCCGCCGGTAGGCGAGGAGCGGGGGTTCAGGGGCCGGGCGGGCTCGCAGGGCCGCGTTGATGCGGTCGCCGTCGCCCCGCAGGGAGTCGAGGGCGGCGGCCTCCTTGCTCGGGAAATACCTGCTGAACGTACGACGGTCGACGTCCGCGGCTTCCGCGATCTCCTCGACCGTCACGTTCCGCAGCCCCCGGTCGAGCACCAGCTCGAACGCGGCCTGCGCCAGGGTGTCGCGGGTGCGGCGCGCCTTGCGGCCGCGCCGATCCGGGATCTTCCGTTCCGGAGTCATACATGCACCGTACACCTGAAAATGTCCCCACGCGACATTCGTCTCGTGGGGACATCAGGGATGCCTGCCGCAGTCTCGCGGCGCGCGTTCAGACCGCGGCGGTCCGCTGCTGGGCCTCGCCCGCTTCGGCGGGATCGCCCAGGGCCCCGGCGCCGGAACCGGCGTCGCCGGGAATGGCGTCGCCGGGGATCGCGGCGCCCGGAACCGCGGGCCGCCGCCCGTCGTCGGCAGAGGTGCGCGACAGGGCGAGCGCGGCGATGTCGTCGCGCCGGACGCCTCCGGAGAACTCCCCCAGATCGACGTGGAGCGCGTCGAGAAGTTCGCGCGGCCCATGCCCGGCCCAGGCTCTGATCCGCTCGTCCAGCGGGTAGAAGGCGCCGCCGAGGTCGCGGGCCTCGGTCACCCCGTCGGTGACGACGAGGAGTGTCGCGCCCGGCGGGAAATCGAAGGACTCGGTCGTACGGGTCTCCTGGCTGAGTCCGGCGAGGCCGAGGGGGACGTACGTCCGGTGGAGCGTGACGGCCGAGGACCGGCCGTCGTGCAGCAGGCGCGGCGGCAGGTGCCCGCAGTTCACGGCCTCCACCCGGCCGCCCTCGTCGAACCCGAGGACGAGCGCGGTCACGAAGCGTTCGGCCTCACCCGTCTGGGCGGAGAACACGTTGTGCCGGACGACGGCGGCCTCCAGTGCCTCCACCACTCCCGTGAGCGTGGGTTCGCGGATGGCCGCCTCACGGAACGCGGCGATGGCCGCGAATCCGGCGCCGATGGCCGCGAGCCCCTTGCCCTGGACGTCTCCGATGATCACGCGGGTCCCGTAGGGCGACTCGACGACCTCGTAGATGTCTCCGCCGACGAAGCGGTCCTCCTCGATCGGCTCGTAGAGCCCGTGCGCGACGACGTGGTCGGTGCCGACCGGCAGCGGCCGCAGGATCTGGCGCTGCAGGGCGACGGCGGCGGACCGCAGCCGCGCCATCTCGGTGGCGTGCCGGATGCGCGCCGCGCAGGCGGCGACCCCGAGCGCACAGGCCAGTACGGCGAATCCGATGCCGAAGACGAAGTCCCAGAAGGTGCCGTCCGCCCCGACCCGGAACCCGACGACGACGGTGGTGATCCACACCGCGATCCAGATGGTCTGGCGGAGGCTGCAGTAGACGGAGGCCAGTGCGGGGACGACCACGAGCAGCGGCACGACCCGCAGGTCGTTGCCTGTGCTGGCGTCGAGGAACACGACGAGTACGGTCAGCAGCGCGAGACCGCTGAGCAGTGCCCAGTTGCCGATCCGGCTCTGGGACACCGCCCCGACGCCCGCGTCCGCTCCGGGCGCGGTACCACCCCGGGGCCGTACGCCGCTCCGCTTCTGTGCCATGTCCAGCAACCTCATGGGCACGGCCTGTCCTCCCGCTGATCTCCAGGTGCCGCCCGCGGTTTCGGTCGGTCCCTTCCAGTTGACCGGGTGGCGGGCGTGCGCGCAGGAGGGCTTAGGGCCCCGAGCGGCTGCCGAAGGTCCTGCCCGGGGCCCTGGTCCCGTACCGGGGGTACCTGTACAAGTCAGCGCAGCGAGGGCCTGCGGCTCCCGTCGGCGGACGGGAGCGTGACGGGGACGAGCGCGGAGATGAATTCCGTACGCCGGCGAAGCCGGAACCCCAGGGACTCGTAGAGCCGGACGGCCCCGGTGTTGGAGGCGGAGGCATGCAGGAACGGCGTCTCGCCGCGCTCTCGGATCCCGTGCGCGACCGCCAGGACCAGTCGGCTCGCCAGCCCCTGCCCCCGTACGGACTCGTCCGTGCAGACACCGCTGATCTCCGTGAAGCCGGGCGGGTGCAGCCGCTCCCCCGCCATCGCCACCAGCGCGCCGCCCCGACGGATGCCCAGATACGTGCCCAGCTCGACCGTACGCGGCAGGAAGGGACCGGGGCGGGTGCGCGCCACCAGGTCCAGCATCTCCGGCACGTCCCGGGGGCCCAGCGGGACCGCCTCCGGATCGGGAGCGGCGTCCACCGACGCGTCGACCAGCTGGACGCCCTCGGCCCGGAAGACTGTCTCCCAGTCCTGCGGCGGTGGCTCCTGGAACGCGGACAGGGCGACGGAGCCGCCCGGCCCGGCGAGCGCCGCGACATCGGCCCAGTCCCGGGCGTCCGGGGCGTCGGGGAGCCCGATCCAGGTACTGACGTCGGCGGGATAGCGCAGGACGCGCCCGCGGCTCTCGGCGAAGTGGGCGTGCGGGCCGGTCAGCGAGGACCGGGCGGGGTTGTCCAGGGGGTGGAGCCTGGAAGGATCATCGGTCCGGGGCCGGGTGCTGTCCTGGGTCATGGTCTTCCTCGTTCTCGTTCCGTTCATCGCACGGTTCTCGGCACGGGTGCCCGGGGTCGGGAGCGGCGTACCCGCCAGGCAGAAGCCGGTGGGTACGGCAGGTATTCCGCGAGGCGGATCTGTTCACGGCGCCGCCATCATCGGGGCACGGGCTGTCCGCCCCGCGCCATGCCCGCGCCACCGGAGCCGACGGCCCTGCGACACTCCGATGCCCCGGCGCACGCCCGAACCGGCGAGCGGCGAAATCGACTCATCCGTAGGCCGATACGCGCCGGTCCGGTCCCAACGACCCCCCGGCTGTGGCACTCTGGTGGCGACCGCCCCACCGGGCTCCCCCGTACCGGTGGGGCGGTTGTTTGCGCATTCATTGCCCGCGCCGTTCACGTGCGACCTCTACCTGCGCCCTTGGGCTCGCGGCTTTCGACCCGCATCTCGCGGTCCGTGCCACTCGGCTCGCTCCTCCGGTCTCATGCCTCTCGGATGACCGCGCCTCAGAGCCGAACTGCGCCTGTTTCAAGTCAACTCACTCCGGTTGGCCGGATCAACTCCGTCTTCGACGTATGAGAGCCGTGCCTCTGGGAAGGCGAACAGACCTCAGGGCCTACGAACCAGGGAGCGTGAAGCCGACATGACCGCGCAGACCGCACAGACCGCGCAGACGGCCGGTACGAAGCAGGCGGGCGCCACCGAGGAACTTCCGTGGATCGAGGATGCCGGGAAGGTCGCCCCGATGGACGCGCGCCGGCTCTCGCGCCTCTTCTTCGACCGCCTCCAGACGCTGGAGGAGGGCACGCACGAGTACCAGTACGCGCGCAACACCCTTATCGAGATGAATTTGTCCCTCGTCCGCTTCGCCGCCAACCGCTTCCGCAACCGGGGCAGCGGCGACATGGAGGACATCGTCCAGGTCGGCACCATCGGGCTGATCAAGGCGATCGACCGCTTCGACCTCTCGCGGGAAGTCGAGTTCACCTCGTTCGCGGTGCCGTACATCGTCGGGGAGATCAAGCGGTTCTTCCGTGACACGAGCTGGGCCGTGCACGTGCCGCGGCGCCTCCAGGAACTGCGGGTCGACCTCGCCAAGGCGAAGGAGTCCCTGGCGGGCGACCTCGACCGGGACCCCACCGTGCGGGAGCTGGCAGAGGACCTGGGGATCGAGGAGTCCGAGGTCACGGAGGGGATCGTCGCTTCCAACGGCTATACGGCCGGCTCCCTGGACATGCCGACCGACACCGGTGAGGCCGGGCCCCGCCAGAACGCCGGGCGGACCTTCGCCGATGTGCTGGGCGAGCCGGACCCCGCCATGGAGACCGTGGAGAACCTCCACGCCCTCGCCCCCCTGCTGGACGAACTGGACGATCGGGAGCGCCGGATCATCGACATGCGCTTCGGCCAGGAGATGACCCAGGCACAGATCGGCACGGAGCTCGGGATATCGCAGATGCACGTGTCCCGGCTGCTGAGCCGAATGCTGGGCAAGCTGCGGTGCGGGATGCTCGTCCAGGAGTGATCATCGCGAGCCACCCCGTCGGGCGTTGGCCGGGCGAACCGCGGGCGAGCAGGTGTTGCGGTTCTGACTGATGCATCAGTCAGAACCGCAACACCGTGTCACCTCAGGGACCACATCTCGCTGATGTTGAGGTTTTCTCAACACAGGGCTACGGTGGCTGACCATGCAGCAGGACGAGGTGGCCGCACGGGTCCGGCAGGTGATCGACGCGACGGGCGTCAGCGCGCGCGAGTTCGCGCGGCGGATCGTCATCGATCCGTCGAAGTTGTCCCGTTCCCTGAACGGCACACGGCGCTTCACCGCCGCCGAGCTGGCCCGGATCGCGGACATCGGCGGCGTGGACGTCGGTCGGCTGATCAGTACGACGACCGGTGCCGGTGACGATGCGACAGCCGGTGCGGCGGGCGGTGCGACAGTCGGCACGACGGTCGGCAGCGCGACGCCGTCGACCGTGCGCGCCCCGTCGCCCCCTCGCACGCCGTCGCCCTCGCCGGAGGGCGGCAGACCCTTGCAGATCGTGCGGGAGACCGTCCGGCTCATCGCCGAACGCGGATTCCACGCCGTCCGGGTCGCCGACATCGCCGCGGCCTGCCACACCAGCACGGCGGCGATCCACTACCACTTCCCCGGCCGGGACGAACTGCTCGAGGCGGCGGTCCGCTGGTGCATGGACGAGGACACCCGTCGCCGTGCCGACGCCACGGCCGGCACCCGTCACGCCGGGGACGAGCTGCGCCTGCTGATCGAGCTCCAGACGCCCCGCACCGAACAGCAACGGCGGCAGTGGTGCGTCTGGCTCGACCTGTGGGCCGAGGCCGCCCGGTCCACCACGGTCGGACGGCTCCACGTGGAGTACTACCGCCAGTGGCGGGGAACGGTCGCCGACGTGATCCGTCGCGGCGTCGAACAAGGCGTGTTCCGTCCGGTCGACCCGGACAGCACGGCGCTCGCCCTCACCGCTCTGATCGACGGACTGGCCTCCCAGGTCCTGGCCACCGAGCCCGGCCTCCCCGGCACCGGCGCAGGGACCATGCACGACGCGCTCATCGCCCACGTGGACGCCTGCCTGACGTCGCCCCTGGCCGGCTGACGCCCGCACCCGCCCGTACACCTCCTGTACCCCCAACCCCTGAACGCGAACTCCCGATCTTCCCGAACTCCCCGAACTCCCCGAACTCCCCGAACTCCCCGAGAGGAGACGTTCCCGCATGCCCGTGAACCAGGACGTCATCATCACCTGCGCGCTCACCGGAGCCGGCGACACCGTCGGACGCAGCCCCCATGTCCCGGTGGCGCCCGAGCAGATCGCCGCCTCCGCCGTCGAGGCAGCCGGGGCCGGGGCCGCCGTAGTGCACATCCATGTCCGCGAGCCGGAGACCGGCGCGCCCTCCCGCGATCCGCGGCTCTACCGCGAGGTCGTCGAGCGGATCCGGGAGACCGGCACCGATGTGGTCATCAACCTGACCGCCGGCATGGGCGGAGACCTCGTCATCGACCCGGAGGCCCCGCTCCGTCAGCTGCCGGGCACCGATCTGGTCGGCGGTCTCGAACGGCTGCCGCACGTCGAGGACCTGCTGCCGGACATCTGCACCCTGGACTGCGGTTCGCTCAACTTCGGTGACGGCAGCAACCTCTACGTCTCGACCCCCGACATGCTCCGCACCGGCGCGAAGCGCATCCAGGAGCTCGGGGTCCGGCCCGAGCTGGAGATCTTCGACACCGGGCAGCTGTGGTTCGCCAAACAGCTCCTCGCCGAGGGGTTGCTCGACGACCCCACGGTCTTCCAGCTCTGCATGGGCATTCCGTGGGGCGCGCCCGCCGACCCGGGCGTCCTCCAGGCGATGGTCAACATGCTTCCGACGGGTGCCCAGTGGGCGAGCTTCGCGCTCGGCCGGATGCAGATGCCCTGGGCCGCCCAGTCGATCCTGCTCGGCGGACACGTCCGGGTCGGCCTAGAGGACAACCTCTATCTGGGCCGGGGCGTCAAGGCCACCAACGGCCAGTTGGTGGAGCGCGCCGTGCGGATCACCGAATCCCTGGGCTCCCGGGTCGCCACGCCCGACGAGGCACGCGTGAAGCTCGGCCTGCGCCCGCGCGCCTGACCACGCACACCTCCCTCTCCCTCCCGTACGCCCTACCCTCTTCGCGCTTCTTCCCTCTCTCCCTCCCCCACCGTCTTTCTGGAGTGCCGCCCGTGACTGTCACCCCCTCCGCCGCCACGACCGACGGCCCCGCCGCCCCCTGCGCCCCGGAGGACGTACGCCGTGTCGCGTGCGTCGGGGCCGGGGTGATCGGCGGTGGCTGGGCGGCCCACTTCCTCGCCCGCGGATACGACGTCACCGCCTGGGACCCGGCCCCCGACGCGGCCGTCCGGCTGCGCCGGCTCATCGCCGCGGCCTGGCCCGCGCTGGAGCAGCTCGGGCTGGCCCCCGGAGCGTCGCAGGACCGGCTGACCGTCACCACGACCCTCGAAGAGGCCGTGGCCGACGCCCAGTTCGTCCAGGAGAGCGCCCCCGAGAAGCTGGACCTCAAGCGCGATCTACTGGCCCGGCTGGACGCCGCGGCGCCCGTCGGCACGGTGATCGCCTCGTCGACCTCCGGCTACCCGATGACGGACATGCAGACCGAGGCCGCCGACCCCGGGCGGCTCGTCGTCGGGCACCCCTTCAACCCGCCCTACCTCATCCCCCTGGTCGAGGTCGTCGGCGGTGAACGGACCGCGCCCGCCGCGGTCGACTGGGCCTCGCGCTTCTACGCCGTCGCGGGCAAGTCCGTGATCACCATGGAGCGCGAGGTGCCCGGCTTCATAGCCAACCGGCTCCAGGAGGCCCTCTGGCGCGAGGCCCTGCACATGGTCGCCAACGGCGAGGCCACGGTGGCGGAGATCGACGCGTCGATCACCGAGGGCCCGGGGCTCCGCTGGGCCGTCATGGGACCGATGCTGACCTTCGCGCTCGCGGGCGGCGAGGGCGGAATGGCCCATATGCTCGACCACTTCGGCCCGTCGCTCAAGTCGCCCTGGACCAGGCTCGAAGCACCCGAACTGGACCGGGCGCTGTACGAGGCGGTGGTGGCCGGCTGTGAGGAGGCGGCGGACGGCCGGAGCATCGCCGACCTGGTCGCCGAGCGGGACCGGGGCGTCATCGACGTCCTGCGGGCCACGGGCCGGCTGCCCCGGTCCGCCGAGGAGGCCGCCCGATGAGCGAGCACGCGACCCCCGAGGAGACGACCGTGACCGACGACGCCACGCAACTCCCCCTGTTCCACCGGACCGTTCGACCCGAGTGGATCGACTACAACGGCCACATGAGCGAGGCGTTCTACGTCCTCGTCTTCGGGTACGCCACCGACGCGATGATGATCGAGACCGGTCTGCACGCCGGGTACCGGGAGAGCACCGGCTGCTCGCTCTACACCGTCGAGTCGCATCTGCGCTATCTCCGCGACGTGGCCGAGGGCGCCCATCTCGCTGTCCGCACCCGCCTGTTGGGCGTGGACGCGAAGAAGGCGCGCTTCAGCCACGAGCTGTACGTGGTCGGCGCGCCGGACGGCGTACCGGAGCCGGAGGCCGCCCCGGTGGCGACGAGCGAGCTGCTGGCGCTCCACGTGGACCAGCGGGCGGGCCGCACCGTCCCGTTCCCGGATTCCGTACGGGAGCGGCTGGCCGCGCTCGTCGAGCCGACGCCGGCGTGGGCGGGCCGCTCGATCGCCGAGGTCCCGGCGGCCCGCTGAGCCGCGGCATCCGGTGACCGTGGGTGCGCCGGCCCGGGCCCGTCACGGTGCTGTGCGGGCCCCCGCCAGGACGGCGGTGTGCACGGCGCGGGCGATCCTCGCGCCCCAGGTGGACCGGGGTCCGGCGAAGGGTTCGCCGCCGTCGGGTCCCGGTTCGGGAGCGGCGACGCACACGGCGTCCGTGGGAGTGCCCGAGCAGTCGAGTCCGGCGTCCAGGAGTGCCTGCACCTTGGCCTCGGTGGCGGTGGCGACGGCGTTGACCAGGGCAGCGTCGGAGAGCGCGACGGGCAGCGTGACGACGATGTTGACCGTGCCCGGCCGGAACGGGGCCGCCGGAACCTCCGCGGGCCCCTGCGGGAACGGCACCGCCGAGGCCTCCGCCTCCGGCAGACCCGGCGCCCGGGTGGCGGTGTCGGGGGCCGCCGCCCAGCCCCGTACGCCGAGGCCGGCGGTGACGGTCGCGGTGACTCCACCGTCCTGACCGGTCGTGTACGCGGTGACGTCGGCGGCGGTCATCAGCCCCGCGCCCGGCCCGGTGAGCCCCTCCGCGGCGGCGATCTCGGCGAGGTGCCGGTCCGGGTCGAGGCGCGGGTAGCCACCGGGGACCTGGGCGTTGAGGATCCAGGCCCGGGCGCCGATGCCGCCGCCGAGAATCGCGCTGCTGCAGACCCGGACGCCGGGCCCCAGCCGCCAGAGGAGGTGGTGGAGGCGGTGCCCGCCCTCGTGCCGGTCGCGCAGTTCGCCGCGGAGCGCGGGCGGCCGGAGGCGTACGGAAGAGATGGCGCACCCCTGGTGGCTCGGCGGGTCGGCGGCGGTCCGTCCTTCGGCCGCACGGTCCGCCGATCATATGCGGGACCCGGGGTCTCACCCGATTGGCCTAATGGGTTCGGGGGCGGCCCGGTGCCGCCGCACGGGCCCGGGGCCCCGCACCGGGCTTCCGGGAGCCCTGATCCGGGCAAGCGGGCGGTTGCAGCGTCCATGCGGGTGAGGCGCGATGGAATCCGGACGCGCCACCTCTGGTGGAGCCACCCACAGGGCGTGCCCGAGAGGAGGAATCGGTTATGGGAGCCGCTGACGGTTTCACGGATTCCGGAGAACTCGACGGTCTGACCGTGTACGACAACGACGGCGAGAAGGTCGGCAGTGTGGGCCGGGTGTACGTCGACGACGACACCGGCAAGCCCGACTGGGTCACGGTCAAGACCGGTCTGTTCGGCATGAAGGAGAGCTTCGTCCCGCTCGCCGGAGCCCGTCGGGTGGGCTCCGACCTGCACGTCGCGCATCCGAAGGACAGCGTCAAGGACGCGCCGCGCGTGGACGCCGACGCGCACCTCTCCGTGGCCGAGGAGGAGGAGCTGTACCGGCACTACGGCCTGACCAGGAAGTCGGGCCGGTCGGCGGGCATGGACGCGCCGACCGTGGCCGGGACCGGTGCGATGGGTGCGGCGGGCGCCGCCGGTGCGGCGGGCACGGCCCGTGGGACCGGAACGGCCCCCGGCGCCAAGGCGACCGGGAAGGCGACCACGGCGGGCACGAGCGCCGGGACGGCCGGCGCGGGAACGACGGGAGCGGGCATGGCAGGAGCAGGCAGCGGTACGGGCAGGCACCGCGACACGGACGCCTCCAGCACGGCGCGCCCGATGGCGGGCGCCGGCGCGGGCACGTCCCGGTCGGCCGACATGAGCGGCCGCGAGGAGATGATCCGCTCCGAGGAGCAGTTGCACGTCGGCAAGGAGGAGTACGAGAGCGGCAGGGCACGGCTGCACAAGTACGTGGTGACCGAGGAGGTCACCCGGACCGTGCCGGTGTCCCACGAAGAGGTCCGCGTGGTCCGCGAACCGCTGCAGCCCGGTGAGAAGACCACCGGGACCACGGACTTCGGCGAGCAGGACGTCGAGGTGACGCTGCACGCGGAGCGCGCCACCGTGCGCAAGGAGGCCGTGCCGGTGGAGCGGGTCCGGCTGGAGACCAACCGGGTCACCGAGCAGAAGGAGGTCTCCGCCGAGGTCCGCAAGGAGAAGATCGACTACGCGGACGGCACGGAGATGGGCAAGGGCAAGGACGCCGGTGGCGAGTTCGGCCAGGGGCGACGCCGCTGACCGGCACTTCCTCAGGTGGCCGCACGGCCGCTCCCACGTCCTCGGCCGCCGGGCGGACTCGTTCCACGGGTCCGCCCGGCGGGCTGTCCGGCGCCGTCCGCGCTCGGCGGCGCGGCGGGAACCGTACCGAGGGGCGCCCGCCGGGCCCGTCCGGGGCGGCGACCGCCCTGGCCTCGGTGTGCCAGGACCGCCCGGCGTGGTCGTCGAGCCCGGCGGCAAGCTGTCACGCGTCTTCGGGCAGGTCGGAGGCGGCGCGGCGGGCGGCTGCGCGCGGGGCCGGTGCGGCGCGGGATCGACCCGCCGCACCGGCCCGGTGAAGTCCGCCCGGGAGTCGATCAGCCCTGGGGTCGATCAGCCCTTGGCTTACGGAGCCCGGGTTGCGGGGCCTGGTCACGGAGCCTGGAGGGCGATCACCGCGTTCTGGCCGCCGAAGCCGAAGGAGTGGCTGACGGCCCGCCGTACGGGCACCTCGCGCGGGGCCTTGGTGACGCAGTCGATGTCGAACCCGGGCTCGGGGGCGTCCAGGTTCGCGATCGGGGGGACCACTCCGTGCTGGAGCGTGAGGATCGTCAGGCCCGCTTCGATGGCGCCGGCCGCCCCCATGCAGTGGCCCAGCACGCCCTTGGGGGCGGTGACGGGCGGCCGGTGCGGGTAGGACCGGCCGATGAGGGCGGCTTCGGTGGCGTCGTTGAGGGGGGTCGACGTCCCGTGCGCGTTGACGTGGTCGACGTCCTCGGCACGCCAGCCCGCGTCGAGCAGCGCGGCGTCGACCGCCGCCCCCGCGACCTCCCCGGACGGGTGGGGGCTGGTGGGGTGATGGGCGTCGGTGGTGGCGCCCGCGCCCGCGATCAGCGCCCGGGGAACGGCTCCTCTCGCACGGGCGTCCGCCGCCCGCTCCAGGACCATGATGGCCGCGCCCTCGCCCATGACGATGCCGGCCCGGTCCGCAGCGAAGGGGCGGCAGAGGCGGGCGGGGTCGCCGTCCCGCAGCGCTGCCGCGCCGGAGCGGGCGAAGCCGGTCATGGCGACCGGGAACACGATCGACTCGGTGGCCCCGGCGATGGCGATGTCGCACTGGCCCAGCGTCAGCATGTCCCGGGCCACCGACAGCGCGGTCACCCCGGACGAACAGGCCGTGCACGGGGCCAGGCTGGGGCCGGTGGCCCTCATCCGGATGGCGATCTCGGCCGCCGGCATGCTCGGGATGGTCAGCAGGATGCCCGAGGGCGAGGTGGCCCCGGGGCCCCGCCGCTCCAGGGCGACGGTCTGCTCGGTGAGTCCGGCGGATCCTCCGCTGCTCGTGCCGACGACGACGGCGACCCGGGCGCCGTCCCAGCGCTCGGGGTCGAGCCCGGCGTCGGCGACCGCCTCCCGGGCGGCCAGGAGGGCGAACTTGACGTACCGGCCCATCCGGAAAGCGGTCCGGCCGCCGACCGCGTCGTCGAGGTCGATGCCGGTGACCGTACAGGCGAAGTCGACTACGCAGCCCAGCAGTTCGGGGACGGTGCGGGCGGGCGACACGCCCGCGCAGACTCCGTCCCAGGTGGTGTCGGTGGTGTGGCCGACCGGGGTGATCATCCCCAGCCCGGTGACGGCGATGGCGGGTCGCTTCATCGGGTGTTGCTCACCGGCACCGTCGCCTCGGCCGCCGCGCTGCCGACGGCCGCGTCGATGTACGCGGAGATGTCGGCCAGCGTGGCGTCCTTGTACAGCTTCTCCGAGTCCGCGTCGACGCCCAGGGTCTCCTTGATGACGACGGCGAACTCGGCGACCGCGAGGGAGTCCATCTCCAGGCTGTCCATCGTGGACTCCGGCAGGATCTCGGCGGCGGGCACCTTGAACGTCGCGGTCAGCACCTCGGTGATCTTGGGGTGGATGGTCTTCATGGTGATTCCTCTCATCGGCGTCTCATCGGCTTGGCTTCGTCCCGCGCGGCGGGTGCGTGAACGCGACGGCCCGCCGCCCGATGTAACTGGATGACGATCTTCCGGTTACGCCTTCGGGCGAACCGATTCGTCTACGCCCACCTGCGGCTTCTCGAACCATCGGGAGAGCATGGAGGTGGTCCCCCAGTACGCCAGCAGGACCCCGCGCGTACCGAGTGCCGCCACTTTCTCGCGCAGCGGGCGCCGCCTGCTGCCGCAGACGGGCCGCCGGAACTCCGCCGCGCGGCCCCGGATTCCCGCCCTGCGGCCCCGGTGCCAGGGCCCCTCGGGGTCGTCGTACACGTCCGCGTAGCCGGGTCCGGCGATCGGCCAGTCCGACATCAGGCGCTCGGGGAGCGCGAAGGACTCCACCAGGGCGGGCGTGTGTTCGGCCACGACGGCGACCGCGTCCTCCACCGCGTCGGGCAGAGAAGTGACCTGATCGGCGGTCAGCCGTCCGGACGCGAGCAGGGCGCCGCTGTTGCGGGCGATCCACCGGAGCGCGAAGAGCCTGCGCAGCTCGGACAGCCGTTCGCGCGCCGGGCCCTCGGGCAGGGCGGCGACGGCCTCGGCGTACGCTTCGTCCGCCTGCCGGTAGGCGTGCGCCTCGACGCCGCGCAGCGCGGCCGACGAGGCGGCGTTCCAGCGGCCGAGCGGATCGCCGGGCGGGGCGGCGGCCATCCGCTCGCGGGCGCGGGCGAACCAGAGGTCCTCCACCGCCGCGAACAGCCTGCCGAGGAAGGCGGGGTCGTCCGTGTCACCGGGGCCGTCCGGGGCCGGTTCCGGGCCGGTGGCGCTGAACAGCATCTCGGCGGCGGCCTTGGCGTGCACGGCGAGGTTGTCGCCCTCGGCGGTGATCACACCCTCGATGCCGGTGAACAGCTCGGTCATGCCGTTGTTCTCCAGGAGCCCCTGGGCGCCGCACCGTTCGCGGCACTCGACGATGACGGCGCGTGCCTGCCAGGTGATCCACCCCTTGGCGACGGCCACCAGGCGCTCCGCCTCGTCCCGGTCGGTCTCCGGCGCCGACTCCCAGCGGTCCAGGGCCCTGCGGTGGAGCAGGCTCATCGCGTAGACGGTCGCCATCGCTCCGGCCAGCGGCCCGTGATGGGTGCGGTGCGCGTACACCGGGATCCGTCGCGCGGCGCGTGATCCGGAGATCATCCGGTGGCCGGCGTACCGGACGGCGATGGCCAGGGTGACCCGGGCGGAGCCGACCGCGCAGGCGCTCATGGAGAGCTTGCCGGGGGTGACCCGGCCGATGGAGACCAGGAACCGCCTTCTGCGGTTGGGGACTTCGCTGCGGAAGTGCCCGTCGTCGTCGATCCGTCCCTGCTGTCCGGCGAGCAGTGCGTCGCGCGCCACGAAACGGCGGTCGAAAGAGGTCAGGCAGTGGTCGACCGGGGAACCCATCCGGGCGGGCAGCCGCCGCACCCGGACACCGGGCAGGGCGCGATGGGCGTCGGTGAGCGGGACGAGGAAGAGGAAGACCCCGTGGTCGGCGCCGTCGACGAGCAGCCGGGCCGCGACCACACCGGACTTGGGGCCTCCGGCGGGGCTGGTGTTGGGCATGAACTTCTGCGCCCCGGCGTGCGGGGTGTGCAGCACGAAACCGTCGCGTTCCCGGTCGTACGTCGCGGTCGTCTCGATGGCCGCCGCGTCGTTGCCGTGCACCACCTCCGTACAGAGGAAGGTGCCCACGCGCCGCAGGGCGAGGAAGTCCGACAAGTCGCGGAGTGTGCCCGCGTCGTGGTCGAGGAGGCTGCCGAGGAAGAGGTTGTAGTGGACGCCCGCCACGGTGGTCAGCGCCGGGTCGACCGGGCCGAGCCACTCGTGCAGGGCGGCCAGCGCCCGGGGGTCGGCGGCCAGTCTCGCGCCGCTGTCGAGCGCGTTGTTGAGGATCCGCAGCCGGTGGTAGGAGAGAGCGAGTCGTTCGTCGGGGGTGCCACCATCAGCGCGGCGAAACGACTCCGTTGTGAGCAGTCGGCGCCAGAACCCGTGCTCCTGACGGAAGTTCGGTCCGAAGAGCACCGCGGTGAGCAGGTCGTTCGTGGACGGCGGGGCCGCGTCGTTCATGATTACGGTCACAACAAAGTAACGATCAAGGAACGGCGAGGACACCCTCGCCGTCCCGAAATGCCCCTGTGGATCACGCGCGTTGGAAGGCGAGGGCGACGTTGTGGCCGCCGAAGCCGAAGGAGTGGCTCAGGGCCGTCTCGACCCGCTGCCGACGTGGCTCCTTCGTCACGCAGTCGAGCGGGAAGGCGTCGGGGAGCGCGTCGAGGTTGGCGATCGGCGGGATGGCGCCACGTTCCAGCGTCAGGACGGTGGCCACCGCCTCGATCGCGCCCGCCGCCGCCAGGGTGTGCCCGACGACCCCCTTGGGCGCGGTCACCGGCGGGCGGTGCGGGAAGAGCCGGGAGATGAGGGTGGTCTCCATGGCGTCGTTGAGGGGTGTGGAGGTGCCGTGGGCGTTGATGTGGTCGACGTCGCACGCGGCCCAGCCCGCCTGGGCCAGCGCCGCCTGGACCGCCCGCTGGGCGCCGTACCCGTCGGGGGCCGGGGCGGTGGGGTGGTGGGCGTCCGTGCTGGACCCGGCCCCGGTGAGCAGGGCACGCGGGCGGCCACCCCGGGCGCGGGCCCCCGTCTCGCGCTCCAGGACGAGCATGGCGGCGCCCTCGCCGATGACGAAGCCGTCCCGGTCGGCGGCGAACGGGCGGGACGCGCCGGCCGGGTCGTCGGTGCGGGTGGAGAGCGCGCCCATCCGGGCGAAGGCGGTGACCACCAGCGGGGTCAGCACCGACTCCGCGCCGCCCGCCACCACGACGTCGCAGCTGCCGCCGAGCAGCAGGTCGCGGGCGACGGCGACGGCGGTGGCCCCGGAGGCGCAGGCGGTGGCGGGGGCGAGGCTGGGGCCGCCCGCCTTCAGGGCGATGGCGACCTCGCCCGCCGCCGCGTTGGGAATCATCATCGGTACGAGCAGCGGCGAGACCGCCTCGGGGCCCGAGGCCGCCAGCTTGGCCGCGTTGTCCACCAGGACGGAGACGCCGCCGACGCCGACGCCGAGGACCACCCCGACTCGGCTGCCGTCCCACCGTGCCGGGTCGAGGCCGGCGTCGGCGACGGCCTGCCGGGCGGCCACCAGTGCCAGCTTCACGAACCGGGCCATCCGCCACACCGACCGGCCGCCCACCGCCGCGTCCAGGTCGATGCCGTCGACCGGGCAGGCGAAGTCGACCGGCAGACCGGCCAGTTCCTCGCACCGCCGGGCGGTGGAGTGCCCGGAGCACAGCCTCTCCCAGAAGCTGTGCTCGTCCGCCCCTGCGGGTGTCACCAGGCCGACCCCCGTCACCGCGATGGCGGTGCCGGCTCCGGCCTCGGTGCCCTGATCAGCGGGGAGCGACATGCTGTGTTCCTTCCGTAGAATCCGTGGAAATGGTCCCCGGGGTCCCCGGGGACCCCGGCCAGCGAAGTGCCGCCGAACCCCAGGTCAGTCCGCCCCCGAAGGCGGTGAGCAGCACCCGGTCGCCGGAGCGGAGGCGGCCTCGGCCCGCCGCGTCGGCCAGGGCCAGCGGGATGGAGGCGGCGCCGGTGTTGCCGACCCGCTCCACATGGGTGACGCAGCGCTGCGGCGCGATGCCGACCCGCTCCGCGACGGCGTGCAGGATCCGGGCGTTGGCCTGGTGCGGCACGAAGCGGTCGACCTCGGCCGGGTCCCAGCCGACCCGGTCCAGGAGCGTCCGGCAGGAGCCGGTCATCCGCTCGACGGCGTGCTGGTAGACGGTGCCGCCCTGCATGCGGAAGAACCCGTCGTCCGGGGCCGGCGGCTTTGCGCTCGCCCGTGCGCGGGCCCCGCCGCCGGGGACGGTGATCAGGTCGTAGCCCGTGCCGTCGCTGCCCAGGTCGAACGCGAGCAGTTCCCCGGGATCGCCCCAGCGCCCCGCCGCCACCAGGGCCGCGCCCGCCCCGTCGCCGAAGACGACGCCCGCCGAGCGGTCGGCGGGGTCCAGCCAGGTCGAGTAGACGTCGGCGCCGACCAGCAGGACCCGGTCGTAGAGGCCCGAGGCGACCAGCCCGTGGCAGACGGCGAGTCCGTAGACGAAGCCGCTGCACACGGCGGCGATGTCCAGGGCCGGTACGGTGCCGAGCCCGAGCCGGGCCGCCAGCGCGGGGGCGGTGCCCGGACAGAGGTGGTCGGGGGTGGCGGTGGCGAGGACCACCGCGTCCACCTCCCCCGCCGCCGGGTCGCGGGCCAGCAGCCGGGAGGCCGCCTCGTAGGCGAGGTCCCCGGTGGCGACGCCCGGTCCGGCGCGGTGCCGGCTGCCGATGCCGGTACGGCGGCGGACCCAGGCGTCGTCGACCTCCCACTCCGCGGGGAGCCGGTCGTTGCCGACCGGCTCCCCCGGCACCCAGCCCGCCACGCTCTCCAGCACCGCCGTGCGCGCCCCGGCGCCTAAGACACCCGCCTGCTTCCCCGGCTCCGTACCGCTGTCGGCCACCCGTCGCCTCGCCACCCGTCGCCCCGATCCCGTTGTCGTACTGCATCCGGTTGACGAACGGCGGAACGTCTCACGAGGATGCGTTCGACTGCGCCGAACGGGTCATGACGTGGCGTCAGTTGCTGACGAGCGCCTCGCGGAGCTCGTTCGCGCCGGGCGGGTTGGCCCCGGCCCGGGAGACGGTCACGGCGGCGGAGGCGACCGCGTGGCGCAGGACGTCGGTGACGGTGCCCCGGTCCACGGCGTGCAGCCGGTCGCGGGCGCCGGGGCCGAGGAGGCCGTGCGCGGCGAGGGCGTGGAGCGTCCCCGACATGAACGCGTCGCCCGCGCCGACGGTGTCGACGACGTCGACCGGCAGGGCTTCGGCCACGGCACCGCCGCCGGCGAACAGGGCGAAAGCGCCGGCCCCGCCCCGGGTGACGAGGACGAGTGCGGGGCCGGCGGCGAGCCACCGCTCGGCCACCTGCTCCGCGTGCTCGTCCGGGTACAGCCACCGCAGGTCCTCGTCGCTGGCCTTCACCACGTCGCTCAGCGCGACGCAGCGCTCGACGCGAGCCAGGGCCCGGGCGCGCTCGCCCATCAACTCGGGCCGCACGTTGGGGTCGTAGCTGACGGTGGCGCCGGCCCGCAGGGACTCCACGGTGGCCAGGACCGTCGCGGCCCCGGGCTCGACGACGGCCGCGATCGAGCCCGTGTGGACATGGATCGGCACCCGGTCGAGCACGACCGGGCCCAGGGTCCAGCCCACCTCGAAGGCGTACGTGGCGTGCCCGTGGTCGTCGAGGGTGACGGCCGCCGACGGGGTGGGGCCGGTGGCGTCGTCGGTGCGGACCTCGACCCCGGCTGCGGTCAGGTGGTCCCGGATGAGCCGCCCATGAGCGTCCGGTCCCAGCTGGGTGAGGAGGGTGGTGTCGTGGCCGAGGCGGGCCAGGCCGTACGCGACGTTCGCGGGGCTGCCGCCCGGGTGGACCCGGTCGGGCTCCTCAGGCAGCCGGACGATGTCGGCGACGCATTCGCCGATGACCAGCGGATCACATCGGTCAGGCATGGGGGCGGGTCTCCTGGGTTGCCGTGTCGGGGAGTTGTCCGGCGGTGCCGCCGCCCGCCGGGGCGGCGGCCGGCGTCGAAGGGGGCGTGTTCTCCGGGGGAAGCTCGTCATGGCCGTGCTGATCCGGCCGGAGGAGCGGCTTCGCGGGGGCGGCCCGGCGGAGCCAGAGGAGGGCTCCGGCCAGCACGGCCGCGGCGGCCAGCAGCCAGGGCAGCGGGCCCGGCGGCAGGGTGCCGGCGGCCAGTCCGGCGCCGGCGGCGACCAGTTGCAGGGAGAGCGACTGGACGGAGAGGGCGGTGGCACGGCCCGAGGCGTCGACCCGGCGGTGCAGCAGGTCGTTCTCGTTGGGGCCCGCGGCTCCGAGGCCCAGGTACACCAGCCCGTAGCCGGTGACGGCGGTCGCCGTCGCGAGGGGGCTCATCGAGTGCGCGGTGAGGCCGAGCAGGGTCAGGCCCAGCGTCACCAGGCCGAGGCTCACGAGCACCGCGCGCTCACTGCCACCGGCGAACCGGGCGACGAGCGGGGCGAGTTGACTGCCCAGGGCGTGGCAGAGGAATCCGGCACAGGCGAGCCCCGCGAAGACCAGGGCCCCGGACTCCGCCGTTCCCATGAGCGCGGCGGCCCGGCCGGGGGTGAGCAGTTCGAGGGCCGCGAGCGCGGCGCCCGCGGCGCTCGCGGTCAGCAGGATGCGCCGGATCAGGGCGTCCCGGGCGCCGAGCCGGAGCCCGGCGGCGATGGCGGCGGGCACCCCGCCCACGACTCCTCGCACACCCGCCCGGGGGCGGGGCGGCTCGGTCAGGGCGCTCAGCACGTAGAGCACGAAGACGACCTCGACCAGCGCGCCGAGCAGGGCGGGCACGGAGAGCAGGATCACGAGCCCGCCGGTCGCGTCGGCCAGCCACTCCGCCAGGCCGGGGACGAGGCCGAGCAGCCAGGGCAGCCCGCCGCCGAGCAGGGTGCCGAGCGCGAGGGCGGCCGAGGTGGCGGAGCCGCCGCGCGCCAGCCCCGTACGCAGATCGGCGCCGGGTCCCGCGTGGGCGTGGACGGTGTCGACGTACCAGGCCTCGGCGGGCCCGCTGGACAGGGCGCGGGCCAGGCCCATCAGCCCCATGCCGAGAGCGATGGCCCAGCCCGCCGCACCCAGGCCGATGAGGGTGAAGGCGGTCAGGTTGAGCAGCCCGGCGATGGCCAGGACGGGGCGCCGTCCGATGACGTCGGAGAGGCCGCCGGTGGGCAGTTCCATCGCGGCGGCCGTGAGGGAGTGCACGGCGTAGAAGCCGGCGATGGCGGCGAGGCCCATGCCCCGTTCGGTGAAGAGGAGCACTCCTGTCGCGATGGACATGCCGATGGGAAGCCAGAAGAGGAAGGAGGCCGTGACGAACCGGCGGCGCGCGGTCGTCTCGTCCGGGCCGCGCCCCGGCGCGGGGAGGGCGACGACCGGCGCGCCGGTCATGAGGCGTCTCCGGCAGCGGGGGCGTCCGGGGCACCGGCGTCCGGGGCACCGGGTCCGGCTGGGGCGTCCGCCTGTTTCTGACCGCCCACCGGCTCCGGGGCCAGCGGCAGCCCGACGGCGAACAGGACGACCTGCTCGGCTCGGGGGTTCCCGGCGTCACGGGCGGTCAGCTCGTCGGCCTTCGCCCAGACCACCTCCCACAGCTCGGCGAGGGACTCCGGGGTCAGCCGGGACATCCGGTCGTCGAGAGTCGACGGCTCCTGCCATTCCCGTCCCAGCCGGCCGCTCTCCAGGTCCGCCTCGTGGCGGTCCAGCGACCGCTGGAGGTGCTCGACCTGCCGACGGCGCAGAACGCTGAGGATCGTGCTGCCACCGGGGCTGCGGTGCATCGCCTCGTTGCTCACCGAGGTGATGTCGTGCACGGACTTCCAGCGCCGTTCCCGGCTGTCGCGGTGTTCGGCCTCGGTGACGAAAGCGTATTTGGCGAGCACCCTCAGGTGGTAGCTGGTGGAGGCCGAGGACTCCCCCGTCCTGGCCGCGAGCTCGCTGGCGGTGGCCGGGCCGTGCTGCCGCAGCAGGCCGAGCAGGGTGAGGCGCAGGGGGTGGGTGAGCGCCTTCAGGGCGGCCCCGTCCTGCGCCGGATCGAGTACGCGACGACCGTCTTCGCTGTCCATGACCTCAGCGTAGGACGACAGGAGCGCTTTCCCAAAGGATTTTTGCAGAATGTTTTTTGGAAATCTGCGAGGTCCCGGAGCGACGCCCGTCAGGACCCGGGGGCGCGGCCCCGCCCCCGTCGACAGTTGAGGTACGGGCCGACCCGTGCGCCCATCCAGGCACTGGGCGAGGCCGTGCTGACCGGCCTGGTCGCCGACGGCCTCGTCCCCGCCCGGTAACGAGGCCCTGGAGCCGCACCCCGCGTCCGCCGCCCGGTGACAGCGCTCCGGCTCAGCTCGCCCGCGCCGCCTCCAGAGCGTCCGCGACCAGGCCCAGGAACCGGGCGTGGTCACGGGGCCCGTAGAGGGGCTCGGGGTTCCACGGGACGACGGGCGTCGGCGCACCCCCGCTCCCTCTCAGCTCTTCCAACGGGGCCGCGTGGGCGCGGATGTCGGTCAGGATCACCTCGGGGCGCAGCGCGAAGGTGTCGGAGCGGTCGAGCGTGGACCAGTTGGCCCCCGAGCCCTCGGCCGGCTCCGTGACCTGGACGCCCAGTTCGGTGAGCACGCGCAGCTCGGGCCACATCCCGGGGCGCGCGACATGCGCCTGGTCCGGGCCGGCCGGGGAGAGGGCGAGCACGCGCGGCGCTTCGGCGGACGTGGCGGCGACCACGGAGCGCAGCCGCTCCCGGGCGGCGTCCAGGTCCCGGTCGGCGTCCGGTCGGGCCGTGGCGCCGAGCGAGCGGGCCAGTTCGGCGAACCGCCCGCCGATCTCACCGAACGTACGGGCCTGGCTGACGTCGAGGACGACCACCGGAACCCTCTCCTCCAGGGGCTTGGCCGTCTCGGGGGTCAGGCCGTAGACGTGGCCGCCGCCGTAGCTGACGGCCACGACGAGGTCCGGTCCGGTGCTCAGCAGCCGTTCGACGTCCAGGGCCGCTCCCGCCCCGACGTACGCGACCTCGCCCAGCGGCAGGGTCCCGGTCTTCGCCGTGTCGGGCTCAGGCCCGTCGTGGTCGGAGCCGAATATGCCCACCGGGCGGATTCCCAGATCCCACAGGGTGGCGCCGGCCTGGACGTAGGCCAGCACCCGCCCGGGCGGCCGGGGTGCCGTCGACTGCTGACCCCGGTCGTCGGAGAACCGCCATTCGCTCTGCTCCGTCACGTCACACACGCCCTTCTACCGCCGACTGCCGTTCCATTCGTACGAGTTCGTACACGTGTACCTGCCCACCTCCTCGCTGCCACACCCCTCCGGCCAGGGAACAAACGGTCGTCAACCGGATTCGGGCAGGGTGGGCGACCGCCATCACGGAGTGTTAGAAATGAGAACCCTCAGTCATCGGGCGGCGCCCCCGGCCGGCCCCCTTCCGGACGGAGTCAACTCCTCATGCGCGCGACCCTTTTGAAGGCAGCCCTGGCCGTCGGCGTCGGCGTATCGCTCTGTGCGGCCTCGGCGGACGCCCCGGCCGCGACCGTGGCCGCGACACGTCCGGCGGCGGGAGCGGTGAGGGCGGCGACGTGTCCCGTGGTCGACGTGCTGGCAGTCTTCACACCCAAGGCGGCGAAACGGGCCGGCGGCGAGCACCGGGTCTCCTCATCGGCCCAGGAGATCGCGACGCGGATGAACCGGTCCCTGGCGGCGGGCGGGCTCTGCGGCGCCATCCGGGTCGTCCACCCGTACACGGCGAACGGTTACGAGGGCTCGGAGGAGTTCCACGCCGCGCACGCCGTCCTCAAGGACCACTCGGTGGGGCTCGGACGCCAGGTGCACGAGCGGCGGGCGCGGTACGGCGCCGATCTGGTCACGCTCGTCGTGGACCGGGAGGAGCGGGGTGGCGGCACCGCGGACTACACGCCCGTGCTCGACGGCTCCACGGACGAGTACGCCTACGCGGTCGTCGAGGTCGACGGCATCCGCCTGGATTCGGCGAGCCACGAGATCGGCCACAATCTGGGCCTGGCCCACGACCGCACGACACTGGCGGGCGACACGGACGGCTCGATGAGCGTGAGCCGCAACCGTCCGTACAACACCGGCTGGATCACCGAGGACGGCAATCACTACACGATCATGGCGTACCGCTCCGCGTGCGGGGACCACTGCCGGCGGATCAGCCGGTTCTCCAGCGCGACGGAGACATGGAAGGGCCACCGACTGGGTGACGCGGTCAACGACGGCGTACGGGTGCTGCGCGAGACGATGCCGATCGTCGCCGGATACCGCGACAAGCGCTGACCCGGCGGCCTCTCGCGGCGTCACGGCGCACCCGGGCACGGCCGGGTCCGTAACGCCTCACGGGGAGCCGTCAGCCGTTGGCGCCGCGCCCGTCGCGGGGGCGCGCGCCGTCGAGCGTCAGGTCCACGATCCGGCGCGCGAGCCCCCTGTCCAGCGGCGCCCCGGTCAGCAGGACCCGGGCGAACAACGGCCCCACCAGGGTCTCCGCCACCAGCCGGGCGTCGGTGTCCGGGGCCAGTTCGCCACGCTCGACACCGCGCCGCACGATGTCCTCGCCCCGCTCCAGCCGGGCGTCCCAGTACGGCAGACGTCCCGCCTCGACGGGTCCCGCGTCCGGGGCGGCGCCGAGGTGGAGCAGGGCAGCGCCCTGCGGCGAGGCGAGATAGTCCGAGACCGCCGACATCAACTGGGTCAGGTCCTGGCGCACGTCCCCCGTGTCGGGCTCGGGCAGCGCCTCGTCGGCATGCGAGCCGAGGGCGTCGAGCAGCAGGTTCTCGCGCGTCTTCCATCGCCGGTACACGGAGGTCTCGTGCACTCCCGCCGCCCTGGCCACCGCGGCGACCGTGGTGCCGGTGAGTCCTTCCGACGCGAGCAGGTCGACGGTGGCCGCCAGGACGGCCTGCCGCATGCGTTCGCCCCGCCGGCGCAGCGGGGCGGAGCTCTTCTCGGTGGTCACCCCCGAACCGTATCGCAAGGCTACTTGCTTTACCGGGCAGGCCGGGCCTACGTTTCCCAGCAAGGCGGCTTGCGACAGGCCGCCGATCCGAACCGTGAGGACCCGTCATGGAACGCATGCGCGCAGCGCGTCTGCACCTGCCCAGCCGCACCCTCGCCCTGGAGGAGGTGGACAGGCCCGTGCCCGGTCCCGGCGAAGTGCTGGTGAAGGTCGAGGCGGCGGGGGTCTGCCTCTCCGACGTGCACCTCGTCGACGGCACGCTGAGCCCGCTGTACCTGGAGGGGGACACGGTCACCCTGGGCCACGAGGTGGCCGGGACGGTGGCGGAGCCGGGTCCGGACGTCACCGGATGGGCGCCCGGCACCAGGGTGGTGCTCCAGGCGGGCGAGCAGCGCCGGGGCCGGACGCACACGCGCGGCGTCGACTACGACGGCGGATGGGCCGAGTACGCCCTCGCCTCCGCGTCGACCCTCGTCGCCCTGCCCGACGCCCTCCCCTTCGAGCAGGCCGCGATCATCCCGGACGCGGTCTCGACGCCCTGGGCGGCGGTGACCGCCACCGGCGACGTCCGGGCGGCGGAGGCCGTGGGTGTCTGGGGCGCGGGCGGGCTCGGCGCGCACGCCGTGCAGTTGCTGCGGGCGGTGGGCGCGCATCCGGTCGTCGCGGTGGACCCCGCTCCGGCGGCCCGGCGGCGGGCCCTGGAGTTCGGGGCCGACCTGGCACTGGACCCCGCCGATCCGCTGTTCCGCGAGAAGGTTCTCGGGGCGACGGGCGGCGTGGGCCTGGAGGCGGCGTTCGACTTCGCCGGGGTCCCCGCGGCCCGCGAACAAGCGCTGACCACGCTGGCCCCGAAGGGACGGCTGGTGCTGGTGGGGTTGACCGACCAGCCGCTGACCGTCGCCCGCCCCACCCTGTTCAGCTACCTCCAGCACCGCGTCCTGGGCCACTACGGATCGGAGGAACACCATGTGACGCAGCTCGTCCGGCTCACCGAGGGCGGCCGGCTGGACTTCTCCCGGTCGATCACCGACGTCGTGCCCCTGGAGGACGCGGTGGCAGCCGTGCGACGGATGGAGACCAAGGAGGGCGACCCGGTCAGGATCGTTCTGCGGCCGTGACGGGCTCCCCGGCGTGGGCGCCGGCCTCCCGCTCCGGCTCGGGCCGCCGCAGCTCCACGTTGAACTGGGCGCCGGCCAGCAGCGAGAGGTTGGCGAACCAGACCCAGATGAGGAAGACGACGAGCCCGGCGAGCGATCCGTACAGCCTGCTGTAGCCGCCGACCTGGGTCGCGTAGAGAGCGAACAGCGCCGACGCCGTGAGCCAGCAGAACGCGGCGAGGATCCCGCCGGGCAGGCCCCGGCGGACACCGCGCGCGGAGCGGGGCCCGGTACTGAAGAGGACCATGATCAGACAGGCCACGAGAAAGACCAGCAGCGGCCACTTCAGCGCCGCCCACAGGGTCTCCCCCTCGTGCGGCAGGCCGATGCGGCGGCCCAGCCAGCGGGCCAGCGGACCCGTCATGACGATGGCGAAGGCGCTGGTCATCAGCAGGAGGAGCAGGCCGATCGCGGAGACGACGATGATGTGCGCCTGGCGCAGGGGCGGGCGCGTGTCCCGGACGCCGTGCATGGCGTGCATCGCCCGGCGGAAGACCGCGAGGTAGCTGCACGCGGACCACACGGCGCTGACGGACCCGGTGGCGACGAGCAGCCAGACGGCGGAGCGCTGTTCGGTCGCCGCCTCCAACGGCCTGCGCAGCGCCTCGCCGGACTCGGCCGGCGCGAACGCGGTGATGTCGGCGATCAGGGCGCCGGTCGCGTCGGGGTTGGCCAGCCCGATCACGGAGACGGTGACCAGGAGCGCCGGGAGCAGGGCGAGGATGGCGTAGTACGTCAGGGCGGCGGCCCAGTCGGTGACGTCGTCGTTCCACAGCGAGACCGGTGTACGCCGCAGGGCGGCGCCCCAGCGTCGGGGCAGGGCTGCGGGGGCGGTGCTTTCCGCGGCGGAGGCGGTCTGGGTGGACAAGCTGGTACTCCGGGGACGTGGGCGGACGCGGTGGGCGGCGTGACCTGTCCGTCTCCGGACACGGTTGCTCCGCTCGATCCTCTCCTGCCACGTCGCGGCCGAAGCACACCCTGCCCCGGCCGGTAGCGCGCGCCCCGGGCGGGTCAGTCGTTGACGGCCGTGAGCAGGACCACCGCGTCCTGGAGCGCCAGCAGTCCGTGCCGTTCCTGCGGGATCGGGTGCAGGCTCCCGGACGGCAGTTCGGCGTCCCCGGAGGCCGCGGTAAGGCGGACGCTGCCGCGCAGGACGAGGAGCGAGGCGGCGGGCGGCGCGTTGTGCTCGTCGAGCGCCGTCCCCTCGGTGAGGGCTATCACCGTCTGCCGCAAGGGGTGCTGCTGGAGCAGGAGGTGGGCGCTGCGGCCGTGCGCGGAGGCGCGGGCCGCGGTCAGGTGTTCCTCGGCGAGTGCGTTGAGGTCGTCCATGTGCCCACTGTGCCGCAGCCGCGACGGCGCCGCGATCCGCGGGATCAGCGGGGCGCCTTCGCGGTCGAGCCCCGTACCACCAGCTCCGGCTCGAACAGCAGCTCGTCCGGGGGGACCGACCCGCCCTGGATACCCGCGCAGAGCAGTTCGACGGCGGCCCGGCCCATGGCCTCGATGGGCTGGCGGATCGTGGTGAGCGGGGGGGCGGTGCAGTTCATGAACGCCGAGTCGTCGTAGCCGACGACCGAGATCTCCGACGGCACCCCGAGGCCGCGCCTGCGGGCCGCCCGCACCGCGCCGAGGGCCAGGGGATCGCTGGCGCAGATGATGCCGGTGACTCCGCGCTCCAGCAGCCGGGAGGCCGCGGCCTGCCCGCCCTCCAGGGAGAACATCGCCCGCTCGACGTACTCCTCGGCCAGCTCCCCGCCGGTGGCCGCCGCGACGGACCGGGCGGCAGCGAGCTTGCGGCGGGAGGGCACGTGGTCGGAGGGGCCCATCACCACGCCGATGCGTTCGTGGCCGAGGGAGGCCAGGTGGCGCCAGGCGCGCTCGATCGCGACGGCGTCGTCGCACGAGACGCAGGGGAAGTCCAGCCCTTCTATGGGGGCGTTGATCAGCACGACGGGGATGCGGCGCTCGGCGAGCCGGTGGTAGTGCTCATGGGCCTCGTCGGCCTGTGCGAACAGACCGCCGGCGAAGACCACCCCGGAGACCTGCTGCTGGAGCAGGAGGTCCACGTACTCCGCTTCGGAGACTCCGCCCTTGGTCTGGGTGCAGAGCACGGGGGTGAGTCCCTGCTGGGCGAGGGCGCCGCCGATCACCTCGGCTAAGGCGGGGAAGATCGGGTTCTGCAGTTCGGGCAGGACCAGGCCGACGAGCCGGGCGCGCTCGCCCCGCAGTTGGGTGGGCCGCTCGTAGCCGAGGACGTCCAGGGCGGTCAGCACGGACTGCCGGGTGGTCCGGGACACCCCGGGCTTGCCGTTGAGCACGCGGCTCACCGTGGCCTCGCTGACCCCAACCTTCTTGGCAACCTGTGCAAGTCGTCGCGTCATGCCGCAAGACTAGCGTAAGAAGCGCAAACAATTGACTTATCAATGCAAGGATTGCATACACAAGGGGTGCTTCCCTGTCATCGGGAAGCGCCCCCCGGACGTAACTGCTCGCGTCCCGGGCCCCGATGGAGGCGTCGACCTGGGTGGAGGCGCCCGCCGCCAGTGCGCCGACGGAGGCGGTGGCGACCTTGGTGCCGCCAAGGCGCAGCTCGACCTCGCTCGCCGGGGCGGCGAGTGCGCCGGCGTTGCGGACGGTCGCGGTCACGGTGACCTCGTCCGTCTCGACCGGTGCGGCGGGTGCGGCGGCGATGCCGGTGACCTGGAGGTCCGGGTTGGCCGCCGGAGCGCCCAGGACCTGGAACTCCGCGACCTGCCGGGCTCCGGAGCCGCTGTTGGCGGTGAACCTCAGCTGGACGTCCGCGACGCGCGCGGCGACCGGGATGGCCACCGTGTTGCCGGACGCCGGACTGAAGGCGTAATCCTTGGCGGCCGCAAGGGAGTTGAAGGACGAGGAGCTCTGCTCCCGGCCGAGGACCTCGATGCGCTGGGTACGCGGCCCCCAGCTGGGGTCGGGGCTGAGCTTGACGACGACGTTCGCGGTGTCGGCGGTGGAGCCGAGCTTCACGGTGAGGGTGTTCGGGTAACTGCCGCCCGCGCCCTCCCAGTAGGTGGAGGTGCTACGAGTTTCTGCATGTACTGCGGCCTGTTTGCGTTGTGCCGTCAGAGAGTTGCAGAGAAATGAGAGACCGTCCACCGTTCCGACAACAGCCGGGCGGCCGGGCCGGGCAGCGGATTCCGTCGCGCGGTCGCCGCTCCCCCGCCCCGCGGACGAGCCGTACCTCCGGCCGTCCGACGGATCGTCAGAGGCCGCCGGTGTACAGCAGCAGGTCGGGCGAGCCCTGACCGAGAGCGGAGAGCACGTCCGGGGTGGCCGTGTCCGTCAGCCACCGCGAGACGGCGGCGGGAGACGCCGAGGGATTGCCCTCCTTGTAGAGCGCCGCGACGCCCGCGACGTGCGGGCTGGCCATGGAGGTGCCGTTCAGCGAGACGGTGCCGCCGCCGAGGCGGGCGGAGACGATGTCGGCGCCGGGGGCGTAGATCGAGAGGCAGGAGCCCCAGTTACTGAAGGAGGTCTCCCGGTCCTGCCGGTCGCTCGCCCCGACGGTGAACACACCGTCAGCGGCGGCCGGGGAGACGTCACAGGCGTCCCGGTTGTCGTTGCCCGCGGCCACGACGGGCAGCACGCCCGCGTCGGCGACGGCCTCGACCGCCGCGTCGACGGCCGTGGAGCGGTCGCCGCCGAGCGAGGCGTTCAGCACGGCGGGGACACCGCTGCGCTCGGCGTCCTTGGCGACCCAGTCGAACCCGGCGAGGATGCCAGCCCAGGTGCCCCGGCCCTCGCAGTCGAGGACACGTACGTTGACCAGGGAGGCGTCCTTCGCCACGCCGGACACCGCGCCGCCGACCGTGCCCGCCACGTGCGTGCCGTGTCCGTTGCAGTCCATGCCGGCGCGGCCGTCCCCGACGGCGTCGTACCCGCTCGCGACCCGGCCGCCGAATTCGCTGTGCGCGGCGTCGATCCCGGTGTCGACGACGTACGCCTTCACTCCCTTGCCGGTGGCCTTGGTGGTGAAGGTGTCGTCCAGCGGCAGGGCGCGCTGGTCGATGCGGTCGGTACCCCAGCCGGCCGCGGGGGCGCGCAGCAGGTTCGCGGCGGTGGGCGCGGGGACGGTCACCTCGGCGTTCTCCTCGACGGCGAGGACGCCGGGAACGGCCCGGACCGCTTGGAGTTCGGTGGCGGTGAGCGTGGCGGCGAAGCCGTGCAGAGCGTTTCCGTAACGGAACAACGGATCGAGCCCGAACTCCCGCAGGACGGTGTCCGGCGAGAGTTCGGGCTTCAGGGTGACGATGTACTGCCCGGGTACGGCCCGGGTGGACTGCTCCACCAGGACCCCTTCCGGTCCGCTGTCGGCCGAGGCCGTGGCGGGTGCGCCGATCAGCGGTGCGATCAGCAGCAGGGCGGCCGTGGCCCATCGGGCGGGCAGGCGCATGCGTTCTCCTAGAGGTGGGGATCCGGTCACGGAACAAGTGCGTCCGCGAAGCGCGAACACCCGTTCCTTCGTCCCCGCCCGTCGGTCGCCTTAGCGGGTTCAGCCGGACAGCGCAACGCCCGCGGTCAGCTCCAGCCCGTCGAGGTCGTGTCCGACCTCCGCCCGGAGGTCGTCCTTGGCCCAACTGCCCACGGCCACTTCGGCGGTGATGCCGGGCCCGAAGCCGGCGATGAGCCCCTGCGCGGACTCGGCGGCTCCGCCGTCGTCGAAGAGCCTCGCCAGTGCGTCGAAGACGACGGAGCTGGCGATGTTGCCGCGTTCGGTGAGGGTGGCCCGGCTGTAGCGGAACATCTCGGGCGGTAGGTCCAGGAAGTGGCAGAGGTCGTCCAGGATGCGCGGTCCGCCCGCGTGGACGATGAAGAAGTCCATGTTCGGGACGGACCAGCCGTGCAGGTCGACCAGGTCCAGGAGCACCGGGGCGAGCATCTCCATGGTGCCCGGGACCCGCTTGTCCAGCTGGAAGTGGAACCCGGTGTCGCGGACGGCGTAGGAGATCCAGTCCTCGGTGTCGGGCACCAGGTGGGAGCCGTTGCGCTCCAGGCGCATGCCGGTGCCGCCCTGTCCCCGTACGACGGCCGCGGAGACGGCGTCGCCGAAGAGCCCGTTGGAGAGCAGTGAGCCGACCCCGATGTCGGTGGGCTGGTAGCACAGCGAGCAGAACTCGCAGGAGACGATGAGGACGTTGGACTCGGGGTAGGCCAGGCAGAAGTCGTGCGCGCGGTTGATCGCCGCGCCGCCCGCCGCGCAGCCGAGCTGGGCGATGGGCAGTTGGCGGGTCTCGGGTCTGAAGCCCATGCTGTTGATGATCCACGCGGTCAGCGAGGGCATCATGAAGCCCGTGCAGGAGACGTAGACGATCAGATCGATCTCGGACGGGTCGGTCTCGGCGTTGACGAGCGCCTGCCGGACGACTTCGGGGACCCGGGTCCTGGCCTCGGCCTCGTACACCTGGTTGCGCGCCTCGAATCCGGGATGCCGCAGGGTCTTCTCGATGGGCTGCACGAGGTGCCGGGTCTGGACGCCGGTATTCTGGATGAGCCTCAGGACGAGCTCGCGCTGCGGGTGCCCGGCGTGGGTCTCCCGGGCCAGGTCCAGGGTCTGCTGCATCGTGATGACGTGCTCGGGCACAGCGATGGCCGGTCGGCACAGGGTCGCCATGGGTTCTCCTCGTTCTCTGGAGCGGAGGCTCTCGTCACCATGTGACGGGCAGGGCGAGCGGGTAACGCCAGATGGACGTCGTGTTCCACGAGACGTCCGCGGGCGGCACGTCCAGACGCAGGGCCGGGAAGCGGGTCAGCAGCGTGGAGAAGGCCACTTCCAGTTCCATGGTGGCCAGCGGTGCGCCCAGGCAGTGGTGGGCGCCCCAGCCGAACGTCATGTGCGGGATGGTCGGCCGGTCGGGATCCAGCTCGTCGGGACGGTCGAACTTGGCGGAGTCCCGGTTGGCCGTCAGATAGGACACGTGCACCACGTCGCCGGCCTTGATGAGGACTCCGGAGAGCTCCACGTCCTCCAGCGCGATGCGCGGGATGCCGACGCCCTTGCGGAAGGGGATGTGGCGCAGCAGCTCCTCCAGGGTGCGGGGCAGCCGCTGCGGTTCGGCCCGGAGGGACCGCAGGAGGTCCGGGCGGGTGAGCAGGGTGTAGGCGATGTTGCCGAGCTGGTAGGTCGTGGTGTCCTGGCCGGTGATGAGCAGCACCATCGCCATGACGGCCAGCTCGTCGTCGTCCAGCAGTTCGTCGCCGTCCCGGGCGGTGGCCAGGGTGCTGATGAGGTCCTCGCCCGGGGAGCGGCGCCGCTCGGCGGTCAGCTCCTGGAAGTAGCCGCGCAGCTCCGCCTTGGCGCGTACCGCGTCCTCCTTGCCCGCGGCCCCGACGTTCATCATGGTCATGGCGTGAGCCCGGAGCCAGGGGCGGTCGGCCTCGGGGATGTCGAGTGCCTCGCAGATGGTGATCAGCGGCAGCGGCGCGGAGACCCGGGCGACGAGGTCGGCCGGCGCGCCCTCCTCCTCCATCTCGTCCAGCAGCCGGTCCACCACGCGCTGGGTCCCGCCGCGCATCTGCTCGACACGACGCGGGGTGAAGCTCTTGGCCACCAGGCCCCGCAGCCGGCTGCTGGCGGGCGGGTCCATGAGGTTGATGGACTCCGCCTGCACGATGGGCTCCGGCGTCATCCGGGGGAAGTCACGGCCGAGGACGGCGCTGCGGCTGAACCGCCGGTCGGTGGTGACCGTCCGGACGTCCTCGTAGCGGGTGACCAGCCAGGCCTCACCCTCTCCGTAGGCCATACGGATACGGGACACCGGCTCCTCGGTCAGCAATTGCCTGAGCTGGGGGTCGAACTCCAGCTGCTGCGCGTAGTCGAACGGACAGTTCCGGACGGTTTCCTTGTTCTGCACCGAGTTCTGCACCGAGGTGTTCTCCACCGAGGTTCTCCCCATGACCGCTTCGACGAAAAGGGCGAGTGCCGGACCGGAGCCCGGCACCCGACCTACCCTGTGTGCCCCGTCACTCTTCGAAACATGTCAGTGACACACGGCAGTCAGCCGATCAGGGGGCGTACGCCCCCGCGTTCACGCGGTCGCCTCCCCGGCGGTCAGTGCCTCGGCCCGGTCGAGGACGTGATGACGGCCGATCGGGAGCATCAGGGGCCGGCCCGACACGGGGTCCTCGATGATGCGGCTGCCGAGGTCGAACACCACCCGTACGGTCTCCTCCGTCAGCACCTCGGCCGGGGTGCCGGACGCGTGGAGCCCGCCGTCGGCCAGGGCGATCAGGTGGTCCGCGTACCGGGCGGCGAGGTTGAGGTCATGCAGGACCATCACGATGGTGGTGCCGCGCGAGCGGTTCAGGTCGGTCAGAAGGTCGAGGACCTCGATCTGGTGGCTGGCGTCGAGGAAGGTGGTCGGCTCGTCGAGCAGCAGCAGATCGGTCTGCTGGGCGAGGGCCATCGCGATCCAGACACGCTGGCGCTGGCCGCCGGAGAGTTCGTCCACCGCGCGCTCGGCGAGCGGTTCGGTGTGGGTGGCCTCCAGGGCGGCGGCCACGGCGGCGTCGTCCTTCTCGTTCCAGCGTGAGAAGACGGACTGGTGCGGGTGGCGGCCGCGGCCGACGAGGTCGGAGACGGTGATGCCCTCGGGGGCGACGGGCGACTGCGGCAGCAGGCCGAGGGTGCGGGCCAGCTCCTTGGCGGGCAGCCGGTGCACCTCCTTGCCGTCCAGGACGACGCGGCCGGCCCGGGGGGCGAGCAGCCGGGACATGGAACGCAGCAGCGTCGACTTGCCGCAGGCGTTGGCGCCGACGATCACGGTGATCCGGCCTGGCGGTACGGCCAGGTCGAGGGAGTCGACGACGGTGCGGTCGCCGTAGCCGAGGGTGAGTCCTTCGGCGGTCAGTCGGTGGTGCGTGGTCATAGCGAGCCTCCCGCCCGGTTGGTGCGGATGATCAGGTAGACGAGGTAGGGAGCTCCGAGGACGCCGGTGACGACGCCGACCGGGTAGCGCTCGCCGAAGGCGAACTGGCCGGTGAAGTCGGCGACGAGGACGAGCAACGAGCCGACGAGTCCGGCGGGCACCAGCAGGGAGCCGCCCGCCCCGGTGATCCGGGCCGCGATGGGTCCGGAGAGGAACGCCACGAACGCGATGGGGCCGGCTGCCGCCGTGGCGAAGGCGATCAGCCCGACGGCGGCGACGATCACCGTGATCCGGGTGCGCTCCACGCGTACGCCGAGCGCGGAGGCGGTGTCGTCGCCGAGCTGGAGCGCGGAGAGGTTACGGGCCTGGCCCAGCAGCAGCGGGGTGAGGGCGGCCGCCGCGACGAGGGCGGGGACGACCTGGTCCCAGGTGGCTCCGTTGAGGCTGCCGGTCAGCCAGCGCATCGCCTCCTGGAGGTCCCATTCGGCGGCCCGGGACAGGACGTAGGAGGTGATGCTGTCGAGCATCGCGGAGATCCCGATGCCGATCAGGATGAGCCGGGTGCCGACGACGCCGCCCCTGAACGCCAGGGAGTACACCAGCAGGGCGACCCCGAGGCCGGCGGCGATGGCGAGGACGGAGACCTGGATCTCGCCGAGCGAGAGGGTCACGATGGCGATGGCCGCGGCGGCGCTCGCCCCGGAGCTGATGCCGATGATGTCGGGGCTGGCGAGCGGGTTGCGGAGCATCGTCTGGAAGGTGACCCCGGCCAGGCCGAAGCTGAATCCGGCCACCAGCGCGAGGACCGCGCGGGGCAGCCGCAGCCGGCCCACCGTGAACGACGCGCCCGGCACCTGCTCCCCGAGGATCACCCGGAACACGTCTCCGGGCGGGTAGAAGGTCCGGCCCGCCATGAGCGTCACGGCGAACGCGGCGAGGACGAGGAGCAGCAGCGCCAGGACGACCCGGCGGCGGCGCGAGGCGCCGCGCAGGCGACGGCGGGTGGCGGCCTCGACGGACGACGGCCGGGTGAGGACGGGGGCGCTCACAGGGCACGTACCTTCTGTCGGCGGACGATGTAGATGAAGAAGGGGGCCCCGATCAGTGCGGTCACGATGCCGACGTCGATCTCCGAGGGGCGGGCCACGATCCGGCCGACGACGTCGGCGGCGGTGAGCAGGACCGCGCCGAGCACAGCCGACAGCGGCAGGAGCCAGCGGTGGTCGACGCCGACGAGCAGCCGGCAGGTGTGCGGGACGACGAGGCCGACGAAGCCGATCGGCCCGGCGACGGCGGTGGCCGCTCCGCAGAGCAGCACGGCGCCGAGGGCGGCCACGGCCCGTGCCACGGCGACCCGTTCACCGAGGCCTGCCGCCAACTCGTCGCCTAGCGCCAGCGAGTTGAGGGCGCGGGCCGAGAGCAGGCAGACGGCGAAGCCGACCGCGAGGAACGGCATGACCTGGCCGATGCGTTCGAAGGACGCGCCGCCGACGCCGCCGATCTGCCAGAGCTTGAAGCTTCCGGCGATGTCGTTGCGCGGCAGGATGACCGCACTGACGAGCGAGGCGAAGGCCGCGGACGTGGCGGCTCCGGCGAGTGCCAGTTTGAGGGGGGTCGCCCCTCCTCTGCCGAGGGTTCCCACGGTGTAGACGAACAGCGCGGCGAGGGCCGCGCCCAGGACGGCGGTCCAGACGTATCCGGTCGGCGAGGTGAGCCCGAAGAACGCGACCGCTGTGACGACGGCGAGGGAAGCCCCCATGTTGACGCCGAGGATGCCCGGGTCGGCCAGCGGGTTACGCGTGACGCCCTGCATCACGCCGCCCGCGAGGCCGAGTGCGGCGCCGATGACGACGGCGAGGACGGTACGGGGGATGCGCTTCGTCGCCGCCGCCCGGCCCAGGGTGTCGTCCGCGCCGCCGAGCGCCGCGACGACGTCGGACCAGGGGACGTCGCGGGAGCCGATGGCGACGGACGCGACCATGACGGCGGCCAGGGCGAGCACGGAGAGGAGGACCCACAGCAGGCGCACGCCCGCCGGACGCCTGGTGACGGCGTCCGGCGGGGTACGGGTGTCGGGCTCGGTCACTTGACCTTGTCCGCGGCCTTGGCGAGCGCGGCGGCGTAGTCGTCCAGCACATAGCTGATCGACAGCGGCGTCGGGTTGGCGGCGGTGGCCAGCGGGCTGGTGCCGGGCAGGAGGTAGACGGAGCCGCGCTCGACGGCGGGGATCTTCGAGAGCAGCGGGTCCTTGGTGACCGTCTTCAGCAGCTCGCCGGTGTCGTCGCCGTAGCCGGTGATGATGTCGACGTCGTCGAACGCGTCGACCTGCTCGGCGCTCTTGGTGAGGGCGAACTTCTTCGTTCCCTCGGACGCCTTCGCGATGGAGCCGGGGATCTTCATGCCGAGGTCCTGGAAGAACTGTGTGCGGGTGTCGTGGGCGGTGTAGAAGCCGACCTGACTGACGTCGTTGGGGTCGACGTGCGTCATGAACATCGCCGACTTGCCCTTGAGCTGCGGGTACTTCGCGGCGGTCTTCGCTATGTCTCCGTCGAGCTTCTTGATCAGCTTCTCGCCCTGGTCGGCCAGCCCGATCGCCGCGCTGTTCGTCCGGATGATCTCGCGCCACGGCGTCGCCCAGGCGGCGTCCGGGTAGGCGACGACGGGGGCGATCTCGCTGAGGGTCTCGTAGTCCTTCTTGGTCAGACCCGAGTACGCGGCCAGGATGACGTCCGGCTTCGTGTCCGCCACGGCCTCGAAGTCGATGCCGTCGGTCTCGTCGAAGAGCACCGGCGTCTTCGCCTTCAGCTCGTCGAGCTTCTCCTCGACCCAGGGCAGCACGCCGTCGTCGTTGTCGTCGCCGAAGTTGGCCGCGGCCATGCCGACGGGCACGACGCCGAGCGCGAGCGGCACTTCGTGGTTGGCCCAGTTGACGGTCGCGACGCGCTTCGGCTTCGCCGGGATGGTCGTCTTGCCCAGGGCGTGCTCGACGGTCAGGGGGAACCCGCCGGAACGGCTTTCGTCGTCCTTGTTCCCGGCGTCGGTGGTCCCGCCGCAGGCGGAGACGGAGACGAGGGCGGCCGCCACGACGAGCAGGCGGAGGCGGTGTGAAGACATGGGTGTGTACCCGGCTTTCCGGATGTCGGGGTGCCGCTTCTCGCACGTCCGGGGGTGCGCAGCAGTCAGGGATCGGTGCGCGGCACGTGCGTCATCGGCTTAGGTAAGGCTTGCCTTCGCACCCTATGAGAATCGACCCGGCTGTCGCAATCAACCGTTTAGGACATGCGCTGTAGCGATACGGACACACGATCCGGTGGTCATTCCGGCCGGAAGGTCCCCGGGGTGAGTCCCGTCGTACGCCGGAAGGCGGCGCCGAACGCGCTCGCCGAGCGGTAGCCGACCTGTTCGGCCACGGCCTCCACGTCCCATCCCCGGGCCAGCAGGCCGATGGCGTGCTGGGCGCGGACCGCGGCCACCCAGCGCACGAAGCTCGTGCCCGTCTCGGCGGTGAACGCCCGGGTGACCGTGCGGGCGCTGACGCCGAGGACGGACGCCCAGTCCGCCAGGGTCCGCCGGTCGGCCGGATCCTCGCGCACCGCTTCGGCGATCGGGCGCAGCAGACCGGAGGCCGGGACCCGCACGAGCAGTTCACGGGGCGACGGTACGAGGACGTCGAGCACCAGCGCCTCGGTCGCGGCGCGCGAGGCGGCCGTGAGTCCGGGTTCGCCGAGCCGCTCCAGCAGCAGGCGCAGCAGCGGGGTGATCTCGACGGCGACCGGCGTGGCGGAGATCGACGCGGTGGTGCGGAAGCCGAAGAAGCTCGCCCGGAACCAGGTTCCGGCGGTCGCCGATCCGGCGTGCAGGGTCCCCGCGGGCATCCACAGGCCCAGGGTCGGGGTGATCGTCCAGATCCGGCTGCCGACCACCGCTGTGGAGGCGCCGCGCTCGTTCCAGAGCAGTTCGTGGAAGGGGTGGGAGTGCGCGTCCCAGAGCGTGTCGTGGGTGACGACCTCGTCGTAGCCGGCGATGACGAAGGGGGTGTCCACCGAACCGGGAGCGAACGCGGGCAGCGTCCGGGTCTCCCTGGTCATGGATGGTGGACCTGTCTCGTGCGGGGGCCGCTCGCGGCGGACGGGGTGCGCATCGGCTCAGCCTAGAGGCCGGGGGCGCGCGGATCCAACGAGCCCCGGCTTCTGCCTCAACTTGACGTTTACGCAGGTCAGTTACGTCCTTCAGGTGAAAGAACCACGGCTTTCGGCGCGTACACCGCTTCTCGGCGGACAGTGGGTGGGCCGACCGGGCACCGGGCCGCGGCCGGAGGGAACGTGACATGCGGAGAAAGGTGACGGATTCATGGGCATTGAGGCCACCAGGCGGGCCACGCTCGTCTTCTCCCTGTTCGACGCCAACGCCAACGGCGTCCTGGAGGCGGACGACTTCGATCTCATGGCCGACCGCGTCGTCCGCGAGGCGCACGCGTCGGACCGGGCGGCCCAGGACGCGATGCGCGCGGCGTTCCGGCGGTACTGGACGACGCTGCGCACCGAGCTCGACGCCGATGGCGACGGCGAGGTCAGCTTCGAGGAGTTCACCGCCTGCGTGCTGTCGCCGGAGCGGTTCGACGCGACCGTCGGGGTGTTCGCCGAGGCACTGGCCGCCCTCGGCGACCCGGACGGCGACGGTCTGATCGAGCGCCCACTGTTCATGGCGCTGATGACGGCCATCGGGTTCGAGCCCGCGAACATCAACGCGCTTTTCGACGCCTTCGAGCCGAACGACGGGGACCGGATCCGGGTGGAGACGTGGGTCGCCGGGATCAAGGACTACTACGCGCCGGGCAAGGCCGGCATCCCCGGCGACCATCTGGTCGTGGGCACCGCCGCCTGACCGGGCGCGCACGCATACGGCCGACGACGGTGGACGCCCTCCCGGGCGTCCACCGTCCCGCCGTCCCGATGTGATCCGCCCGGTCCGGCACCTCCTCGGCCGCCTGCGGACGGGGCGCCGGGCGCGCAGCGGCTCCCGGGCGGCGGACGTCGGCCTCAGCTGATGTGGTGCGGTTGGACGACGGTAAGGAGCCGGCGGGAACGTGGCAGCGGGCGGCGCGCTCTCACCGCAACGCATCCGTCCCTGGCCCTCGACGGCGTCACCCGCCCCGTCGACACGGTGCCGCCCGGGGTGTGCGCCCGGCTCCGGCACTCGTGGCGGCTTCTCCTGAGACAGCCCCGCCCAGGCCGTCACCACCTCCATCGTTCGGCGCGGTATCTGACCGGATTCCATGGCCACTTCATCTGTTCCGGGAGACCGACAGACCCGTATGCTACGCGCATAGAACTTGGTGCGGACATGCCATTTCAGTAGGGTCCATCCTCTCCCATGGCGTTACCGCGCGCGTCCCACCCCGCCCTCGTCCCCGTCGACCTGTCAGGCCCCTCTCGTCCAGAAGGGACACCACCCGTGCTCTCCAAGCTGTCCGTGAGAACCACCGTCGCCGCCCTCGCCGCCATCGGTCTGCTCGCCACCGCGCCCTCGGCTACGGCGGCCTTCCGCGACTCGGCCGCAACACCTGCCGGGGCTGCGGCAACCGCCGCCCAGTCGCCTTCCCCCGATGTCACCGTGAAGATGCCGCCCGCGGTGGCCAACCGCCTCGGCACCGGTCGGCAGGCGCTGATAGACGCCGTCTCCACAGACGTCCTCTCCCGGTCCCACGACGCCAAGGGCCTCCCCCCGAAAGCCGCCGTCACCAAACTCGCCGATGAGGGCCGCAAGGTGGTCGTCGATGTCCGTACCGTCTCGGCCGACTGGGCCCGTGGCGTCGCGTACGTCGAAGCACCCCGCACCCACCACGGCGAGCCGGAGGGCTGGCTCTACATCGCTCACCGCAAGGACGGGCGATGGGTCTCGGGCCTGGAGGGCGACCGCGAGTTCGCCGATCACGTGGCCACGTCTCCGCTGGTCGGCAAGGCGGAGCGGCGGACCATGACGGCGTACGCCCAGCGCAAGACGGCTCCGCGGCAGGAGACGCCGTCGGTGGGGACCACCGCTGCCAACACCAACGGACTGCTGCTTCCCTGGATGCCCGACTACTACATGACCCTCACCGGCGGGGCACACTCCCACACCGGCTCGACGGGCTACTGGAGCAGCCTCGACTTCGCGGGAGGCAACGCCAGCGGGCGGGTCCGCTCGTCCCGGGAGGGGACGGCGACCTCGATGTGCGGTGCCGGAGGCGGCTGGACCAGAGTGATCCACCCCGGCGGCTTCTCGACGGACTACTACCACATGTGGAACACCACCTACTACAACGGAACATCGATCGCCCGCAGCGCCCTGCTCGGCACCATCGGCACCGACACCTGCGCCGGCGGGGCCGCGACCGGAGCCCACGTGCACTGGAGCCTGCGCACGTACGACGCCAACTACAACGGCCAGTACACCTGGCTCAACGGCCGCACCATCGGCGGCTGGGCCTGGTGGAACGGCTCCAGCCAGTACACCGGGTGCGCGACCCGCTCGGGCGTGACCGCCTGCCCCGGTACAGCGATCTACAACCGCACCAGCTGACCACCGCCGGCGCCTGACCGGTGGGTGGAGCCGTCGACCGCGTCGCGCATCCAGAAGATGCAGGCAGAGTCGCGGTCAGAGCAGACGGCGGTCGCCGCGTACAAGAACGCGCAACACTCCACGGGTTCCTCCTGCCCCGGCCGCACCGGGGCAGGAGGAGAAGGCAGGCGGCTGGTACGGCCGCGCGGTACGCATCCCATGGCCCCGGGGCGGCCGGTCACCCATCTCGCCGCACGCCTACCTGCTTTGGGGCGGCAGACCAACCCTCGCGGCGTGGGCAGGGACGGTTCAAACCTTTTGGCTGTAGATGGCGTGCCGCAACAACCGCCGAACTGTCGGGAGTTGTGAGCACTTCAGTCGCGTCCAGGGCTGGATGAGTGAGGTAGAACAGTCGGAGCTCATCCACTTCACCCCCGAAACGAGGTGGCCAATGGGGCGACGGGGTGAAGTCGTCCAGGATGAGAAGACCACCCGGAGCAAGCAGCTCGACGACCCCCTCGGGGTCCTCACGCTTGCCTCCGCCGTCGCAGAAGAAGACATCGAAGGGAGCGTGCTGCTCAAGCAGCCGCCAGTCCCCAGTGAGGACACTGACGCGGTCGTCGTCCGCGAAGACACCAGCGGCTCGACGGGCCAGCTCCTCGTCACGCTCCGCGGTAACCAGGCGGGCACCGGCACCAAGCCCACTGTGCAGCCAGGCGGTACCCACGCCCGAGCCGGTGCCGCTCTCCGCAATGACTCCGTGGGGTTTCGCAGCAGCGGCCAGCCTGAGCAACCTGCCCACCTCAGGGACGCAACTCTTCTTGAAACCCGCCTCGGAGGCGACACACTCCGCGGCCACCACGCGAGGCGGAACCGCACGCTCTGCCATGATCACGAACCCCCTTCACCGTGTGCATGACGCTATCCGCCAGCAGAGGCGTCCGTACGGAGTTTCGCCTGTCCGGACCCGGCAAACCCTCCCGGTCAAAGCACTGGAACGTGCCGCTCCACGCCCGGCGGTTCTCCCGTCGAGTCCGGTGTTGCCGGCGGCGATCCCCCAGGCGACCAGCAGCACCCAGAGCGTGGCGAGTACGGACGCCCCGGCGCTCCTTCCCGTGCGCCGCCCACCTGGAGCGGGCACTCCGGCTCCGGCCGCGTCCCCGAAGCCGCCCGCCACGGGCGAGTTCAGCCTCTGATCGCTCATCCGCGCAGCATACGAGGCGGCCGGAACGCCGTGCCCACGTGGCCGGGGACCGGTGTCAGTGGCGTGTGCCAAGGTGGCGTGTATGACGACCACACTCGACGGGCGCCCGGTCCCGCCCGCGCACGCCGACGAACGCACCATGCTGACGGTCTGGCTGGACTTCCACCGGTCCACTTTGGCGCTGAAGTGCGCGGGCCTCGACGACACGCAGGCGCGCAGGGCGGCCGTAGCGCCCTCGTCCATGACGATGATCGGCCTGGTCCAGCACCTGGCGGAGATCGAGCGGAACTGGTTCAGCCGCGTGTTCGCCGGCGAGGACGTGGCGCTGCTGTTCGGGGACCACGCCGGGTTCGGATTCACCCTCGACCCGGACCGTACTCTCGAGGAGGCGCTGGCGACCTGGCGGACGGAGGTGGAACGCAGCCGTGAGCTGATCGCCGACGCTCCGCTCGACGCCCCCGGCAGGCTGTCGGAGGAGAACGCCGCCGTCCTCGGCGAGGACAGTGTGTCCCTGCGGTGGATCCTGATCCACATGATCGAGGAGTACGCCCGTCACAACGGTCACGCGGACCTGATACGCGAAGCCGTGGACGGCGTCACCGGCGCTTAGGGACAGAAGGCGGTTCCGACCTCGCGTCTGTCCCTTCCCGGTCTCGTACGGCATGTGGCCGAGGTTGAGCGGAGCTGGTTCCGGATGGTGCTGAACGGCGAGGACCGCAAGGCACTCTGGCCCAGGATCAACGGCGGGTTCGCCGATTTCCCTGGGGACGACGCCGACGTGGGCGAGGCGTTCGCGTTCTGGCACGAGGCTTGCGAAGGCTCCCGTACGGCCGCGGAGGCCGTCGAGTCCCTTGACGACTCGGTGGACTTCCGGGGCGAGGCCGTCTCGCTCCGGTAGGTCCTCACCCACATGATCGAGGAGTATGCGCGCCACAACGGCCACGCCGGCCTCTACGTGACGCGGACCCGCAGCACCAGAGCACACGCGCCGGCGGTCACGGTGTGCCGGGCACCAGTCCGACCCGGTGGGCGAGGACGACGGCCTGCACGCGGTCGCGCAGGCCGAGTTTGGCCAGGATGCGCGACACGTAGGTCTTGACGGTCTCGGGCGTGATGTACATCGACACGGCGATTTCCGCGTTCGACAGCCCCTCGGCGATCAGTTGGAGCACTTCCAGCTCGCGGGGGGCCAGCGCACGCACGACGTCCTGTCTGGCCGGCCGGGAGGCGTCGGCCGGTCTCAGATGCTGGGCGAAGTGGCCGATGAGGTGGCGGGTGACGGCGGGGGCCAGCAGGGCCTCGCCCCGGGCGACGGTCCGGATTCCGTTGACCAGCTCCGCCGGAGGCGCGTCCTTGAGAAGGAACCCGCTCGCTCCGGCACGCAACGCGTCGTAGACGTGGGCGTCGACGTTGAACGTGGTGACGACGAGTACCTTCGGTGCGTCTTCGGTACCGAGACCTGCCAGTTGTCGCGTCGCCTCGATGCCGTCGAGCAGGGGCATCCGGATGTCCATCACGACCACGTCGGGACGCAGAAGCCGCGCGGCCCGGACCGCCTCATGGCCGTTCTCGGCCTCCCCGACGACCTGCATGTCGGGCTGCGCGGAGAAGATGGTGACGTAGCCGGTCCGCACCAGCGCCTGGTCGTCGCAGACGAGCACACGGGTCGGTGGCGGCGTATCGCTCACGAGGTCACTCCTGGAGGGGGCTTGGACGGAAGCGTGGCACGGACCTCGAACCCGCCTCCGGGCCGGGGACCGGCCACCAGTTCACCATCCAGCATCCGCACCCGGGCACGCAGCCCGGCCAGCCCTCGTCCGCCCGTGGGGCCCGGCTTCCCCGCGACCGGTGCGGCGGCGGGTCCGTCGGTGGTCACCACGATCGCGATCTGCTCGTCGCCGTGCCGGAGCAGGACCCGTGTCGGCTTTCCGGCCGCGTGCTTCAAGGCGTTGGTGAGCGCCTCCTGCACCACCCGGTAGGCGGCCAGCTCCACGTCCACGCCCTGCGGCCGTCGCTCACCCTCCTCGCGGAGCTCGACCGGCTGACCCGACCTGCGGGTCTCCTCGACCAGGTCCCCCACCCGTCCCAGGGCGGGTGTCCGGCCCACGCCCGCCGGGTCCGCGGATGCGGCCTCGCCGGTCGCCTCCAGGACACCGAGCAGGTACCGCAGTTCCGTCAGCGCCCGACGGCCGGTGTCGCTCACGGCCGTCAGTCCCTGGCCGACGCGTTCCGGTGCGGAAGTGAGCAGGAACTGCGCCGCGTCGGCCTGGACCACCATGGCCGTCACGTGGTGGGTGACCACGTCGTGCAGTTCGCGGGCGATCCGTGCCCGCTCGGCGGCCGTGGCCACCACGACGGCCAGCCGCCGCCGCTTCGCCTCTTCCGTCCGCCGCATGCGCACCGTGCTCCCCACCAGCCAGGCCGTGGCCAGAGCCAGGGAGAACGCGAGGTAGTCCGGTAGCGCATTCGGGGAGCCGAGACGGTTCAGGACGACGGCCAGCACGGCGTAACCCGCACTCGCCACGGCGACCAGGCCGTGACGGAAGCGGGCCTGGTGGGCCCCGGCGGAGTACAGGGCCAGATACAGCCCCATGCTCGCGAACGTCGTCGCGAAGCCCAGCGCCTGGTGCACGGCGAACGCGCCCGCGATGACGGCCAGACAGGCTGCGGGCCACCTGCGGCGGACCGCCAGCGGCACGGTCTGGGCCAGGACCAGCCCGACGCTCAGTACGTCCGTCGGCCTCTGGGGCAGATCGCCGATCTGCGCACCGATCGGGGACAGCGGCGGCACGAAGGCCAGCAGGGTGAGCGCCAGGGCGAGGACACCGTCCTTGACGAGAGCATCCCGCCCCCGCCACCGGTCGAGCGGTACCCGGAGCAGCGGCGGACTCCAGATCGCCTGACGGGACATCACCTCGGTTTCCTCCAACCGGCCCGGCTCAACGGGGCCCGCTTCGAAGGGACTTGATGCCACCGCCCCGGTGGGCGCGGACGAGCATCGGAGCGGCGATGGCCACCCCCATGAGGACGGGCACGATCGACGCCTCCAGACCGAAGCCGCCCCCGGTCAGAAGGGCGGAGCCATGGACGTCCACGGTGAACAGGCCCTCGGGAGGGTGTCCGGAGACCGGGATGCCGAGCAGCTGCTCCGTGGTGTTCCAGGCGAAGTGAAGCCCCACGACGAACCAGATGTTACGCCGCCACAAGAACGCGGCTCCGAGCAGGACTCCCGCCTCCAGGGCGATGGCCAGTCCGCTCCACGCGTTCGCTCCCGGGGCGCCCAGGTGGGCGACACCGAAGAACAGCGAGGTGACCACGATGGCGGCCCGACTACCCCAAAGCTGCTCAAGGGCCTGCAGGGCAAGACCGCGGAACAACAACTCCTCGGTGACCGCAGCGCCGATCTGCACCACGACCGCGGTCCGGAGGACCGACGCGAAGCCGTCACCGGCCCAGGTGAACGAGTAGCCTCCGAACGCCGTGATCAGGAGGGCGGAGACCAGGATGAAACCCAGGCCGATCCCGCCGCCCAGCAGCACCTCACGGGCAGCCCCGGACCGGGCGATCTCCGGCGTGGAGCGTCGTGCCACACGGCGCATGACATAGCAGTACACGGCCACCGCGGCAACCGCGCCCAGCAGCGGCACGGGGCCGGGTCCGGTCGCCGTCAGCCCCGACACCAGGCCGACGCCGACCATTCCTGCCGCCATCCAGCCGAGCGGAGACCGCATGATCCGACCGAAGCGGCCGCCGCTCCCGTCGCGGTCCTCGCCCGGGCCGGAGCCCGCGCTGTGCCGTATCGCGGATGTCGTGTCCATGGAGGCCTCCCCCGGTAGTGGGCCACCCCCTGCGGCGACCTGATGACCACACTAGGAATCCGCGGACTCCCGCGGATCACCCGTGCGAGGACGGCTCCTGTAGCTCTCACGGGGGATGCGCCACCTCGCCCTCGCCCGTTCCGCCGTGGGGTGCGGCGTTCGCGTGCACGGATCACTCGGGTGTGGGCCCGCGCGGGCTCCTCCGGCGCGTTCCCGGAGGCAGGCCGTCAAGATGGTCGCGCAGTCCGGCTCGTCGAGGCCGGTGAGGAGAACAGCCGGGCCAATCGGTCAGCCGGTCAGCAGATCCGGGTTGCCGGCCAGGGCGGCGAGACGGCCCCGCGGGTCCGGGACGAGCCGGCGTTCGGTCAGGTCGAGGACGCCGGCCACTCCGGTGATCTCGGCGGCCACCGTGCCGTCCTCCTTGATGATGTGCTGTTCCAGGGTGAACGTCTTGCCCGTGCCGTAGTCGAACCGGCAGGTGACGCGCACCCGCTCGCCGCCGCGCAGTTCGCGGTGGTACTTGACCGTCACCTCAAGCTGCACCGGGCCGATCCCGTCGGCCAGCAGCTTCTCCTGGGGCAGCCCGGCGGCCCGAAGCAGCTCCCAGCGCGCGTGCTCCGCGTACTGGAGGTAGACGGCCTGGTTCAGGTGGCCCTGGGTGTCGAGCTCATAGCCGCGCACGGTCACATCAACGGAGAAGGTCATGACCGTGCGAACGCCCGCACCAGCCCTTCCATTCCGGTGAGACGGTGCTGCCGGATCCCTTTACGGGAAACGCGGGCGGGCTCAAGGCGACCTTCACCGACGGCTCGGGCACCTGGGACAACAACGCGGGCAAGAACTACGACCTGGGCACCGGGAGCATCACCGTCCAGGACGGGGTCGTGGCGCACAGATACCTCAAGTAGCGGGGCTCACTCGGCGACCCGCCGCACCGTGCGCAACAGGTAGTCCTTGCGGTGCAGCGGGTCGTGGTCGGTGCGCGGGCGGTCCGGAACCGGGCCGGTCACCGGGCGGTAGCCGGCGAAGGCGGACTCCAGCACCCCCTCGCCCCGGGTCGACCCCGGCAGCAGCCGCTGGAGCTCGTGGACCCGGGCCGCCGGGATCTCGCCCTCCACGGTGCAGAGAGCACCGTGCGCCTCGGGCGGTCCCGGCTCCGCCCGGAGCCGGGCGAGGACCGGGACCAGTGCGCCGAAGGCGTCCGCGGGCACCTCCAGACGGAAGCGGTGCATCGGCTCGTACACCCGCGTGCCGGCCCGGCGCAGCGCGTCCATCAGGACCAGTGGCGTCAGACCGCGGAAATCGCCCGCCGTGCTCGACACGCTGTCGTAGCCGGAATGCGTCTGGGTGACCACGCAATCGGTGACCTGCCAGCCGTGCGTTCCCTGACCCAGAGTGGCGCGCGCGGTCTCCTCGACCGCCCGCATCAAGGAAGGCGGCATGGAGCCGAGTTCCACGGTTCGGCGGAATTCCACCCCGCTGCCGTACGGTGCCGGGTCGACACGCAGTCCGACGGTGGCGAGGAAGGGGTTGGGGTCCATTCCGATGAACTCGGCGGCCGCCCCCGGGCCGGCCGGCCGTTCCAGGCAGATGGTCGTGGTCTCCCGGAAGATCACGTCCACGCCGAACTCCTCGGCCAGGGTCGTCTGGATGACCTCCTTCTGCACCTCCCCGTAGAGCGAGAGGGACACCTCCCCGCGGAGGTCGTCGCGGCGGACGGCGATCAGCGGGTCCTGTTCGGCGAGGCGGCCGAGCGCGGCGTGCAGGGCGCCCCGGTCCTCGGGGCGTCGCGGTACGACGACGGTCTCCAGCGTCGGCGGGGCGAAGTGGCGGTGCCTGGCCTCCGCCCGGTCCGCGCCGACGCTGTCGCCGATCCGGATGCCGGTCAGCCCCTTCAGCCTGCCGATCCGCCCGGCGCGGACGGCCGGCACCGGCACCTCACCACCGTCCTCGAAGACGCTGACCGCCGAGACCTTGCCTTCGCCCTCCTGACCGTCCGGGCTGCGGAAGCGCAGCACCTCGCGGGCGTGCACGGCCCCCTCCACCATGCGGACGTACGCGGTCCGCTCGCCGTTCGCGGTCCGGTCGATCTTGAACACCGTGCCCCGGGCCGGCGCCCCCGGGTCCCCCGTCGCGGCGGGCAGCAGTCCGGTGATGCCGCCGACCAGGGCGTCGATGCCCGCGCCGGTGGCGGCGGAGCCGAAGAAGACCGGGTGGACGAGGCACCGGGCGGTCTGTTCGGCCAGTGCTCCGAGGAGCCGGGTGTGGGTAAGCCCCGCCGGATCGTCGACGTACACGCTCAGCAGCTCGTCGTCGTGCCGGGTGAGCAGGTCGGTGAGCACATCGGTGAATCCGGGATCGGCCCCGGTGAACGGGGTGCTCGTCGCGGAGCGGGTGCCGAGGCCCTGGGCGGAGCCCATCGCGACGATGTCCGGGGAGAGCCGTTCGGTGATGCTCGTCAGCAGCGAGTCGTAGCGGGCGCCGGGCCGGTCGGTCTTGTTGGCGAACAGCAGGGTCGGGATGCGCAGCCGGCGCAGGGTGCGGAGCAGGACGCGGGTCTGCGCCTGGACGCCCTCCACCGAGGACACGACCAGGACGGCGCCGTCGAGCACGCCGAGGACCCGCTCCACCTCGGCGATGAAGTCCGGGTGGCCGGGGGTGTCGATCAGGTTGACCGTGGTGGCGCCGAGGGTGAAGGAGACGACGGCGGACTTGATGGTGATGCCGCGCCGGCGCTCCAGGGCGAGGGAGTCGGTCCGTGTGCTGCCGTCGTCGACGCTGCCGAGGGCGTCGATGGCTCCGGCGGTGTGGAGGAGCCGCTCGGTCAGGCTTGTCTTACCGGCGTCGACATGCGCCAGGATTCCCAGGTTCAACGTGTGCACGGAGCTTCATGTCCTTGAGAGAAAGGTCAGTTTCTGTCGGGAGGAACACGAAAGCTCGGCGCATGTCAGGACTCCTGGGTCGTCGTACCGGCGGACTGCCGGAGTAGATCAGGGGGCCGCCGGGGGCCGCAACCGGTTATCCGCGGCGCCGCAGGTGCGGGAAGCGCCATTCGGTGCGGCTGCGCAGGGTCTCGCCGGGGCGCAGCACGGTGGTGGGGTGGCCGGGGCGGTTGGGCGAGTCCGGCAGGTGCTGGGTCTCCAGGCAGAGCGATCCGTGGCGGTGGTGGCGGCGGCCGGTGCCGTCGGTGAACGTGCCGTCGAGCTGGTTGGCGGTGTAGACCTGGAGTCCGGGTTCGGTGGTCCAGAGCTCCATGGTCCGCAGGTCGCCGGGGGCGGTGAGGCGGGCGCCCCGGCGCAGGGCCCCGGGGGCGGCGGGGCGCAGGACCCAGCAGTGGTCGAAGCCGCCGGCCAGGGCGAGTTGGGGGTGTGCCAGGGCGAGTTGTCCGCCCAGCGGCTGCGGGGTGGTGAGGTCGAACGGGGTGCCGGCCACCGGGGCGGGCGGGCCTTCGGGGATGGAGCCGGGGTCGATGGGGAGGTAGGCGTCCGCGTCGACCTGGAGGGTGTGGCCGAGGATGTCGTCGTCGCCGAGGTTGAGATAGGAGTGGTTGGTGAGGTTGACGACGGTGGGCCGGTCGGTGACGGCCCGGTAGTCGACGGCGAGGGTCCCGGTGGTGTCCAGGGTGTAGGTGGCGGTGACGTCGAGCGCTCCGGGGAAGCCCATGTCGCCGTCGGGGCTGTGCAGGGTGAGCCGGAGGACGGCGGTGGTGTCGGTACGGTCCCCGGTGGCCTTCCAGATCTTGGTGTGGAAGCCGTCAAAGCCCCCGTGCAGGGCGTGGCCCCGGTCGTTGGCGGGGATGTGGTACGTGGTCCCGTCGAGGGTGAAGCGGCCGTGGGCGATGCGGTTGGCGTACCGGCCGACGACGGCCCCGAAGTAGGGGTTCTCGTCGGTGTAGTCGTCGAGCGCGGGCAGCGAGCGGACGACCGGGCCGGGGCTGCCCGCGGTGTCCGGCACGGTGAGGCTGTGCAGGACACCGCCGTAGGTGAGGATCTCGGCCCGGACGCCGGTGCCGGAGTCGAGGGTCCAGAGGTCGATCTCGCTCTGCCCGTGGGCGCGGCCGAACGGTTTGCGGTGCACGGTGGGCATGAGGAGTTCCTTGGGGGGTGCGGAAAGGGGCCCCGAAACACGCCCTAGCGGGGCGGTCCGGGGGCCTCCTCGCGGGGCGTGGTGGATTCGCGGACGACGAGCCGGTAGCCGGGGCGGGGCCGCCGGGGTTCGGCGACGGGGGCGCCCGCGAGGCGTTCGACGAGGCTGTCGACGGCGAGCCGGGCGATGGCCGCTTTGTCGGGCGCGATGGTGGTGAGGGTGGTGGCCCCGTACCGGCTCTCCTCGATGTCGTCGAAGCCGACGACGGCGATGTCGTCCGGGATGGCTAGGCCGCGTTCGGTGATGGTGCGCATGGCGCCGGTCGCGATCATGTCGTTGTACGCGAACACGGCGTCGGGCCGCCGGCCCCGGTCGAGGAGGGAGGCCATCGCCGCCGCGCCGTCCTCGCGCCCGTAACCATCGGTGACGACGACCAGGGACTCGTCGGGTTCGATGCCGGAGGCGGCCAGTTCCTCGCGCCAGCCGCGCAGCCGGAGGTGGGCGGGCTGGCGTTCCTGGCCGGTGCGGGAGCCGAGGAAGGCGATCCTGCGGTGGCCGAGGGCGACGAGGTGGGCGACGGCCTCGCGGGCGGCGGCCACGTTGTCGATGGCGATGTGGTCGTAGGGGGCCTCGTACTCGCGCTCGCCCAGCAGCACCAGCGGTGCCGTCTCGGTGCGGGCCATCAGGTCCTCGGTCTCCAGGTGGATGGGGCTGAGGATGAGGCCGTCGATGACGTGGGAGCGGAACCCCCGGCAGACCAGCAGCTCCTTCTCCCGCAGGCCCGCCGTGTGGTCGACCAGGACGGTGTAGTCGTGCCGGGCCGCCGCGTCGACGACCTCGCCGGCCAGCTCCGCGAAGTACGGGTTGCCGAATTCGGGGACGGCGAGGGCGATGATGCCGGTGCGGCCCTTACGGAGGTGGCGGGCGGTGAGGTTCGGCCGGTAGCCGAGCTCGTCGATCGCCTGCTGGACCTTGGCCCGCATCTTCGGGGTGACGTGCTGATAGTTGTTGACCACGTTCGACACGGTCTTGATGGACACGCCCGCCCGTTGAGCTACGTCCTTGAGGCTGACGCCCACGGCACTCCTTGTTGCTTGGTTCGACGCGGCCCGATCCGTACGGTTCAGGTGGTCTCCGGATACGTACGGTTCAGGCGGTTCTGCGGATACGTACGGTTCAGGCGGTTCTCCGGCTACGTACGGTTCAAATGTTTCTCCGGCTGCGCGCGAGGTAACGCTGCGCCACCACGACAACGATAAGGAACCCGCCGCTGACCACGGACTGGTACGAGGAGTTGAGCGAGCCGATCTGGTTGATGAGGTTCTGGATCACGGCGAGGAGCAGGACGCCCCAGAGGGTGCCGCTGATGGATCCCGCGCCGCCGATGAGGAGGGTGCCGCCGATGACGACGGCGGAGATCGCGTCGAGTTCCATGCCGACGCCGACGATGGTGACGCCGGAGGAGAGACGGGCGGCGTTGAGCGCTCCGGCGAGTCCGGCGAGCAGTCCGCTGAGGGTGTAGACGAGGATCTTCGTCCGGGCGACGGGCAGGCCCATGAGGGTGGCGGCGTCGCTGCTGCCGCCGACGGCGAACAGCGTCTGTCCGAACGAGGTCCGCTGGAGCAGGAGTCCGCCCGCCCCGAAGAGGGCGAGTGCGACGAGGATCGGGTAGCCGAAGCCCCAGACGCTGCCCTGGCCGAGCTCGGCGAAGGCGGAGTCCTTGGGCACCAGGTAGGTGGTGGCGCCCTCGTCGGTGAAGGCGAGCAGCATGCCGCGCGCCGCGAGGAGGGTGGCGAGCGTGACGATGAAGGGCGCCATGTTCCCGCGGGCGATGAGCAGGCCGTTGACCAGTCCGATCGCGCCGCAGACCACCAGGGGTACGAGCAGGGCGGCGAAGATGCCCCATTGCGAGGCCCAGGCTGCCAGCACGCCGCCGAGGGCGAAGACGGAGCCGACGGAGAGGTCAATGCCGCCGGTGATGATGACCAGGGTCATGCCGAGCGCGACGATCGCGAGGAACGAGGCCTGGACGGTGACGCCCCGGGCGTTGTCGAGGCTCGCGAACGTCGGATAGACGAACGAGGCGATGAGGATCACGGTCAGCAGGACCGCGAGGACGCCCTGGCGCTGGAGCAGTTCGCCGATCCGGGAGCCGGTGGAGCGTCCGGGGCGGGGTTCGGGGCGCGAGGGGGCGCTCTTGAACGGCGCCGGGGCCTCGGCCGCGGGCACGGTGGCCGGTGGGGTGTTGTTCATCGGGACCTACGCTCCCGGGCGACGTAGACGGCGGCGATGATGATGGCCGCCTGGGCGATCTGTGCGGTGGAGTCGGGCAGGTCGTGCTTGACGAGGGTGGCGCGCAGCAGCTGCATGAGCAGGGCGCCCGCGACGGTGCCGAGCACCCGGATGGAGCCGCCGTTCAACGGGGTGCCGCCGACGACGACGGCCGTGATGGCGGACAGCTCCATGAGGGTGCCGAGCGAGGACGGGTCGCTGGCGGTGAGCCGGGCGGTGGCGAGGATGCCGGCGAGGGCCGCCATCACCCCGCACAGGATGTAGACGCCGATCAGGACGCGCTTGACGGGCAGCCCGGAGAGCGCGGAGGCCGAGCGGTTGCCGCCGATGGCGACGATCTGGCGGCCGAAGGTGGTTCGCTGCACCAGGAACGCGACGGCCAGCGCGAGGACGCCCGCGATGAGGACGACCGTCGGGATGCCGCGGAAGGAGCCGGTGCCCAGCGCGAGGATGTCCGGGTTGACGATCTGCTTGAGCTGACCGTCCGCCATGACGAGGGCGAGGCCCCGGCCGCCGACGAACAGGGCGAGCGTGGCGACGATGGGTTGCAGCCCCACGAGCGAGACGAGCGTCCCGTTGATCGCGCCGACCACCGCCCCTGCGAGCAGGGCGATCAGCAGCGCGGGGACCAGCCCGTAGCCGAGGTAGAGCGGCAGCAGGGCGGCGGCGAGCGCCATGGTGGAGCCGACGGAGAGGTCGATGCCCTCGGTGCCGATGACCAGGGCCATGCCGAGGGCGACGATCACGATGGGCGCGACCTGGACGAGCTGGGTGCGCAGGTTGTCGGCCGTCATGAAGTGCTCGGTGAACAGAGCGTTGAACAGCAGCACGACGGCGACGGCCGCGTACACCCCGTACTCCTGGTACCAGGCGGGGTCGCGCAGCCGGGCCCGTGGTTTCGCGGCGGGGCGTGGCAGGGTGGCCTGGGTGGTCATCGGGGGTCCTCCTGGGCGACCGGGGCCTTCCCACCGGAATCGGGCGTGTGGTCGGCGAGCACGGCGTCGGGCATGTGGTCGGCGAGCACGGTTTCGTCGGGCGTGTGGTCGGCGAGCACTTCGAGCAGGCGGCTCTCGTCCACCTCGTCGCCGGCGAGTTCACCGGCGACCGCGCCGCCGCGCAGGACGACGATGCGGTCGGCGCCCTCGATCAGCTCCTCGATGTCGGAGGAGATCAACAGCACGGCGAGCCCCTCGCGGGCGAGTTCGTCGATGAGGGACTGCACCTCGGCCTTGGCGCCGACGTCGATGCCCCGGGTGGGCTCGTCGAGCAGCAGCACCTTGGGCTCAAGGCAGAGCCAGCGGGCGAGCAGCACCTTCTGCTGGTTGCCACCGGAGAGTTCGCCGACCTTCTGCTCGGGGCTGGAGGCCTTGATCCGCAGCCGCTTCATGAAGAGGTCGACGACGCGGTCCTGTTTGGCGCGGGAGACGATGCCGCCCCTGGAGAGCCGGGGCATCGCGGCGAGCACGATGTTCTCGCGGACGGAGAGGCCGGGGACGATGCCCTCGGCCTTGCGGTCCTCGGGGAGCATGCTGATGCCCGCGCGGATGGCGGCGGCCGGGGTGGGGCGGCCGAGCCGCTTGCCGTCGACGGTGATCTCCCCGCCGTCCAGCGGCAGCGCGCCGGTGAGCGCCTTGGCGGTCTCGCTGCGTCCGGAGCCCAGCAGTCCGCCGAGTCCCAGCACCTCACCGGCGTACAACTCCACGGATATGTCGTGTAGTTGGTGGCGGCGGTCGAGGCCCTTGGCGGTGAGGACGGGGGTGCGGGCCGCGTCGTGTCCTTCGGCGGCGAAGCCGGTGAGGCCGTCGCGCCGGACCTCGGCCATGTCGCGGCCGAGCATCATGGACACCAGCTGCATGCGGTCCAGCGGGGCCAGTTCGCCGGTGTGGATGTGGCGGCCGTCGCGCAGGACGGTGACCCGGTCGCAGATGCGGTAGAGCTCGTCCATGCGGTGGCTGACGTAGAGGACGGCGATGCCCTGGCCTCGCAGGTTCTCGATGACCCGGAAGAGGGTTTCGACCTCGCGGGGCTCCAGCGAGGAGGTGGGTTCGTCCATGATGACGACCTGGGCCCGGACGTAGACGGCGCGGGCGAGCGCGACCATCTGCTGGGTGCCGATGCCGAGCGTGTGCAGAGGCCGCTTGGGGTCGACGCGGACGCCGAAGCCGTCGAGGAGTTCGGTGGTCTCGCTGTTCATCCGGGCGAAGTCGATGAGCCCGAGGCGGTTCTTCGGCTCCCGGCCCAGCAAGATGTTGCGCGCCACGCTCATCAGCGGGACGAGGTTCACCTCCTGGTAGATGGTGGAGATCCCGGCCTGCTGCGCCTCGAACGGGCGGGCGAAGCGGACCGGTTCGCCGCTCACGCGCACGTCGCCCTCGTCGCTCCGGTAGACGCCGGTGAGCACCTTGATGAGGGTGGACTTGCCGGCCCCGTTCTCGCCGACGAGCGCGTGGACCTCGCCCGCGCGCAGAGCGAAGGAGACGCCGTCCAGGGCGACGACGCCCGGGAACCGCTTGCTCACCGAGCGGGCTTCGAGGACGGGGTCCGCCACGGCGGCGGCACCGGCCCCGGAGGTCTCCGGACGCTGGGGTGTCGCTGGGGTTGGTGCCATGAATCCTGGCCTTCCGGTGTTACGGGAATGGGGCCGGGCCGCCGCTCGCGCGGGGTGCCCCGGGCGTCGCGGCGGCCGGCCGTCGAGGGGGTCGGCCGTCGAGGGGGTCAGTACGCTCCGCCGAGCGATTCCTCGGCGTTGGCCTCGTCGTACTCGCGGTCGGTGATGATCACGTTCTCGGGGATCTCCTCACCGGCGTAGAACTTCTGCGCGGTGGCGAAGGCGAGCGGACCGAAGCGCGGGTTGGACTCGATGACGGCGTTGTACTCGCCGTTGACGAGGGCCTGGACGGCGTTGCGGGTGCCGTCGACGGAGACGATCTTGACGTCCTTGCCGGGCTTCTTGCCGGCGGCCTTCAGCGCGGTGACGGCTCCGAGGCCCATCTCGTCGTTCTCGGCGTAGACGGCGGTGATGTCGGGCTTGGACTGGATGAGCTGCTCCATGACCTGCTGGCCCTTGTCGCGGGCGAACTCGCCGGTCTGCTGGGCGACGATCTCCAGGCCGGGGGCCTTGGCCTTCACCTGGTCGACGAAGCCCTTGGTGCGGTCGGTGGTGACGTTGTTGCCGGACGCGCCGAGCAGGATGGCGACCTTGCCCTTGCCGCCGGTGACCTTGATCATCGCGTCGGCTGCGCGCTTGCCCTGCTCGACGAAGTCGGAGCCGAGGAAGGCCACGTAGTCCTTGCAGGCAGTGGAGTTGACCTTGCGGTCGATGGTGAGGACGGGGACCTTCTTGGCGGCCGCCGCCTTCAACGCGGGCTCCAGACCGTCGGAGTTGAGCGGGGCGACGATGAGGAACTGGGCGCCCTGGGAGAGCATGTCCTGGATGTCGCTGATCTGCTTGGACAGCTGGGACTGGGCGTTGGTGGTGAGGAGCTTCTTGACGCCGACCTTCTTCGCCTCGTCCTTGATGGACTGGGTCTCGGCGATCCGGAACGGGTTGGCCTCCTTCTCCGACTGGGAGAAGCCGACCACGGCGTCCTTGAGGTCCAGTTCCGGCGCGCCGTAGGTGGACAGCTTGCAGCCCGACCCGGAGGTGGAATCCGGGGTCTTGGCTTCCTGCGCTCCCTGACTTCTGTCGCCGCCCGCGTTGTTGGAGGTCTCCGACTTGGCGCAGCCGGCGGCGGCCAGCGTGGTGGCGGCGAGGACGCAGGCCACGGCGAGGGTACGGGATCGACGCTGGATCATCATGCGCGGAACGCTCCTTGGCGGGTTGACGGCACGCTGATCGGCGTGCGGTCGGGCATGCGGGACGAGGCATCGGCTGCTCTGCGGCCGCTGCCGCCGCATTCCTCACACCCCTGCTCCGTACTGCGGGAAAAGTGGTCGTGAGAGTCTGCGCGGCCTGTCGGCGGCTCGGTTTACAACGTTATATATGCGGTGCGGCACGGGCGGCAAGGGTGATGTCGATGCGTTTCCAATATGTGTCGGCGCACTGCCGGAGCACATCCTCGGCCGACGCCTCACCCTTCGGCGAAGGCGCCGCGCGAAGCCTGGACACCCGTCCGACGCCGTGCTGTCATACCGCCGGGCGCCTGTTTTCCAACGTTGGAAGAACGATCGACGTCCGACCGCCCCGCCACGCGACGGCGGCCTGCGGCGTGCGCCGACCGCCGCTGCCCCGCGCCCCGGTCCGTCCGGGCCCCACCACACGCCCGGCAGCATGCCGCTCACCGCTCCGCCGCACGTCAGCCGCGCCTCAACCGCACCTCAGCCGCACAGCGCACCGCCCAGCAGCCCCGCCCGCACGGCCACGGCGCCGTGCGGCCACCCCCACCGAGCCGGCCGCGGCACAGGCGGCCGGGCCCAAGAGCAGGAGCCGCACCGATGCCCCTGAACCGCAGGCAACTCATCACCACCGCGGTGGCCACCGCCATCACCACCGGCGCGACGAGCCGGTGGGCGACCGCCGCGACCCCCGACCGCCACCGGGCCCCGGCCGCCCGGGGCGGCCACTACTCCCCCAACGCGGCCCCGCTGCGCCCCACCGCATTCCTGAGACTGCCGCCCGGCAAGGTGACCGCGCACGGCTGGCTGGCCGGGCAGCTCACGCTGCAACTGGAGGGCCTGTGCGGCCGGTACGAGGAGTTCTCGCACTTCCTCGACTTCACGGCCACCGGCTGGGTGCGCCCGGACCGGGGCGGCTGGGAGGAAGTCCCGTACTGGCTGCGCGGATACACCGATCTCGCGATCGTCACCGGGGACGCGACGGCGCTCACCGCCACCCGCCGCTGGCTGGACGCGATCCTCGCCACCGGGCAGTCCGACGGCTTCTTCGGCCCGAAGGCCCTGCGCACCTCGCTGAACGGCGGGCCCGACTTCTGGCCGTTCCTCCCCCTGATCCAGGCCCTGCGCTCCTGGCAGGAGTACAGCGGCGACACCCGGATCATCCCGTTCCTCAGCCGCTTCTTCCGCTACATGAACGCCCAGGGCCCGGGGGCCTTCGACACCAGCTGGATCGCCCTGCGCTGGGGCGACGGCCTGGACAGCGTCATGTGGCTCTACAACCGCACCGGCGACGCCTTCCTCCTGGACCTCGTCGACAAGATCCACCGGTACGGGGCCGACTGGGGCGACAACCTGGTCAACCCGCGCAACGTCAACATCGCGCAGGGCTTCAGGGAGCCCGCCCAGTTCGCGCTGCGCAGCGGCTCGGCCACCGACACGCTTAACACCTACGGCACCTACGCGAAGGCCATGGACGCCTACGGGCAGTTTCCCGGAGGCGGCTTCGCGGGGGACGAGAACGCCCGCCCGGGCCACGGCGACCCCCGCCAGGGCTTCGAGACCTGCGGCATCGTCGAGTTCATGGCCAGCCACCAGCTGCTCACCCGGATCACCGGGGACCCGCTGTGGGCGGACCGCTGCGAGGAGCTGGCGTTCAACTCGCTTCCGGCGTCGCTCGATCCGTCGGGCAGGGCGGTGCACTACATCACCTGCGCCAACAGCGTGGACCTGGACAACGCGCCCAAGCGGGACCGCCAGTTCCAGAACGGCTTCGCGATGCTCGCGTATCTGCCGGGCGTCGACCAGTACCGCTGCTGCCCGCACAACTACGGCATGGGCTGGCCGTACTTCACCGAGGAGTTGTGGCTCGCCACCCCGGACGGCGGCCTCGCGGCGGCCATGTACGCGCCGAGCGAGGTGACGGCGAAGGTCGCGGACGGCACCGAGGTGACGTTCACCGAGGAGACCGGTTACCCCTTCACCGACACGGTCAGGCTCTCCCTCACCTCGCCGAAGCCCCTGCGCTTCCCGCTGGTCCTGCGCGTCCCGGCCTGGTGCGCGGACCCGGACATCCGGGTCAACGGGCGGCAGGTCACCGCACCCGCCGGGCCCGCCTTCACCCGGGTCGAGCGGACCTGGTCGAGCGGTGACGAGGTCACCCTGCGGCTGCCGCAGCGGACCGCGTTACGCACCTGGGCGGACAACCACGGCTCGGTCAGCGTGGACCACGGGCCGCTCACGTACTCCCTGCGGATCGGGGAGCGGTACGAGCGGATCGGCGGCAGCGACGTGTTCCCGGAGTACGCGGTCCACGCCACGAGCCCCTGGAACTACGGCCTCGTCCTGGACACCGCCCGCCCCGCCGCGTCCCTGCGCCACCGCTCCACCCGCCGGGCGCCCGGCGACAACCCGTTCACCCTGGAGGGCACCCCGCTCACCATGACCGCCCGCGCCCGCCGCATCCCGGAGTGGACGGCGGACGACGAGCGGGTGGTCTCTCCGCTCCAGGCGAGTCCGGCGCGCTCGACCGAGCCGGTCGAGGAGGTCACCCTGGTGCCGATGGGCGCGGCCCGGCTGCGGATCACGTCGTTCCCGACGGCCGCCCCGGACGCGGAACCGTGGCTGGCGGACCGCTGGTACCGGATCGCGAACCGGCACTCCGGCAAGGTGCTCGGCGTGGACGGTATGTCGACCGCGAACAGCGCGCACGTGGTCCAGTTCGGCGACACGGGCACGGCCGATCACCTGTGGCGGCTGGTGGCCAACGGGGACGGCTGGTACCGGATCCGCAACCGGCACTCCGCCAAGGTGCTAGGCGTGGACCTGATGTCCACCGCGAACAGCGCGCACGTCGTGCAGTTCGACGACAACGACACCGCCGACCACCTCTGGCAGCTCGTCCCGGACGGCGACGGCTGGTACCGCGTCCGCAACCGGCACTCCGCCAGGGTGCTGGGCGTGGACGGGATGTCCACGGCCGACAGCGCCCACGTCGTCCAGTACGACGACAACGGAACGGCCGATCACCTGTGGCGGCTCTTGTGAGGCCCTCCCTGATTGCCCCCGCTCCTCCCCGTACAACCATGAAAGGGATGTTCAAACCATGCGACCAGCACCCGCACGCCGCCATCGCACCTGATGGCGGAGGTTAACGGCCACCACCGGCCTCCTCGCCCTGTTGGCCACCGCCCTCGTGGCAACCGGCACCTCGCCGGCGGCCGCCGCGCCCACGGCCTGGGAGCCGAAGCCGGCGCCCATGACGACGCCGTGGTCCGAGGTGGTGAAGAGCGGGAGCCCGGCGGTGCTGAAGGCGGACGCCGCCTGGGCGGTCGACGCGCCCTGGACCCCGTGATCCCCGGGGGCCGATGACGACGATCGGGTGAACGACCGGCCGGTCCGGCCGCGACGGAGAGAGTCCTCCGTCCCGGCCGGGCCGACTGTGTGCGGGGTGAGATGTGCGGGGTGAGATGTGCGGGGTGAGATGTGCGGTCGGGTCAGAAACGGTCAGGGGCGCGGTCCGGGAGCGGAGCCCCGGGGAGCACGTCCTCCTTCTGGTTCTGCCGTGCCTTCGCGTTCGACTCGGCGGTCGCCCGGCAGGTCACGTCCTTGGCCGGAAGCCTGCCGGTGAGCAGGTAGCGGTTGACCGCGCCGTCCGCGCACGCGTTGCCGCTGGGGTAGACGCCGTGCCCCTCGCCGCCGAGGACGGTGACCATCTTCGACCCCTTCAGCTGCCGGTGCAGGGCCTGACCGCTGGGGAGCGGCGTCTGCGAGTCCCACTCGTTCTGGACCACCAGGGACCTGACCTTGTTGTTCACCTCGGTCGCCCGCTCCTCGGAACTGTCCCAGAACGCGCAGGGCTTGATGCTGGAAGCGAAGTCGCCGAAGAGCGGATAGCGGCCCTTGTCCGCGATGGCGTCGCGCCGGTAACTCTCGGGGTCGCGGGACCACGCGGCGGAGTTGTCGCCGCACACCACGGCCCAGAAGCTCGCCGACATGTTGTCGGCAGGCGTCTCGACGGCCGCGCCGGCCGTTCCCCGCTCCTCGGCTCCGGTGAACGCCTTGAGCTTCTCCGGCGCGACGGGCTTGCCATCGGCCGCCTTCTTCAGCTCCACGAACGCCTCGGTGGCGGACAGCGGGCTGAAGACCGCCGCTCGCATGCCGCTGCGGAGGTCGTCGCCGGTGACCAGTTGCCCGTCCAGGTCGACGGGCTCCTCGTCGGCCCGCGCGACCAGGTTCCAGAAGGTCCCCTCGACCTTCTTCGGGGTGTCGCCCAGGCCGTACCGCTCCGAACGCTCGGCGGCCCACGCGGTCCAGCGGTCGAACGCGGGCTCCGCGCCCTCCGCCCACCACTGGATCATCCCCCGCCAGGCGCGTTCCGGGTCGACCGCGCTGTCCAGCACGAACCGGTCGGCGCGTCGCGGGAACAGCTGGGTGTAGACGGCCCCCAGGTAGGTGCCGTACGAGTAACCCACGTAGCTGATCTTCCTCTCGCCGAGGACCGCGCGGAGCAGGTCCATGTCGCGTGCGGTGTTGCGCGTGGTGAGGTGCGGGAGCACGTCGCCGGCCTTCTCCTCGCACTTGTCCGCGAACGTCCGCGCCCAGGCGACGTCGTCGTCGAACGTCTCCTCCTTGTACGGCCGCAGCCAGCTCTCCTCCTCCGGCTCCATGCCGCAGGAGACCGGGCTGCTCCGTCCCACACCACGCGGGTCGAAGCCGACGAGGTCGTACTTCTGCCGCACGGACGCGGGGAGCGACTCGGCCATCGACAGCGGCATGTACAGGCCTTCGCCGCCCGGGCCGCCGGGGTTGGAGAGCAGGGCGCCGTGCCGCTCGCCGGGTGCGGTGGCCTTGATCCGGGATATGGCCAGGTCGATCCGCTCGCCCCCGGGTTTCCGGTAGTCCAGCGGGACCTTGATCGTGGCGCACTGGAACTCCCCGGGCGCGGCGGCCTCGCACCGCTTCCAGCGCGGCCTCTGCTTCGCGTACCGGTCCAGCGCGCCCTTGCCTGCTGACGTGGACACGCTGGAGGGGGAGGACGCCGACGGGGAGGCGGCCGGAGCGGCGGTGGCCGTGGAGGTGACCAGTGCGGGGGCGAGCGTTGCCGTGAGGCTTACCGCTAACAGCGGCACGAGACGTCGACTGTTGCGCACGATATCGATCCTTCCGGTCAGAAGTTCGGACAGGAAAGATCATTCAGGAATCGGCCGTGCACGCGGATCCCCCGCCGGGCTGCACCTCGCCTCCCCCCTGGGAATGACGCAACCGGCTGGAGTGGTCCGCGAGTTGTAGAAACGGAGTACGGGGTCGGGGCCCGCTCCCCTGGGCCGGGAAGCCCGGCGCAGGGAAAGCGGACCCCGCTCTTTCCCCGTTACGGCTGCTGGCGCCCGTGGAGTGCGGACACCTCCTCGGCGGTCAGGGCCCTGTCGTACACCCCGACCTGATCGACGGAGCCGTTCCAGAAGTCGCCCCTGGCACCGTCGTACCGGGCCCGCCCGACGGAGAGCGGGCCGGTGCTCACATCGGCCGGCCCGGCCTCGGCGGTGGCGGCGGGCTTCCCGTCGACGTACAGCGTGATCGTGTCGCCCTTGCGGACCCCGACCAGGTGGTACCACTTACCGGCCTCCGGGGTGATCTCCAGGCGGGCGCGCTTGCCGCCGGGGGTGGAGAAGGCGAACGCGCCCTGCCCGTACTGGAGGTAGAACGGGTTCTCGGTGCGGCGGCCGTCCTGGCTGACGACGGTGGCGTAATTGCCCGGTACCGCGTCCAGCGAGGCCCACGCGGAGACCGTGTAGTCCTTCGTGGTGTCCACGACCGGGCCGGCGCTCTGCGCGTACTGCCCCTCACCGTCGAAGTTCAGCGCCGAGCCCGTGACGCCCGGCGCCCAGGACGTGCCGCCCTCCAGGGCGAGGTGGGCCTTGTTGGGTCCGCTGTCGCGGGCGGTGACGCCCTTGTTCTCGTCGAGCGACCAGGAGCCGCCGCCCTTCAGCTCGTCGCGCTCACCGGCGTTGGCCCCGGCGGCGATGACCTGGCGGTTGATCTCCCGGACCTTCTTCGGGTCGACCTTGATCTCCCGGCGGTCGTACGTCCACAGACCGTTCAGCTCGTTCTCCAGGTCGCTGACCTGGGTGTAGACGGAACCGGACAGCTCGGCGCCGGCGGCGGCGAGGTAGTACGTACGGGTGTTGTCGACGTACTTCGCGGTGAGGGCGGCCTTGTCCGCGACCCCGCTGTAGATGTTGGCGGGCGCGCCGGGCCACATGCGCCCCGGCGTCCGGAGCGTGAAGCCGCCGTGCTCGCCGTCCATCGCGGCGCGACGGTCGTCCGGGAAGGCCGGGTCGTTGTTCACGTAGTCGTGGTGGTCGATGATCTCGCCCTTGCCGGAATCGCCCTTGGAGGCGCAGCAGTTGACGCCACTGTGCGCGTTGACGACGCGGGACGGGTCCAGTGCCTTGACGTCCTCGGCGATCTTGCCGGTCTCGGTGCGGTCCCACTCGCCCCAGCCCTCGTTGAAGACGATCCAGCCGCTGATCGAGGGGTAGTTGTGGAACTGCTTCATCATCTCCTTCCCCTGGGTGAGGAAGGCGTTCTTGCCGGTGTCGTTGTCGATGTCGGCGTTGACGAAGTCCTGCCACACGAGCAGTCCGAGCCGGTCGGCGTGGTAGTACCAGCGCGGCGACTCCACCTTGATGTGCTTGCGCACGGCGTTGAAGCCGAGGTCCTTCTGGGCCTTCAGGTCGAAGGTGAGGGCGTCGTCGCTGGGCTGGGTGTACAGCCCGTCGGGCCAGAAGCCCTGGTCGAGCATGGCGAGGGAGAAGAAGGGCTTCCCGTTGAGGACGAGTTTCTGGTAGCCGCCCACCTTGTCGATCTTCAGCTGGCGCATCCCGAAGTAGCTCTCGACGCTGTCCTTGGAGCGCCCGTCGGCGAGGGAGACGTCGAGGTCGTACAGGTAGGGATCGTCCGGCGACCAGAGGTGCTGGTTCTTGACCGGCAGGCTCAGCTTGCGATTGGCCGGTCCGGTGACCGTGCCGACGACCTTGCCCCTGCGGTCACGGGCGACGGCGGTGATCCGGGCGTCGGCGGAGGCCTTCGCGGAGTTGACGGTGACCGCGAGGCGGCCGGTGTCGATGTCCGGTGTGGTGGTCAGGGAGTCGATGGCGGCGGGGGCGACCGGCTCCATCCACACGGTCTGCCAGATGCCGGAGGTCGGGGTGTAGACGATGCCGCCGGGGTTGGTGGACTGCTTGCCCTTGGGCTGGTTCGCACCGGTCTCGTCGGTGACGGCGACGACGATCTCCTGGGGGCCGTTGCCCTTCAGCGCGTCGGTGATGTCGGCGGTGAACCCGGTGTAGCCGCCGGTGTGTTCGGCGACCTTGGTGCCGTTGACCCAGACGGTGGACTGATAGTCGACGGCGTCGAAGTTCAGCTTCAGCCGCTTGCCCTTGCCGTTCTTGCCCTTGCCGTTCTTGTCCGTGCCGACCGACCAGTTCTTCGGCACGGTGACGAGCTTGCGGTAGAACATGTGGTCCTCGTCGCGCTCCAGGCCGGAGAGCTGGGACTCGACCGGGAACGGCACGATGATCTTCTCGTCGAGCTTCTTGCCGAAGACCGGCTGCTCCCCCTCGGTGGCCCCGGCGAACTCCCAGGGGCCGTTGAGGTTCTTCCACTGGTCGCGGACCTGCTGCGGCCGGGGGTACTCCGGGAGCGGGTGGTTCTTGTCCAGCTTGTCGCCCCAGGTGGTGGTGAGGCGGTGCGTGGAGAGGTTCTTGGCGGTGCGGCCGATCTCGGGGACGGTCTCGGTCCCCGACTTCAGACCGCCCTGGCCGTCGTAGACGACCTTGACACGCTGGTCCTTCTGGACCGGCGCGGCGAGATCGACGATCAGCGTCCTCGGGTCGTCCGAGGCCCGGTTCACCGTCTTCACCGGCATCGGGGAGGTGTCGACCTCGATCTTGAGGTGCTCCTTCACCTTCCGGTATTCCGAGACGCGGTCACGGAAGGTGGCCTGGAGGCGCTTGCCGTTCTTCGCGACGCTCAGGGCGACCGGGTAGACCTCGAAGTCGGCGGGCGGGGTGAACGCGGACTCGGGCACGATCTGCTTCTCGAGGGTGTCGCTCCCCCAGCGCAGGAACATGCTGGCGCCGCCGATGTCCTGGAACATCTCCAGCTTGAAGTCGCGCTTCTCCCCGGCCTTCAGGGAGATCGGAGCGCTGTGCTGCTCCTTGTCCCAGTCCGGCTCCCAGTGGTCGATGACAACGTTTCCGTCGAGGTAGAGGCGGAAGCCGTTGTCTCCGATGGCGGAGAAGGTGTACTCCCCGGTCTCGGGTGCTTCCAGCTGTCCCGTCCAACGGGCCGTCGTGTGCTCGGTCTTGCCGGTGGCAGACTCGAACGTGCCGGTGAGCCCGGGGAAGTTGATCTCGGGCTCCAGGGAGGTGGCGCCGAGTTCCGCGAAGTCCCGGGCGCCCGGGGCGGACATGCTGAAGTACTCGCCCTTCAGCCCGTGGACATCGGTGACCGGGTCGTCGGCCGTGAAGGCCTTCGCGGTGGCTTCGGACGGTACGGCGGGTGCGGCGGCCGCCGTCGGGACCAGGGTGGCACCGACCGGTATGAGAAGCGCCGCAGCGCAGGTCAGAGCCCTGAACAGGGCACGGGGGCGCGGGTGTTGTCGTCTCAAGGCGTCGTCCTCGTCGAAGAGCCGGGGGTGCCTCGAACCAGCGAGGCACTGCACATAGTCGAACATTGAGCCACAACATCAAACACTGCACAACGGTCGTGCACGCGGAATTTTCAACGATAGAAATCTGGCCTGTGCCCCTCGGTGGCCGACGGGCGGGCTGTCGTGCATCGCGCTCGGGGGCCTGCTGATGGTGATTGCCTCGATGATCGCGTTCGGCACCGGACTCGACGAATGGACCGCACCGGAGCGCGAGGCGGCTGCGGTGGTGACCGATTTCGTGCGGATCCGGTCCGGTGGAGGGCCGATCGGCAGCCAGTCCGCTCCCCGGGTGACCTATGAGGTCGAGGGCCTCCGCTACACCTCCCGGCTGCGCGGCACACCGGAAGGGCGCACGCTGCGCGTGGGCGACACCCTCCGGGTCGTCCACCGGGCCGACGAGCCCGGCCGCCCCTTTCCCCGGCACTAATCAGGGGTGGCACATGAGCGGTGGCGTTTACCGGCAGCCGGCTTCCATGAAATGCCGGTTCGGGGGTATCCGGAACCCACCAGAAGGCACACGCGACGGGGTGGAAAGCATGAACGACCGCATTCTGATGACGTTTTCACCGGACGGTGCGACCCGCACGGACTTCGTCTGCCGACCGGAGAAGGCCGCCGACGCACGGGACGCGGTCAGCACCTTCGTCGCACGGCTGCACCCGGCGCCGACCACGCACACCGTCCAGAACCTTCTGATCCTCGTGTCGGAGCTGGTCACCAACGCCGTCCTCCACGCGGGGGCCGTCACCGCGCTGTGGCTGACCGCGGACCGCCGGGGCGTCCACGTCCGCGTCACCGACCCGAGCCCGGCGTACCCGCAGGACCGGACGCCCGATCTCACCGGCCGGACCGGCGGATTCGGCTGGCCCATGGTCCAGCGGCTGGCTCACGATGTACGGGTCCGCGATGCGGCGAACGGCGGGAAGGTCATCCTCGCCACCGTCCCGCGCTGAGCCCATTGCCTCCGGTTACCCGGTGCCCGACCCGGCACCGGGGGCAGCCTCCCACAGGACTCCCGTGTTCAGCCGAAGAGGCCGGGGTCCGCGGGGCGTGGATCGGCTTCGCGGGCCCGTCCTCGGCCCACGGCGTCGGGGCGGCTCTCCGCCGGAGTGCTCTTCCCCCGCGCACCCGCGCGCACTCCGGCGGCCGACGCCGCCGAGTGGAGGGAACGGAGGGCGACCAGCAGGAAGCCGATGTCGTCCAGATAGACGGGGTCGGGCAGGAGGTCGACCGGCGACACGGTGTAGATGACGGCCGCCCAGACGAGCGCCTTGCTGCGCAGCGGGATCCCGGCGTCGACCAGCAGCTTCCTGGCCTTGAAGACGCGCACCAGAAGCACGACGGCCGAGGCCAGCATGATCAGCACGGCCAGGGCGCCGAGAACGAGCCAAATGGTGGTGGTGTCCATGGGGCATGGTGTACCCATTCCTCCCCGTACGACGAACCTGTGGCGGTGGTGTCACCGTTCGGGCCGGGGAGTACCGCGGTACGGTCAGGCCGCGCCGCGCCCCCGGGCCTCCGCCCGCCTGCGGCCGCGGCGCTTCAGGGAGCGCCGCTCGTTCTCGGAGAGGCCGCCCCAGACACCGGAGTCCTGCTTGTGCTCCAGGGCCCATTCCAGGCAGGCTGCCTGTACCGGACAGGTCCGGCAGACGGCCTTGGCCTCCTCGGTCTGGACGACGGCGGGGCCTGTGCTCCCGATGGGGAAGAAGAGGTCCGGGTCCTCCTCACGGCAGGCGGCGTGCAGGCGCCAGTTCTCGATGCTGTTCAACTCCGCTCACTCCCGATGTCGATACGTCGTACGTCGCTCGCCGTACGTGTCTTCCGTGCGGGTGACCGACGATCGGCGCCTCAAACATCACCGCCGTTCGGAAGGCCGGCGGTGGAAGCGGTAACGGGTCTGGCTGTACTCCTTGCCCTTCCCGAAGGCGAATCCGACCTCCGGGTCGAGGCGGTACAGCTGGACCGTGCCCGCGCGGATGGTGTCACCGAGGCCGTGCCAGGTGCCGTCCGGGCTGGTCAGCAGGGAGCCGTACTTGCCCTCGTAGGCGTCGGCGGTGGTGCCGCGTTCTGCCGGGTCGCGCACCAACTCGGCGCGGCCTTCCATGGTGATGTCGAGACCGTCCAGGACGTTCGTGCCGGTTGTCATGACGCAGTGCTGGTTGCCGTGGAGGTTACGCGCCTTGCGCTCCTGGTCGCCGGTGGCGAAGTACAGGGCGCCGCCGGTCCAGACGGCCAGCAACGGAGTCACGTGGGGCCGGCCGTCGGGGCGGACGGTGGACAGCCAGAACAATCGCGCCCGCTGGAGTTCACGCAGTGCTGTCGGCCAAGGGGTGGCGTCGGCGCCGGAATCACCGAAGGGGCCGAGCTCGGTGATCGGGTCACGGTCGGACATGGAAGCTCCTCAACGGGTCGGGCGGGAATGCGGTCGGCCACGTTCTCGTCGACGGGAGGCGCCGCGGGCTCACTCGTGCCCTCCCGCACCCAGCTCGACGCCCAACGCGTCGAGCCAGTCGCCGGTGCCGTGGCTCCGCCAGGAGGGCTCCTCCCGGCCGTCGAGGAAGGTGCCCTGCTCGGTGAGGACCAGCCGGGTGCCCCCATCGGCCGGGCCGAACGCCACGGTCGTCAGCGACGCCGCCGCGAGATCGTCTCCCACGTGCAGCACAGAGGTGTAGACAATGCGCTCGTTCGGAACGATGTCGCGGTACAAGGACTCGAACGTCAGCGATGGGCCGCCGCCCGGGCGGCTGCGGTTGGCCTCCCGGCCGCCGATCCGGAAGTCCAGTTCATGGTCGGCGTCGGGCGTGGAGAACCAGCGGGCCTTCGTCTTCGGGTCGGCCCATGCGGCGAACACCCGGACCGCCGTGGCGGGGTAGAGGCGTTCGAGGGTGAACGTGGCGTGCGTGACAGAACGGTCGATCATCACAGGTTTCCTCGCTCCGGTGTGCCGGGATCATCGAGCAGGTGGTCGCCGAGCCGGTCCAGGCGCCGTTCCCAGGGAGTGCGCTGCTCGGCAAGCCAGCCCTCGGCCGTCCGCAGCACGTCCGGCTCGATGCGGCAGGTGCGGACCCGGCCGATCTTCTCGGAGCTGACCAGCCCGCAGGCTTCCAGCACCTGAATGTGCTGCATGACCGCCGACAGCGACATCTCCAGCGGCCTGGCCAGTTCGCTCACCGATATCGGTCCGCGGACCAGGCGCTCCACCATCGCCCGGCGCGTTCCGTCCGCCAGCGCCTGGAACACCCGGTCGAGCGATCCTCCATAGTTAGGCATGTCCTTAACTATGGACCGGCACATCTTCTATGGTCAAGCACTTCCTTGACCAATGTCCTGATCGCGGCGGCCTCAGATGCTCTCAGGTGCTCCCCTGCCAGGGAGATCCGCCCTTCTCCCGGCAGACGACGCGGGCTGTCCCACGGGGCGAGGCGACGCGGGGCGGCCGTTACGGGTAGGGGCGGACCCGGGGTCGGTGCAGGGCGAGGAGCGCCTGATCGTCCTGGATCCGGCCGCCGGTGTGCCGCCCCACGTCCTCGATCAGCAGGTGGAGGATCTGCGCCGGGGTCGCCGGGTCGCCGGTCAGCGCGCGGTGGTGGACGAGGGAGGGCAGCCGGACGGACGCGTCGTAGAAGGCCCCGGACTCGTCGCGGGCCTCGGTGACGCCGTCGGTGTAACAGACGAGGGTGGCGCCGGGCGGGAACGGGAAGGTGTCGACCGGGCAGGACCAGGGCCCCAGGGCGCTCATGCCGAGCGGGGGCGCCTCCTCGGAGGGTCCGAGGACGGTGGCCCTGCCCTCGGCGTCCAGCAGCACCGGCGGGGGGTGCCCCCGGTTGACGACGCGTACGGCGTCGAGGTCTTCTGCGAACTCGGCGATCAGGGCGGTGGTGAACCCCTCGTCCTGCTCCTGGCCGCCACGTCGGCCACCCTCACGCAGGAGGGCCCGCTCCAGCGCGGTCACGAGGCCGGGCAGGTCCTCCGCCTCGTCCGCCGCGTACCGGAAGGCCCCCAGGTCCGCGCAGACCGCGCTGACCGCCCCCAGACCCTTCCCGCGGACGTCCCCGACCATCACGCGCACCCCGTGCGGGGTGTCCTGGACGACGTAGAGGTCACCGCCGATCATGGCCTCGTCCTCGGCGGGCACGTACCGGGCGGCGATCCTGAGCTCGCCGAGGCGCGAGGGGGGCCTGGGCAGGACCGCGCTCTGGGCCACGGCGGCGATATGGCGCGCGCGGCGGGTCCGGGCGTCCCGGCCCTCCAGGGCGCGGTTGATGAAGACGGCCAGCATGGTTACGGCCAGAAGGGTGAGCTGGTTGGCGACGCCCCGCTGCCAGCCGAAGGTGCCGTCGTACCAGGCGAGGCCCGCGTGGACCGCCATCGAGAGGGCGCCGATCGCGATGATGCCGCGTAGGGTCAGCAGCGGTGCGGCGGCGACGGGGGCCGCCATCAGCAGGGGCGCGGAAGTGACGCCCGCCGGGGTCACCAGGTCCAGCGCGACGGCCAGCACGACGACCCCCAACGGGATCCACTTGGCCCTGCGCGGCTGCACCACTCCCCCACGCTGTACGGCGCCGGAGCCCGCCGCATCCCGGGCGTGCCGGACCCGCGGGTCACTCCGGCAGCGGGGTCCCGGGGCGGGGTGCGGCGGCGCACGCCGCGTCCAGCCGGATGCGGTGGGCCATCACGGCTTCGGGATCGTCGATGACGTCGACCCGGACGCCCGGGGTCTCCAGCACCGCCTGGTCCCCGATCTCGGGAGCGGGCACCCGGAGGATGTGCAGGGGCGGTACGCCGGTCAGGGGGTGCGGCGGGTGGTCCATGGGCACGACCTGGACGGTGACGTGCTGTTCCTTCATCGCCTCGGCCAGCGCGGCCCGCTGCCCGTCCATCGTCTCCCGGTCGCCGACCCGCGTATGGAGGGCCGCTGCCGGGAACAGGGCCCACAGGGCGGCCCCGCGCTCGCACATGCGGCGGCGGCGCTCCCGCAGCAGCTCGACACGGCGCTCCCGACGCCCGGGGGTGTCCTCGGGGTACTGCGTACGGTAGAGCGCGGCGGCGTACGCGGGGGTGCGCAGCAGTTCGGGCACCAGTGCCGGGTGCCAGGTCCGTACAAGGCTCGCCGAGGACTCCACTCCGATGACGTCCTGCTGCCAGCCGTCCATCGCGTCCCGCCACCGATGCCACCAGCCGGGCAGGTTCGCGGCTCCGAGCCCGGCCATGATGGGCTCGGCCACGGCGGGCGGAACGCCGTAACAGCGGAGCAGTTCGCCGACCTGCCGGGCGTCGAGTCCGGTCTCGGCGCGTTCGATGCGCCGGACGGTGGCGGGGTGGGCGTCCAGCGCGTCGGCGGCGGCCCGAAGGCTGATTCCCGCGCGTTCCCGCAGCATACGGAGGCGGACCGCGAGAACGCGGTGCTCCACGGTGGGACCTGAACGGGCTCGCATGCGCGGAACCTTCCTCGTCGAGCCCCGGGGCGGAGCACTCCACACTCTGTCGCTTGCAAAGTATGCGTTTTGCGTCGAGAGTGCATACATGTCGGAAATAGTCAGTTGCGCGGAGCGTGCTCCCGATGACGGAGGTGTCCGAGGTGCCGGAGGTGACCGAGGTGCGCACAGCTGGTGGGTTCCCCGATTGCCCGGGGGCGTTCCGGAGGCCCGGCACCGGGTCCAGGAGGCCATGCGGGCCTGGGGCGAACCGGCCGAACGGACCGAGGCGGCGGCCCTGATAGTGACCGAGCTGGTCACCAACGCCGTGCAGCACACCAGCACCCGGCGGATCCGCTGCCGGCTCCTGCGCTCCGCGGACGGCGTGCGCATCTGCGTGTGGAACCGCGGCCGGGCCCGGATCCCGGCACCGGCTTCCCCGGGCGACTCGGCGGGCCTTCCGGTCACCGGATCCCCGGCGACGGGCGGCCCCGCGGACGACGACATGCTCGACCACCTGGCCGAGGACGGCAGGGGCCTCCTGCTCGTCGACGCGCTGGCGGCCCGCTGGGGCACCCGCGCCGCACTGGCGGGCCGCCTCGTCTGGGCCGACGTCTGAGCCTGCCCACCCAGCAGCCGCGACATCTCCACGACGCCTGTGCGACCGACCGGACGGCCCTCCGGGCCTCTCCTCCCGATGTCCTCGCGTGATCAGGCGGGAGCGGTGCGGCACTCCGGGTGGCCCCAGCCGTTCGGGTTCTTCGCGATCGGCTCCTTGGCCGCGTACGGCTTTCCGCAGTGGCACCGGCCCGCGAAGCGCGCCGCGATCGTGCCGGTGGACCGCCCGCCCCGGGACGCGCCCGCCGCACTCCGCCCCTTCGCGCCGCCCGACGCCCCGTACGCCTCCGATCGCCCCTTCGTGGACCGCGCGGGCGCGGGCACCGGCAGAGCCGTGGCGCCGTGCGCCGTACCGGCCGGGCTCTGGGCCACAGCCGCCTCACTGGCGGCCTGGTCGGCGATCGCGTTGAGCGGGTCGCCGTTCACCTGGTGCGCGGGCACGTAGCGGAACGTCACGGAGCGGTCGGCGAGCAGGGCGTCGATGCGGGTGACCAGCTCACGGTTGGCGACGGGCTTGCCACCGGAGGTCTTCCAGCCGTTGCGCTTCCACCCCGGAAGCCACTTCGTCACGGCGTTCATGGCGTACTGCGAGTCCATCCGCACCTCGACGCGCGCCGCCGGGCCGGTGGACTCCAGCAGCTCCGCCAGCGCCGTGAGCTCGGCGACGTTGTTCGTCGCGGTGCCGAGCGGACCGGCCTCCCAGCGCACGGGGTTCCCCTGCGCGTCGGCGACGACCCACGCCCAGGCGGCCGGACCCGGATTTCCCTTCGACGCCCCGTCACACGCGGCGATCACGCACTCGTTCATCCCCTGATCATGCCAGTCCCGCATGACCGTCCCGACCGCCCGCACGACCGCCGCGCGCAGGGCGCGCTCCGGCGCCTCCACTCCGCCACCCTTGACCTCAATCAAACTTGAGGTCCTAACGTTCCGAGTGAACCCGGGCCGCACGGCCCACGGGATCCGCAGGCCGTCGGGGGAAACCGGGGGCCGTCAGACTTCGGAGGCGCCCCATGGACATGGAAGTCACCGCGTGGCATTCGCTGCACAGTGCGATGAACGCCCAGCAGGACCGCCGGCCCTTCTCCCGGAAGGCGTTGCGCCGCATCATGGTCTTCGCCCGGCCCCATCGGCGGCGGATCTACCGCTTCCTGGTGCTGAGCGTCCTGACGGCGCTGCTCGCGGTGGCCACTCCGCTGCTGGCCGGGAGAGTCGTCGACGCGATCGTGAACGGTGCGGAGACCGGGACCGTCACCCGGCTCGCCCTGCTCATCGCGCTCATCGCCGTCGCCGAGGCCGGTCTCGGCCTGCTCACCCGCTGGCTGTCGTCGACCCTGGGCGAGAGCCTGATCCTGGACCTGCGCACCGCCGTCTTCGACCACGTGCAGAAGATGCCGGTCGCCTTCTTCACCCGGACCCGGACCGGCGCCCTGGTCAGCCGGCTCAACAACGATGTGATCGGCGCGCAGCGGGCGTTCAGCAACACGCTCTCCGGCGTCGTCTCCAACGTCGTCACCCTGATGCTGACGCTCGCCGTGATGCTCACGATCTCCTGGCAGATCACGCTGCTCTCGCTGGTGCTGCTCCCGGTGTTCGTCGTGCCGGCCCGCCGGATGGGGGCCCGGATGGCGGGACTCCAGCGGGAGGCCGCCGACCACAACGCCGCGATGGGCACCCAGATGACCGAGCGGTTCTCCGCCCCCGGCGCCACGCTGGTCAAGCTCTTCGGGCGCCCTTCCGACGAGTCGGCCGAGTTCGCCGCCCGCGCCGACCGGGTGCGTGACATCGGCATCCGTACGGCGATGGCCCAGTCGGCGTTCATCACCGCCCTCACCCTGGTCTCCGCCCTGGCCCTGGCCCTGGTCTACGGGCTCGGCGGCTACTACGCCCTGCGCGGCAGCCTGGAGCCGGGTGCGGTCGTGGCGCTGGCGCTGCTGCTGACCCGGCTGTACGCGCCGCTCACCGCGCTGGCCGGGGCCCGGGTCGAGGTGATGAGCGCGCTCGTCAGCTTCGAGCGGGTCTTCGAGATCCTGGACCTGAAGCCGCTGATCGAACAGAAGCCGGACGCCCGCCGGGTGCCGGAGGGCCCGGTCTCCGTGGAGTTCGACAAGGTGTCCTTCGGCTACCCCTCCGCCGACAAGGTCTCCCTCGCCTCGCTGGAGGAGGTCGCCACGCTCGACGACCGGGGCGGCACGACGGTCCTGCACGACGTCTCCTTCCGCGCCGAACCCGGCCAGATGATCGCGCTGGTGGGCTCGTCCGGAGCGGGCAAGTCGACGATCGCGCAGCTGCTGCCCCGGCTGTACGACACGGACACCGGCGCCGTGCGGCTGAACGGTGTCGACGTACGCGATCTGAGCGCGGACTCGATCCGGGACACGCTCGGCATGGTCACCCAGGACGGGCACCTCTTCCACGAGTCGGTGCGGGCCAACCTGCTGATCGCCCGGCCCGACGCCTCCGAGGACGATGTCTGGGACGCCCTGCGCCGCTCCCGGCTCGACGGCCTGATCGCCTCGCTGCCGGACGGGCTCGACACGGTGGTGGGCGAGCGCGGTTACCGGCTCTCCGGCGGGGAGCGCCAGCGCCTGACCATCGCCCGGCTGCTGCTGGCCCGTCAGCGGGTCGTGATCCTCGACGAGGCGACCGCGCACCTCGACTCCACGTCGGAGGCCGCCGTCCAGGAGGCGCTGGCCGAAGCGCTGGCCGGCCGGACCGCCCTGGTTATCGCCCACCGGCTCTCGACCGTACGGGCCGCCGACCGGATCCTGGTGGTGGAGGCGGGCCGGGTCGTCGAGAACGGCACGCACACCGAGCTGCTGGCGGCCGGCGGCAGGTACGCGGAGCTGTACCGCACCCAGTTCGAGCGGCCGTCGTCGGAGGAGAGGAGGCGGGTCCAGCCGGTCCGCTGATCCGGCGCCCGTCCCCACGCCGTCCGGCCGGACCTCACCGGCCGGACGGCGTCAGCGCATGCCGCCGCGGGCGAGTGGCGCCCGGTCGGCGGTCCGCAGCCGCCGCAGCGCGTGGCCGCCGCACCGGCGCCACTCCTTGGGCGACACCCGCGGACGGTGACCGCCACTGGTGACGAGCGCGTTCACCGACGTCATCGGGTCCGCCGCCATGGTCTTGGCCAGCAGGGCGCCGACCACGAGCGGGAGCAGCGTGACGGCCAGGGCGGAGCCGGCGGTGGTGACGTGCTGGATACGGGGGCGGCGCGGCGCTTCGGAGGTCATGCGCCCATCGAACAGCGACCCGGGAACCGGAACATCGGAGAACGTACTCAGGGGCGCGGGACCGGCATACTCAGGCGCTCCCCGGGGGACGCTCACAGCGGCCGGGCGCGCGGACCCCCGCCGGCCGCCGACCACGGAAGGATCGCCTCGATGGGTGGGCGCCAGGGACTCGGTGACAGCGGGGAACCCCGTGGCGGCCAGGGGCTTCCGGACGCGGACGGCGGCCCCGGACATCCGGCGGCTGCGGTCTTCGACGCGCTGGGCGCGGAGTACGAACGGGCCTTCGCCGCTTCGGCCGCCCACCGCGAGTCGCTGGAGCGGCTGCTGGCGGACCTGGCCCCGGGGAGCCGGGTGCTGGACGTGGGCAGCGGGACGGGTCGGCCCACGGCGCGGACTCTGGCGGACGCGGGGCACCGGGTGCTGGGCGTCGATGTGTCGCCGGTGATGACCGCGCTCGCGGCCCGGCAGGTGCCGGAGGCGGAGTTCCGGTGTGCGGACGTCTGCGATCTCCCCCTAGCCGAGGGCGAGTTCGACGCGGTCTGCGTGTACTTCTCGCTGTTGCAGCTGGAGCGGGGTGACCAGCGCGAGCTGCTGGAGCGGCTCGCGCGGTCGCTGCGGCCCGGCGGACTGCTGGTCGCCGCGACGGTGCCGGTGGACGCCGCGGGCGTCGACGCGGTCTTCATGGGGCAGCCGGTCCGGGTCTCCAGCTTCGGCGCCGAGGAGTTCACGGCCCTGGTCACGCGGGCGGGCATCACCGTGGAGTGGGAGCACAGTGCGCTCTTCACCCCGGACCATCCGGTCGGCGCACCCGAGCCGCACCTTTTTCTGCACGGCCGCCGCACCTGACGGCGCTGCCTTCTCCCGCACCACTCCCCACTCATTGGCTATCACAAAGAACAAGCCGAATGAATGACACGGGTGGCGCATTTACGTTCCTTCACGAGAAGGTAATGCGATAGCAAAGTTCTGGTCGTTATGCTCTGCTGCAGTCGTATCCGCAAGGAGCGACCGGAGTGGGCTTCACCGCGACCGCCATCCGGCATACCGCAAGGTGAGGCACCCTCACCATTCCGAACATTCATCCGGTTACAAACAGAGCATTCGTCAATATGACCCGACCACACCGCTCCCCGGCACCGCCGGATGCAGGAGGCAGGCCACCATGCAGTCCCTCGTAGAACACGCCCGGACATTCACCGAGCACGTCGCCGCGAACGCAAAGCACTTCGAACATCTCGCGGACGGCCAGACCCCCGAAGCACTCTTCGTCACGTGCTCGGACTCGCGTGTCGTCCCCTCGCTGATCACCGGCGCCCGCCCGGGTCAGCTCTTCGAACTCCGCACCGCGGGCAACATCGTCCCCTCCTATCCGGCGCAGGACCGGCCCACGGGGGAGGCCGCGACCATCGAGTACGCCCTGCGCGCCCTCCAGGTGCGCGACATCATCGTGTGCGGGCACTCCCACTGCGGCGCCGTGGGCGCGGTGTTCCGCGGCGACGACCTCTCCGCCATGCCCGCCGTCCGCCACTGGCTGGAGCACTCCACGGACGGCCGGGACCCGGCCGCCGACCCCGACGACCTCCCCCTCGCGATCCAGGCCCACGCCCTCGCCCAGCTCAACACCCTGCGGGGCTACCCCGCGGTGCGCGAGCGGCTCGCCGAGGGCACCCTCGGCCTGCACGCCTGGTACTACGAAGTGCACACCGGCTCCGTCAGCGTTCACCGGCCGGAGCGCGGGACCGAGTTCGCCCGCCTTTGACGGTTTTCCCTCCCCCCACGCTCACGCGCTCGGCCTCCTGCCGGGCGCGACCGTACCCACAAGGGAAAACCCACCGTGATTTCCGCGAAGGAACTCAAGAACCCCCACGTCGTACGACGTGACCTGCTGGCGTCACTCGTCGTCTTCCTGGTCGCGCTGCCGCTGTGCGTCGGCGTCGCCGTCGCCTCCGGAGTGCCGGCCGAACTGGGCCTGGTCACCGGCATCGTCGGCGGGCTCGTCGTCGGCTTCCTGCCGGGCAGCAAGCTCCAGGTCAGCGGACCGGCCGCAGGACTCACCGTGCTCGTCTACGAGGCGGTCAAGGAATTCGGCCTCGGCACGCTCGGCCCGATCGTGCTGGCCGCCGGACTGCTCCAGGTGGTGCTGGGCCTGGCGCGCTTCGGCCGCTGGTTCCGCGCCATCTCCGTCTCCGTGGTGCAGGGCATGCTCGGCGGCATCGGCCTGATCATCGTGCTGGGCCAGGTGTACGCCATGGCCGACACCGAACAGCCGGGCAGCGGTCTCGCCAAGCTGGCCGGACTCCCCGGTCTCGCCGTCGAGATCATCACGAACCAGGAGGCCCTCACCGCCTTCGGCCTCGGCGCCGGAACCGTCGCCGTGCTGCTGCTGTGGCCGAAGCTCCCGGCGACCGTGCGCCTCGTCCCGGCGCCCCTCGCCGCGGTCGCCCTGGCCACCGCCATCGCCCACCTGGCCGGTCTGCGGCCGGCCGTGGCCGATGTGAACGGGCTGCTGCAGGCCATCGATCCGCCCGGCGGAGTGGATTTCGCCCGGCTCGCCGATGTGGCGGTCATCGGCACCGTCCTGGCCTTCGCCCTCATCGCCTCGGCCGAGAGTCTGTTCAGCGCGGCGGCCGTCGACCGGATGCACGACGGGCCCCGCACCGACTACGACAAGGAGTTGGTGGCCCAGGGCGTCGGCAACACCATCTGCGGGGCGCTCGGCGCGCTGCCCATGACCGCGGTCATCGTCCGCAGCGCCACCAACGTCCAGGCCGGGGCGACCACCGCGCTCTCCCGGATCGCCCACGGTCTGTGGCTGCTGCTCTTCGCCGCGCTGCTGCCCGCCGCCGTCGGGATCATCCCGCTGGCCGCGCTGGCCGGGATCCTCGTCCACGCCGGATGCAAGCTCGTGCCCGCCAAGGAGTTCGGCCCGCTGTGGCGCGAACACCGCGGGGAGGCCGTGCTGCTGGCGGTCACCGCGATCGCCATCGTGGTGACCAACCTGTTTGAAGGGGTCGTGTTCGGCCTGCTGCTGGCAGTGGTCAAGTCGGCCTGGGAGACCTCGCACGTCCAGCTGACAACCCGTCGGCTCACCGGCGGCCGGGTCGTGGTGACCCTGACCGGGAACGCCACCTTCCTGCGACTGCCCCGCATCCTGGAGCAGTTGGAGAAGCTCCCGCAGGACCAGCCCATAGAGCTGGACCTGACGGGTCTGCGCCACCTCGACCACGCCTGCCGGGTGGCCCTGGAGAACTGGGCGCGCCGGCACAACAACGCGGAGATCGAGCCGGTGACGATCCGCCGGTAGCCAGGAACCGGGGCGGTGGCCCCGGGGCGGCGATGCCTGCCGACCTGCTTCGCGGCGGCCCGGACCGGGCCGCCGCGAAGCCTCGGATCAGGCGGCCTGGGCGAGAAGTTCGGCGCGACCGAAGAGGAGCGCGTAGCCGGGCGGCAGGCTGCTCACCACCCGGGCGACGAGAGCGTCCTCCATCAGAGCGGCGATCTGGCTCAGGACGACGCCGGCGTCCCAACGGGCGGTCGCCGGGGTACCACCGGTGCGCACGGCGAGATCGCGGACGAAGGCGCCACCGGGAAGCTGCTTCACAGCGGGCACTTCGGAAGTGAACACCAGGGCGGCCTCCCTGGGCAGGGCCGCGGCGAGCGCGACGCGCTCATCACCGGTGACCTGTCGGCCGAGCGCACCCAACACAGCGCGGAGGCTCTCCTCGGCGCGTTCGCGCGTCGGGTAGGCGCCCTCGTAACGGATCTTCTCCAGCAGCTGGTCGACCGTCGTGCCCGCCGGTGCGCCGGCGTTGCGAGGCTCATGGATCATCGTGTCAGCAGCCTTTCTCATCAGTACGGCTCGGATCGGGGCGCTGCCCGCTCCGACGGCTCGCCGCACGGCGGCACGGGAGGGGCGGCGGGGTGGATCTGGATCATGCGTTCCGCGTGTGCCCACCGAAGAGCACGTCATACCCGGGCGGCAGCTGGAGCAGAATGCGGCGGGTGAGTTCCTCGCCCGCCGCCTCCGCCGCGACGCTCAGAACAGCTCCGACGTCCCATCGGGCGGTCTGTTCGCCGGCCCCCTCGATCCAGGCCGCGGTGGCACGCACGAAACGCTCCGGGGAGAGCGGTTCGGCGGCCTGAAGCGGGTTCAGCAGGATCAGGGCCATGGTCTCCGGCAGCCGGGCAGCCAGTTCGGCCCGTTCTCCGCCGACCAGGTGAGCGCCGAGGAGGGCCAGGACGACGCGCGCGGCGCGTTCGGCCTCCGTTCGCGTCCCGTACTCGCCGCGCTCCCGGATCCGATCCAGGAACGCCTCCCATCGCAGGGTAACCGCAGCTACCCCCTCGGGTGGTTGCCGGGCGAGGGCCGGGAGCGGGAAAGAAGGGGAGCCCGTCCCCGCCCTCGCCGCTGTGGTAGGCCGAGCCGGGTCAGCCCTTGATCTGCTGGCGCCGGGGCTCCCCGCCAATGGCGATCTTGCGGGGCTTGGCGCGCTCGGCGATCGGGATGCGCAGGGTCAGCACCCCCGCATCATAATGCGCGTCGATCTGTTCGGTGTCGAGCGAATCGGCGAGCACGATCTGCCGGGAGAAGACGCCCAGCGGACGCTCGGAGAGCTCCATCTGCACATGGTCGTCGTTCACCGCCGGCCGACGCTCGGCCTTGACGGTCAGCATGTTCCGCTCGACGTCGATGTCGATCGCGTCCGGCGGGACACCGGGAAGATCGAACGCCACCACGTACTCGTCGCCCTCGCGATACGCGTCCATCGGCATCGCCGAGGGCCGCGACCAGGTGCCGGGGCGGAGAAGCTGCTCGGTGATCCGGTCGAGTTCACGGAAGGGGTCAGTACGCATCAGCATGACGGAAACACCTCCAGTCGTTCGGGCGGACGGCCCGTGCTTTTCACCTGAGACCGTTGTAGCATGTCATCCATTCGATGACAACTGATCGCGTCACCGAAAGGATGACAGAGATTTCGGGCGAGCAAGGGAGCTCCCGTTGTCCACACGAGCCCGGCGCGAGCCGTTCCGGCACCCAGCCGCTGACGCCGCCTCCCTCCTCGCGGCGTCAGCGGCTCTGAAGAACATCGACGAGGCACTCCGCGGGGCCCACGTCGGCTCCGAGGACACCGGCTCCGGACCGGCGGTTGCCTCCGACCGGGCTCAGGCCCTGGAGTCGCTGCACCTGTTGCGTGAGGTGCGGGAGCGGCTGGCGGGCTGGGAGCCCGGGCTGATCGAGACGGCCCGCGCGGCCGGCGCGAGCTGGGCCGATCTGGCAGATCCGTTGGGCGTCGCCAGCCGCCAGGCGGCCGAGCGGCGCTATCTGCGACTGCGCCCCGGCTCCGCGGGCAGCACCGGGGAACAGCGGGTCCAGGCGACCCGGGACCTCCGGGCGGGCGACCGTTCGATCACCGCATGGGCCCGGCAGAACGCGGCCGACCTGCGGTCCCTCGCCGGCCAGATCACCGCGCTGGCCGACCTCCCCGCCTCGGCCGACGCTTCTCTGGGCCTGCTCCGGCAGGCGCTCGGTGCGGACGACGCCGCCGCGCTGGTCGCCCCGCTGACCGCGCTCGGACCGCATCTCGCCGCGGAACACCGGACGTTGGCGGACCGTGTGGGTTCACTCGCCCGCCATACCAGCCGACTGCGTGAGGACACGGCCATGAAACGGCGGGGCGACTGAACGAGACCCCTGCAGGCCAGGGTGTAGGTCCGGGCGCCCTTCCCGGACCTACACCCTGGCCTGCCGCGCGGCTCCCCGCCCGCCGTGCGGCTACGGCTTGCGGGCGACGAGCCCCCACTGGTCGACCGGCACCGCGTCGTCCTCCTCGGGCCGCCAGCGGTCGATCGAGACGAATCCCGGCTCGACCAGCTCCAGCCCCTTGGCGCAGTCGGTGATCTCCTCAGGCTTCCGGACGAGGTAGGGCGGGTTGTCGCCCGACGCGTACGCCTCCTGGGCGGCCAGCGTCTGAGGCGTCGCCACCGTGTCGCAGAGCACCAGGTGGCTTCCCGCCGGCATCCGGGCCAGGTACCGCTGGACGACCTCGATGCCCTCGGCCGGAACGAGGTGCCCCAGGGTGGAGAGCAGGAGTACGGCGACGGGCTCGGACAGGTCGAGCGTCTTGGCCGCCTCGTCCACGACCGCGTCCGCATCGGACAGATCGGCGTCCACGTAGGCCGTGCGGCCCTGCGGGGAGCTGGTCAGGAGCGCCTCGGCGTGGGCCAGGACGATCGGGTCGTTGTCCACGTAGACGATCCGCGACTCGGGTGCGATGCTCTGCGCCACCTCGTGCGTGCTGTTCGCCACCGGAAGCCCGGTCCCGACGTCCAGGAACTGGCGCACCCCCGCCGAGGCGAGGTAGTGGATCGCCCTGATCTGGAAGGCGCGTGACGCACGGGCGATGTCGACCATCTGCGGGTAGGCCGCGCTCACCACGTCGGCCAGCTCCCGGTCCACCGGATAGTGGTCCTTGCCGCCCAGCCACGCGTTCCAGACGCGCGCGGAGTGGGGAATGTCGGACCGGATCCGGCGGCGGAAATCGTCGTTGTCGACGCTCATGTCTCTCCTCTACTCACTTTTCGTACAAGGCCGTTGACCGAATTCCCGCTGGCCGGGGCCCTGGGGGTGACCGTACCCCGCCACCCGGCGGGGCGCAGCGGGGCGGGCCCCCTTGCTCGCGAGCCCGGCTCACCGGCCGCAGCGCGGCGCACCCCGGCGGCACCAACCGCCCACCGGCAGTCACTCTGCGTATCTCGGTGACCAGGTTCTTCCGGCGCTCCCGCCCTCCTGGCACACCTGCTCCGACGCGTCCGTGGCCAGGACCTCGTCGAAGCCGAAGGAGATCCGCAGGCCGGCGCACCGCTTTACTGGCCGGTAGGCATCTATGCGACGCAGGTCACACTCCTCTACGGTCGGGACACCGCCCAGGCCCCTCCCGTCAGCGAGCCGCCGACCGGGTCCGGGCATCCCCGTCTCCCGCCCCAGGAGGTTCCATGCCGCCCCCCACCGCCCGCCGCTCCCGGCGCAGGCTCCCCGTCGCGGTGCTCGCCGCCACCCTCGGCGCGGTCACCCTCGGCGCCCCCTCCCCCGCGTCGGCGTCGAGCACCGCCGACGGAGGGGACTACCTCGTCGGGCGAGGCATCTCCGACGTCACGGGCGAGGCCGCCGAAACCGGGATGATGGGCTACTCCAGCTTCGACCAGAAGACGTCGGGCATCCATCAGCGACAGCGGTCACGGGCCTTCGTCGTCGTCGACCGGTCGAGCGGCAAGCGCGTGGTGTACGTCAACGCCGACCTCGCGATGATCTTCCAGTCCGTCCAGCAGGGGGTCATCGCCCGTCTGAAGGAGCGTTACGGGGACCTGTACGGCGAGGAGAACGTCCTGCTGTCGGCCACGCACACCCACTCGGGGCCCGGCGGCTACTCCCACCACGTCGCCTACAACCTCTCCGTCCTCGGCTTCCAGAAGGAGACCTACCGGGCGATCGTCGACGGCGTGACGGACTCCGTCGCCAAGGCCCACGAGGATCTGAAGCCCGGCACGATGAGCCTGGGCACGGGCACCCTCGCCACCGCCAGCGTGAACCGCTCCCGCGAGGCCTTCGACCGCAACCCGGCGGCCGACCGGGCGGCTTTCCCGGACGCGATCGACCCGGCGATGACCGTGCTGCGCTTCAAGCAGGGCGGCAGGGACGCGGGCGCGATCAGCTGGTTCGCCACCCACAACACCTCGATCACCAACAAGAACACGCTCATCAGCCCCGACAACAAGGGCTACGCCGCCTACGCCTGGGAGCACGACCACGAGGGCGTGCGCTACCTCGACGACGCCCCCGGGTTCGTCGCCGCCTTCCCCAACACCAACGCCGGCGACATGTCGCCGAACCTCAACCTGAAGCCGGGATCCGGGCCCACCGAGGACGAGTTCGAGAACACCCGGATCATCGGCGAGCGCCAACTCGACAAGGCCCGCGAGATCTACGACGACACGCGGCCCGTCTCCGGAGGCGTCGACTCCCGGCTCGCCTACGTCGACATGGAGAACGTGACCGTACGCCCGGAGTACACCCCGGACGGCAAGGAGCACCGCACCTGCCCCGCCGTCGTGGGCGCGTCCACGCTCGCGGGCAGCGTCGAGGACGGTCCCGCGATCCCCGGCTTCGAGGAGGGCACGCGCACCCCGGTCGCGTCCATCCTCGACGCGTTGCGCGTCGACACCCCCTCCTGGCTCGCGACCTGCCAGTACCCCAAGGCGAGCCTGATCCCCACGGGGCTGCTGAGCAACGTCCACCCGGTCACCCCGAAGCGCCTCCCGCTCCAGATCATGAAGCTCGGCGAACTGCACCTGGTGGCTGCCCCGGGCGAGTTCACGATCACCTCCGGCCTCCGCGTACGCCGCACGGTGGCCGAGCGGCTGGGCGTCCCGCTGGACCGCGTCCTGCTCCAGGGGTACGCCAACGCCTACAGCCAGTACGTGACGACGCCGGAGGAGTACGACACCCAGAACTACGAGGGCGGCTCCACGCTGCACGGCCGCTACACCCTGCCCGCCTACCAGCAGGAGTACGCCCGGATCGCGGACTCCCTGCGTGAGGGCACCACGCTGGAGCGGGGCGCGACGCCTCCTGACGAGTCGGGCCGGCAGTTCACCTTCCAGACGGGGGTCGTGTACGACAACCCGCCCGCCGGCAAGGCGTTCGGCGGCGTCCTGAAGGCCCCGGAGAACGCCTACGCGCGCGGCTCCACCGCGACCGTAGAGTTCGCCACCGGGCACCCGAAGAACAACGTCCGCCGGGGCTCCACCTTCCTTGAGGTGCAGCGGTTGGAGAACGGCACCTGGCAGCGGGTGCTGGACGACGGCGACTGGGAGACCGCCTACCGCTGGACACGGCTCAACGGTCTGACCGGCACCTCGAAGGCCACGATCACCTGGGACATCGCGGCGGACACGGCACCCGGCGCGTACCGGATCGTGCACCACGGGGACTCCAGGAGCCTGCTCGGGAAGATCACGCCGTTCACCGGGACGACGGCTTCCTTCACGGTGAAGTAGGGAGTTACGGAGTCCGCGGGGTGGGTTGGAACCAGGCGGGGCCCTCGGTGAGGGCCTGCTTGATCCGGAACAGGGCGAACTCGCCGAGGGGCGGGAGCCCGTCCAGCGGGAACCAGCCCACCTCCAGCGACTCGTCGTCGTTGACCCGCGCCTCGCCGCCGGTCGCCCGGCAGCGGAAGGTGACGTCGAGGTACTGGCAGATGTCGCCGTTCGCGTACTGCACGGGGTCCAGCGCCTGCGTGAGCACCACCCGCTCGGCCACGCAGTGCACACCGGTCTCCTCCAGCACCTCGCGCTCCGCCGTCGCCGCAGGCTCCTCCCCCGGCTCGGAGATCCCGCCGATGACCGACCACTTCCCGGTGTCCGCGCGCCGCCCGAGCAGCACGCGGCCCTCGTCGTCGAGGACGATGGCCGTCACCCCGGGCAGCAGGAGGAGCTGGTGCCCGGCGGTGGCGCGGATGTCACGGATGAAGTCGGGAGTAGCCATGGATCCGAGCCTACGTGGCCGGGTCAGGCGCTACTGGCCGGTCCCCCGCTCCGGCGGGCCCGGAACGCCGAGCCGCTCACCCAGGCCAGGCCCGCCAGGGCCAGCAGCGCGATGACGCCCTCGGGCAGGGGGCCCATCCGGGTGGCGGGGGTGAGCGAGGAGCGCAGCGGGACCTCGTCGACGAGGGCGGCGGGGGTGAACATGCCGCTCTTCTCGACGATCGTGCCGTCCGGGCGGATCACCGCGCTGACCCCGCTGGTGACGGGGACGACGACGGCCCGACCGTGCTCGACGGCCCGCACCTGGGACATGGCCAGCTGCTGGTAGGTCATCTCGCTGCGGCCGAACGTCGCGTTGTTGCTCGGCACGGCGATCATCTGGCCGCCGTGGGTGACGGTGTCGCGTACGGCGTCGTCGAAGGCGGCCTCGTAACAGGTCACGAGCCCCACCTTCGTCCCCGCGAGGTCGAAGACGCCGACCTCCGTGCCGGCGATGAACTCGCGCTGCACCCGGTCGACGTCCTCGCTGAAGAAGCGGGCGACGGCGCGCATCGGCATGTACTCGCCGAACGGCTGGATGTGCCGCTTGTCGTACGTGTCGACGGGGCCCTGTTCCGGGTCCCACTCGATCAGGGTGTTGCGGAGGCTGTCGGAGCCCTTCTCGACCACCGAGCCGACGACCGTGGGGGCGCCGATCGCCTTGACGGCGTCGTCGATGACCTGGCGGGCGTCCGCGTTGAGGTAGGGATCGAGGTCGGAGGAGTTCTCCGGCCACAGCACGAAGTCGGGCTGCTTCTCCTTGCCCGACTTCACGTCCTCGGCCAGCTGCGCGGTGCGCCGGGCGTGGTTGTCGAGGACGGCGCGGCGTTGGGCGTTGAAGTCGAGTCCCAGGCGCGGCACGTTGCCCTGGATCGCGGCGACGGTGGCCGTGCCGTTCTCCGCCGAGTCGTCGACCAGGGGCAGCGCGGCGAGGGCTCCGGCGACCGGCACGAGGACGCTCACGGCGGCGCCGACGACGGCCGCGCGCGGGACCTTTCCGGTCCTGCGGTACGCGACGAGCTGTCGCACGGCCTCGTAGAGCCCGAAGCCGCACAGGACGACGGCGCAGGAGAGCAGCGGGGTGCCGCCGAGCGCGGCCAGCGGCAGGAAGGCGCTCTCGGACTGGCCGAAGGCGATCTTGCCCCAGGGGAAGCCGCCGAACGGGATCCGGGCGCGGACCGCCTCGTCCAGCGTCCAGACAGCGGCCGCCCACACGGGCCAGTACGCGAGCCGGGTCACCGCGGCGATGCCGACGCACCCCACCGCGATGATCAGCGCCTCCAAGACGGCCAGGGCCAGCCACGGCACCGGGCCGACGTCCGTGCCGGTCCAGTGCAGCAGCGGAAGCATGAAACCGAGGCCCGAGAGGAGGCCGAGGCCGAAGGCTGACCGGAGCCAGCGCCCGTGCAGCACCCATCCCAGCAGGGCGAATCCGGGCAGCACGAGCCACCACAGGGGCCGGGGCGGGAAGCTCGCGTAGAGCAGCAGTCCGGAGAGCACGGCGGCGGCCGGGCGGAGGAGCCGCGGCAGCAGTCCGGCGGCCGGGGAGGCTGTGGCGGGCGGCGGGGCATCGACGGGAGTCATGGTGGCGCTCACCCGGCGGAGTCTACGGTGGGCGGTCGGGGGCGGCGGCGTTGACCCGCATGGGGCCGGGACGCCGGCGGCCCGGGGTGTCTCTCGGCCGGCGGTGGGCGGCCCGGTCGGACGCCGGGACGGTGGCCGGTGCGGCCCGGCCGGTGACGCGAACGGTCGCCGGGACGGTGGCCGGTGCGGCCCGAGTCAGTCGCCCGGTCGTTTGCCGGAGGCCGGCAGGTGCAGGCGTTGCCGGATGAACCGTACGGCCGTCTCCGCGTCGTCGACCGTGACGGTGAAGGTGCGGCCGTCGCCGAGGTGCAGGGCCACGCCCTCGCCCTTGCGGACCACGACGGCCGTGCCCTGCTCGGGACGCCAGCGGTAGCCCCAGCCGCCCCACTGGCGCGGGTTGATCCGGGGGACGAATTCCGCGCCCGTCACATGGCTGAGCAGGATCCGGCGGCGCGGCAGGCCGGCGTGGCCGCAGCGCACCTCCAGGCTGTCCCCGTCGACCTTGACAGCGACATGGACGAAGGCGAGCGTTCCGAAGAGGATCAGCAGACCGGCGGCGAGGCAGCCGATCACCGACATGAGCAGCGGGGCGATGCCCGAGGTCCAGGCGCCGTCGACGGCCAGCTCGATGCCGAGGGCCACACAGCCCGCGCCCGCGAGGGCCAGCAGCCACTGGATGCGGTTGGTGGCTCGGCCGTTCCACTCCGTGGGCGGCGCCTGGCTCGACCCGTGCGTCGCACTCTCGGGGAGGTCCGTCATATGCGGCAGCGTAGCCGCGTTCCGGGTTCCCGGCCGGGGCCGCTGGGGCCGATCGGGTTACCCGGCCCTGCTCCGCCGGAGGCTGCCCGGCGGCTGGTCTTTCGTCTGGATCAGGTCGGATGAGGTCAGTGGGCGGGCACCGCGGCGGCCAGCATCCGGCCCTCGGCATAGGTCAGAGCTGCCTGCGGGAGGGCGGCGGGGCGGCCGGCCTGGAGCACGGTGAGCTTGGCGGAGGGCTCGGCCGTCGGGGCGGGGTCCGCTCCGATCCGGCGCAGCGCCTGGGCGGCGACCGCTCCGGCGGACCCGTGCAGGGCGAGCGGCGGGCGGCCGGGCCGCTGCACGGCGTCGCGGATCCGGGCCGCGACCAGCTCGTAGTGGGTGCAGCCGAGGACGACGGCCCGGACGTCGGGCGGGGTGAGGGCGGCGGCGGCCGCTACGGCCCGGTCGATCGCGGTCTCGTCGCCGTGCTCCAACGCGTCGGCGAGCCCGGGGCACGGGACCTCGGTGACGTCCGCGGTCCCGCCGAAGTCACCGATCAGCCCGCGCTGATAGGGGCTGCCGGTGGTGGCCGGGGTGGCCCAGATGGCGACGGAGCCGCCGCCCGCCGCGGCAGGCTTGATCGCGGGGACCGTGCCGATGACCGGCAGCGCGGGCTCCAGTTCGGCGCGGAGCGCCGGCAGGGCGTGGACGGAGGCGGTGTTGCAGGCGACGATCAGCGCGTCCGGCCGGTGGGCCGCGGCGGCGCGGGCGACGGCCAGGGCGAGCGCGGTGATGTCCTCGGGGGTGCGGGGACCCCAGGGCATGGAGCCGGGGTCCGAGGAGAGGACGAGTTCGGCGTCGGGCCGCAGGCGGCGCACTGCGGCCGCTGCCGCCAGCAGGCCGATTCCGGAGTCCATGAGCGCGATCTTCACCCGGTCACCCTAGCCGACGGCCCTTGCGGACCGGGCTCAGTGGGGCAGACTTCGGCGGATGAGCGCCGTTGCCTGGATCGCCGTGGGTTCACTGATCGCGTGGGTGTGGCTGCTGCTGGGGCAGGGCTTCTACTGGCGGACGGACCAGCGGCTCCCCCGGCGCACCGACCCGGCGCGCTGGCCGTCGGTCGCGGTGGTGGTGCCGGCCCGCGACGAGGCGGAGATGCTGCCAGTGAGCCTGCCGTCGCTGCTGGTCCAGGACTATCCCGGGGACGTCCGGGTCATCCTCGTCGACGACTGCAGCAGCGACGGCACCGGGCAGCTGGCCCGGGAGCTGGCCGCCCGGTACGGCGGGTTCCCGCTGACCGTGGTGGAGCCCGGGGAGCCGGAGCGGGGCTGGACGGGCAAGCTCTGGGCCCTGCGGCACGGGATCGCGGTGGCCCGGCGGGACAAACCGGACTTCCTGCTGCTGACCGACGCGGACATCGCGCACGAGCCGGACAGTCTGCGCGATCTGGTGGCCGCGGCCTGCTCCGGGGGCGAGGGAGGCTTCGACCTGGTGTCGCAGATGGCGCGGCTGCGGGTGGAGAGCGTCTGGGAACGTCTGGTGGTGCCGGCGTTCGTCTACTTCTTCGGGCAGCTCTACCCGTTCCGCCGGGTGAACAGGGCCCGGTCACGGACGGCGGCGGCCGCGGGCGGCTGCGTCCTGCTGCGCACCGAGGCGGCCGAGCGGGCGCGGATCCCGGACTCGATCCGGCAGGCGGTGATCGACGACGTGTCGCTGGCGCGGGAGGTGCGGCGCAGCGGCGGCCGGATCTGGCTGGGGCTCGCGGACCGGGTGGACAGCGTGCGGCCGTATCCGCGGCTGGCGGATCTGTGGCGGATGGTCTCGCGCAGCGCGTACGCGCAACTGCGCCACAGTCCGCTGCTGCTGGCGGGGACGGTCCCGGGGCTGCTGCTCGTCTATGTGGCACCGCCCGCGACGCTGGCGGCGGGGCTGCTGACGGGTGACGGGGTGGCGGCCTGGGCGGGCGGCGCGTCGTGGGCGGTGATGACGACGACGTATCTGCCGATGCTGGCCTACTACCGTCAGTCGCTGTGGCTGGGGCCGCTGCTGCCGCTGACGGCGGTGCTCTACCTGCTGATGACGGTGGACTCGGCGGTGCGGCACTACCGGGGGCGGGGCGCGGCCTGGAAGGGCCGCACCTACGCGCGCCCGGAGGCCGCGCCCGACCGGTGACGTCGCGGGAAGGCGTGCGGCCGGTCCGGGCGGGCGCGGCGGATCACTTGCGGCCGGGCGTCCAGTTCATGCCCCAGCCGTAGGCGGCGTCGATGGTGCGCTGCGGGCTCACGCCCCGGTCCGGGACCAGGTAGCGGGCCTCGCGCTGCACGGTGAGGTCGCCGCCGTCGTTGGTGATCAGTGCCAGGGCGCAGACGGTGGAGGGCACGGTGCACTCGTCGAGGGAGAAGTCGATGGCCGCGCCGTTCTGCGGCTGGAGGGTGACCGTGGCGTGGAGATCGACGAAGCTCCGGGCGCCTTCGTAGATGGTGACGAAGATCAGTACGCGCCGCAGCAGGTCCTTGTGGTCGAGGTTGATGGTCATGTTCTCGCCGCTGGAGAGGGCGCCGGTGCGGTCGTCGCCGTCGAGATGGATGAAGGGCGGCCTGTTCAGTGAACCGAACGCGTTCCCGAGCGACTGCACGACCCCCTTCCGGCCGTCGGCGAGTTCGTACAGTGCGCAGAGGTCGAGATCGAGATCGGCGTGCATGGCGACGGCCCGGCCGAGCTTCGCTCCCCAGCCCTTGAACTGTTTGCGCACTTCCCAGTTGAGGTTGACGCGCAGCGCGCCGGAGGTGCCGCCCTGTTTGGCGAGCGAGACGGACGGCGCGCTCTTCGTCAGCGTGACCTTGGTCAGCCGTACGGGGGTCGCGGCGGGCGGAGCCACGGGGGCGGCGGGCGCGGGGGCCACGGGCGGGACGGGGGCCACGGGCGGGACGGGGGCCACGGGCGGGGCGACCGGGGCCGGGGTCGGGGCGGCCGGGCGAGGTGGCGACGGGGTGACAGGGGCCGCCGGGGTCTGCGGGACGGGCGGGGCCTGTTGCGGTTCGTCCACGGAGATGCCGAAGTCCGTCGCCAGGCCTTCGAGGCCGGTGCTGTAGCCCTGTCCGACCGCGCGGAACTTCCAGGCGCCCTGTCGCAGGTACAGCTCGCCGAGGATGAAGGCGGTCTCGACCGTGGCGTCCGTACTGTCGAAGCGGGCCAGCTCCGCGCCGCTCGCCGCGTCGGTGACCCGCACATACAGTCCGCTCACCCGGCCGAAGGTCCCGCCGTCCGCCGAGGCGGCGACGACGATGCGGTCGATCGCGGGCTCGACCTTGCCGAAGTCGACGACGAGGGTGTCGGTGACGTGGTCGGGAGCGGTCCGCCTGCCCTCGTGCCGGACCGCGCCGGACGCGTGGGCCGGCTGGTTGTAGAAGACGAAGTCCGCGTCGCCGCGGACCTTGCCCGCCACCAGCAGGAGAGCGGAGGCGTCGACGTCCGGGGCGCCCGCTGCGGCGTGCCGGCCCAGTTCGACGCGCACCGTGTCGGCCGGCACCGCGACGTTGCTTCCTTTTTGCATGGTCATGCTCGCCCCCATCACGAATCCGGCTGCCCGCAGGCTTTCCCCCACAACCTAACGGCCTGTGGCGGGAAAGCCTGCGGGCGCCTGGACCGTGGCGGACGAGAGCGTGTCCGGCGGACCCGGTCAGGATCCGCCGGACACACTCCTCGGTCCCGGCCTACGGAGCTAGGGCCTCTCGTTGCGCGGAGGGCCTTCACCGTCCGGAGCGGCGCCCGCGAGGGCGGCCTCGCGCGGTGGGTCGTCCGTCGTCGCTCCGGCGCCCTGGACGGCGCCGCTGTGCGCGGTCCACGCCTCCAGGGCGGTGCGGCAGGCGTGGTCCAGGTGGCGGAGCCGCGAGAGGTCGAGCTCCACCGGCCTGTCCTTCGGCAGGGCCTCCAGGGTGTCGAGGATCAGCGGCAGGCGCAGGAAGGTGGCGCTGCCGCTGAGGGAGACCCTGGTGCGGTCGTCCTGCTCGTCGATGTCGAGGCGGACGGCGGAGGTCTCCCAGGCCGTCTTGATCACGGCCAGCCCGATGCCGAGCAGCACGCCCATGAACATGTCCGTGAGGACGATCGCCAGCGCGGTCACCACCAGGACCACGGCCTCGCCCCGGTGTTCACGCCAGAGCGGCCGGAAGGTCGCGACGGGGATGAGCTTCGCGCCGGCGTGGACGAGGATCCCGGCGAGGGCGGCCACGGGGATCAGACCGAGTACGGCGGGGAACAGGGCGGCGAACAGCAGCAGCCACGCTCCGTGCATGATCCGGGAGGCCTTGGTGCGCGCACCTGCCTGCACGTTGGCTGCACTGCGCACGATGACGGCGGTCATGGGCAGCGCGCCGACGAGGCCGCAGATGGTGTTGCCCGTCCCCTGGGCGATGAGTTCCTTGTTGTACTGCGTGCGCGGACCGTCGTGCATCCGGTCCACGGCGGCGGCGCTGAAGAGGGATTCGGCCGAGGCGATGAGCGTGAAGGCGAGGATGACGCCCAGGAGACTGACGTCGGCCAGGAGGCCGAAGTCGTCCAGGCTCGTCAGCCGCAGTGAGTCGATCAGCCCCTGCACCTTGATGGGGGCGACGGGCAGGTTGAACACCGCCACCGCGGCGGTGGCCAGCCCCACGGCCACCAGCGGCCCGGGAAGCACCTGGGGCAGGCGTCCGGGAAGCCGCTTCCAGAGGATCAGGACGACGATGGTGCCGACGCCGATCGCGGTGGAGGAGATCGCCTCGGCTCCCGTGATCCGCGTGAACAGTTCCGGCAGCCCGGCCAGGTTGTCGAGACCGTTCCCCGGGGCGCTGGCCCCGGCCATGGCGTAGAGCTGGCTGCCGATCAGGACGAGGCCGATGCCCGCGAGCATGCCGTGCACGACGGCGGTCGATATGGCGCGGAACCACCGGCCGAAGCCGACGAGGCCGAGCCCGACCTGGAGGAGCCCCGTGGACAGGACGAGGACGCCGAGCGCCGCGACGCCGTGGGTGGTGACCGCCTCGTACACCAGGACGGTGAGCCCGGCGGCCGGGCCGCTGACCTGGAGCGAGCTGCCCGGCATCGCGCCGGCGATCAGCCCGCCGACGATGCCGGTGACCAGGCCCAGTTCGGCGGGGACACCGGAGGCGACCGCGATGCCGACACACAGGGGCACGGCGACGAGGAACACCACGATCGAGGCGAGGAAGTCGCGGGACAGGGCGTCCGGGCGTAACCGGAGTTGTGGAGACGACATGAGAGCTTCAGCTCCTAGAGGAGTGGGGGGAGACAGCAGGTGGCGGCGGGAGCGGCCCGCGTGTTCACCGGTGGGTCGCTGTCACAGGGAGGAGAAGGTTCCGGTGGAGGGGCGGTGGGCCTGCACCGCGCCGGTGTGGACCTCGTAGTACCAGGCGTGCAGCCCGAGCCGGCCTTCGCGCACGGCGCGGCTCACGCACGGGTAGTCGCGCAACGCGTCCAGTTGCGCCACCGCGTGGCGCTGTACCGGCTGTTCGCAGTCGGGGCCGAACTCGTCGGGGTGCTGAGGACCGGCCGTCTGGGCGCATCTGCCGAGCCAGCCGCGTACCGCCGGCAGGGTCCGCAGATCGTCGCCCCTGGCCAGGGCTCCGACGGCGCCGCAGTGGGAGTGCCCGCAGAGGATGATGTCGGACACCTCCAGCACGCAGACGGCGTACTCGATCGTCGCCATCTCGCTGGTGGGCGCGTCCGGATCGTAGGGCGGGACGATGTTTCCGGCCGTGCGCATCTCGAAGAGCTCGCCGGGGCCGGAGTCGGTCAGCAGGGTGGGGACCACCCGGGAGTCGGAGCAGGTGATGAACATCGTGGAGGGCCGCTGGCCGGCCTCGAACTCCTTGAGTTCACGGCCTGCTCCGCCACAGCGGGCAGAGAAGGTGCGGGCGTGTTCGATGAGTTGTCGCACAGGAGTGTCCTCCATACGGAAGTGGCGTGTGGCTCTTCACGCGGGGCGGGATCTCATCCCGCCCACAACCGGGCCTTCGTGGCACACGGGTGGCCCGGGTACCACGGGGGATCAGGTGCGGGTGCTCGCGTCGCAGGGCAGGCGGGGGGTTCGCCTCCGTGTCTGCTGGTCCGGTGTGGCGGCGGCGCCCTGTTTCCGGGCGGGGCCGCGGCGACCGTCTGCGCCGCTCACGGGCCTCGCGTCACCGATGACCCGTAACGAGGAGTCTCGGGGCGGGCGATGAGGTGGCGGTGAGACAGCGGTGAGACTGTTCTCATGGGGTCCGGCGGGGTGCGTCCGCCGCCGGACGAAGGCCGCCCGCCCCGGTGGTCAGGCCCGGAGCCGGTAGCCGACGCCCCGCACGGTCTGGACCCGGTCGGCGCCGATCTTGCGCCGGAGATAGCGGATGTAGACGTCGACGATGTTCGAACCGGGGTCGTAGTCGAACCCCCATACCTGGCTCAGCAGTTGCTCGCGGGACAGCACCCGGTCGGGGTTGCGCATGAGGATCTCGGCGAGGGCGAACTCCCGGGCGGACAGGTCGGAGACGCGCTCGCCCACCTGGGCCCGGCGGGTGCGGAGGTCGAGGATCAGATCGCCCACCCGCAGCAGAAAGTTCTCCGCCGGCTCCTCGCGGCGCAGGCGCAGTCGTACGCGGGCCAGTAACTCGTCGAAGGCGAAGGGTTTGACCATGTAGTCGTCGGCGCCGCTCTCCAGTCCGGCCACGATGTCGCTCACGCTGTCGCGGGCGGTGAGGATGACGACGGGCAGGGAGATGCGCGCCTTCCGCAGCTTGCGCAGCACCGTCAGCCCGTCGTCGCCGGGCAGTCCGAGGTCGAGGATCAGGAGGTCGAAGTCCCGGCCGCGGGCGTGCTCGTAGGCGGAGACTCCGTCGGTGACGACCCGGGTGACGTACCCGCTACGGCGCAGGCCTTTTTCGACGAAGGCGGCGATTCTTTCCTCGTCCTCGGCTATCAAGATCCTGCTCACCATGGGTTCCTTCCGTCGTGGGCTGCAGTGCGGGAAGGTCGATGACGAATCTCGCGCCGCCCCCGGGCGCCTCCTCGACGTGGGCGACGCCGTCGTGTGCCTGGGCGATCTCGCGGACCAGCGCGAGGCCCAGTCCGATGCCGGGAGCGGCCCGGCCGGGAACCGCGTTGCCTCCCTGATAGAAGCACTGGAAGATCCGTTCGCGGTCCTCCGGGGCCACACCTGGCCCGGTGTCCGCGATCCACAGCAGTACCCTGCCACGCCACAGGCGTGACCCGATCTCGATGGCGTCTCCTTCCCCGGTGTGGCTGACCGCGTTGGCCGCGAGCTGCATCAGGGCCTGGGTGACCCGCTGCTCGTCCAGGTGCACGCTGACGTCGGCGACCTCGGCCACCGTCCAGTGTCTGCGCCCCAGTGCCTGGGCCTTGGCGGCCGTGTCGACCACCAGGTCGGTCAGACTGGTCTGGCCGAGGCTGAGGAAGTCGGGGCGCTCGGCCCGGGCCAGGAGCAGCAGGTCCTCCACGATCCGCCGCATCCGGTCCAGTTCGTCGAAGAGCAGGGCGCGGGTCTGGCCGCGCTGGCTGTCGGGGTCCTCGTCCATCAGCTCCAGATGTCCGCGCAGGACCGTGATGGGGGTCCGCAGTTCGTGCGCCACCTCGTCCAGGAACTGGCGTTGCGCGGTGAATGCGCCCGACAGGCGGTCGAGCATGTGGTTGAACGTCTCGGCCAACTCCGCCACGTCGTCGTTGCCCCGCACCGGCAGCCGCTGGGTCAGGTCCGTCTCGCTGATCCGCTCGGCGGTCTGCCTGACCAGCCGGATCGGAGCCAGCACCCGGCCCGCGACCAGCCAGCTGGCCAGTCCCGCGACCACCAGGGCGAAGCTTCCCGATGCCAGCAGCAGTCGTGCCATGTGGCGTTCCTGCCGCAGTTCCCGGTCCCGGAAGGTGACCAGGACGAGCCGGGTGTCGGTGTGGTCGCCCGCCATCTGTACCGGGACGACACCGTAACGGACCGTGCCGGCCGAGGTGTCCAGCGACCGGATACGAGTGTCGGCCGTCCGCGCCATCAGGGCCACGACCTCCGGGTCTCGGTCCAGGCGGGCCGGGGGCATGCCGGGGCTGCGGTAGTCCGCCCGTCCGTCCACGACGCTGAAGAAGGCGCCGTTGCGCTCGGGCCGGTGGACCGCCATGAACGCCGTCAGCAGCGAGGCGCCCGTGGTGAAGCGCTCACCGGGGTACGCGTCGCGTGAACGGCGGGCGAACGCGCGTAGCTTGTCGGCCTCGGACAGGAGTTGCGCGTCGACCTGCCGGTCCAGCTCCGCCTGCCAGACGATCGTGATCCCGAAGGTGGGCACGGCCAGGGCGGCGCTGAGAAGCAGGAGCATCCAGCCGACGATCCGGGACCGGGCGCTGGTCGGGCGCCTGAGCATCAGTCGTCCCACTCGTCGTCCGCATCCCCCCGATTGCCGTGTACCGCTTCCTCGTTCTCGTCGTCGGGCTCGTCCTCTTCGTCCTCCTCGTCGCCCACAGCGTCGGTGTCGCCCACGTCGCCCCTGGGAACACGTGAGGCCTTCTCGTCGTCACCGGTGGTCCGTGACGCTCCCTCGGCCCCGCCGACTCGGGGGAGTCCAGGGGAGTCGGTGCTCCTGTCGTCGGACTGGGGCGGCGGCGGGGGCGACACGGCCCGGCCGCCCGGGCAGGAGCCGGACGGGGCGGGCGTGGCAGGGGACGGTGTCGGTGACCCGGCGGGGCGGCCGGGGACGGTCGGTGCGGTGGCCGGAGGCGTGGGGACGTGCAGGAAGGGCACGACGACCACGGGCCCCATGGAGGGCGGCACCTTCTGCCCGGGCCATATCCATACGACCAGTAACACCAGTGTTCCTGCTCCACATCCTGCCAATACCGACCCCACCCCACGCCACAGCATCGGACCAGTCTGCCTTCGCGGGGTCCCGGGGACGGACATGAGGAAAACATTCTCATCTTCGGTGGCCGTCGACACGTCCGGCACCGCGTCGGCGCCCCCGGGCAAGCCGGGCGACCCGCTTCCATCAGGGGCTCTGCGGATGACGCGGCCACGTGCACGCGCCGCGACCCGAGCCGGCGCCGACGCGACACCCGCAGAGCGGAATCACGCCAAACCGGTCCTGAATGGGGCTGCTTCCATGGTTCGACATTGCCATTCATTGACAGTTGCGCAACCACGCTTTTACATTCAGCGGGCAGGCCGAGGAGAAATCCATTCACCGTCGGCCCGTCTCAGGGAGTACCTTCCGCACTATCACCGGAGGACCTCATGGAACACCTGATCAAGAAGATGGCCCAGGACAACGTCTGGCAGAATTGGCTCGCCGTCAACTCGGCCCAGCAGGCCGCGAAGAACGGCTGCATCAGCGCTGCACCCAAGAACGGGTGTATCAGCGCCGCGCCGAAGGCCGGCTGTATCTCCTGATCGGCCGGGGGCGCCCGGGATCAGCCCTGTGAGAGATTCCTCCCCCACCACAGCATGCTCCCGGGCGTCTCGACTCCGTCTCCCTCATAGCCCGTATTTCTTCAGCTATGCGAAACATGAGAAGGAATTAATGAAGGGCCAGCCGACCAGCGATGTCATCGAGCAGATTCGTGACATACCGATCTATCAGGACTCCCTGGCGAAGGGTCACTTCCCCCTGCTCGACAAACCGGAGATCGCCCGCGGGTTCCCCGACAACTGGATGACGCCGCGGCTGGCGGCGGCGCTGGAGGACGGCGAGGCGGAGTTCGTCCTGTCCACGGGCACCAACCACGCCCGGATGCAGATCATCCGGCCTCCGTACTTCCTGCTCCGTTCCTACTACGAGTTGTGGCGCAGCCACCCCGACATCGGCGAGACGTGGGAGTCGGGCTGCCGCCGGGTCTCCCTCACCACGGTGCTCGCGACGGAACACGTGGCGCGGGTCAACGCCGCCCGCCGCGGCGTGGAGCACAAGGGAATACCCATCCTGGCCGACCGCTGGCTCGACGAGCGCACCTGCTACCTCAACCTGCGGCTGGATCCGGCGCAGTGGGTCCGCAAGGACGTACTGCGGATGCTCCGCGAGATCGACCTGGCACGGAGCACACACCCTCAGGGCCGGTACCACCTCGACTGCTCCGGCTACCACTTGGCGCACCTGGTGCGCAAGGCGGAGGCCTGGGGCCTGCTGGACGCGTTCCCCGCGCCGGCCAGCGTCATCACCGCCTACGAGTACACCCCGGTGAACGTACGGCGGTTCCTGCACCGGCGCTTCGACTGCCCGGTCATCGACCTGTTCGGCAGTACGGAGTTGGGCTACCTCTACTACAGCGACCGGGAGGGCCGGTACTGGCCCCACCTGGCCGGGATGAGCGTCGAGCTCCTGCCGGTGGCCCCCGGAAGCACGATCCACCAGCTCATCGTCACCAGTGTGCGCAATCCCTACATGCCGCTCGTCCGCTACCGGTCGGGCGATTGTGTGCGCACCCTGGACGGCTCGCCGGACCCCGCGGCGATCACCCAGTTCTGTGGCCGTCAGAAGGAATTGCTGAGCACACCGAACGGCCCGGTCGCCCAGGGCGACCTCGACCGGCATGTCGCAGACGCTTCCCCCCGGATCTTCCTGCACCAACTGCACCTCCACGGCGACGCCGACGCCACCCTGTCGTACACGACGTTCACGGACGAACCCCTCGGAGCCACCGAGGCCGCCGCGTTACGGCAGGCCGTCGCCGAACTGACCGGACGGAACTGCCGGATCGAACACCGCACCCATATCCCCATCGGGCGCTCCGGCAAGTACGCCTGGCTCGTCAGCGCCGGCGCCTGACGCGCCGCCACCTCTCCCCCTCAGAAACGGAGTGGCATGACCAGCGGACAGACACTCTCCGCCGACGACCTGAAGCGTCTTCTCGGGGACGCGCTGCACACCGAGGTGGTACGGCATTTCTGCGACAAGGCACCGGACATACCCCAGGACTTCGTGGAACGTCAGGTCACCGAATGCCTGCGGTACCTCTACCTCGTCTCCCGGTACCGGGACCGGCTCGCCGGGCTTTTCCTGCCCGTGGAACAGGACATCGACGAGATATGGCACTACCTCATCCTGCAGACCCGCGAATATCGTGCACTGTGCGAAGAACGACTTCCCGGGCGGTTCTTCATCAACCACCGCAGCATCGCCTACGAGGACTACCAGGAAGAGCCGGGACGCGAACAGGCATTGGAAGAGGCATTGCGCTGGATCCCCCTCTACTGCCAGGAATTCGGGCCGTTCGACGAAGGCGCGCTGCCGCACTGGACCATGGTCCGGTTTCTCCATGAACAGCTGGACGTTTCCCTCACGGACATCGCGGAGCTGAAACCCATGACCGTTGCCTGAGTGAGACAATCCCCTCGCCCGCATGACGATCGGAAGCTCTTCCTTGTCGACTCGCAGCGGACATCCGGTTGCCACGGGTGAGATTCCGGAACAGCGGCGCATTCTGGCCGTGCTGGTGCTGGCCCAGATCATGAGCGGCGCGGGTCTCACCGCGGGGATAACCGTCGGAGCCCTGCTCGCCGAGGAGATGCTCGGCTCCACCGGCCTCGCGGGAGTACCGAGCGCGCTCTTCACCGCGGGGGCCGCACTCGGCGCGCTCGGCATCGGCCGGCTCTGCGCCCGCTGGGGCCGCCGCCCCGGACTGGCGCTGGGCTACGCGACCGGGGCGCTCGGCAGCGTCGGTGTCGTGGTGGCCGCCGCCACCGACAGCGTGGCGCTGCTCTTCCCGGCCCTCGTGGTGTACGGGATGGGTACGGCGACCGGCCTCATGGCGCGCTACGCCGGCGCGGACCTGGCCTCCCCGGCCCGGCGTGGACGGGCCGTGAGCGCGGTGCTCTTCGCCACCACCCTGGGCGCGGTGACCGGGCCCATGCTGGTGACGCCGGCCGGCGAGGTCGCGGGCGCCTGGGGCGTGCCGCGTCTCGCCGGGCCCTTCCTGCTGGCGGCCGCGGCGTTCGCCGCCACCGCGGTCGTCCTCGCCTGCCTGTTGCGGCCCGATCCGCTCCGGCTCGCCCAGGAGCTGGCCGTCCGGGCTGCGGGCGCCCCGGACGAGGGCGCGGACACCGGCGAGGAGGGTGACGCGCGTACGGACGGGCCCCGCGCCGGGACCGCGGGTCCCGCCGGGCGTCACGACGTCGCCGTCGGCACCACCGTGATGATCCTGGCCCAGGTCGTGATGATCGGGATCATGACGATGACGCCGGTGCACATGCTGGCGCACGGTCATACCGCCCAGGCGGCTGGGCTCGTGATCTCCCTGCACGTCGGAGCGATGTTCCTGCCTTCCCCGCTCACCGGGCTGCTCGTCGACCGGATCGGCGGACGACGGGTCGCCTGCGCGTCCGGACCGCTGCTGCTGGCGGCCGGGGCACTGGCCTCCCTGTCGCCCGCGGGCTCGGCGCCCGCGCTCGGCGCCGCTCTCGTACTCCTCGGCCTGGGCTGGAACTTCGGGCTGATCAGCGGCACCGCGATCGTCACCGAGGCCCTGCCCCCGGACCGGCGCGCCTCGACCCAGGGGCTGGTGGACGTGGGGCTCGCGGTCGCCGGAGCAGCCGGAAGTCTGGCGTCCGGCCTGGTCGTTGCCTGGGACGGGTACTCGGCACTGGCCCTGATGGGCGGGCTGGCCGCCCTGTTGGTGCTGCCGGTGGCCGGCTGGTCCCCGCGCCGCGCACCGCGCACAGCCGGTACCAGCGGGCCGAGCGGGTGAGGGCGGTGCCAAAAGCCTTACGAGGGCTGACGGAAGGCGGGGCCTTTCGGGGCGGCGGACGATCTCCGAGGCGTCGAACCGTACGCATCGCGCTTTGGCCAAACGCTATTCGCCTGCCTCCCGGATGCTTCGACACCGCTCCCCTTCACGGTCGGGAGCGCGGGGCCGAAGCCCTCGCCCACCAGCGGAAAGGTCCCTCCCGTTAACGAAATCTTTAACGATGCTTTGGCGGGCCGGCCGCACAGAACCAGCGTAAAACGGATAACCCAAAGATTGGGGCTCCCCATACGGCACATTGTGGGCTTAACTTAGGTGGCATGACGTCCCCCCGCTCCACCTTCGGCGGCGGCTACTACGCCGCGTCGTTCCCCGACACTCCGATCTACGACTCCTTGGTCGCGGAGCGGGGAACCCCTCAGATCGCCCCCATCCGGGTTCCGGCCGCCTATGACACCGGCAACAGTTACCTGCCGGCCCTGCCGTCGGCGCTGCCCGCCCTGCCCGCGGCCCCGTCGCAGCAGACCGGTTACGGCTACCCGCAGCAGCAGCCGGCGCCGCAGTACCAGCAGGCTCCGGCGCAGCACGCGCCGATGCAGCCCGCCCAACTGCAGCACGCGCCCGCGCCGTACATCCCGCAGCAGCCCGCGGCGGTCCGCGGCTACCCGCAGCAGCCGCAGCAGCCGCGGCCCGCGCCCGGCACCGGGTACGAGTCGATGCGCCCGGCCTCGCCTCGGCCCGCGCCGGCGCAGTCGCCGTACGAGGACCCGTACAACCGCCCGTACCAGAGTCGGGGGTACTGAACCCGCGACTCCGTGCGACGAGGTGCGCCGGGGGACGCACCGGGCACCAACCCCATTCAGAACATATGGGTGTCAGTCGGTGCCCGGGAATCCACGCGTACGGGGTCAGAGGTTGCTGGCAGGATGGGTGCATGAGCTTTCCCGTGCTCCGTTCAGCCCACGTCTATCCGGTCAAGTCGCTCGCCGCCCGCGCCCGCGACCTGGTCGCCGTCGAGCCATGGGGACTCGACGGCGACCGGCGCTGGATGCTGGTCGACAAGGCGGCCAGGGCCGTCACACAGCGTCAGCAGCCGTCCATGGCGCGGATCTCGGCCGAGCCGCTGCCGGGCGGCGGCGTGCTCCTGTCCGCGCCGGGCTTTCCACCCCAGCGCGTCGAGGGGCCGGACCCCGGACGCATGATCACCGTGGAGCTGCACCGGGACACCGTGGTGGTGGAGGAGGCGCCGGGCGACGCCCATGACTGGCTGAGCGCGGTCCTCGGCGCGGAGGTCCGGCTCGTGCATCTCGACGATCCGTCGCACCGCAGGCCCGTCGACCCGCTCTTCGCCCGGCCCGGGGACATGGTCTCCCTCGCCGACGGCTACCCGCTGCTGGCGACCACCACTGCGTCGCTCGACGCGCTCAACACCCTGATCGCCGCGGGCGGCCGGCCCGGTGAGGGTCCGCTGCCGATGGACCGTTTCCGGCCCAACGTGGTGATCGGGGAGACCGAGGCGTGGGCGGAGGACCGCTGGCGACGGATCGCCATCGGCGAGGTCGCCTTCACGGTGGCCAAGCCGTGCGGCCGCTGTGTGATCACGACGACCGACCAGCGCACCGCCGAGCGGGGCAGGGAGCCGCTGCTCACGCTGGCCCGCCACCGGCGGTTCGGCAAGCAGTTGGTCTTCGGCCAGAATCTGATTCCCGAGGGGACGGGCGTGATCAGGGTCGGGGACCCCGTCCGGATCCTCGACGTCCTCGACGGATAGATCGACCGGATCGGCAGAAGGGGCAGGGGGGGACCGGCGTGTGGGTGCTGTGGGCACTGCTGCGCGGGCGGGGCAGTCCGCTGCGCCGTGCCACCGACCGCCGCGAGGCCTGGGTGGCGCTCGGAGCGCTGCTGCTCCTCGTGGTCGGCGCCCCGGCCGCGGGCTGGGCGGGCGGGGCGGTGGCCGACGCCGCCCTCCAGCGGTCGGTGCGGGCCCAGCACGAGGAGCGTCACCCCGTCGACGCGGTGGTGGTGGGCCCGGCGGGGAGGGGACGGTTCGCCGGTGATCCCGAGGGCGGCGCCGAACGGGCCGCGCGCACCTGGGTGGTGGCGTCCTGGGAGGCCCCGGACGGCAGTCCGCGCACCGGAAAGGTGGCCACCGCTTCGCGGCCGGGCGGCCCGGGGTCCCCGGTGCGGATCTGGACGGACGCGGAGGGCCACCCGGTGCCGCCGCCGATGGACGGGCGCACCGCCCGGACCCACGCCGTGCTGGGCGGCATCGGCACGTTCCTGCTCGCCGGCGCATGCGTCGAGGCGGGCCGCCGACTGACCGTGCGACGCATGGTTCGGCGGCGGTACGCACGGCTGGACCGGGAGTGGGCCGCGGCCGGTCCGGACTGGGGCAGGGCCGGAAAGGGCGGCTGACCACGGCCTCCCCCGGCCGGGAGCGGGCGGGGGAGACATCGCCCCGCGGGGCGGACTCGTCAACTCCCGCCCCTCCCGCGCGCTACGGTGGTCCGACCCCGTCCGCCTCCCCGGCAACGGACGGACCCGAGGCATCGCACAGCACGAGGTGGGGGCAGAGCAACGCCATGGCACAGGGCACGGTCCAGGTGACGCACACCGGCACATCGCGATGGCGCCGCCGCACGGGCGAGTACGCCTCCCTCTCCGCGGCCCTGGAGGCGGCAGCCGACGGCGACGTCCTCACCGTCGCGCCCGGGACCTACCGGGAGAACCTCGTCGTCCACCGCGCGGTGACGCTGCGCGGGCCGGAGGGCTCGGTCGGTTCCGTGCGGATCGCACCGATCGACGGCGTACCGCTGACCGTGCGCGCCTCCGCGGTCATCCAGGACCTCCATGTCGAGGGCCAGGACTCGGCGGCCCCGGCGCTGCTGGTCGAGGACGGCACGGCGGAGCTGACGGACCTGCGGATCGTGACGCGGTCGGCCGCGGGCATCGAGGTACGCGGCGCGGCCCGGCCCACCGTGCGACGGTGCACGGTCGACAATCCGGCCGGGGTCGGCATCGCCGTGCTGGACGGTGCGGGCGGTGTGTTCGAGGAGTGCGAGGTCGTCTCCGCGGGCCAGTCCGGGGTGTCGGTCCGCGACGGAGGGCATCCGCGCCTGGACCGCTGCCGGATCCACCACGCGTCCGGGGCGGGGATCGGCGTCACCGGCGAGGGCAGCGGCCTGGAGGCGTTCGGCTGCGAGGTGTACGAGATCAAGGGCAGCGGCATCCAGGTCACCGCCCGCGCCTCGGCCCACCTGACCGACTGCACCGTGCACCGCACCTCCGCGGACGGCGTCACGCTGGACACCGACGCGGTGCTCACCCTCGCCGACTGCGACATCCACGACATCCCGGAGAACGCGATCGACCTGCGGTCGCGTTCGGTGCTCACGCTGACCCGCTCCACCGTCCGCCGCTTCGGCCGCAACGGGCTCTCGGTCTGGGATCCGGGCACCCGGGTCGACGCCAACCAGTGCGAGATCCACGACAGTACCGGCGACTATCCGGCGGTCTGGGTCAGCGACGGCGCGACGGTGATACTGGACGCCTGCCGGGTGCACGACGTGCCCGACGCCCTCTTCGTCCTCGACCGGGGGTCGCGCGCCGACGTCGTGGACAGCGACCTCTCCCAGATCCGCAACACCGCCGTCTCCGTGAGCGACGGGGCCACCGCCCAGCTGGACGACTGCCGGATCCGGGAGGCGTCCACGGGCGCCTGGTTCCGCGACCACGGCAGCGGCGGCACGCTGAACAACTGCACCATCGACGCGGCGCAGACCGGGGTCATCGTCACCAAGGGCGCGGACCCCACCATCGAGCGCTGCACGGTCACCTCGCCGGCCGAGGCGGGGTTCTACGTCTCGGCCGAGGGCCGGGGCACCTTCGACAGTTGCCGGGTGACGGGCAGCGCGGGCTACGGCTTCCACATCATGGACGGCTGTCGCACCACGCTCACCCGCTGCCGCACCGAGCGGTGCGCGCGGGGCGGTTACGAGTTCCCCGAGGGCGACGCCGGCGCGGCCGGCCCGGTGGCCGAGGACTGCACGAGCGACGAGAGCGGTCTGCGTACGGCTTCGGCCCCGCCGCTCCCCGCGGTGCTGACGGAGACCCGGTCGACGCCCGGTCTGCTGGGCGCGCTGCCCGGGCAGCGCGCGGTCGAGCCCGCTCCGGAGCCGGTCGTCCCGGTGGAGCCGGCCCGGGACTCCTCGGCGGTCCTCGGCGAGCTGGACGCGCTGGTGGGCCTGGACAGCGTCAAGCGCGAGGTGCGGGCGCTGACCGACATGATCGAGGTGGGCCGCCGCCGTCAGGAGGCCGGGCTCAAGGCCGCGTCCGTCCGCCGGCACCTCGTCTTCACCGGGTCCCCCGGTACCGGCAAGACCACGGTCGCCCGGCTGTACGGGGAGATCCTGGCCTCGCTCGGGGTGCTGGAGCGCGGTCATCTGGTCGAGGTGTCCCGGGTGGACCTGGTGGGCGAGCACATCGGCTCGACGGCGATCCGGACCCAGGAGGCGTTCGACCGGGCGCGCGGCGGGGTGCTGTTCGTCGACGAGGCGTACGCCCTCTCGCCCGAGGACTCCGGCCGGGACTTCGGGCGGGAGGCCATCGACACCCTGGTGAAGCTGATGGAGGACCACCGGGACGCGGTGGTCGTGATCGTCGCGGGGTACACCCACGAGATGGAGCGGTTCCTCACCGTCAACCCCGGGGTGGCCTCGCGGTTCTCGCGGACTATCACCTTCAGCGACTATCTCCCCGAGGAGCTGCTGCGGATCGTCGAGCAGCAGGCCGAGGAGCATGAGTACAGCCTGGCGGAGGGCACCGGGGAGGCGTTGCTGAAGTACTTCACGGAGCTGCCCAAGGGCCCCGCCTTCGGCAACGGCCGCACCGCCCGCCAGACCTTCGAGTCGATGGTGGAGCGGCACGCGGGCCGGGTCGCCCAGCTCGCCGAGACGAGCACGGACGACCTGACCCTGCTCTACCCGGAGGATCTCCCCGAGCTGCCCTTCTGAAGGCCCGCCTCCGCCTGCCGGGGAACGAGCGGGCCCAACTCGGCGAGGAGTTCGGCCCGCTCCTCGGCGAAGACGGGGTCGGCCTGGTAGTCGGAGTGCCCGAGGATCGGTTCGGGCAGCGGGAGCTTCGTGGTCCGCCCGTAGGCCAGTGGGTCCTTCAAGGGGCCCCGGTCGACGCCCGGGTCGGGGTCGGCACAGATGCGGACGGGTCCGCCGATCGGGTCGGTGTCCCGCCACAGATTGCGCCAGCAGTGCACCGAGCGGTGCAGCCCGAGCAGCGGCCCGGGGCCGAAGTAGGCCGGGAACCACCGTCCGTACAGCCGCTCCAGGGGCGATCCGTAGGTGAGCAGCGCGACCCGGCGGCGGGTCGCGTCGGGCAGTTGCCAGACGGCGGACGCGGCGAGCACGCTGCCCTGTGAGTGGCCCGAGATGACGAGCCGGCCCCGGGGCGTGGTCGTCGTCCAGGCGGACATCCGGGAGGCGAGGTCGGGAACCGCGCGCTCGGCGTAGCACGGGGGTGCGAAGGGGTGGGCGGCGCGAGGCCAGAAGGTGCCCACGTCCCAGAGGATGCCGATGGTGCGGCGGGCCGAGGCGTCCTTGTAGGCGCGGCGGCCACCGGCGACGAACAGGACGAAGCCGAAGCCGATCAGCCAGGAGCCGGTCGACTGCGCGGCCTCGGCGAACGATTCGACGGGCGGCCAGCTCCCGTCGGCGGCCCGGCCCGGCACCTCGTCGCTGCGCCAGGAGCCGACGATCGCGCCCGCCCCCAGCAGCAGGGTTGCCCCGGAGACGACGCCGACGATCCAGGGCGCCGAGTCGGTGAGGGCGGCGGTCGCGCGGATCCGGGCGATGCGGCGGGTACGGCCCTCGTCGGGCGGTTCGGGGGCGTACTCCGCCTCGATGACCGGGCCCAGCCGGCGGGCGGTGCGCGTGGTGCGGACGATCAGCACCAGGACCGGGACGAGCAGGAGCAGCAGGAGCACCGGGATGACGGAGGCCTGCCAGCTCAGCAGGACGGGCGGTCCGGCGATGTCGGTGCCGTGACCCATGCCCGGGCTCCCCGGGCCGTCGAGCCAGTCGGCGACGCGCTGGGCCACTCCCCCGGTCATCACGCCGCCGAGGGCGCAGGCGAGCATCGCGACCGCGGGGCCGCCGAGTCCGTGCAGGACGGTGCGCGGTTCGGGGTTACGCCGGAAGATGCCCCGGGCGACCAGGGCGAGGCCGACGACGAGGACACCCTGGCCGAGGGTGAGGAGCCGGAAAGCGGTCTCGCCGGGCAGGCTGCCCGAGGACTCCCAGTCCGGGCGCGACCAGGAGGCGTACACGACGGCGAGGGCGAGCAGGGCGAGCGCGGAGCCGGGCAGATAGGTGATCAGGGCGGCGTCCAGCTTGGTGTCGCGGGTCCGTTCGCTGCGGCCCCGGCTGCAGACGACCCGGACGACGACGAGCGCGCACAGGACGATCCCGCCCTCGACGGCCGCGCCGAGGAGCGGGGGCACCGGTCCTTCGGCGCTCCGGTCGTGCCGGGCGGCGGCGCCGGCGACGGCCGCGGCGACGGTCAGGAACCCGGCCGCCGTGTGGGCGGCGCGGAGCCGGGCGACGATGCGGCGGCCGTACCAGAAGCCGGGCCGGCCGAGCGCGGGGCGGATCGGGGCGGGCGGGCGCGGGGCCCCGTCGGTGTCCGGGTCGGGGGTGTCGGGGCCGTGGGTGTCGTGCCCCCCTTCGGAGCCGCGGGCGTCGTGCCCCCCTTCGGAGCCGTGGACATCGTGCCCCCCTTCGGGGCCGTGGGCGTCGATGTCCCCTTCGTCCAGCGGTCGTTGGGATTCGTAAGCGCTCCAGGTCCGGTTGGACAGGTACCACAGGAGCCCCACCAGGGCCGCGGGCACGACGGCGGCCAGGGCGAGACGGCGGCCGGGCTGCGACCACCAGCCGCCCTGCTGGGCCGACAGGAAACCGAGCCAGGAACGGCGTTCGGCGCAGGCCTCGGCGCCCGCGCACTGCCAGGCCAGCAGGTCCAGGGCGACTTCGCAGGCGGCCGCCGTGAGCAGCACGGTGAGGCTGAGCGCGACGAGCCGCACCAGTACGCCGTACAGCCGGACCGCGCGGGTGCGGCCGGTGGCGGTGGGGCGCATCCAGTGCGCGAGGTTGACCACCATGAACGGCAGGAGCAGCAGCCACAGGGCGCGGGAGCCGTTGCCGGAGGTGAGGCCGGACCAGCAGTACGCCTCGGCGACGGGCTCGTCCCGGTAGCGCTCGGGGTGCTTCTCGCCGTGGGCGTCCTCGGTGCGCCGGTACACGGCCGCGGTCTCGTCTCCGGTGACGCGGACGGTACGGGGATCGCCCAGCATCTCCTGCGGGGTGGCGCCGCCGACGCCGTGGACGAGGAGTTCCAGGGCGGCCCCGGTGTGCTGCGCGGACGGGGAGTCGGGCGGGGACGGGGGCAGGGCGGCAGGGGCCAAGGGGGAACTCTCTCTCGGGCGCGTCGGCCTCGCGGCCGACGGGGACGTGCGCAGGAGCGGATGGTGCGGGGCCGGGACGTCGTGGGGGCCGGCGTGGTGACCCGCCGGTCGCGAAGTCCCGAGGATTCCGGGCGCGGGGCGGGCGTGTGAAGCGGTCTCACGGAATCTCCCCAGGTGATACGCCGGACATGCCTGCGTGGCAGGATGAGCGTGTCGCGCAGGCCGCTGCGGACCGTACGGCAGAGGGAAGGACCGGGCCCGGCGTTGAGCGAGAATCAGAACCTGCTCGCGGAGCAGCGACGTGCGCTGATCCTCGACGAGGTGCGCAGGCGTGGTGGGGTCCGGGTCAACGAGCTGACCCGGAAGCTGAACGTCTCCGACATGACGATCCGCCGGGATCTGGACGCGCTGGACCGCCAGGGCGTGATCGAGAAGGTCCACGGCGGCGCGGTCCCGATCGTCGAGGCGAGTACGCACGAGCCCGGGTTCGAGGCGAAGTCGGCGCTGGAGCTGAGCGCCAAGGAGGACATCGCGCGGGCGGCGGCGGCGCTGGCGGTGCCCGGCAGCGCGATCGCGCTCTCGGGCGGGACGACGACCTTCGCGCTGGCCCGGCATCTGCTGGACGTGCCGGATCTGACGGTGGTGACCAACTCGGTGCGGGTGGCCGACGTGTTCCACGACGCGCAGCGTCCGGCCGGGGGGCGCGGCGCGCGGCCCGGGGCGGCGACGGTGGTGCTGACGGGCGGGGTGCGCACTCCCTCGGACTCGTTGGTCGGGCCGGTCGCGGACCGGGCCATCGGCTCCCTCCACTTCGATGTGCTGTTCCTCGGTGTGCACGGGATCTCGGCGGAGGCGGGGCTCTCGACGCCCAACCTCGCGGAGGCGGAGACCAACCGCCGTTTCGTCCGGGCGGCGCGCCGGATCGTGGTCGTGGCCGATCACACCAAGTGGGGCACGGTGGGGCTGAGTTCCTTCGCGGCGCTGGAGGAGGTCGACACGTTCGTCACGGACGCCGGTCTGGCTCCTCGGACGCGCGCGGAGATCGAGGAACATCTGCCGGGTCTGCTGGTGGCGGGCGACGCTCCCGCCGGGGCCGCCGGCGCTTCGCCCGCCACCGAGGGCTGAGGCGGGGCGTTCCGGATTCCGTTCGGATCGGCGGGTCCGCCGGACACCCCATAGGATCGTGGTGTGGCCGTCTTCCGGATCGAGCGCTTCTCCCCTCTCCCCGCAGCCGAGGCCTGGCGCCGGGTGACCGACTGGGAACGGCACGGCGCGCAGGTGCCGTTGACCGCGGTCTCGGTCCCGACCGGACTTCCCTCGCAGCTCGGGACGGTCTTCGTGGCCCGTACGGGGCTGGGCCCGCTGGCGTTCGACGATCCGATGGAAGTGGTGCGGTGGACGCCTCCCGCCGGGGGCCGGGCCGGGGTCTGCCGACTGGAGAAGCGGGGGTCGGTGGTGCTGGGCCGGGCCTCGATCGACGTGCTTCCCACGGATTCCGGTTCCCATGTGGTCTGGGTCGAGGAACTGCGGGTGCGGCTGGTGCCCCGGTGGGGTGATCCGCTGCTCGCCTCCACCGGACGGCGGATGTTCGGCAAGGTCCTGGACGCCCTGCTCGCCTCCCCCGGCGACCGGTAGGACCGCGGGGCCGGAGCAGGCGTACCTCAGCTTCTCCGTGAAGGTCACCGGCGACCGGGTGGCCGATGCGGTACGGGTGAAGCGACCGTCACACGATCGCGCCGTATCCATGGCATCGATGCCGCCGTACGGAGCCCCCGACCGGTCGTACCGCCCGTTCGGTGCCAGACTCGGCCAGATGACGGATCTGGGCGATACCTCTGCCGACCTGAGTCTCCCCGATGGCCCGGACGGCCCCGACAGCTCGCGTCCGCGCGCTCTGGTGACCGGGGCGACCGGCTACATCGGCGGCCGGCTGGTGCCCGCTCTGCTCGATGCGGGGCACCGGGTGCGCGCCCTCGCCAGAACGCCGCAGAAGCTGCGCGACTATCCCTGGGCGGACCGGGTCGAGGTGGTGCGCGGCGATGTCACCGACGGCGCGTCCCTGGCGGAGGCGATGCGGGACGTCGATGTGGCGTACTACCTGGTACACGCGCTCGGTTCCGGTGCGGACTTCGAGGAGACCGACCGCAGGGCGGCCCGGACCTTCGGCGAACAGGCGCGGGCGGCCGGGGTGCGCCGGATCGTGTACCTGGGCGGGCTGACCCCGGCCGGGGTGCCGGAGCGGGACCTGTCGCCGCATCTGCGCTCGCGGGCCGAGGTGGGGCGCATCCTGCTGGACTCCGGGGTGCCGACGGCGGTACTGCGCGCGGCGATCGTGATCGGCTCGGGGTCCGCCTCGTTCGAGATGCTGCGGTATCTCACCGAGCGGCTGCCGCTGATGATCACCCCGAGCTGGGTGCGGACCCGGATCCAGCCGGTGGCCGTACGGGACGTCGTCCGGTATCTGGTGGGGAGCGCGAAGCTGCCCGAGGACGTGAACCGGGCCTTCGACATCGGAGGCCCGGACGTCATGACGTACCGGGACATGATGCAGCGCTACGCCCGGGTGGCGGGGCTGCCGCGACGGCTGATCCTGCCGGTGCCGGTGCTCACCCCGACGCTCTCCAGCCGCTGGGTCGGTCTGGTCACCCCGGTGCCCAGCTCCATCGCCCGGCCGCTCACGGAATCGCTGCGTCACGAGGTGGTGTGCCGGGAGGACGACATCAAGGAGTACGTCCCCGATCCGCCGGACGGGCCCATCGGCTTCGACCGGGCGTTGCGTCTGGCCCTGAAGCGGATCCAGGAGGCGCGGGTCGACACCCGCTGGTCCAACGCCTCGGTGCCCGGCGCGCCGAGCGACCCGCTGCCCACCGACCCGGAGTGGGCGGGCGGCAGCCTCTACCGCGACGAGCGGGAGCTGACCGTGCCGGTCGGGCCGGACGCGCTGTGGCGGGTGATCGAGGGCATCGGCGGGGAGAACGGCTGGTACTCCTTCCCCCTGGCCTGGGCGGTACGCGGCTGGCTCGACCGGCTCGTCGGCGGGGTGGGGCTGCGGCGCGGCCGGCGGGATGCCCAGCGGCTGCGGGTGGGCGACTCGCTGGACTTCTGGCGGGTGGAGGAGATCCTGCCGGGCGAACTGCTGCGGCTGCGGGCCGAGATGCGGGTGCCGGGCCTGGCCTGGCTGGAGCTGTCGGTGCGCCGCGACGACCGGGGCGGGACGGTGTACGGGCAGCGCGCCCTGTTCCATCCGCGCGGGCTGTTCGGCCACGCCTACTGGTGGAGCGTGTGGCCCTTCCACTCGGTGGTGTTCGGCGGGATGGCTCGCAACATCGCCGAGGCCGCCGCGGCCGAGGAGAGACGCCGTGCGTCGATGACCGGCAGTGGTACAGACAACTGACGGCCCTGCCGCTAGGGTGTGCCCGGCCCAACACGTCGCAGACCGCCGGGAGGTGCACGCGATGGCACGCCTGCTCCGTACCGTGGGACGGGAGTTCGTCGACTCCGCGCCGATGCGTCTGGTGTTCGCCGCCGAGGTGTCCGCGCCGGTGGGCGTGGTGTACCGCGCGCTCGCCGAGGATGTCGCGTCGTGGCCGTCCTGGTTCACCGCCGTCACCCTGGCCACGCCCACTCATGAGGGGGCGGGCCGCGAGGTGCGGCTGCGGGGCGGGGTCCGGTTCCGCGAGACGATCGTGGCCGCCGAACCGGACACGTGCTACGCCTACCGGGCCGACGAGTCCAACGCACCGGGTCTCCGTGCCCTGGTGGAGGAGTGGCGGCTCACTCCGGAGGGGTCCGGCACCCGGGTGCAGTGGACCTTCGCCGCCGACGGGACGGGACTGTTCCGCCTGGTGCTGAGCCTCGCACGGGCGGGGGTGGGCCGGTCCTTCCGGGACGCCGTGCGCCGCCTGGACGCGCGGCTGGCGACGACGGCGCCCTGAGCTGTGCGGCCGTAGCCGGCCTCAGCAGGGCCAGGTTCCGGTGGTGAGGAAGTCGTCGATGGCGGTGGTGTACGGGACGATGTCCAGGCCCTGTTCCTCCAGCCACGAGTCGGAGTAGTACTTGTCCAGGTAGCGGTCGCCCGGGTCGCACAGCAGCGTGACGACGCTCCCGCGCTCGCCTCGCTCCACCATCTCGGCGATGAGCTTGAACGCGCTCCACAGTCCGGTGCCCGTCGACCCGCCCGCCTTCCGGCCGATGGCGCGCTCCAGGGCGCGGACGGCGGCGACGCTGGCGGCGTCGGGCACCTTCATCATGCGGTCGATGGCGCCGGGCACGAAGCTGGGCTCCATGCGCGGGCGGCCGATGCCCTCGATGCGCGAGCCGCGGTCGCTCGTGGCGAGCGGGTCGTGGTTGGTCCAGCCGTCGAAGAAACAGGAGTTCTCCGGGTCGGGCACACAGATACGGGTGTCGTGCTGGAGGTAGTGGACGTAGCGGGCGATGGTCGCCGAGGTGCCGCCGGTCCCGGCGGTGGCGACGATCCAGGCGGGCTGTGGGTAGCGCTCCAGGCGCAGCTGCTGGTAGATCGACTCCGCGATGTTGTTGTTGCCGCGCCAGTCGGTGGCGCGCTCCGCGTAGGTGAACTGGTCCATATAGTGCCCGCCGGTCTCGGCGGCGAGGGCCGCGGACTGTTCGTACATGGTGCGCGAGTCGTCCACGAAGTGGCACCGCCCGCCGTGGAATTCGATGAGCCTGGTCTTCTCCGGGCTGGTGGTGCGCGGCATCACGGCGATGAACGGGACGCCGATCAGTTTGGCGAAGTACGCCTCCGACACGGCCGTCGAACCGCTGGATGCCTCGATGACCGGCCTGTCGGGCCGGATCCAGCCGTTGCAGAGCCCGTACAGGAAGAGCGAGCGGGCGAGACGGTGCTTGAGGCTGCCGGTGGGGTGCGTCGACTCGTCCTTGAGGTAGAGGTCGATGCCCCACGCCTCGGGCAGCGGGAAGCGCAGCAGGTGGGTGTCGGCGGAACGGTTCGCGTCGGCCTGGACCTTGCGTACGGCCTCCTTCAGCCAGGCCCGGTACTCCGGGTCGCTGCGGTCGACGTCCACGGTCGCCCTGGCCCCGTGCCCGGCTGCGTGCTCACTGGTGTCCATGGGCCTGCTCCTGTTGGTCGTCGATCCGATACCGGCGCCTCCACGATATGCACCCCACCTGCGCAAACGGTCACTTTGATGGTCCATAGCGCTGCCTTTGAGCACCGCCCGCGGGGGCGGCGGCGACGGGCGGTGCGGCCGAGGACCCGTCGTACTTATGGGCCCTCTGGCGGTCCGGCCCGCGCCGGGGCACACTGCACAGCAGGAAGTGGTGTCGAAGGGGGGCGAATCCGCCATGACGGACGTCGAGTTCAGTGCTTCGGGGGTCAGGATCGAGCGGTTCACCAGGTCGCTGACCAGGGCTGGTCAGGTGGTGGTGAAGGACGGGCGGCTGTCGCTGCTCACGAGCAACGGGCGGGAGATCGACAGCGCCCCGGTGGGCTCGGTCAGCGCCCGCAAGTGGTGGTTCATCGCGGCGGATTCCGTCATCGCCCGGGTGAACGGGGTGCGCTACCGGTTGACGATGGGGCAGCGCAGCCGCAGACGCGACGGGGCGGCTCCGCTGCGGCGCTTCCTGGAGGCTCTGCGCCACGCGCGCGGCCGCCGGGACTGACCACCGGCACAGGTCCGGCGGGCCGGTTCGCCGGCCGCCGGGCTCCGCCGCGAGTTGCGGAGCCGTATCCCCTGGGCCACGCTGGTCCCATGTCACTGAAGGTGCACCCTCGGTGACAGAGCGATCCGCTCCACGGACCGGATCGCGCGACACGAGCAGACACGACAAGAGCAGAGCGGATTCGGCAGTCAGTCGGCCGCCGGCTCCGTTCGTTTCTCTTCTCTTCTTCCGGACCTATTTCGGGGAGTCGCAGCCGTGATCAGCGAGCCAAGCAGGCACTGCACGGTGGAGCTCCAGGCCCTGCCGTCGCGGATCGGTCAGGTCCGCAGAATCATTTCGGCGCAACTGCGCTACTGGCATCTCGATCCTCTGATCGACCAGGCGGCCCTGGGCGTCACCGAGCTTCTCACCAATGTTCACCGGCACGCACAGCCGGACAAGTCATGCACCGTCGACATCGAGCTGCTGCTCGACCGTCTGACGGTCTCCGTCCACGACCACGACCCGCGCCTGCCCACGGTGAACGAGGCGGACTCGTTCGCCACGTCGGGCCGGGGTCTGGCCCTGATCGCCGCCGTCAGCGAGAGCTGGGGCGTCCGGCCGATCGGCTCGGCGGGGAAGGCCGTCTGGTTCACCCTGCCCGCGGCCACCGGCGCCTCGACCCTGCCACCGCTCGCGGTCTACGGGTCGATGACCGACGGGCCGTTCGGGGCCGTGACCATCACCCCCGACGACATCGTGGCCGTGCCCGCCCGGTCGGCCGTGGTCGGCTGAAACGGAGCGGGCGGGGCGGGAAGGGGTCACGCCCTGGCGCCGCCCGCTGCCGTGAACGGTGCGCTGACAGCGGGGACCTGCGGGCGTCAGGCCAGCGCCGCGAGCGGGTCGTCGAGGACCGGCTGCCAGGCCAGCTCGGCGGCGCCCACCAGGCTGTTGTGGGCCAGGGTGCACGGCAGGATCGGCACGCTGCCGCTGCGCCCCCACAGGCTCCGGTCGGCGACGACGGCGCGCAGCCGCTCCGGGTCCGCCTCCAGCAGGTCGCGGTGGAGCCCGCCGAGGATGATCCGGTCCGGGTTGAGGATGTTGACCAGTCCGGCCAGCCCCAGCCCCAGGCGGTCGATCAGCGCTTCGGCGGCGTGCCGCACGGCGGGGTCGTCGTACTCCGTACGGAGCAGGTTTCCGGCCTGCTTGAGGAGGGACTCCTCGGGACCCGGTGCGCGGCGGGCGGTGGTGAGGAAGGCCAGCGGGTCGGTCTCCACGTCGAGGCAGCCGCGCCCGCCGCAGTGGCAGGGCCGCCCCTCGGGGTTCACCGTGAGATGTCCCACCTCCAGCGCGAGACCCGAACTCCCGCTGTGCAGGCGGCCGTCGAGGACGAGGGCCCCGCCGACGCCCCGGTGGCCGGTGGCCACGCACAGGAGGTGCTGGGCGCCGCGGCCCGCGCCGTGCCGGTGCTCGGCCAGCGCGGTGAGGTTGACGTCATTGCCGGTGAACGCGGGCCCGGTGATGCCCGCTTCGCGTACGCAGGCGGCGAAGATGTCGCGGACCGGGGAGCCGGCGGGCCAGGCGATGTGCAGCGGGTTGAGGGCGGTGCCCTCCGGCTCGGCGACCGCGGAGGGCACCGCGAGCCCGGCCCCGACGCAGCGCAGCCCGCTCTCGCGCAGCAGCCCCGCCCCCGCTTCCACTACCTCGCCGAGCACCTGTGCCGGGTCGGCCATCACCGCGACGCAGCCCGGCGAGGTGGCGACGATCCGGCCGCCGAGCCCGACGAGCGCCGCCCGGAAACCGTCGGCGTGCACCTGGGCGGCGAGGACGACGGGGCCGGTCTCCAGGACGGACAGCCGATGCGAGGGGCGGCCCTGGGATCCGGCCGCCGACCCGGGGCTGGAGTCGACCCGGATCAGCCCGAGTGCCTCCAGTTCCGCGGCGACCGCCCCGGCGGTGGCGCGGGTGACGCCGAGTTCGGAGGTGAGCACGGCCCGGGTGGGGGCGCGTCCGGTGTGGACCAGTTCCAGTGCGGGCCCGAGCGCACTGCGGCCCCTCTCCAGCTTCGTCCGGGTGGTGGTCGCCTTGCCGTTCATGGGGGCGAGTCTCCCATGATCCGAAGGCTCCCCGGACGCCCAGGTCCCGCCCGGGGATCCCGTTCCGGCCCCGGCCGGGACCCCTCGACGTACGGCGTGCAGCGGTGTTGCGTCCGTCGCCCGAGCGCCCCTATGCTGAGTTTGTGCCGCAACTAAACAAACTGCGGACGGCCCTACCCGGGGGACCTGGCGGAGACACCGCCCCACCCTCCTCGGCCCGCCTCCGTACCGCGCTGACCGTGTTCTTCGCCCTCGACGGGTTCCTGTTCGCCGGCTGGGTGGTCCGTATCCCGGCCATCAAGCAGCAGACCGGAGCCTCCGCCTCCACCCTCGGCCTCGCCCTGCTCGGCGTCTCCGCCGGCGCGGTCATCACCATGATGCTCACCGGCCGGCTGTGCCGCCGTTACGGCAGCCATGCCGTCACCGTGGTCTGCGGCGTCCTGCTTCCCCTGAGCATCGCCCTGCCCGCCCAGACCCACTCGGCGCTCTCCCTCGGCCTCGTGCTGCTGGTGTTCGGAGCGGCGTACGGCGGGATGAACGTGGCGATGAACAGCGCCGCCGTCGACCTGGTCGCCGAACGGCGCCGGCCCGTGATGCCGACCTTCCACGCGGCGTTCAGCCTGGGCGGCATGGTCGGCGCCGGGCTCGGCGGGCTGGTCGCGGGGGGCCTGACCGCGTCCACGCACCTCTTCCTGCTGGCCGGGACAGGCCTGCTCGTCACCGCGTTCGCCGGGCCCGCCCTGCTGCGCCACCGCCCGGTCCCCGCCGCTCCTCGGCCCGTCGACCGGGAAGCGCCGAAGCAGCGGCTGTCGCCCCGGGCCCGCCGCGTCGTCGCGCTCTTCGGCGTGATCGCCCTGTGCACGGCGTACGGGGAAGGGGCGCTGGCCGACTGGGGCGCGCTGCACCTGGAACAGGACCTGGGCGCGCGCCCCGGGCTCGCCGCCGCCGGCTACGCGCTGTTCGCCCTGACGATGACGGCGGGCCGGCTGACCGGGACCGTCCTGCTCGAACGGCTCGGCCAGACCCGCACCCTCGTCCTCGGCGGCGTAACGGCCTCGGCCGGAATGCTGCTGGGCTCGCTGGCGCCGACCACCTGGCTGGCGCTGGCCGGGTTCGCGGTCACCGGCCTCGGGCTCGCCAACATCTTCCCCGTCGCGGTGGGGCGTGCGGGCGAACTCGCGGGACCGAGCGGAGTCGCCGCGGCGTCGACGCTCGGCTACGGCGGGATGCTGCTCGGCCCGCCCGCGATCGGCTTCCTCGCCGACTGGTTCTCGCTGCCGCTGGCCCTGACGACGGTCGCCCTGCTGGCCGCGGCGGCCGCCGCCCTGGGCTACGGAGCGCGCAACGCGACGACGGACGCGCACACCTGATCACCCGCACACATGGTCGATTGAGTAGCCGTACTCAGGCAGGACCCGCTCCCCCCGCGCACGATGGAAGCCTCGACCGAGCAAGAGGCAGAGCGAGCAGCAGGGGAGCACACCATGAAGCGCCTGACCGACCACCCGCACCTGAACACCCTGGTCCGGCTGACCTTCCGCAACCCCGCTTCCCTGATCTACCTCGGGCTGGTCCTCGCGGCGACGCTGTTCGTCGCCGTGGACACCCTGTTCGTCGCCCACGAGGACGCCTCGTTCTCCGGCGTCTGGCTGTTCCTCCTCGCGGCCCCGACCGTTTTCCTGTTCTTCCTCGGCGGCTCCCTGGCGGGCGCCGAGGCCGGCGGGCCCGCGTGGTTCCTGGTGCTCGGCCTGGTGGTCTCGGTCCTCGTCCAGTCGCTGGCCCTGGGCTGGTTCGTCCGCCTGGTGCGCCGGGCCGGGTCGGCCGGTTCCGCGCACCCTCAGGGCGTCTGAGGGCCGAACAGGAGCCCTGGCACAATCGCCGCCATGCAGATCGCCGAGCACATCGCGTCGTTGTCCGAGGAAGGGCGACTGCTCGCGGCCGCCGCCGAGCGGGCCGGATCAGGGACATCGGTCCCGACCTGTCCCGGCTGGCAGATACGTCATCTCCTACGGCACACCGGCATGGTGCACCGTTGGGCGGCGGCGTTCATCACCGAGGCCCACACCACCTACCGGCCGGACGGCGGCGAACCCGCCCTCGACGGCGCCGAACTCCTGGACTGGTTCCGCCAGGGGCACCGCCATCTGGTCAGGTCCCTGGAGGAAGCCCCCGCCGACCTGGACTGCTGGACCTTCATGCCGGCCCCCTCGCCCCTGGCGTTCTGGTCCCGCCGCCAGCTCAACGAGACGACCGTGCACCGCGTGGACGCCGAGTCGGCGCTCGGCGGTCCGCTGACCGCGGTGTCCGCGGACCGGGCGGTCGACGGCATCGACGAGCTCCTCACCGGGTTCCACACCCGGCCCAAGAGCAAGGTGCGTTCCAAGAAGCCCCGGACGCTGCGGGTGCGTGCCGTGGACACGGAGGCGACCTGGACGGTACGGATCTCCCAGGATCCGCCCCGGGCCGTGCGGTCGGAGGCCGGGGCCCAGCCAGGCGACGGGTTCGACTGCGAGCTGAGCGGTACGGCGGAGGGGCTCTACCTCACCCTCTGGAACCGGCTGCCGCTCACCGCCGTCACGCTGCGCGGCGACCGCTCGGTGGCCCGGATCTGGACGGACAACTCCGCGGTCACCTGGTGAGTGCCGCCGGAGCACCGGGCAGAGAGACCGGGTGCGCCTCGGCTCAGCCGGAGCCAGCCGGGGCGCACCAGGCCCGATTCGTGTGCGAGGACGACGAGTTGGGCCCGGTGGCGGGCTCCGAGCTTGACCATGGTGCGGCTGACGTGGGTCTTCGCGGTGAGCGGGCTGACGACCAGTCTGCGGGCATCTCCTCGTTCGACAGGCCGATGCCGACCAGCGCCATCACCTCCCGCTCCCGTTCGGTGAGCCGGGCGAGCGAGGCGGCGGCCGTCGGGGAGTACGCCACCGGGAAAGCGGCGCTCCGCAGTCAGGTCGTAGGGACGCCGGGCAGGCCCACCGAGCGGGCCAGCTGACCGGCGGCCTGTCGGAACAGTGCCTCGCGCGCCTCGACGACCCGGTTGAACTGGCCGAACAGCTCGAAGGAGATCAGGCCGAACAGCTGGGCCCAGGCGGCGACCAGGGCCGCCACGGCGGCCGGAGGCACGTCCGGGGCGAACTCGGCGGCCATCCGCTCCGCGTCGGAACGCAAGCCCGGGGCGAGGGCGGGCACGGCGAGGTCCTCGGCCCGGAACGCGGCACGGACGATGTCGATGAAGACCAGGCCCACGCGGGACGCGGGCCCCACCGTGTCCATCGGGGCGATGTAGCCGGGTACGGGCGAACCGTAGATCAGGGCGTACTCATGGGGGTGGGCGAGCCCCCACTCCCGTACGGCACAGGCCACCGCGATCCAGCGTTCGGCGGGCGGGAGCGTCCCCGCCCGCTCCCCCGCCGCCCCTTCCGCGACCGCGCCGATGGCGTCGAACGCGTCGACGATCAGCGCGGTGAGCAGGTCGTCACGGCTGGGGAAGTAGCGGTAGAGCGCGGAGGAGACCATGCCCAGCTCGCGGGCCACGGCCCGCAGCGAGAGCTTCGCCGCGCCCTCCTCCGCGAGCTGCTTCCTGGCCTCGTCCTTGATGGCCGCGGTCACTTCGATGCGGGCGCGTTCCCTGGCCCCTCGGATGGTGCTCATGCGGTCAGTCTGCCACGGACAGGGAGCACCGACCAATAACGAGAGCAGTGCTCTTGCTTTGGGGTCTCGTCCCGTGCACACTGATCTCAAGCGAGAGCACTGCTCTCCCAGCATCTCGGGAGTCACCCATGTCGCAGCAGCAGCCCTACTACCTCCGGGCGAGCACCTCCGCCGCCCGCCTCAACAAGATCGTCGGATGGCTGGCCCGGCACGGCATCAGCCTGATGGGCTCCGCCGAGCTGTCGGTGCGCGGGCGAAAGAGCGGGCAGCTTCAGCGCATCCCGGTCAACGCCCACGCCTTCGAGGGCGAGCGGTACGTCGTCTCGGCCCGGGGCCACTCGCAGTGGGTGCGCAACATGCGCGTCGCGGGCGGCGGAGAGCTGCGGCTGGGACGCAAGGTGAGCAGCTTCACCGCCGTGGAGATCGCCGACGACGCGCAGAAGGCCCGGATCATCCGGGCCTATCTGGAGCGGTGGGGCTGGGAGGTCAACCAGTACTTCCAGGGGATCACAGCCAAGTCTACCGACGCCGAGCTGCTGGCGGCCTGCCCGGACCACCCGGTCTTCCGCATCACGGTCGAGCGCTGACCCGCCCCGTACGACGTCGGGGCGCCGCCGCCCCGGCAGGGCGGAGCGGCACCCCGAGAAGCACGGTGGGACCTCAGCGGTCCATCGCGGACAGCGCCCGCTGCGCCAGCGGGTGCGTACGGACCAGCTCGGCCAGCGACGTCGTCCCCCGGGTGACCCCGGCGAACGCCTTCCACGCCGGGCGGACGCCGGTCAGCACCGCGTGCAGCATCCCCGGGCGGCGCTCGAACAGCTTGAGCATGCGACGGCCGACGCCCATCTCGACGCCGAGACCGGCCTTGATGGCGAAGGCGTAGTTGAGGGCCTGACGGCGAGCGTCCACCGCGTCGTGCGACTCGGCGATCCTGACCGCCCACTCCCCCGCGAGCCGGCCCGAGCGCAGCGCGAAGGAGATGCCCTCGCGGGTCCACGGCTCCAGCAGTCCGGCCGCGTCCCCGCAGACCACGACCCGGCCGCGGGAGAGCGGCGAGTCGTCGCTGCGGCAGCGGGTGAGATGGCCCGAGGAGACGGCCGGCTCGAACCCGGCGAGGCCGAGGCGGGCGATGAAGTCCTCCAGATACCGCTTGGTGCCCGCGCCGTCGCCGCGCGCCGAGATGACGCCCACGGTGAGCGTGTCCCCCTTGGGGAACACCCAGCCGTAACTGCCGGGCATCGGGCCCCAGTCGATGAGCACCCGGCCCGCCCAGTCCTCCGCGACGGTGGCCGGGACCGGGATCTCCGCCTCCAGGCCGAGGTCGACCTGGTCGAGCTTCACCCCGACATGGGCTCCTATCCGGCCCGCGCTGCCGTCCGCGCCGACGACCGCCCGCGCGAGCACCGTCTCGCCACCGGCCAGCACCACGGCGACCGTCCGCCGGTCGGGCACGGCCGGACCGTGCTGCTCGACCCGCACCACCGATGCCCCGGTGCGCAGTTCGGCCCCGGCCTTCTGCGCCTCCTCGACCAGACCGGCGTCGAACTCCGAGCGGTTGATGAGCCCGAAGAGCATGCGCCGGGAACGGCGGGTGCGCGTCAGTTTGCCGTTGAGCGAGAAGGTGACCGCGTGGATGCGGTCCTTCAGGGGCAGTTCGAACCCCGGCGGCAGGGAGTCCCGCGAGAACCCGATGATCCCCCCGCCGCAGGTCTTGTAGCGCGGCAGTTCCGCTTTCTCCAGCAGCAGGACTCTTCGGCCCGCCACGGCTGCCGCGTACGCCGCCGATGCGCCGGCCGGTCCGGCGCCGACCACGACGACATCCCACACGGACGACTCTTCCGGCTCACGTCCGGCGTCTGCGTTCTCGCTGCTCACGATGTGCTTCTGCTCCTGATCCGACCAGTGGCCCCAAGCTGCTCACGGCATCCTACGGCGCGTTCCGGCCCAGCCCTCCTGTGGGAGGATCGGCCATGATTTCGTCGTACACGCGTCGCCTCACCGACGGCGTCGCACACGGTCGCGTACACACCGCGCCCTACCCATAACGTCGCACCCACGAGGAGCGTGCCCATGACCGCCCGTCCGATTCCCGAGACCGTCGCCTCGCTGATGCCCCGCGCCCGGGAGGAGCTGGCCGAGCTGGTGGCGTTCCAGTCGGTGGCGGACCCGGCGGTATTCCCGAGGAGCGAGTGCGAGGGCGCGGCGCAGTGGGTCGCCGACGCGCTGCGCGCCGAGGAGTTCACGGACGTCGCCCTGCTGGACACCCCTGACGGGACGCAGTCCGTCTACGGGTTCCTGCCCGGTCCGGCCGACGCGCCGACCGTGCTGCTCTACGCGCACTACGACGTGCAGCCGCCGTTGGACGAGTCGGCGTGGGTCTCCCCGCCGTTCGAACTGACCGAGCGCGACGGCCGCTGGTTCGGCCGGGGCGCGGCCGACTGCAAGGGCGGGTTCATCATGCACCTGCTCGCGTTGCGCGCCCTCAAGGCGGACGGCGGCGTCCCGGTCTCGGTGAAGGTGATCGCCGAGGGATCCGAGGAGCAGGGCACCGGCGGTCTGGAGCGGTACGCGGAAGCGCACCCGGAGCTGCTGGCGGCCGACACGATCGTCATCGGCGACACCGGGAACTTCCGGGTCGGGCTGCCGACGGTCACCGCGACGCTGCGCGGGATGACGATGCTGCGGGTGCGGTTGGACACCCTTGAGGGGAACCTGCACTCGGGGCAGTTCGGCGGCGCGGCCCCGGACGCGCTGGCCGCGATGATCCAGCTGCTGGCCTCGCTGCGCGCCGAGGACGGGACGACCACGGTCGACGGCCTGACCGGCGACGCCGACTGGGACGGGCTCCAGTACCCGGAGGCGGAGTTCCGGCAGGACGCCAAGGTGCTGGACGGGGTGGAGCTGATCGGCACCGGCACGGTCGCCGACCGGATCTGGGCCCGCCCCGCCGTCACCGTCATCGGCATCGACTGCCCGCCGGTCGTCGGCGCGACGCCGTCCGTGCAGGCGAGCGCGCGGGCGCAGATCAGCCTGCGGGTGCCGCCGGGCCAGGACGCCGCCGAGGCGACGAAGCTGCTCACCGCCCACCTGGAGTCCCGCGCCCCCTGGGGTGCGCGGGTGCGGGTGGAACAGGTGGGCCAGGGCCAGCCGTTCCGCGCGGACATGACCAGCCCGGCGTACACGGCGATGGCGGACGCGATGCGGGACGCGTACCCGGGCCAGGAGATGCAGTCCTCCGGGATGGGCGGCTCCATCCCGCTGTGCAACACGCTGGCGGGCCTCTACCCGGAGGCGGAGATCCTGCTGATCGGGCTGAGCGAGCCCGAGGCGCAGATCCACGCGGTGAACGAGAGCGTGTCGCCGGAGGAGCTGGAGCGGATGTCGGTCGCCGAGGCGCTGTTCCTGCGGAACTACGCGGCGTCGAAGAAGGTCTGACCTCCTGAGGCGCCCCCGGGGCGGCCCGGGGCGCCGCTACGCCCTCGGCGAAGTCGCCCGGAGCGTAGATCCGTGCGGCGGACGTCCGCCACTGCGTACGTTCGCCGCATGGATCTCGTCGAGGTACTCCCCCAGTTGCACATGTTCCGTTTCCGGATCGGTCAGGCCTATCTCTGGCACGACGGGACGGGGCTGACTTTGATCGACGCGGGTGACGTCGAGTCGGCCGCCTCGATCGAGGACGCGATCCGCACGCTCGGCCTCGCCCCTGCCGGGATCCGGCGCATCGTCATCACCCATGGCCACCGCGACCACTACGGGGCCGCGCGGGAGCTGGCGGACCGGCACGGCGCCGAGATCATCGCCCACGCGCTGGACGCCCCGGTGGTGCGGGGCGAGCGTCCCGTACCGGAGCCGGACCTGCTGGACTGGGAACTGCCGCTGTGGGAGCACGGGCTGACCTGCCCCGAGGCTCCGCCCACCCGGGTCGACCGCGAGGTGACCGGCGGCGAGGTGCTGCCGTTCGGGGACGGGGCACGGGTGGTCCACGCCCCCGGTCACACGGCGGGCTCCATCGCGCTCCATCTGCCGCGCCACGGTGTGCTGTTCACCGGGGACACCGTCGCCTCCGTGGAGCGGCGGGTGATGCTCGGCGTGTTCAACGTGGACCGGGCCGGGGCCGCGGCCACGTTCCGGCGACTGGCCGCGCTCGCGCCCCGTACCGTCTGCTTCGGTCACGGCGACCCGCTCACCGAGAACGCGGCCGCGGCGATGGACGCGGCGGCGAACGGCGCGTGAGCGGCGAACGGGCGCCGCTCAGCCCACCGGCACCCCCGCCTCCAGGTTCAGCACCGTCGACCGCTCGCGCGCCCGCAGGGCCCAGCGCAGCCGCTCGTACCGGGTGGGCGGCAGCATCCCCGCGGCCTCCCCCTCGGTGACGAAGCGCCAGCCGCGCAGCTCGGAGCCGGGCAGCAGCAGCCGGCCCGCGTCCTCGGAGCGCACCAGGCCGCCGTCGAAGAGGAAGCGCAGCCCGCCGTAGCCGGGCGGGCAGGGCGACTCCCAGTCGACGAGCAGCAGGGTGGGAACCCGGTCGAGGCGGAGGCCTATCTCCTCGGCGACCTCACGTATCCCGGCCTGCGCGGGAGCCTCGCCCGCCTCCACCACCCCGCCGGGGAACTCCCACCCCGGTTTGTACGTCGGGTCGACGAGCAGCACCCGGTCTTGCTCGTCGAAGAGCAGTACCCCGGCGGCCACCGTCTCGGCGGTCGGCTCCGGACTCTGGACGATCGGGCACGGCGCGGCGTTCCCCGTGCGCACGGCGTCCGCGATCAGCTCGGCGGTCTGACGGGGCGTGAGGGCGCTGTTGTCGACCACATGCGCGTCCTCGGTGATCCAGTCGAGGGCGTCGCGGTACGGGCCGATGTGCTCGTACGCCCACCGGCGCACGCGCTCGCTCTGCTCCTCGTCGCCGGGAAACTCCTCCCGGCCCGTGATCCGGCTACGCAGGATCGTTTCCTCAGGTGAGAGCGCCACATGCCGCACGGGAATGCGCCGGGAGGCGAGCCCTCCGAAGATCTCGTCGCGGTACTCCTGCCGCAGCAGGGTCATCGGCACCACCAGCACCCCGGGCACCTCGGCGAGCAGCGCCGCCGCCGTGTCCACCACGAGCCGCCGCCAGATCGGCAGGTCCTGGAAGTCGTCGACCTCGGCGAGCCTCTTCTGCGGCAGCAGACCGCGCAGCCCCGCGCCGGTGACCTCCGGGTCGTACAGCGTGCTGTTCGGGATCAGATCGATCAGTTCGACCGCGGCGCTGGTCTTGCCCGCACTGAACGCACCGTTGATCCAGACGATCACGGTTCCCCCTCTTCCGTAGCCCCCTGTGGCTTGCCCGCAACACCCTGCCGCGGAAACCCCGCGGCGGCGACGGCGTTGACCGGATGCGGTCGTCCGGAGCTACTGGAGGCCGGGCAGGGCGCTCGGAATGTGACCCGGGGGCGCCCGGCCTGACGAACCGGGCGCCCCCCGGAAGCTGTTGCCGGGGGCGCTGGAAGACTCGTGAAGATCTTGCTCCGGTCGACCGATTCACCCCAGATTGTCAGTAAATGTCAATCGGGTTGAATCGGTGCAAGCCGGGCGCGTTTTCACATCTTCATCAGACTCCTGGCGAAGCGCGATGGCCGCCGCCGCGGCCCCGACCAGACCCGCGTCGGTGCCCATCACCGCGGGCGCCACGGTCAGCCGCCGGAGGTAGGAGAGCGTGGCGTAGTCGCGCAGGCTGCGGCGCAGCGGTACGAAGAGCACGTCGCCGGCCCCGGCCACTCCCCCGCCGACCACCGCGATGTCGAGGTCCGCCAGGGTGGCGGTGGCGGCGATGCCGGCCGCCAGCGCCTGGGCGGCACGCTCGTAGGAGGCGATGGCGACCGGATCTCCGGCACGGGCGGAGACGGCCACCGCGGCGGCCGTCGCGTCGCCGTCGAGGCCGGGCCGCCAGCCGTTCTCCAGCGCGCGGCGGGCGATGTTGGGGCCGCTGGCGATGCCCTCGACGCAGCCGCGCGCACCGCAGGGGCACGGGTCTCCGTCCAGGTCGACGCTGATGTGGCCGATGTGCCCGGCGTTGCCCGAGGGGCCGGACCGCGGGGTGCCGCCGAGGACGAGGCCGCCGCCGACGCCCGTCGACACGACGAGGCACAGCGCGTTGTCGTAGCCCCGGGCCGCGCCGAGCCAGTGTTCGGCGGCCGTCATCGCGACCCCGTCGCCGACCAGGGCGACCGGCAGTCCGCCCGCCGTCTTGTGCACGCGCTCCACCAGCGGGAAGTCCCGCCAGCCGGGGATGTTGACCGGGCTGACCGTGCCGGCGGCGGCATCCACCGGACCGGCGCTGCCGATGCCGACGGAGCCGGCGCGACCCCACAGCGGCGAGGCCATCAGCTCGCCCAGCACCTGGTCCACGGCGCCCATGACCACCTCGGCGCCCTCCCGGGCGGGCGTCGGCCGCTGCGCCCGTACGAGGAGGGATCCGTCACCGTCCACCAGCGCGCCGGCGATCTTGGTGCCGCCGATGTCGAGCGCGGCGACGAGGTCGGTATGCATCGGTGTGGGCTCTCCGGATCGGTGAAGGGGCGGGACCTGCGGGTTCCGTCCACAGTCTGCACAGTCTCCATTCTGTTGACAACGTTGTCCAGGGCCTATGCTCGACGCCACAGCCTCCGATCACCCCCGCGGCGCCGCACCGGACCCCGCTCGGCGCCGGCCGGAGCACCGCAGCCCGCCCGTAATCCGACGACAGGACAGCGCACGTGGACCGGACCGCCCGTCATTCCGAGACCCGCTACGGCAACCGGCCGACCATGAAGGACGTGGCGGCCCGCGCCGGAGTCGGCCTGAAGACGGTCTCCCGGGTGGTGAACAGCGAGCCCGGCGTCACACCGGACACCGAGCGCCGCGTGCAGGAGGCGATCGACGCGCTCGGCTTCCGCCGCAACGACAGCGCCCGCGTGCTGCGCAAGGGCCGTACGGCATCCATCGGACTGGTCCTGGAGGATCTGGCGGACCCGTTCTACGGTCCGCTGAGCCGCGCGGTGGAGGAGGTCGCCCGCGCACACGGCGCGCTGCTGATCAACGGTTCCAGCGCCGAGGACCCGGAGCGGGAGCAGGAGTTGGTGCTGGCGCTGTGCGCCCGCCGGGTGGACGGCCTGATCGTGATCCCGGCGGGCGACGACCACCGTTATCTGGAGCCGGAGATCAAGGCGGGCATCGCCACGGTCTTCGTGGACCGCCCGGCGGGCCACGTGGACGTCGACATGGTGCTCTCCGACAGCTTCGGCGGGGCCAGGGAGGGCGTGGCCCACCTCATCGCGCACGGCCACCGCAGGATCGGGTTCATCGGCGACCAGCCGCGGATCCACACGGCCACCGAGCGACTGCGCGGCTATCACGTCGCCATGCGGGACGCGGGCATCACCGTCGAGGACGGCTGGGTCTCCCTCGGCTCCACCGAGCCGGAGCGCGTGCGGGCCGCCGCCGAGGAGATGCTCTCCGGCCCCGAGCCGGTCACCGCGCTGTTCGCGGGCAACAACCGGGTGACGGTGACGGCGGTCCGGGTGATCGCGGAGCGGGAGCGGCCGGTGGCGCTCGTCGGGTTCGACGACATCGAGCTGGCCGACCTGCTCGGCATCACCGTGATCTCGCAGGACGCCGCGGCGGTCGGCAGGACCGCCGCCGAGCACCTCTTCCGCCGCCTCGACGGGGCGGACCACGCCACGGCACGGGTGGAACTGCCGACGACGCTGATCCCTCGCGGCTCGGGCGAACTGCCCCCCGCCTGAGGCCCGTCGGGCGCGGCCGCCCCGAGGGCGCCGCACCGCCTCACGGGGGTGTGAGGACCGCACGCCGGGACGGCGCCCGCCGGAGCGTGGTCAGACCCCGGCGCCGGCCTGCCGGAATTCCCTGGTCAGCAGGGCCAGCAGCTGTGCGGGGGCGTCCTCCTGCACCGTATGGCCCGCGCCCTCGATCCAGTGCAGTTCGGAGTGCGGGATCAGCGCGTGCAGCTGCTCGGCGAAGGGCGCCGGCAGGAACCGGTCCTCACGCCCCCAGATGATCCGGGTCGGCACCAGAACGTCCCCCAGCAGGTGCTGGAACTCGTCGGTCGCGGCCTGTTCGGCCTGCCGGTACTGGCGGTAGTACGCGGCCCGGCCGCGCTCACCGCGCCACGGATCGACATGGGCGGACAGGACGTCCGCCCGGTAGCCGGTGTGCGTCGCGTGGCGCAGATGGCTCTCGACCAGCGCCTCGTGGGCGTAGCCGGGGAGTTGCTCGAAGAGGTGCGCGTTCCCCCTGATGAGCCGGAAGAGCCCGGTGCCCCACTCCCCGCAGGCCACCGCGTCCACCAGGGTGAGGTCCGCGTACCGCGCGCCGTGCAGGAGCAGCGCCCGCAGGGCCACGGCTCCGCCGATGTCGTGGGCGATCACGCGCGGGCGCTCCAGCCCCCAGTGCTCCAGGAGCCGGGTGAAGACCTTCGCCTGCGCCGCCGGGCCGATGTCCTGCCCGTCACGCTGCTCCGACTGTCCGAACCCGAGCAGGTCCCAGAGGTGGACGCGGTGATCGCGGGCGAGGGCCGGGGCGATGTCGCGCCAGATGAGCGAGGAGAACGGGGTGCCGTGCAGCAGGACGACCGGCTCCCCCTCCCCCAGCACGTCCCAGCGGACCGCCCCGTCCGGAGTCTCGAACGTCCTGGTCAGCTTGCCGTTCATGGTGCGCCTCCTGGCGTGCGGTTGGGAGGGAGACCCCTGCCGGACCATCGACGTTACCAGCTAAGGCGCATTGTCAGTAACCTTGATAAAGTGGTGATCATGCGACGGAACCCTGCGCCCGCGGAGCTCGAACTGGTCGAGGACTTCTGCAACACGGCCACTCATCTCCACGACGAGGACGGTCTCGCCCGGCCGGAGACGGCTGCCCGGTGGCTCGGCGCGCGCGGCTTCCCGGCACCGGCCGATCAAGGAGAGCTGACCTCACTAACGGAGGCGCGGGAGACCGTGCGGGCCTTTCTGGTCGAGCGGACCTCACCGGAGGCGGTCGACGCTCTCAACCGGCTCATCGCCGCGGTGGCGGGCGCTCCCGCCGTGCGCCCCGACGGCACGCTCGCCCTGCGGCCGACCTCGGGCGGGGCGGTGGCGGAGGTGGTACGCCCAGTGCTCGAAGCCCTCTTGGCGCACGGCCTGACCGGGCGTCACGCCACCCGCCTCAAGGCCTGCGCGGCCCCGGAGTGCCGCTGGGTCTTCTACGACCGGGCCCCGTCGTCGAACGGTCTCTGGTGCGACATGGACGTGTGCGGCGCACGGCACAAGATGCGCGCCTACCGCGCCCGCGGCGGGGCGGCCGCACGCCGGGACGCCTGAGGACGGGCCGGGCCCCGGCCCCCCGGGTCCTGTCGTCAGACTCCCGTCGCCGGAAGGGCGACGACGGCAGTTCGACGACGGCAGTCTGACGACAGGACCCAGGACACGTCCCGGAGGATCGTTCACGGCGACCGGGCACACCGGAGCGCCCCGGCGGGAGGGACCGTCCCGCCGGGGCGCGAAACCCGCTGACGCCCTTACGGAGCCGTGACCGTCAGGTCGCCCCGGCGCGGCGAGGCGAAGGCTTCCAGGTCCGTGCGGGTCAGGCCGGTCAGCCGGGCCACCTCTGCGGTGTCGAGCGCGCCGCAGTCGATGCCGCGCAGCAGGTAGCCGCCGAGGGCCTTGGCGGTGGCGGGCTCGTCCATGACGTCGCCGCCGGCCTTGGCCACATAGGCGGCGAGCCGGGCGGCGGCCGGCTCCAGGCCCTCCCGGTAGAAGGCGTAGACCGCGGCGTAGCGCGTCGGCAGGTGGCCGGGGTGCATGTCCCAGCCCTGGTAGTACGCACGGGCCAGAGCGCGGCGGGTGAGGCCGTAGTGGAGCCGCCAGGCCTCGTGGACCCGGTCGGCCGGGCCCACGGGCAGGACGTTGGTCGAGCCGTCGGAGACGCGTACGCCGGTGCCCGCGGCGGCGACCTGCATGACGGCCTTGGCGTGGTCGGCCGCCGGGTGGTCGCTGGCCTGGTAGGCGGCGCTGACCCCGACACAGGCGCTGTAGTCGAAGGTGCCGTAGTGCAGCCCGGTCGCCCGGCCCCGCGCGGCGTCGATCATGCGGGCCACCGCGGCGGTCCCGTCGGCGGCGAGGATCGACTGGCTGGTCTCGATCTGGATCTCGAAGCCGATGCGTCCGGCGTCGAGGCCGTGCGCCTTCTCGAAGGCTTCCAGGAGCTGGACGAAGGCGGTGACCTGCTCGGGGTACGTCACCTTCGGGAGGGTCAGCACGAGCCCTTCGGGCAGGCCGCCGGCCGCCATCAGACCGCTGAGGAAGACGTCCGTGGTGCGGATGCCCCGGTCACGGACGCCGGCCTCCATGCACTTCATCCGGATGCCCATGTAGGGGGCCGCCGTGCCGTTCGCGTACGCCGCGGAGACCAGGCGGGCGGCGCGGGCGGCGGCCTCGTCCTCCTCGGCGTCCGGGCGGGGGCCGTAGCCGTCCTCGAAGTCGATGCGCAGATCCTCGACGGGCTCGCGCTCCAGCTTGGCGCGTACCCGGTCGTGGACGGGCCCCGCCAGTTCCTCGGGGATGCCGAGGACGGCGGCGAACGAAGCGGCGTCGGGGGCGTGTTCGTCGAGGGCGGCCAGCGCCTGGTCGCCCCAGGAGCGCAGAGTGCCGGGCTCGAAGACGTCGCCGGGTACGTAGACGGTGTGCACGGGCTGGCGGGTGCCGGGGTCACCCGGGTAACGGCGGGCGAGTTCCGCGTCGACCGCCGTGAGGGAGGCGCTGATCTTCTCGCTGACCGCACCGGCGAGGCTCGTTGCCACCTTCTCCTGCTGACCCATGACCATACCCTCCACACTCTCGCTGTTTCCGCTTACCGGAATCAACAATCCGTATAGTGAAGTTATAAGGCCACTCGACCTGCGTCAATGGTCGCCCGGAACGGCCGCGGGCCGCGCGGTGGGGTTCACCGTGCGGCCCGGGGCGGGGTGTTCCGAGGAGGGGTCAGCCCTTGCGGGTGTTGATCTCTTCGGTGAGCTGGGGCACGACCGTGAAGAGGTCGCCGACGACGCCGTAGTCGACGAGTTCGAAGATCGGGGCCTCGGCGTCCTTGTTGACCGCGACGATCGTCTTCGAGGTCTGCATCCCCGCCCGGTGCTGGATCGCCCCGGAGATACCCGAAGCGATGTACAGCTGCGGCGAGACCGACTTGCCCGTCTGCCCGACCTGGGAGGTGTGCGGGTACCAGCCCGCGTCGACCGCCGCACGCGACGCACCCACCGCCGCACCCAGACTGTCGGCCAGCGCCTCGATCAGCGAGAAGTTCTCCGCACCGTTGACCCCACGGCCACCGGAGACCACGATCGCCGCCTCCGTCAGCTCCGGGCGGCCCGTCGACTCACGCGCCGTCCGCGACGTCACCCTCGTACCCGTCGCCGCCTCACCGAACGACACCGACAGGGCCTCGACCGTACCCGCCGCAGCACCCGGCTCCACGGGCGCCGAGTTCGGCTTCACCGTGATCACCGGAACACCCCGGGACACCCGGGACTTCGTCGTGAACGACGCGGCGAACGCCGCCTGCGTCGCCACCGGCCCCTGGTCACCGGCCTCCACATCGGTCGC